>JACIXY010000001.1:0-377608 GCA_014360195.1 Bacillota bacterium
TATTTTTTCATGGCGCCTGGTGGGGGGGTCGTCCCGGTCGTCCAACACCGGCAACCCGGCAACCACTGGAAGAGGGGCGAGGATTAATGCACCCTCACTTAGGACCGGGCGAGCGCAGAGCGCGAACGCCGGGCCACGGCCTCCTGCGCCGCCTTGCGGGCCTGGAGGTTCACCCGGGCCACTGCCGTGTCGAGGATCCTCTGGACCAGACCCTCGAAGGGGATCCCGCCTGCCATCGCGGCGATGGGGAACAGGCTCACCGTCGATAGGCCTGGCAGCGGGTTGATCTCCAGGAAGTGGGGATTACCCGCGCCGTCGAGCCGCACGTCCACCCGCGCGAGGTCGCGGCACTCGAGCACCCGGAACGCCCTTATGGCTACGTCGCGGATCCTCTCCGCGAGTTCGTCCGGGACCGGCGCCGGGCACAGGAACCTTTCGAGGTTGTTGTGCTTCGTATTGTAGCAATACACGAACGATTCAGGCTCGACTTCCGCTGCAGGTCGCACTTCCATGATCGGAAAGGTTTCGAGCTGCCGGTTGCCCAGTATCCCCACAGTGAACTCGCGCCCCGGGAGAAACTCCTCCACGAGAGCGGGCTGCCGGTAGCTCCCGGTTATCCAGTCCACCATGGCCACAAGCTCTTTTCTGCTGTTGACCTTCGACGAACTCCTCACGCCCTTGCTGGAACCCTCATAGGCGGGCTTCACGAAGAGGGGAAACTCCATGCCGATGTCGTCGGGGAGGTCCGCAGTGGAATCGACCTTGACGGCCTTCGGTGTCGGGATTCCGTACGATGAAACAAGCGCCTTCGTGACGGCCTTATCGAGGCACACTGCGAGCGTAAGTGGGTCTGAGCCGGTGTACGGGACCCCTAGCGACTCCAGTATCGCCGGAACGATGGCCTCGCGGCACCTGCCGTCCCAACCCTCGGCGATGTTGAAGACGATGTCGACGTGGTCGCGTTGTAACCTCGAAAGAAGCCCCGGACCGTACGGCATCCTCACCACACGGTGCCCTGCAGCCCGGAGGGCTTTCGCTATTCGGTCTACCGTTGCCTGTTCCTCAAACTCGGCGTCAGCGTCTTCGACTACCATCTCGGACCTGGGACAATCCTTCTTGAGGTTGTAGGCAAGACCTACTACAAATCCCATGGTCATCCCTCACTACTTGATGGTTCTCTGGTGGGTCATATCAGGCTTGCTCTCGTAAGCGGGATAGGACCCGCTTCCGGTAGACCAGGGTTTTCTACCACCCTGTTCGGCTCCTTGCGTTGCCTCCCAGGCCCCATGACCACCTCCGCGGCACCGCTTCCAGGGCGCCCATGTTTTCAGTAGTTGAGTCTATACCCGGCCGGAGGCGTTGTCTAGCACGTAATAATGCCAATTTTGGAGCCTTTGGACTGGAAAAAGCGCTGGCAGCGGAAAGGGAAGCCTGTGCTTCGCGTGAGGCTTTAGTTTTGCATCAGAACCCCTCAGGCTTGTGCAGGGGAGGATGCGCCGTCTCGTTCCGGAGGATGACTTCGAGGACCACGTCCCTCACGATTTGCAGGCTCCTCGGGCTGCACTTGTCCACAGTATCGAGGGTCGTGTGCCAGTACGGGTAGTCGAAGTCGATGATGTCGATGGCGGGGATGCCTTTTTCGATGAAAGGCACGTGGTCGTCGAGGATGTGGTGGCGAACCTCGCGATGAAACACATGCCCATAACCCAGGCGTTCCGCTGCCGACCACACTCTATCCACCAGGTCCGGTGAGCTCAACTGGGAGTGGCCCTCCACATATATGTCGAGGTCCGCATCGCCGACCATGTCGAGGAGCACCATGTATCTCACGTGGGACGGGTCCACCTTCCCGGCGAAATGCCGCGACCCCAAGAACATCGAATCCATAGACGTGCCGAGGTCCTCGCCGTCGAAGAAGGCGATCATGACGGGAACCGGTGGCCTTGTGCGGGCGAGCACGCCGGCGATCTCAAGAAGGACGGCTACGCCCGAGGCCCCGTCGTTCGCCCCCATTATGGGGGTGAACCTTCGTGCCGGGATGGGGTCGCGTTCCGCGCGCGGGCGGGTGTCGAAGTGCGCTCCGAGAAGGATGAAGGGCCTCTCGTCGCTGGCGGCGGACCTGAAGAGCGCGGTGATGTTGGCCATGGAGTATGTAGCGCCCCCGTAGACGACGTTGAAAGGCTGGACTTGCACGTCGTCGGCGGATTTCGCAAGCTCGGACACGAGGAACTCTGTGACTTTCCGGTGGCCCGCCGACCCGGGGTTCCTCGGGCCGAAACTCGTCTGGCGCTCCAGGTAGGACCAGGCGTCTTGCGGCGCGGCATTGCTTGCGCTCGCCGGGCCTTCAAAGGAGATATTGCGGCCAGGCGCGCGCCCTGGCCCTGGGGCGCGTTCGTCGGCTCCGCCGTGTGAAGTCGCGGCCGTGATACGGCAGCCGCACGCCGCGCACAGGAGCAGGATACCCAGCCCCATGCACAAGTTAGGGAACACGCCGTGTGGAGGTCGAGTGCCTTCCGTGAGACTCACCTCGCCCCAAACCGCCCTGCCCGCGGGCAGGGCGCCTTCTCACGTCATCATACTGTACTTCTGAGTAAGAGTTCAACGATTCTCTCGGGTTCACAGGGGCAGCGTCGCGAGGGTTTTTCAGCATCTGCGGAGGACTTTGGCTCCTCAAGGGAGAATAATAGCATCGTCAGGTAAAAGGCTGCGTTACAGCAGGTCCGAAGGGGCGATGCAGTGTGGGAGCCGGGGTCCAGGAGGGGCGGTCGCGGGTTGTCAAGAGCATCGTGCGTGGCGCACTGGTTGCCGCCGCCTATGTGGCGGTTTCGTACGCGCTTGCGCCCATCAGCTTCGGGCCGCTCCAGTTCAGGGTGGCCGAGGGGCTGACCCTGCTCCCGATCCTCTTTCCCGAGGCTGTCCCTGGACTTTTCGTGGGATGCCTCGTCACGAACCTCATCGGGCCGTACGGCTTGCCCGACATCGTCTTCGGAAGCCTTGTGACCCTCGTTGCTGCCATCATCACGCGGGTGTTCCGGCGAAGCGTCGTCGCGTACGTCTCGCCGATAGTACTGAACGCCATCTTCGTCAGCGCCTATCTTACCTTTCTCACCGGAGTCCCGTACTGGATGCTCGTCCTCAGCATAGGGGCCTCGGAGGCCGTCTCGGTGCTGGCTATCGGTGTGCCGCTTTTGAGGTTCATGGGCCGGAGGTGGGCGAGGGGCGAGAGCTGAATTTCTTGCCGGAACACGGAAAGGAGGTGTCGCACATGCCCATCGTTCAGATCGAACTCATCGAGGGAAGAACCGTCGAGCAGAAGCGCGCGCTCGTGGAGAAGGTCACAAAGGCTGTGGTGGAGTCAGTGGGCTGCCCCGAGAGCGCTGTAAGCATAATCCTTCGGGAGATGAAGAAGGAGAACTACGCCCAGGCCGGTAGGCTCTGGTGCGACAGATGATGGTGCGACAGATGAAGAGAGGTGGACGGTGCGCCATGCGCAAGATGCAGGCCAGGCTGAAGAACTACCTGTACCCCATACCGGCCGTCATGGTGAGCTGCACCGCGCTTTCCGGGCGACCGAACATCATCACCGTGGCCTGGACGGGCGTTGCCTGCGGCACTCCACCCATGGTTTCCATCGCCGTAAACCTCTCCAGATACTCCCATGGGATCATAAAGGAGACCGGCGCCTTCTGCGTGAACGTTCCTGGCGAGGACCTCCTCTATGCTACGGACTACTGCGGCAACGTGTCCGGGCGCGAGGTGGACAAGTTCGCGGCGCTTGGGCTTACGGCGATGGCAGGCGACGAGGTCGGGTGCCACTACATCGGTGAGTGCCCGATAAGCATGGAGTGCAGGGTGCGCCACCAGCTCGTGCTCGGGTCGCACGAGCTGTTCGTGGGCGAGGTGGTGGCGGTTCACGCAAGCGAGGGGATCCTCACGCCAGAAGGGCGCATCGATGTGCAGGCCATGA
The DNA here is from genome assembly GCA_014360195.1 of Bacillota bacterium. Taxonomy (GTDB): domain Bacteria; phylum Bacillota; class SHA-98; order UBA4971; family UBA4971; genus UBA6256. The sequence goes on from JACIXY010000001.1 coordinate 3,968, forward strand.
AGCCCTTTGCCTATGTGGGGCCCGACTACTACCGCCTGGGAGAGAGGATAGGGCGGTACGGGTACTCTATTGAGGAAAGCGCAAAGACGAAAACACAGAAATGAGGGAGAGGAGGGGCGCCACGGTGGGGCACCGCCGGGGACGGTGCCCTTTTGTGGCACGATGGGTGAAGCTTGCTCGGAGAACGACGAAAGTGAGCCCGTCGAAGACGTTCGGCGTGGACGCGCTTGTCCGCGAGATGCGCAGCCAGGGCGTGGACATCGTCAACTTCAGCCTGGGGGAGCCGGACTTCGACACGCCCTGCCATATCAAGGACGCGGCCGTGGACGCCATCAGAGCTGGGTTCACCAAGTACACGCCGACCGCAGGCATCCTTGAGCTACGCACGGCCATCTGCGATAAGCTCCGGGCCGATAACGGGCTTACGTACAGCCCTCAGGAAGTGCTCGTTTCGTGCGGCGCGAAGCACTCCATATTCAACGCGGTGTTCGCCCTGTGCGACGACGGCGACGAGGTGATAATCCTGAGCCCTTACTGGGTCTCGTACCCTGAGATGGTCTATCTCGCCGGCGGCGTTCCTGTCATCGTCGAGGGCGACATCGAGCGCGGGTTCAAGGTCAGCGCATCCGCCATCGAGGACGCCATCACGCCGAGGACGCGTGCGATTATCTTCAACAGCCCCTGCAACCCCACCGGGTCGGTTTACTCGCGCCAGGAGATCAGCGAGATCGCCGAGGTTGCGCTAGCACATGGCGTTGTTGTGATAGCCGATGAGATATACGAGAAGCTCATATACGGGGACGCGGAGCACGTGAGCATCGCCTCGCTCGGCCCGGAGATAAAGGACCTCACCATCGTGGTGAACGGGGTATCGAAGACGTACGCCATGACCGGCTGGCGAATCGGATACGCCGCAGGCCCGAGGGAGGTCGTCCGTGCCATGGAGACCATCCAAGGGCACGTGACGTCGAACCCCACCTCGATCTCGCAGAAGGCGGCCCTTGCAGGGCTTACCGGCGACAAGGAGCCGCTCGAGCGGATGCGGAGGGAGTTTGCCAGGCGCCGCGACTACATGGTGCGGCGCCTGAACGAGATGCCGGGTCTCGTGTGTCCCGTGCCTGACGGCGCGTTCTACGCGTTCCCTGATGTGTCGTATTACTTCGGACGCAAGCTCGAGGACGTGGAGATAAAGGACTCCACTACGTTTGCCGAAGCGCTCCTGCGCTACGCCCACGTGGCCGTTGTGCCGGGCGTTGCGTTTGGAAACGACAGGTGCGTGAGGCTCTCGTACGCAACCTCGATGGAGCGGATCACGGAAGGACTCGACAGGATGGAGGGGGCGCTTGCCCGCGCGTACTGAGTAAGGCTTCGTTAGTTCCTCCCGGCCTGCCAGCATCTGGCAAGCTGCCGGTGTTGAACTCGGGGACGGCGCCCTAAGCAGGGCGCGCTTTGCCGAAACCCGGCCCATCGGGCGAGTGGCCGGGTTTTTGCGCCCCTCGTGCCGGGGCGGCGCGGCATGGAGGATTTGCGGGGCGCCTGTAGAACTCGTGTCGCATGAGGCACAAGAGACGGCAACCGGGCTGCAATGCGAAGACGAAGGCGCGGGGTGTAGCTCCAGCGGCTGTCCCCGGGGTGTCGGTCCTGCTAAGTGAGAGTGCAAAAACCCTCTCGACTTCGGGAGGGGTTGCCGGTGACTCAAGAGAAGGTGCAACACCGGCAACCCGACACCTGCCGGAAAACCGGGAGGGATTAGTGAACCCTCACTTAGTGCCAGTGCTGACGCTCATGCTATCCCTGCTGGTGGTGCTGGCGATGCTTGCGTCGCCCAGCCGCGCGGCGGCAGGCGCGGGCGGTACGGGCGCGGCGCCGCGGGTCGAGTCGCGCGTGGACTGGAGTGCCATTGTGGCGGCCAACAGGAGCCGCGCGCCGGACGACCTCGAGGGGCGGCTGTACCTTGCGATCGCGTACGCGAACCAGGGGATGGTCCCCGAAGCAGCGCGCGAGTTCCGTGCGATCGAGTCCGCAGGGTACGAAGAGTTCGGCCGGGAGGTTATCGCCAGGGCCGAGCAAGTCCTGGACAGGGACCCTGGCGACATCATCAGCCTCAACCTGGTCGCCTTCGCCTACTACGCATTCTCCGACTTCAAGAGGTCTGCGGAGTGTCTCGAGAAGCTCGTCGCGCTCGATCCGCGGAACGTCTGGACTCGTCACTACTTCGCGGTGAGCCTTTCCAGGATAGGCCAGCTTGACAAGGCTATCGAGGTGTTGAAGGCTGCGCTTTCCCTGGACCCGTCCAACGAGTACACACACCTGCTTCTCGGGCTTGCTTACAAGGAAAAGGGCTGGTACATCCTGTCGGTCCTGGAGCTTGCGCGGGCCGGGCGGGCCGTGCGTGAGCTGTCGACTTTGAAGTAAAGCTTTGAAGTAACGCGTGTAGCTACCATCCCGACCCGACCCGACACCCGGCCTGACAACGATAATGGAGGGACATGCGATGCACGAGACGTGGCACGGAGGAAACGTGGACATCCTTATCAGTGGAGCGCTGGTCATCTCTCCCGGTGAGGAGCGACCGCTCGTGTTGCCGAAGGGCGACATCGCGGTGGTGGGGTCGGAGACCGTTTACGTCGGCCCATCCCCCGCCCCTCAGGAGTTCCGCAGCGCAGCGAAGGTCATCGAGGGTTCGGGCCTCATCGCCCTCCCGGGACTCGTGAACGCGCATACGCACGCCGCTATGACGGTGTTTCGCGGATTCGCCGACGACATGCCGCTCATGGAGTGGCTTACGCAGAAGATCTGGCCGGCGGAGGCGCGGCTTGAAGCCGACGACGTGTACTGGGGCACGATGCTTGCGTGCGTCGAGATGATCCGTGCCGGCGTCACGACTTTCGCAGATATGTACTTCTTCATGGACGAGACGGCAAAGGCCGTGGAGAGGACGGGAATCAGGGCCTCGCTCTCTCGAGGCCTCATCGGAAGCGCCCCCGGCGCCGACAAAGCCCTCGCCGAGGGCAGAGAGCTATGCGAGCGCTGGAACGGTGCCTGTGGCGGCAGGATCACCACCATGCTCGGGCCCCACGCTCCTTACACCTGTCCTAAAGATTTCCTGGAGAAGGTCATGGAAGTGGCGTCCGAACTCGGGGTGGGCATGCACATCCATCTCTCGGAGACCGAGGGCGAGGTGAAGGAGTGCAGGAAACTTCACGGAGGGATGTCCCCCGTCGAACTCATGGATAGCTACGGCCTGTTCGAGTTCCCCGTGCTTGCCGCCCACTGCGTGCACGTATCCGAGCGGGACATCGAGATCCTGAGCGCGAAGGGCGTGGGCGTCGCACACAACCCGGGGTGCAACATGAAGATCGCGTCCGGCATCGCCCCAGTTCCGAAAATGCTCAAAGCCGGCGTCAGGGTCGGCCTCGGCACCGACGGTGCGGCCAGCAACAACAACCTGGACCTTCTCGAGGAGGCGCGGATCGCAGCCTTCCTGCACAAGCTCGCTTCGAACGACCCGACCGTCCTCGCTGCTCCGGAGGCGCTCTACCTTGCGACGCTCGGGAGCGCCAGGGCGCTCCGGCTTGAGGCGCAGGTCGGGACCCTCGAGAGAGGCAAGAAGGCCGACATCATCCTGATGGATTCGACCGGACCGCACATGCATCCCCATCACGACATGATCTCGCATATCGTGTACTCTGCGCGGTCCTCCGACGTTCGGACGGTCATCATCGATGGGAAGGTCGTGATGGAGGACGGAGCCCTCACCGTGGTGGACGAGAAGGAAGTCCTTGCGCGGGCGGAGGAGCGGGCGCAGGCCCTGGTGCGGAGGTAACCCGGATCGATCGCACGGTCGCACGGTGCGGTGTTCGAGGACTGGAGGAATTTTGCTGCGATTCGCGAATAATGTCGGAAAAAGACGCGGAGAGGTGGGCTACGATGTTCACGCTCATAATCCTTGCGATCCTCGGTGTCGTCGTGCTTTTCTTTATAACCTCGTACAACAGGCTTGTTGTGCTTCGGAACAGGATCCGGAACGCCTGGTCCCAGATCGATGTCCAGCTCCGCAGGCGTTACGATCTCATCCCGAACCTGGTGGAAACGGTCAAGGGATACGCCGCCCACGAGAAGGAGACCTTCGAGATGGTCACGAAGGCGCGCGCTCAGATGGCAAGCGCGAAGACCGTGAGCGAGCAGGCGGAGGCGCAGAACGCCATCACCGGCGCCCTGAGGTCGCTCTTTGCGGTGGCGGAGGCATATCCCGAGCTCAAGGCCAACCAGAACTTCCTCATGCTGCAGGAGGAGCTTTCGGGCACCGAGAGCAAGATCGCGTACGCCCGGCAGTTCTATAACGACACCGTGATGAGGTACAACAACAGCCTCCAGGTGTTCCCGACGAACCTCATAGCCGGGATGTTCGGCTTTGCGCCTGAGGCCTTCTTCGAAATCGAGGAGGCCGCCCGCGAGCCCGTGAAGGTGAAGTTCTAGGCAACCGGCGGCGTTCGGCGAAGTTGGGGAGGCGCAGGTGCTGTCATGTACGAGCAGATAGCGAGCAATGTCAACAGGACGCGGCTCCTGATGGGCCTCTTCATCGCGCTTGTTGCGCTCCTCGGCTATGTGTTCGGCGAGATGTCCGGCGCCGGATGGAGCGGCCTTGTCATTGCGCTCATCATCTCGGTGGCGATGAGCTTTGCAAGCTATTATTACAGCGACCAGATCGTGCTTGCCATAAGCAGGGCAAGGCCGGTGACGAAGGACGAATACCCATACCTCTGGAATACGGTCGAGGGTCTCGCCATCGCTGCGGGGATACCCGCGCCGAGGCCGTATGTCATCGACGATACGGCCATGAACGCGTTCGCGACGGGGCGAGACCCCGAGCATGCCGCGATCGTCGTTACCACGGGCCTTCTCTCGAAGCTCAACCGCCAGGAGCTCGAGGGTGTGATCGCCCACGAGATGTCCCACATAAGGAACCGTGACATATTGATCGCCAGCGTGACGGTGGTGCTGGTGGGGGTCGTGGCCCTGCTCTCCGACTGGATGCTGCGATCGTTCTGGTGGGGAGGGTCGCGTCGGCGCCGAAACCGGAGCGGGTCCGGCCAGGCCGGCGTCATAATCGCCCTTATCGCCCTGGTTCTCGCCATACTCGCGCCGGTGGCGGCGCAGCTCATAAGGTTTGCCATCTCGCGCAAGCGCGAATTCCTGGCCGATGCCGACGGGGCGTTGCTCACGAGGTACCCGCCGGGGCTTGCTGACGCGCTCGAGAAGATAGCGGCAGACACTGAGCCACTCGAGGCCGCGAACCGTGCGACGGCGCATCTCTACATCGTGAACCCGTTGAAGGACGCACGGGGGCGGACGAGCTATCTTTACAGCACCCATCCTCCTATCGAGGAGCGGATAGCGAGGCTTCGGTCCATGTGAGCGGTGGGACGAGCCGGGCGCGGCGAGGAGTCGCCGTCGTCCGGCCGCGGACTGCTGCACGGGGTATGTGCGAAGTGAGAGTGCAGGAATTGGATTTCAGCGAAGCGCGCCCCGCCTGAGACGCCGTCCACGAGCGCAACACCGGCAACCCAACCCCCGTTGGAAAACCGGGAGGGATTAATGAACCCTCACTTAGTGCCCTGCGGCATGACGCTGCAGGGCTTATCTTTTTGGTCGCGTTCTTCCATACTAACCATGACGCATCACCCATTCATGATGGCGTGGAGGAGCGCGGGTCTATGGTGGCGAGGAAGTTTTTCGCAGCCGTTCTGGCCGTCACGTGTGTGTTGAGCATCGCGCCTCTTGTTTGGGCGCAGGGATGCGAGGAGGACACCGAGCACTGGTACACGATAATCGACGAGGATACCGGGCGGGTCGTGCTTCACACCTGCCACGTGGTGGTGGTGGGCGACGAGTTCGTCGATCCCGAAAACCGCCGCTACAGGGTGGTGAGGGTCGTGGGCCACACTGCGTGGGCAAGGTTCGTCGGGCGGGTTGAGCTGGAGGCTGCCGCTGCGGCCTTTTACGCGGCGTGGCAACAGGAACTTGCGATGGCGGGGGTTGCGACCCCGCGCCGGCTGGCCCAGGCTCCTGCCGGGCGCCTGGTGGCCATATACCATACCCACAGTGACGAATCATACATTCCTACAAGCGGGACTCCGTCGGTGGCCCCGCACGGGGACGTCTACAACGTGGGAGCGGTGGTCAAGGAGCGTCTGCGCCGCTCCGTCGGGCTTCACGCGATCCAATCCTGGACGTCGCACCTGCCCCACGACGGTGCGGCTTACGAGCGATCCAGGCGGACGGCCATGGCGCTTCTTCGCAGAAACCCCGATGCCCTCTTCGACCTTCACAGGGACGCTGCCCCGCTGGAGGCGTATGCCACAACCGTGGCAGGCAAGCCCGGGGCGAAGGTGATGATCGTCCTCGGCAGGCAGAACCCGAACCTTAAGGCGAACGAGCAATTCGCGTTCGCGGTGAAGAGCTTTGCCGACAAGAACTTCCCCGGGTTCGTCCGGGGGATCTTTTACGGCGACGCCACCTTCAATCAGGATCTCTCACCGCGCGCCCTGCTTTTCGAGATGGGCTCCTACGAGAACAGTCAAGAGGCCGCCGAGCGCGTTATGGTGAACTTCATACTGTCGATTCCCGCAGTCCTATATGGGGTCACGCCCCAGGGGCGGACAGCCGGAGCCGAAGCGGCGCGCCGTGCAGCGGGGGAGCAGAGTGGGGCGGTATCGGCCCTTGCATGGGTCGGGATAGTCGCGCTGCTCGGGGGTGCGGCGTTCCTGCTCCTCAACGAGCGAAGCCTCAACGGAGTGCGCCAGAGGCTGCGCAAGCTGGCCAGCATCGAGTTTGCCAGCATCCTTGGGCTGAGAAAAAGGCCCCGGGGCCGTGGAGATGGGGATGGGGATGGGGACGGAGATGGGGACGGGGACGGGGATGGTCAGAGCGGCAGCGAAGAGGCCGGCCTGGAAACCCAGGGCTCGAGGGATCGTGTTTGAGCGGACGGCGACGAGGCGCGTGTAGCGATAGTGGCGCCTGTCGGGTGGTTCCGCTGCTCGCAACCTGGGACTAAGTGAGGGTGCGTTAGTTCTCGTCCCTTTTCCAGTAGTTGCCGGGTTGCCTGTAACTCAGAAGAGAGGGCGCGACACTGGCAACCTCTCTCAATAGCCAGGGGCATTTCCTCGCTCTCACACAGGACCGGGAGGCGAGGGAGTAAGCTGCCTGCCAGCCGGCTGCGCCAGATGTCAATCTGGCTTTCCTCGCGGTGCGCTGGAGAGGGGGAATTTTCATCTATAGCTGCGCCTCCGCTCAGATAGACTATGAATGCGGGACATCCGCATCCGTAGCTTGGAGGAGGTATTCAGGCCCATGGCGGGCATCATTGACTGGGTTGCAAAAAGGCTGAACAGGACCGACGTGGAGGTTACGGCGGAGATAGCCCAGGCGAGCCGGCGTATGGCCGGGCGGGCCGGGGAGGAAAGCCCGCGGCAGGGAAGCCCGGGGGCTGAGGGTGGCCGGGAGATCCCATCGGTGGAAGGGGCGGCTCCTGCGAACGTTGACGACGGGGTGTACGTAAGTCCCACTCCGATCACCGCGGGGGACTCGGTGTCTGTGAGGTATAGCGGGCTGCTTGCAAAGTCCGGGGCAGAGCAGGTGTACCTGCACATGGGTTATGGGATCGGCACCTGGAACTCTGTGGCCGACATACCCATGACCAGGGCAGGACCCGGAACCTTCGAAGCACGCGTGGACGTGCCGCTCGAGGAGACCTCGAGGTTCCACTTCTGCTTCAGAGATAATGCGGGTAACTGGGATAACAACGGTGGGCGCAACTGGAGCTACGAGATCCACAACGGCGAGCTCGTCATGTAGCATCGCGTAGCATCTCGCTTCGTGGAGCCCCTCACCGGGACTCCGTGGCTGTGCTTCCTTAGGCCCGGGGTCCCCACGCTGCCTGGCTGCTTCGCGTGTTCTGCCCGCTTCCGTCCCCGCTCGGCCCGCCGGCCCGCCCTGTGCCTTGAAGAGCCCGTCTCTCTAAGGTATAATGCAAGGCATGAGGGCTCATGAGGGCTATTGAGAGGGGTTGTGTCATGGATCGGGTTAGGGTTAGGTTCGCTCCGTCTCCCACCGGGCACCTGCACGTCGGAGGGGCGCGCACGGTGCTCTTTAACTGGCTTTTCGCGCGGCACCACGGAGGCACGTTCGTTCTTCGGATCGAGGATACCGACGTGGAAAGGTCCACGGAGGCGTCGGTCGACGCGATCATCGACAGCATAAAGTGGCTTGGGCTCGACTGGGATGAGGGGCCTATCGTGGGCGGCAGGTACGGCCCGTACTTCCAATCGGAGAGGCTGGAGACCTACCGCGAGTACGCCGACAGGCTGCTTTCGACCGGGCACGCCTACCCGTGCTACTGCACTCCTGAGGAGCTCGAGGAGGCCCGCAAGGCCGCGCTGGGCCGGGGCCAGTCCGTCGGGTACTCGGGGCGCTGCAGGCACCTGTCGCCGGAGGAGCGCCGGGCGTTCGAGGCGGAGGGCCGCAAGCCCGCGCTCAGGTTCAGGGTAGACGAGGGCGAGACCGTGGTGAGGGATCTCATCAGGGGCGAGGTTCGTTTCGAGAACAGGTTCATCGATGACTTCGTGATCCTGAAATCGGACGGCTATCCGACCTACAACTTCGCAGCGGTTGTGGACGACACCCTGATGGAGATCTCCCATATCATCCGGGGCGACGAGCACCTGCCCAACACTCCGAAGCAGATCATGATATACCGGGCGCTCGGCTTTGATCTCCCGAAATTCGCCCACGTTTCCATGATACTCGGGCCGGACAGGACCAAGCTCAGCAAGCGGCACGGCGCAACCTCCATCGCGCAGTACCGCGAGGACGGCTATATGCCGGACGCGCTTGTGAACTACCTCGTCCTCCTCGGCTGGGCGTACGACGCCACCCAGCAGATCTTTAGCAGGGAGGAGCTTATCGAGAAGTTCACCCTGGAGAAGGTCTCGAAGAACCCGGCGGTCTTCGATCCGGACAAACTGCTCTGGATGAACGGCCACTACCTGAGGGCTACCGACGTGAAGATCCTTGCAAGCCTCGCCGTGGAGCACCTTGCCCGGGCAGGGCTTGTGCCGGCTGCTCCGGACGAGCGCGAAATGGCGCGTATCGAGAAGATCGTGGGCCTCCTCAAGGAGAGGATGCGTACGGTGAAGGACGTCGTGGCCTTGGGGGACTTCTTCTTTACGGAAGGGGTCTCGTACGACGCGGAGGCTTTCGAGAAGTTCCTTGCGCGCGACTACGTGCCGGAGGCTCTGCGGGAGATCCGGCGGAGGCTCGGGGCACTCGGCGAGTTCACGGCAGCGGAGGTCGAGAGGGTGCTGCGGGGTTATGCTGCGGAGGTAGGACGGAAAGCCGGCGATGTCATCCACCCAGTGCGCGTGGCCGTGACGGGGCGTGCGGCAAGCCCGGGGCTCTTTGAGGTCCTGGAGCTGCTCGGTAAGGACGTGACATGCTCACGCCTGGACGCCGTCCTGGCTAAGCTCTCAACCGGTGGCTGAGCGGCGAGACCGGGTGGTTCGGGGTTCGCCACAGGAAAGCTCGTGGGAAGAAGCTCGTAACAGGGGTTGACGCGAGGGCGTATGCTGTGTTAGAATTCCGACGTGGGAGGGCCGCACGGCAGTCGCCGCGGCCAGCCCGAGAAAAGGACCGTGCTGGGGAGTCGTCTAGTGGTAGGACGACAGACTCTGGATCTGTTTGCGGGGGTTCGAATCCTCCCTCCCCAGCCAGAATATGTTTTAAACTGTGTGGCCCCGTCGTCTAGCGGCCCAGGACACCGCCCTCTCAAGGCGGTGACACGGATTCGAATTCCGTCGGGGCCACCATTTTTGTGTACGCCCTACCACAATGCCCGCACACCTTCTCGTTGCGGTCGCAAAGGTGGCCCTCTGGCGTCTAGCCCACTCGGCCCCTCGCCTCCGCGCGCGCTCACGCCAGGAACGCCGCCACGACTCCAACGAGGAAGATCCCGTCGTATACGCCTGCCCCGCCTATGCTGACGAGCTGTGCTCCAAGGGTGCGGATTCTGGAGAGATTCAGGAGGTCCGCACCGATGAGCGTGCCGATGGAGCCTGCTATGTACGCCACCGGCGCGGCATACTCGCCTGCCAGCAGGAGCGCTGCGCCTGCAGCGACGAGCGGTGGGATGAATGCCGGGAGGGCGATACCGACGCCGGGCACGAGCCGCGCCATGGACTTCGCAGCCCAGGCTACGACGGCGGTTGCCGCGATCGCGGGCAGGATCGGCGTTCTCTGCAGGAGATAGAGGGCGAACACGGTGGGCACCACCGCTCCGCCGAAGTTCACGGCTATGACCTGCTGGCGCACGCGCGGCGGGTAATAGAAAAGGAATGAGAAGAAGAGCCGCGGCGGCTCCTCCACGACGATGCGCTGTCGAACGAGGGGGATATTGATGACGCTCCCGAGGAGCGAGAGCCCGAAGAGCAGAACGGCGCCCTCGGGCGAGAGCCCTAGCTTGGTGAAGGATATCGCTGCGACGTTAAAGTAGAACAGAAACACGAGCGCCGGCAGCAGCAAGATGAACAACAGCACCAGCGGAAGTAAACCGAACACTTGGGCATCCCTCGGTCGGCCGTCCCGTAACTACGCCAAACTACGACATCGTTTCCGTTCTGTGCTGGCCCGCGTTTGACCTGCCGGGCGAACCACGAGAAGGAACCAGCCGAGCGCGGCGGCGGCCATCACTATTATAGCCGATATGCTCAGGATTGTGACCTGTGATATCACGGTCGCGAGCAAGGTCGCGGCGGTGATCGAGACAAAAGAACTGCGGGCCCCTCCGGGAAATGCAGGGCCCGCAGCGGATCGCAAGGTCGCCGGGTCGGACCCGGTCGGACTGGCTTTGAGTTCCAGGATCAGATGATTTCAACGCCCCAGTTGAGACCCGAGTTATTGTCCCAATGGTCGGCGCCGTCCTTGAAGCAGAAGTTGAACGTCTTGTCCCCCTCGATCGTCACGTCGGCTGACCAGGTCACGTCGTCTACCTTGGTCATCGGAGTGAAGCGTGCGTTCTCCCAGTTGTCGCCGTACCCGGAGTACAGATAGATGGAGTCGGCTCCGGACATGGAGAGCAGGCCTTTGTACATGATTGTTCCCTTCTTCTTGCTGGCGAGAGGAACGGGATCGACCGCAACTCTCCTGTCGATAAATAGATCCCGCATGGCTTTTCTCGGCATGTGCCACCATCACTCCTTCGTACATGGCTGTTGATATCAGTATTATTATCTTGTGTTTGGTCGGGTTTATGTGCTTTCATGTGCGGCTGCCCAAACTCGCGACGCCGTAGCCCGTGATGCCGGACTGAAAGAGGCAGGTCGTCTAGAGGAGAAACGCGCATGGAGGAGAAATCACTACCTATACTACACCGGGGACCTGAGCAACGGGTCGAAGCTAGAAGACATCCGGCTGGGAGGGATCACGAGTGGTTGTGTTAGGCGAGGACCTGCGCCGCGCTGCGCACACCGCGCTTGCGCAGTGCATGGGAGTGTCGTCGGGAGAGAGCGTGCTTGTCATCACCGATGAGAAGCTGCGGGAGATCGGGTACGCCCTGTGGGACGCAGCGCGCTTTCTCGGGGCGGAGGCGATGCTTATCGAGATGATACCGAGGACGAGAAACGGCGAGGAGCCGCCCCCCGCAATCGCGGCCATCATGAAGGCGGTGGATGTGGTGCTCGCCCCTACGAGCAAGTCCCTTTCGCACACTGCCGCCAGGCGCGAGGCGTGTGCGGCGGGGGCGCGGATCGCGACGCTGCCGGGTATCACGCGAGAGGCTATGGTGCGTACCCTCTCGGCGGACTATGCTCGCATCGCCGAGGTGAGCACCAAGGTTGCGGCCATCCTGACGTCGGGGAAGACCGCCAGGGTCGTAGGCCCCTCAGGCACCGACATCACCATGTCTCTTGAGGGACGTGAAGGGCACCCTGACACCGGCATATATCGCCTTCCGGGCGACTTCGGAAACCTGCCTGCCGGGGAGGCGTACATCGCGCCCGTTGAGGGCTCTGCGACCGGGGTCATCGTGGTGGATGGCGCGATGGCAGGCGCAGGCATGCTGGAGGATCGCATCACGATGAAGGTGGAGCGCGGGTACGTCACTGAGATATCCGGAGGACAGGCGGCGAAGGCGCTCGAGGATGCCATAGCCCACCTGGGGAAGCCTGCCAGGAACATCGCCGAGCTTGGAGTGGGGACCAACGACCGGGCCGTGATCACCGGCAAGGTGCTCGAGGACGAGAAAGTGCTCGGGACCGTCCACATCGCGATCGGCAACAACGTGAGCTTCGGGGGGACCGTTGACGTTCCGAGCCACCTGGACGGCATAATCCTGAAGCCCACGCTGGTTGTGGACGGGGTGGCCGTCATCGAGGACGGCGTTCTGAGAGTATGATTGGAGGGGGTCCACTGTGGAGCTCGATGAGTATCGAAGGCGTGCCGAAAGCTTCCTCCGCGAACTGAACGAGGAGTTTTACCGGAACGGTGCCGGGCTCAAAGTCTCATTGGACACGTCGCCGATATACGAAAGGAACAGCGACCTGTTCGATAAGGCCGAGGTGCTGTCCATCCTTGAAAGGCTCCGGAGTGTAAGGGGCCCCCAGATCGGAGCGCCTCCTGAAGCTCCCGCTGCAGGCCGCGGCCCGGCGGGCGAGGGGGAGTCCGACGCCGCGAGGCTTGCCCGATACCTTGCGGGGTTCGCGTGCGACGGGTACCTCGAAATGGCGACCAGGGAGGTGACCGATGCCATCGTGTCCGCCGAAACGCAGGCGGTGGTCGAGTTCGAGGGGAGGAAGATCCCGTTTCGTATGTCCCAGGTGATCCTCGCCAACGAGCCGAACGAGCGGGCGCGGGCGGTGCTCGAGGCTGCGCGGCAAGAGGTTACCATCGGGATCAACCCTCAGCGGGAGGAGCGCATGGAGATGCTTCACTCGCTCGTGGGCGACCTCGGATACGCCGACTATAAGTCGTTCTGCGCCGACATCGGCGGCGTCGACCTCGACGGCCTCGCCGGCATGATGGAAGACTTTTTGGACGAGACAGAGAGCGTCTACACCCGGGCCATGGAGAGGGCGGCCAGCACAATTCTTGGAATGCGCCTCAAAGACGTGAGCCGCCATGACCTCGCTTTCCTCTTCCGGGGTGCACGGTTCGACGACATGTTCCGCCAGGACCGGGTGGTCGCCACCCTCGAGTCCACCGTCGCAGCTATGGGGCTTTCCCGTGAGGACTACCCCAACATACATATAGACGCTGAGGTGCGGGAGAACAAGTCTCCGAGGGCATTCTGCGCGCCTCTTGATGTCCCCGGAAAGGTCATGCTCGTCATAATGCCTCACGGAGGCCACGACGACTACCACAGCATCCTCCATGAGGCCGGCCATGCGTGGCACTATGGGAGCGTCCGGCCCGACCTGCCGTTCGAGCACAGGTGGCTGGGGGACAACTCAGTCACCGAGGCGTACGCGTTCCTGTTTGAGTACCTGGCCACCAGCGAACGCTGGCTCGCGGAGCACACGACAGGTCCATTCTTAGACGAGTACCGCACGTTTGCCCTGCTGCATAAGCTGTACATGCTGCGACGCTACGCCGCCAAGCTCCTTTACGAGCTTCGCCTGCATGGCGGGGGCTCACTCTCCGAGATGCCCCGGGAGTACGCAAGCCTCCTGACAGAGGCCCTGAAAGTGCGCTATCCTGAGAGCGACTACCTGGCGGACGTCGATGACGGCTTCTACGTGGCTCGATACCTGCGGGCATGGATATTCGAGGCTCACCTAAGGCATTTCCTCATGAAGCGTTTTGGCGAGCGCTGGTATGCCTACGCGGAGACCGGGGCCGCCCTGCGAGAGCTGTTTTCGGAGGGGCAGAGGCTTCCGGTTGAGGAGCTTGCGGCGAGGCTCGGCATCGGGGCAGCGGATCCTTCCCCGCTTGTCCAGGAGATTCTTGATAACTTGGGGGCGTGATGCGCAAACTTTGGGATGGGACGGTGATACTTGTGGCATCGAAGTCGCCTTCAAGAGATCCGCGCCTTCCAAGAAAAGGCGCAAGGAAAGCAACCAGACGAACGCTGGACGTTGACGAGAAAGACTTCCTCGACATGCTCATGACGGAGGTCAACGAGGACGAGGCGGCGGAGGTGCTGGGCAAGACCCCGGAGGAGAATCTGTGGATGGGTCCGGAGGACGAACCGGAGGAAAACAGGCCTGAGTAAGACAGGCGCTCACCAGCCGTATTTTGCCGACATATCCCGGCCTGCCGGGGAATATCCATACAGCGGGCGGCTGCGCCGCTACCTGTCACCGCTCGGGGGCTGGAAGCAATGGACGACATTTCCGCTGGCCCGCTGGACGAGAGGGTGGTGGATCTCCTCGGCAGGCGAGTCGTGACCGCGGTGGTTGCCACCGTGGATGAGTCGGGCGATCCCTGGACGACCCCAGTGAACATCATCACGTCCATCTCCAGAAGCACCATCCGAATAGCGCTCGAACGGCGGAGCGTCGCTCTTGCAAACATCGAGCGGCGGGGGCGCGTGATGATAGCCGTCCTCGATGAGGGGAACGTCGCTGTCGGGATCAGAGGGCGGGCGGCTGTCGTAAAGCCGTCGATGGAGTCAAACCCGCTCATGGCCATGGTCGAGGTGGAGGTCGACGGGGTCAAGGACGACTCGTGGCCGGATTTCGTCGTGTGCCAGGGGATACGCACACGACCCAGGCACGAAAGTATTACCCTCTCTTTCAGAGCCGTGTTCGCGGAGCTGAGATCCCAGCGCGCACCGGAGTAAAGCCGGGAAGCCCCACGAAATTCGGTACGGACATTTGCATCGGGTTCGGGTCCCACATGCCGCTTGCGCTGGTTTACGCCATGTGTTGCCAGGCGCGCCTCGCAAGAGGAGGAACTTGCCCCGCAAGCAAGAACTGATATAATGTGTAGTACCTGATGGCGGGTATATGCCCGCCATTGGCGTCTACTGTCATTTGGGCTTTCTCCCGCCGTGAAGTGGAGATGCGGCAGCGGCAGACGAAAGGGCGAAAGGGGGAGGGGCATGTGGGTAACTTCGCTCACCTGCACTTGCATACCCAATACTCGCTCCTCGACGGGGCGTGCAAGCTGCCTGACCTCATGACGAGGGCCCGTGAACTCGGGGTGAGCGCCCTCGCCATGACAGACCATGGGGTCCTCTACGGAGCCATCGAATTCTACAAGACCGCGGAAAAGCATGGCATAAAACCCATCATCGGCTGCGAGTTGTATGTGGCGAAGAGAACCCGGCACGACCGCACTCCTCACGTTGACGACGATCAGTATCATCTCGTAGTTCTGGCAAAGGACGAGGCCGGCTACAGGAACATCGTAAAGCTGTCGAGCATCGGGTTTGTAGATGGGTTCTACTATAAGCCCAGGGTCGACCTGGAGGCGCTCGAGCGCCACCGGGAGGGCATTATCGCACTCTCGGCCTGCCTTGCGGGGGAGATTCCGTCCCTTATCCTGCAGGGAGACTACGAGGCCGCGAA
This sequence comes from Bacillota bacterium, assembly GCA_014360195.1. GTDB lineage: Bacteria > Bacillota > SHA-98 > UBA4971 > UBA4971 > UBA6256. The sequence goes on from JACIXY010000001.1 coordinate 19,531, forward strand.
GCGCAAGGCCGCAGAATACCGCGAGATATACGGGCCGGATAACTTCTACCTGGAGCTTCAGAGCAACGGCATCCGCGAGCAGGATCATGTGAACGCTGGACTTGTGGAGATCGCCCGCGAACTTGGCATACCTCTTGTGGCGACCAACGACGTCCACTACGTCAGGCGCGAGGATGCCCGGGTGCACGATGTGCTGCTGTGCATCCAGACCGGGAAGACCATCGACGATAAGGACCGCCTGCGCTTCCAGACAGACGAGTTCTACCTCAAATCCCCCGATGAGATGCAAGCGGCCTTCAAGCAGGTGCCCGAGGCATTCGAGAACGCCCTCGCCATCGCGGAGCGATGCAATTTCAAGTTCGAGTTCGGAAGGTCTGCGGTGCCCTTTTTCGAGGTTCCGGAGGGTTACACCCAGGAGACATACTTGAGACACCTCTGCGCGGAGGGCCTCAAGAAAAGGTATGGCGAGGTGACCGAGGACCTTGCTGCAAGGCTGAGCTACGAGCTGGACGTCATAGTGAAGATGGGGTATGCCGGGTACTTCCTCATAGTCTGGGACTTCATCAGGTTCGCACGGGAGAGGGGCATTTACGTGGGACCGGGCCGCGGGTCCGCACCCGGGAGCCTGGTGTCTTACGCCCTCGGCATCACCGACATCGACCCCATCAAGTACGGTCTGATCTTTGAGAGGTTCCTCAACCCGGAGCGCGTGACGATGCCCGATATCGACGTGGATTTCTGCTTTGAGCGGCGCGGCGAGGTCATCGACTACGTCACGAGGAAGTATGGGTCCGACAGGGTCGCACAGATAATCACATTCGGGACCATGGCCGCGAGGGCGGCCATACGCGACGTCGGGCGCGTCCTCAATTTCCCATACAACGAGGTTGACAGGATAGCCAAGCTGGTCCCGATGGAGCCCGGCACGACCATCGAGAAGGCCCTCGCGTCGTCGCCCGAACTCAAGGCCGCCTACGACCAGGACGAGAAGGTAAAGAACCTCATCGACACCGCCCGGGCGGTCGAGGGGATGCCGAGGCACGCCTCGGTCCACGCGGCGGGCGTGGTGATCTCCAGGGACCCGCTTGTGGAACACGTCCCCCTGTACCGGACGAACGACGACGCCATCACCACCCAGTTCGCCATGGAAGACCTCGAGCAGATCGGCGTCCTCAAGATGGACTTCCTTGGGCTGCGCACCCTCACCGTCATCGGAAAGGCCATAGAAATCATCCGGCACACGCGCGGTGAGGAAATCGACATAAGCAAGATCCCCCTGGATGACCCGGCCGTCTATGAGGCCCTCAGGCAGGGTGACTCGCTCGGCGTGTTTCAGCTGGAGAGCAGCCTCTTCCAGGGCCTTCTCCGCGAGGTCAGGCCGACGTGCTTTGAGGACGTCATCGCCATCCTGGCGCTCGGTCGCCCTGGGCCGATGGGGCGTATCCAGGACTTCGCCCAGCAAAAGCACGGCGAGAAGCCTGTCGAGTATCCACACCCCGACCTGGAGCCCGTCCTGAAGGAGACCTACGGCAACATGCTCTACCAGGAGCAGGTCATGATGGTCGCGAGCACCCTGGCCGGCTTCACTCTCGGGGAGGCCGACATCCTGCGGCGGGCCATGGGCAAGAAGAAGCCCGAGGTTCTCGCGGCCCAACGCGAGAAGTTCATGGAGGGCGCCAGGAAGCGCGGGGTTGACGAGGAAACCGCGGCCCGGATCTTCGATCTCATGGAGTTCTTCTCGGGGTACGGGTTCAACAAGAGCCACAGCGCGGCTTACGCCATGATATCGTACAGGACCGCCTGGCTCAAGGTACACTACCCGGTGGAGTTCATGACGGCCCTCCTCACAAGCGTGACCGGCGCCACGGACAAGGTCGCGTTCTACGTTGACGCGTGCCGCCAGAAGGGCATAGAGGTATTACCCCCGGACATCAACGAGAGTCTCGATGACTTCACTGCGGTCGGAGGTAGGATCCGGTTCGGCCTCGCCGCCGTCAAGAACGTGGGCAGGGGCGCCGTGCAGGCGATCATCGAAGCCCGCGCGAGCGGCGGCAAGTTCAAGTCGCTCGCGGACTTCTGCGACAGGGTTGATCTCAGGGAGGTCAACAAGAAGGCGATAGAGAGCCTGATACGCTGCGGGGCCTTCGACTCCACCGGCGCGAAGCGTGCGGCGCTCCTTCTGGTGCTCGATGCCACGTACGACGCGGCCTCGGCCGGCCGCAGGGAACGGGAGAAGGGGCAGGCCTCGTTCTTCGACCTGTTCGATGAGAAGGGAGAGTTCGCCTCGAGCGAGGTGCCGCTGCCGTCCGTCCCCGAGTTCAGCGAGAGGGAAAGGCTCGCCATGGAGAAGGAGCTTCTGGGGCTCTACGTGTCGGGGCATCCCCTGCAGGGCATCGCGTCGAAGCTGCGGGAGCACGTGAGTGCCCAGGTGGCCACGCTTGCGGATCACCCGGACGGTGATGAGGTGTCGATTGGCGGCATCATAACGGCGTTCCGAAAGATCGTCACGAAGAGCACCGGCCAGCCTATGGCCTTTTTCACCCTCGAGGACCTGACGGGCTCAGTAGAGGTGGTGGTGTTCCCGCGAGTATATGAAGAGTGTTTCAGGTTCATAGCCGAGGATGCTATCGTCCTGGTGCAGGGCAGGCTCGACATGAAGGAGGAGGGAGCGAAAGTCCTCGCCAACGCGGTGCTTCCGTTTTCCCAGGATGCGGTGGTGATCCCCATCGACGGCGAGGCGACCACGAGGAGCAGGCTGGAGAGGCTTAAGAGAAAGCTTGCAAGTACGAGCACAAGCGGCGAAATCCCGGTGTTCCTCCGGGTGACAACCCCGGTGGGGACGGCCGTGGTGTCAACGTCCCCTCAGGTATGGGTGTCGGAAGGGACGAAGGAGAACCTGCGCGTGCTGCTTGCCGGCGGGAAGCAGTGAGACGTCGAGGAAGGAAAGGAGCGGCCAGGCCTGCCGGCCCGACGGTACGCGCGAGGCCGGGTGCAGTGAGCGTGAGACTGGATGCAGCGAGGCAAGATGGAGTAGGGAAGAAGGAGGGCGGGCGCGCCCGGTGGGAAGGGGAGAGGCCTTGTGAAAGACATGGTCGTGGAAATGCTTGCATCCCGGGGAGTGCGGCTGGAGCAGATCGCCCGGATTGTGGTTGAGCTGCAAAGACCCTACCGGCCGGATTTGACGGTGGACGAGTGCCTGAGAAGCGTGGAGAAAGTCATGGAGAAGAGGGAGGTCCAGCACGCCGTGCTCACGGGAATCGCCCTCGACATGCTCGCCGAGAGTGACGCGCTGCCGGAGCCGCTCCTGACCCTTGTCAAAACGGATGACCCCCTTTACGGGGTCGATGAGATCCTGGCGCTCAGCATAACGAACATATACGGCACTGTAGGGCTCACGAATTTCGGGTACGTGGACAAGAGAAAGATGGGTGTGCTACGGGTGCTCAATACCCACTCCGGCAAGTCTGGCACGAAAGTCAACACCTTCCTCGACGACCTCGTCGCGGGGATAGCCGGGGCTGCGGCCGCCCGCATCGCGCACCGGAGCGAGGCCGCAGGGTGACGATGGCACCCCTGGCGGGGACCACCATCATTTGCTGCGACTGTTCCCCTGCCCGGGCCCGGTTGCAGAAGGATATTTGGGCGCGAGCTAGAAAACAGCATAAACGTGAGTGGACATACTACATCCGGCGTCTTCCTGCCTGCAGAGGAGGAAACAGCGAATGTGGACGGTCGTGTACATCGCGCCAAACAGGCCAATGGCAGAGATGATGAAGGAGATGCTCGAAAAAGAGGGGATGCTGGTGATGCTGCGCCCGGTGGGCGTGCCCCACATGGGCAATTCCGCAAATGTCGAGGTACTCGTCCCGGAGTCTGAGGCTGAGGACGCGCAGGAGCTTCTCACTGCCGCGTTCGGAAGGTAGGTAGGTATGCCTCCTTTTAAGGATCTTTTCAAGGGCAAACAGAAGTATGTGACCGTGAAGCCCACGAGCATACAGACGGAGCAGCCCGATGGGTTGTGGACCAAGTGTACGCAGTGCGGGCAACTCACGTACACGAGGGAGCTTGCCCATAACCTTCTTGTGTGTCACAAATGCGGGTTCCACTTCAAGCTCAGCGCGGCTCAGAGGCTCGCCATCACGCTTGACGAGGGTAGCTTCGTTGAGTTCGATTCGAACCTCGTTTCCGCTGACCCCATTGAGTTTCCCGGGTATGCTGCCAAGCTGGAAAAAACCAGGCAGGCTACGGGCCTCGAAGAGGCAGTGGTCACAGGCCAGGGGACGATAGGTGGTTACCCGGTCATGATAGGCGTCATGGACTTCTCGTTCATCGGGGCGAGCATGGGGTCGGTGGTCGGGGAGAAGGTAGCGCGCCTGTTCGAGCGGGCCACGAGGCAGCACGTTCCCGTCGTCATGTTCTGCGCCTCGGGGGGCGCCAGGATGCAGGAGGGCGTGCTGTCCCTCATGCAAATGGCCAAGACGAGTGCGGCGTGCGCCCGCCTCTCAGAGGCGGGGGTGTTGTACGTCTCGGTCCTCACGAACCCTACCACCGCAGGGGTCCTTGCCAGCTTCGCGTCGCTTGGCGATATCATCATCGCCGAGCCTGGCGCCCTCGTAGGGTTCACAGGTCAGAGGGTCATCGAGGAGACCATCAGGCAGAAGCTTCCACCCGGTTTTCAAAGCGCCGAGTTTGTCCTGGAGCACGGGATGATAGATATGATAGTCGAACGGCGAGACATGAAGAAGACCCTCGCTTCGCTGCTTGCGCTCCACGAAAGGAGGCATGAGGCGGGATGATAAACCTCACGCTGGACTTCGAGAAGCCCCTGGTGGAGCTGGAGAAGAGAATCGAGGAGCTTCGCAACTTCAGCCGCGAGAAGGAAATCGACCTCTCCGAGGAGATCGCCACTCTTGAGAAGAAAGCCGAGATGCTGCGCAGGGAGATCTTCGACAACCTCACGCCCTGGCAGCGTGTGCAGATAGCGCGCCACCCGAGGCGACCGACCACCCTGGACTACATCGGCCTCATCTTTGACGATTTCATAGAGCTTCACGGCGACCGCGTGTTCCGCGACGACGGTGCGATCGTCGGCGGCATAGCAAGCCTGGGCGGTCGTCCCGTCACCGTGGTGGGGACGCAGAAAGGCCGCGATACCAAGGAGAACCTTGCCCGGAACTTCGGGATGCCTCACCCCGAAGGATACCGCAAGGCGCTGCGCCTCATGAAACAGGCGGAGAAGTTCCACCGCCCAGTCGTGTCCTTCGTGGACGTGGTCGGTGCCTACCCCGGTGTTGAGGCCGAGGAGCGTGGACAGGGCCAGATTATCGCGCGCAATATAGAGCAGATCTCCAGGCTCGCCACGTGTATCGTGGTGGTCATAACAGGCGAGGGAGGCAGCGGTGGCGCCCTTGCGATAGGGGTCGGGGACAGGCTCCTCATGCTCGAGAACGCATACTTCTCGGTCATTTCTCCCGAGGGGTGCGCTGCGATCCTGTGGAAGGATGGCTCGAGGGCGCAGGAAGCTGCTGACGTGCTGAAGCTCACGGCGCCGGACATGAAGAGGCTCGGGATCGTCGACGAGGTGCTGCCTGAGCCTCTGGGCGCGGCTCACAAAGACCGGGAGGGGATGGCCCGTATCATCAAGGATGCCCTGATAAGGAGCATAGACGAACTTTCGGGGATCCCTCCACGCAGGCTTGTCGAAAGACGCTACGTCAGGCTTCGCAGGATAGGTGAATTCATGATCCGGGAGGCCGCACAAGAGGGGTTCGCCGAGGCTGCCTCGGCCGGCGGCGATGTGCTCCGGGCGACGGGACCTGCCGGTCCGAAGGGAGAGGCGAAACGTTGAAGCGAATAGGGATTCTCACGAGTGGGGGCGATGCCCCCGGCATGAACGCTGCCATCAGGGCAGTCACGCGGTGCGCGATTTACAACGGCATGTCGGTGGTGGGGGTAAACCGAGGGTACCAGGGTCTCATCGAGGGGGACATGTTCGACATGACCTCTCGGAGCGTGGGTGACATCATCCAGAGAGCGGGCACCATCCTGAGGTCGGCGAGGTCCGAGGAGTTCATGACAGAGGCCGGGCGCAGGAAAGCTCTCGACCAGATGTCAAAGCACGGGATAGAAGGCCTTGTGGTCATCGGTGGCGACGGCACGTTTCGCGGCGCCCGGGCGCTCGTGGACATGGGCGCGCCCGCGGTGGGCATCCCGGCGACCATCGACAACGATATCGCGTTCACCGACTACTCGCTCGGGTTCGACACCGCCGTCAACACGGCCCTCGACGCGATAACGAAGATCCGCGATACTGCAAGCTCCCACGGGCGCAGCAACGTGATAGAGGTCATGGGCCGCGACACCGGTCACCTGGCGCTGGCTGCCGGGGTGGCGGGGGGCGCGGAGTACATCCTCATCCCGGAGGCGCCGTACGACCTGGACGCCATATGCGAGGGAATCAAAGCCGGTTACAGGCGCGGCAAGACCCACAGCATCATTGTGGTGGCGGAGGGCGTCGGCGGGTATCACTCTCCTGACGAGCTCCACCACGAGAGCATCGGGTTCAAGATAGGCGACGCGGTGCAGGAGCGGACGGGCCTTGAGACGAGGGTGACCGTGCTCGGCTACATACAGCGGGGCGGCGCGCCCACAGCTCGTGACAGGCTGCTCGCGACGATGTTCGGGTGCAAGGCCGTCGAGCTTCTCATGGAAGGGCAGGCTGCCAAGGTCGTGGGCGTGGTGGGCGAGGAGATCAGGGTCTTCGACATCGACGAGGTGGCAGCGACGCGCAAGAAGGTCGACATGAACCTGTACAACCTGGCGATGATGCTTTCGAAGGTGTAGACCTGGTGGGCTCTATCTGGCGGGCTTCGGTGTCGCACTCCAGGGATGCCGCACTCCCGGAACGGCGCTCCGAGTATGACACCTGAGCGACACCCTCACTTGGGCGGGATTCGGCCGTATACCCGAGGCAGGGCGCCGTGGCGGACCTGGCCGCGCAACCGTGTAACATTTCTGTGAAACCCTTCCCCCGAGGGAGGGTTTTGGTCTATCCGGGAGAACAAGAATGAGAAACCACCCGCGCCTAGGTCAGGGTGCGTTAGTTCTTGTTCGTTTTCCAGCAGTTGCTGGGTTGCCGGTGTTGCGCTCGAGGACGGCGCCCCAAGCGGGGCGCGCTTCGCCGAAATCTGGCCCGTCGGGCTAGGCAGCCGGATTTTGACACCCCTCGCGCAAGCACCGGCAGCCCCTCCCGAAAGTCGGGAGCATTTCTGCACCCTCACTTAGAAGCGTGGGAAGGAGAGATGAACAAGGGGGGAATGCGAGTGCGCAGGACGAAGATAGTATGCACGCTGGGCCCGGCTACCGACGAGCCCGGGGTGCTGGAAGCCCTGGTGAGGGCCGGGATGGACGTCGCCCGAATCAACGCGTCCCACGGCACCTGCGAGGAGCATGCGTCTCGTATAAAGCGCGTGAGGGAGGCGGCAAGGGAGTGCGGCAGGCACGTCGGGGTTATGTTTGACCTCGCAGGGCCGAAGATCCGCACAGGCCCGATAAAGGGCGGGAAGGTTGAACTGGTGGAAGGGTCCTTTGTCTCGCTCATACCCGGCGACGAGGAGGGAGACGCCACGCGGGTGTTCGTGAACTACCCGGACCTCCTCGAGAGCGTCTCTCCCGGCGGCAGGATCCTTCTGAGCGACGGCCTTATCGAGCTTGAGGTGGACGAGGTGCGGGACGGCGAGGTGGTGTGCCGGGTCAAGACCTCGGGAGAGCTTGCATCGCGCAAAGGGGTCAGCCTGCCCGGGGCGAGAGTGCGCTTCAAGGCGGCGACCCGCAAGGACGTCTCGGACATCCAGTTCGCCGCGGGGCAGGAGGTTGACTTCATCGCATCTTCGTTTGTGCAGAGCGCGGAGGACGTAGTTCGCGTGCGGGCGCTCCTCGACGCTGCGGGGTCCGACAGCCACATCATCGCAAAGATCGAATCCAGCGAGGGCATCGAGAACATAGACTCGATCATAAATGTGGCGGACGGCGTGATGATAGCCAGAGGCGACTTGGGCGTCGAGACACCTCCGGAGAGAGTGCCTCTTGTTCAGAAGATGATCATCCGGAAGTGCAACGCCGCGGGGAAACCCGTCATCACCGCCACGGAGATGCTGGAGTCGATGGTGGAGAACCCCAGGCCCACGAGGGCCGAGGTGACCGATGTCGCCTGCGCCATCTTCGACGGGACCGATGCGGTGATGCTGTCCGCCGAGACCGCTGTGGGGAAGTACCCGGTTGAGGCTGTGTCCATGATGGCACGGATCGCCGAGAGCACGGAGGGCGGACTCCGGTACGAAGACATCCTGCGGGCGAAAAGCATAGCTCCCTCGAGGAGTGTTGCGGACGCCATCAGCCACGCTACGTGTCAGACCGCGCATGATCTCGGTGTGAAGGCCATACTGACATCGACGGAGTCGGGCGCAACCGCGCGCATGGTGTCGAAGTACCGCCCCGAAGCCCCGATAATCGCCGCGACGCCTAACCCGAGGGTGGCGTCGAAGCTCACCCTGGCGTGGGGTGTCCTTCCCACGCTCGTCCGGAAGGCTGCCAACATCGATGACGTGCTGGACGTGGCCATCGAGGCCGCCGTCTCGCTTGGTGTGGTGGGCCGTGGGGACCTTGTGATCATCACGGCGGGGGTCAGGGCTGGGGTGCCGGGGACAACGAACATGCTCAAGGCCCACAGAATCTAGAGGAAAGTTCTTCTTTGGGGAAGAAGGAATACGAAAACGGCTGGAGAATAGAAAAGATTGGCGAGTAAATCCTATATCGTGACGACCTTTGACGACGCGTGGCGAGAGGTAAGAGCCGACGCGTTTTTCCTGGCACATTGATGACCCGGCGGGACATAAAATGTCCCGCTGCCCGGAAGAGTTCGGTGGCAGGGTTCCGCTGCGGTCGTGCCGGGGAAGGCCCGAAACGATGGAAGACAGAAGGAGGAATGTCCGTATGCCGCTGGTGACGACGAAGGAGATGCTCAAGAAAGCCCAGGCCGAGCGTTACGCAGTGGGGGCGTTCAACGCCAACAACCTCGAGTACGTTCAGGCCATCATCGAGGCCGCGGAGGAGGAGAAGGCGCCGGTAATACTCCAGGCGAGCCAGGGGGCGATCAAGTACGCCGGGCTCAAGATGGTCGTGGCCATGGTGAAAGCCGCGGCCGAAGATGCGACCGTGCCCGTGGCGCTTCACCTGGACCATGGCACGGACTACAAGCAGAACGTGAAATGCCTTGCTGCCGGATTCACTTCGCTCATGTTCGACGGGTCGTCGTTGCCCTTTGAGGAGAATGTGGCCATAACGAAGAAGATCGTGGAGATGGCCCATGCGGCCGGTATCCCCGTTGAGGCAGAGCTTGGCAAGGTGGCTACCGCGGGGCACGTGACGGAAGAGGAGATCAAGGCCCTCATGACCGACCCTGAAGAGGCGAAGAGGTTCGTGGAGGAGACCGGGGTTGACTCTCTTGCCGTGGCCGTCGGGAGCGTCCACAAGATGACCACCCAGGCCGCCAGGCTCGATGTCGAGAGGATAGAAAGGATCAGGGAGCTCACAGGGGTCCCGCTCGTGCTGCACGGCGCATCGGGCGTTACTGACGAGGGATACAGGACGGGCATTGCTGCAGGGATATGCAAGATCAATATCGCGACTGAGCTCAACAAGGCGTTCACGCGTGGCATACGCGAGGCGCTCGAGAAGAAGCCCGACGAGATTGACCCGAGGCGGATCGTCGGGGTGGGCCGGGACTACATGAAAGAGGCTGTGAAGGCCAAGATGCGCCTCTTCGGGTGCTCGGGGAAGGCGTAAGTCGCAGGCGGGAACATCGGATTGCACGGAGCCTTGGTGCTTCAGAGGAGGGTGTTTCAAATGCCGGAAATCAAGAAGATTGGGGTCTTGACAGGCGGAGGCGACTCGTCAGGGCTAAACGCGGCGATCAGAGGCGTGGTGATGCGGGCGGCCGATTACGGCTATGAGGTTCTGGGGATCCATGACGGTTGGGCTGGACTCATAAATGGCGACGCCGCGCTTCTTAGCATCGATGATGTGCGGGAGATCCTGTCTCACGGAGGAACCATCCTCGGTACGTCGCGCACGAACCCGTTCAAGAAAGAAGAGGACGTCGTAAAATGTATTGAGAACGTCAAGAAGCTGGGGCTCGATGCGGTCGTCGCCATCGGCGGCGACGATACGCTGGGGGTTGCGAATAAGCTGAGCCAGCGCGGGGTGCCGTGCGTCGGGGTGCCGAAGACCATGGACAATGACGTGTCGGGCACCGACTACTGCATCGGTTTCGACACTGCTGTCACGGTGGCGGTGGATGCCGTCGAGAGGCTTCGTGATACGGCGCGGTCGCACAGGCGGATCATGGTGCTCGAGGTAATGGGAAGGGATGCAGGGTGGGTGGCGCTGGTCACCGCCATGGCGGGCGGCGCCGACTGGGTACTCATCCCCGAGGTTGAGCCGGATTTCGACGCCATGTGTGACCATCTTCTCAAGCTGCGCGCTGCCGGTAAGCCCTACGGCGTGGTAGTCGTGTCTGAAGGAGTGAACATCCCTGGGCTGGCGGAGGAGCCTTCCGGTGAGACCGACGCTTTCGGCCACGTGAGGCTCGGCCTGCGCGGCGTCGGGCATATCGTGGGCAACGAGATTGAGAAACGCACCGGCATCCAGACGAGGGTGGCGGTGGTTGGCCACATCCAGCGCGGAGGGTCGCCCACCGTGACCGACAGGTTCTATGCGACCAGGCTCGGCATGGCCGCGGTGGACCTCGTGAGCCGTGGCGAGTTCGGCAAGATGCCGGCATTCGCGGGCGGCGAGATCAGGGTCGTTGACCTCGCAACCGCTGTCGGTAAGACCAAGTTGGTGCCGGAGTCTCTCTACGAGGAAGCGGTGGCTCTCTTCAAGTAGGCCGGCATGCCGGGTGTGGACTCACAGGCTGGCGCGGTGTTTCCAGCAAGTTCCGGGCTGCCGGTGCTCGCGCGGGGGCGCCGAAGGTTTAATAGGAAGCGCAACACCGGCAAGCCCTGGAAAAGCGGCAGCGGTCCCGGACCTCGTTCTTTGGGTGCAAAGCGGCGAATTTGAGGGTGAGGCCCATGGGCCTTGAGAGCATGACCACCGCCTGGGTTCCATCGGTAGCGTTCCTGGGCGGTGGTTTTTTCTTGATGGCGGTGGGCGTGCCCATCTCCTCGCTGGCCATGTTCAGCTTCCTTGCCATCGCAATGCAGGCGCGGGGCTGGTCGTGGATGTACGCAGCGCTGATGGTGGGCTTCTTCACAGCGGCGGGGCACGCCGGGTCATACGCTGTGTTCCGCGCTGCAGGCCGTCCTATCATCGAGATGCTCGCCCGCCGGCAACCCGCGGTATCCCGCGCGAGCGCACGGCTGAAGGCAGCCATGCGTTCCGGACGCTGCCGCGCGGCGCTTGAGCTTTTCGCGCTTCGCTGGGTCGGCGTAGGATACAGCCAGGTGTTCTGGTTCCTGGGCGCTTTGGGTGGCGAAAGCGCGTACACGGTGCGTACGCTTCTTGTCGCAGACCTCCTCTGGGCTGCAACCTGGTCGTGGGCGCTCGCCAATATCATCTCCGATGTTCCCAGGCTTGCGGAGCACATGGCGGTCGCCGGATGGGCGCTTCTCGGCCTCGGCGTGCTGGTTGCCGCTGCACGGGAGCTGGCTTTTCGGTTGCGCAGGCCTTCCGGGCCACGGAGGCGATAGCCTTAGCGACGGGCTCGAGCTGGCCGCCGGCCGGCCAGAGCCAGCACGTGCGACCTCCGTAGTCAGCCTAAGTGAGGATGCGTTAGTTTTCGTCCCTTTTCCGGTAGTTGCCGGGTTGCCGGTGTTGCACTCTCTCCTCGAGTCACCGGCAACCCTGCACGGCGCGTGCGCCCTCTGGAACCAGCGATTACTTATGGCGATCTACCTAGAAGTCGGAGCCATTTCTGCACCCTCACTTAGCGCTCCTGAGGCCGGGTATCGGATGCGCCGTTCCAGGTCATGCTGGTGAGCCCATGTCCCTGAGCGCCTGCTCGTACACCTCGAGGTCCCGGCCGCTGAACAACACGAACCGGACCTCATCAAAGCCCTGTCCCTCGGGGCGCCGCAGGAAGTCCCTCACGGCACCGAGTGCCACGCGGGCTGCCCGCTCCACGGGGAACCCGTAAGCCCCCGTACTGATGGACGGAAACGCGACCGTCCGCAGGCCGTGCTCTCTGGCCAGCTCGAGGCTGCTGCGGTACGCGCTCGCGAGGGTCTCGTCCTCCCCGTGGTCGCCGCCCTGCCAGATGGGTCCGACTGTATGGATGACGTATCTCGCCTTAAGTCGGCCTCCGGTGGTGATCACGGCCCGCCCCGCGGGAAGTCGCCCCCTTTCCCTCCGTATCCTCATACATTCCTCATGGATCGCGGGCCCGCCGGCCCTGTGTATGGCGCCGTCCACGCCGCCGCCTCCCGCAAGCTCGGAGTTTGCGGCGTTCACTATGGCGTCCGTCTCCTGTTGCGTTATGTCCCCCTGGACGAGCCTGAGCAGGGTTCGTCCTATCGTAACCTCCATGCCTGGAATCCTCCCTTCCTGCCTTCCTGGCCTGCAAACTTGCGCATATACAGGATTCTGGAATACCAGTCGTATTCCTTCCGGGCGGGATCTTCGGCCTACAGTGCGCGATTTGCCCTGATTATGGCACCCTGAAGAAAATCTACCTCGTAAGCAGGACATCTCCGTGTTACGTTGAATCAATAGCTATATAGTACATAATTGGCGCATGCCAGACGAATGTGATAGATGTCACAAAGTCCGGTCATCGGGGCCGTGATAAGGGGGCGGGCGTGTTGGAGTCTTCGAGGGTCGTTGTGGTTGGCGCTGGAGTTGCGGGAATGTCGACGGCCCGGAGCCTCGCCGCTGCCGGAGCCCGTGTCACGCTGATAGAGAAGGGCGAGCGGCTCGGGGGCATGGCTGCCGATTACGCGTGCAAGGGAACCGACCGGTGCAACAAGTGCAACGTGTGCCTCGTCCACGAGCTTGTGAGGGACGTGAAGTCACGCCCGGATATCCATGTCATGACAGGGTGCACGGTGGACGGGGCGGAGGCGCTCTCCTCCGGAGGATACAGGCTGAAGGTGGGCGGACGCGAGGTGGAGTGCTCCGCCGTAGTGCTCGCCACCGGCTTTGAGCCGTTCGATGCGTCCATGAGGCCCGAGCTTGGGTACGGGGCGCTCCCGGCGGTTGTCAGCGCCCTCGATCTTGAGAAGGCGCTCCGCGACGGGGGCGGGATCGGCGAGAAGTTTAGAAGGCCCATCGGAAAGGTCGCGTTTGTGCAGTGCGTTGGGTCGCGCGACCTGCAGCGGGGTCGGGGATACTGCTCCAGGGTCTGCTGTATGTACTCACTGCGAATGGCGCGCGCTGTAAGACACAGGAATCCGTCTATCGAGACGACGGTTTTTTACATGGACTTTCAAGGGGCGGGAAAGGACCCGGGCGACCTGCGGCGCAGGGCCGAAGCTGAGGACGGGGTTCGTTTCGTCCGGGCGAGGCCGTCCGAGGTGGCGCCGGCCCCTGACGGCAGGGCGGTGGTGTGGTTCGAGGACCTGGATGGCGGGATCTGTCGGCCTGGTGAGTTCGACCTTGTCGTTCTCGCGGTCGGCACCGGTCCCGGCCGCGACACGCGGACCCTTGCAGACATGTTCGGCCTCGGGCTCGACGAATTCGGGTTCTTTGCGCCTGCCGACCCGGGCGATGAGGCGGCCACGGGCGTCCCGGGGGTGTTCGTGGCCGGGACCTGCAGAGGGCCGCGGGACATTGCGGAGTCGGTGGCCGACGGCGAGCGGGCAGCCCTCGCCGTGCTACACGAGCAGGCTGCGAGGCGGGCAAGGCAGAAGATCGCGCTATCCCTATCGGCGGGTACGTGGCCTGGGAGGCGCGTCCTCCGCGGGCAGCCCGAGACTGTCGAGGTATCCAGCACGGTGCTGGTCCTTGGCGGGACTGCGGAAGGGATGGAGGCGGCGAGGACCCTTTCGGACCTCGGGTGCCGCACCGTGATCGTGGGGGAGGAGACCGGTTCTGACGGCGACTCCGGCGCGGCCTATTCGCTGCTGGCGAGGGTCGATGAGGACTCGTCCATCGACGTGCTTGCCGGAGGCCGCCTCGTGAGGCTGGACGGTCAAGCTGGCGGCTTCAGGGCGACGATCGAAGGGCCCGGGGGGCTTGTGTCAGAGATAGGCGCGGGCGCGCTCATCGTGGCGACGGGGTACAGGCGCGAGTTCCCCGAGGCTGCTCGTGGCCTTGCCGGACGGGCTTGCGTAGTCGGGCTCTCCGAGCTAAGTCGGGGTGCAGAAATGCTTCCGACTTTGGGAGGGGTTGCCGGTGATTGCACGAGGGGTGTCAAAATCCGGCTGCCTGGCTCGATGGGCCGGATTTTGGCGAAGCGCGCCCCGCTTGGGGCGCCGTCCCCTCACTTAGAGGAGTCAGGCGTGCCGTGGGCCGTGAGCGAGGAGCACGGGAAAGGCCGCGGCGGGCGGCGTGCGGTCATATGGGTCGGCGTGCGACCGGATACCGCGAGGGCCGTCTTCCGCGAGGCGATCTCGGCGGCTCTCTCCGCCCTTGCTGCAGGATGGGAGGTATACGTTCTGTGTCCTGAGGTGGCTGTGGCGGGGCCTGGCGACGAGGAGCTGTACCTCGAGGCGCGCAGGCAAGGAGCGGTGTTCGTGAAATACGACGAGGAGCCGGAAGTGCAGGCAGGCTCAGCCCTGAGGGTCCTGGTGAGGGACCCGTGCCTCGGCGCCGGGGGCGCGGCCGCGAGCGCAGCCGACGATGTCCCCGGGCTTCTTGCCGTCGACGCGGACGTCCTGGTGGTGGCGGAGGAAGCTTACCCGCCGCCGGACTCACCCGAGCTTGCCAGGGTGCTCCAGGTGAATACGGGTCCCTTAGGTTTCTTCCAGGATGATAACGTGAACTTCCTTCCCGTCCTGACCAACAGGAGGGGCATATTCGCCATCGGCGGATGCAGGGGAGCGACCGCGGTCGCCGATGCCATGGTTGACGCCCACGTGGCCGCGTACCTCGCGGCGAGGCTCGTTGGGACCGGCAGCCTTCACGTAGACTGGGCGACGGCGCGTGTGGACCCGGACAAGTGCGCGCTCTGCCTGACCTGCGTGAGAACCTGCCCGCACAGGGCCGTGGATGTGGACGACGAGATGCGTGCGGCGAGGATATCGAGGGCCGCTTGCTGGGGATGCGGCGTGTGCGCGTCCGAGTGCCCAGGGAAGGCCATATCGCTCGAATCGTGCTCCGACGACGAGATCCTGGCGAGCGTGGCCCCGGGTGTCACTGCCTTCTGCTGCGACCATTCGGCGCTCATCGCTGCGGAGGCCACGATGGCCGCGTTGCCGACGGATGAGGCGGCCGGGCTCAACATCGTAGCCGTGCCCTGCACGGGCAAGGTGGACATCATCCATCTCCTGAAGGCCTTCGAGCGAGGCGCGGAGGCGGTAATGGTAGCTGGGTGTTTCGACGAGGGCTGCCATTTCCTGTCGGGCAACAGAAGGGCGCGGTTGCGGGTTGGCCAGGCGGCCTCTTTGCTCAAAGCCGTGGGAATCGAGCCTGAGCGGGTGCGATTCTATCATATCGGTCCGGACATGTCGGCGGCGTTCCTTGAAGCGGTGCAGGAGACGATGCAGGTAGCACGGGAACTTGGACCTGTTGTGAGGAGGCGAGCGGGATGATTGTCGCGGAGAGGAAGAGCCTCGACGAGATCCTCGCCATGCTGCAGGGGTGCTCGCGGGTCCTCGTTGTCGGTTGCGGCACGTGCGTCACCGTGTGTATGGCGGGCGGAGAGAAGGAGGTCGGGGTGCTGGCGTCGCTCTTGCGCCTCGCCGCGCAGCGGGAAGGCAGGACGGTCGAGATCGGCGAGGCCACCATCGAGCGTCAGTGCGAGTGGGAGTTCGTGGATAAGCTTGCGCCCGCCATCCGAGGGTACGACGCCGTTCTCTCGATGGGCTGCGGCGCGGGGGTGCAGACGATAGCCCAGCGGTTCGGCGGCGTGAGGGTGCTGCCCGCGCTCAACACGAAGTTCATCGGCATCCCCGAGAAACAGGGCTTGTGGGTGGAGATGTGCCTGGGCTGCGGCGACTGCGTCCTCGACCGAACAGGCGGCATATGCCCCATTGCAAGATGTTCCAAGGGCCTCCTGAACGGCCCGTGCGGGGGCTCCCAGGGCGGCAAGTGCGAGGTGAGCAAGGACACAGACTGCGCCTGGCAGCTCATATACGACAGGCTGGCCTCCCTCGGACGGCTTGATCTCCTGGAGACGGAATTCGCGCCCAAGGACTGGTCGAAGAACCGTGACGGCGGGCCGAGGAAGGTACTGCGGGAGGAGGTCATGCTGTGAAGTCCCGGAGCAATCTCGAGAGAGTTCTCGCGGCTGGCCACTTCGCGCTTACAGGGGAACTCGGACCTCCGCAGAGCGCAAGCGCCGAGGTCATACGCAAGAAAGCGGAGTACTACAAAGGCTGCGTGGATGCGGTCAACATCACCGACAACCAGACCGCGATCGTGCGTATGTCGAGCATCGCGTCGGCAGCCATCCTGGTGGGCCTGGGCCTGGATCCCATCATGCAGATGACCTGTCGCGACAGGAACCGCATCGCCATGCAGAGCGACATCCTTGGGGCATATGCGCTTGGAATCAACAACATTCTCTGTCTCACCGGGGACCATCAGAGCTTCGGAAACCATCCCACTAGCAAGAATGTGTACGACCTCGACTCGATCCAGCTCATCCGCATGGTCAGGACGATGCGCGACGAGAAGAGGTTCCTATCCGGCGACGAGCTCAAGGCTGAGCCCAAGATGTTCATCGGCGCCGCGGAGAATCCTTTCGCCGACCCGTTCGAGTATCGCGTCGTGAGGCTGGCGAAGAAGGTCGCAGCCGGGGCGGATTTCATCCAGACCCAGGCGGTGTTCGACATCCCCAGGTTCTCACGGTGGATGGAGATGGTGCGCGACCGCGGGCTTCATGAGCGGGTTTACATCCTGGCCGGCGTGATTCCGGTCAAGTCGGCGCGCGCTCTCGAGTACATGAAGAACGAGGTGCCGGGGATGAGCGTCCCCGACGAGCTCATAAGGCGCATGGAAGCGGCTGCCGACCCGAAGGAGGAAGGCGTGAGGATCGCTGTTGAGACCATACAGCAGCTAAGGGAGATCCCAGGGGTGGCAGGGATACACCTCATGCCCATGATGTGGGAGGCCATCGCGCCGGTGGTAGCTGAGCGGGCAGGGCTTTTACCAAGGCCCGCGCCGCCCGCGGCCGGGCTTGCACCAGCATCCGAAGGGCCGCCCGCTGGCGCGTGACGGTGTGGCGTAACTAGGGCACGTGCCGGGTGCTCTCAGGTGGGCTTAATGGGTCCTGAGTGCCGGACTTGCGGGTTTCCAGCGAAGATGAAGGAGGATTCAGGCGTACCGGCGTAGAAAGATCGAAGGCGTGACCACGGTGTTGAAGGCGCCGGGAGCGTGTAGAGCGTCGAGCTTCGCAAACGGATTCGGAGGTGGGACCAGTGGAAGTCAAGGGGTACCTTCTCCCGGATGATCTCTACTACGAGCCGAACCACAGCTGGGGAAGGGTGGAGGGCGACGTCGTAACGGTCGGGCTGAACGACTTTGCCCAGAAGCTGGCCGGGGAGTTCGTGTCGGTGGATCTCCCGGGGGTCGGCAAAAAGGTGCAGCAGGGAAAGCCCGTGGCAGCGGTTGAGTCCGGCAAGTGGGTGGGCCGCATCTACGCGGTGGTAAGCGGTGAGGTCGTCGAGGTCAACGAGAACGTGGAGGACGACCCAACTCTCCTCAACACCGACCCGTACGGCGAAGGCTGGGTCTTCAAGGTCAAGATGGACGATCCCGCTGAGCTTGCCAACCTCATGCAGGGGGAGAAAGCGGCCAGGTGGCTCGAGGAAGAGATACAGAAGCACGCGAAGTAGAGGCAATCTGTCCCGGGCCGGACGGGCTTTGCGGACTTTGCCTCGAGCTTTCGGGCACCTAGCGTGCCAAGGAGGTTTTCGGTCGTGGAATCCGGCACCTGTGCGGAGAAGGATCACGTGGTCGTCACCGTGCTTGACCCGAAGTTCAAGTACGAAATCGCCAGTGAGCCCGGCGGCGAGAACATCAAGTACTGCTTCCAGTGTGGCACGTGCACGTCGGGGTGCCCCGTGTCGGAGCTGGACAGCAAGTACAACCCGCGACGCATAATCAGGATGGCCATCCTGGGGATGCGGGAGCGGGTGCTCGCGAGCGACTTCATCTGGCTGTGTTCCACCTGTTACACCTGTTATGAACGGTGCCCGCAGGACGTGCGGATCACCGAGGTCATGAACGCTCTCAAGAACATGGCCGTGAAGGCCGGATATATCCACCCCGCGTTCCGCGCCCAGGCCGAGCTCATAGGCGGGCACGGAAGGCTGTACGAGGTTGATGAGTTCACGAACGAGAAGCGCGCCGAGCTCGGGCTTCCCACGCTTCCCGGAAGCTCGCCCGAGGTGGCCGAGATATACGGGATGACCGGGCTTGCGAGCCTACTCTCCGGCAAAGGTGCGTGATCTGCGGTGAAGTACGCTATATTCCTGGGTTGCACGGTTCCGGTGCGTAATCTCAGCTATGAACTGTCGGCAAGGCGCGTGGCCAGGGAACTCGGCATCGAGTTTGCCGACATCTCCGAGTTCAGCTGCTGTGGGTACCCGGTGAAGTCGGTCCATCACGAGACATCGCTGCTCCTCGCGGCCAGGAACCTTGCGCTCGCCGAGGAGAAGGGGCTCGACATCTGCACGCTGTGCAGCGCTTGCACATCGGTCCTCACCGAGACTTCCCGCGAGCTTGCGGCGAACGAGGCGCTGCTGGAGAAGGTGAACCGCAGCCTTGGGGCCATCGGGCGGAGGTACTCCGGCAGGGTGCGCGTGAAACACCTTGCGCGCGTCTTCTACGAAGATGTGGGGCTCGAGGCCATCAAGAAGGCCGTGAAACGGCCTCTAGATGCGTTCCGCATAGCGTCCCATTACGGGTGCCACTACCTCAAGCCCTCTGAGATCTACGACCACTTCGACCACCCCGAGGTGCCGCAGTCTCTTGACAGGCTCGTGGCCGCCACAGGGGCCGAAGCAGTGGATTATGCCACGAAGAAGGAGTGCTGCGGCGGGGCGATCCTCGGGGTCGATGAGAACATAGCCCTCCAGATGACCCGGGCCAAGCTGGACGATATCAAAGCGAACGAAGCTGATGCCATCAACCTGGTATGCCCGTTCTGCAGCGTGATGTACGGGGCGAACCAGCGCAAGATCCAGGCGAAGTACGGCACCAGGTACGATTTGCCGATCCTGTACTATCCGCAGATCCTGGGGCTTGCCATGGGTATCGACGCCGAAGAGTTGGGCCTTTCGCAGAACCCCATCAAGCCTAAGGCCCTTTTGGCGAAGATCTCGTGAGCCAGGGCCTTGCGCCCTGTCGTCGCCATGTCGCTATGTCACCATGTCATCATGTCGTCATGTAGTGGCGTCGCCATGTGGCCACGTCGTCCTGGTTCGCTGCGTTTCACGAGGTTCGGTGCGCGGCGGATAGTGCGGACAGCACGGACAATGCGGACAGCGCGGACAGTGTGGATAGCTTGGATAGTGCGGAGCAAGGTGGTGTGACCGCGGGATGCAGGCGTCTACGGTACAGCCGAGAATCGGCGTTTACGTGTGCCACTGCGGCCTCAACATAGCCGGCGTGGTTGATGTGGTTGCTGTGAGGGAGAGCGCGTCCTCGCTCGATGGGGTGGTGATCGCCCGCGACAACAAGTACACGTGCAGCGAGGTCGGGCAAAAGACCATAGCCGATGACATCAGGGAGTTTGGCCTGGACCGTGTGGTCATCGCGTCGTGCTCGCCCAGGCTTCATGAGAAGACGTTCCGCGCTCTCCTCGAGAAGTGCGGCATGAACCCGTTCCTCCTCGAGATGGCGAATATCCGCGAGCAGTGCTCATGGGTGCACTCGGGCGACAGCGAGGCCGCTACGGAGAAGGCGAAGGCGCTCGTGCGCTCGGCCGTGGCGAGGGCGAGGCTTCTTACGCCGCTTTTGCGCAGCGAGGGGCGGGTGGTGCCGAAGGTCATGGTGGTGGGCGGCGGGGTCGCGGGCATATCGGCCGCGCTCTACCTCGGGAACATGGGGATCAAGACCTACCTCGTGGAGCGGCAGCCGTCCATTGGCGGCCACATGGCCATGCTCGACAAGACATTCCCGACCCTTGATTGCAGCCTCTGCATCCTCTCGCCCAAGATGGTGGAGGTCGCCGAGAACGAGAACATCGAGGTACTGAGCTACTCCGAGGTGGAGAAGGTTGAGGGGCAGGTCGGCGACTTCCGGGTGCAGGTGAGGCGTAAGGCACGCTATGTTGATGAAGACAAGTGCGTCGGATGCGGCGACTGCGCGGCGAAGTGCCCGGTCAGGGTGCCCGACGAGTTCAACCGCAGCATGGGCGAGCGAAAGGCCATCTACATCCCGTTCCCGCAGGCGATCCCACCGGCATACGTCATCGACGCGGAGCATTGCAGGTATCTTACGCAGGGCAAGTGCAGAGTGTGCGAGAAAGTGTGCGAGCGCGGTGCGGTCGTGTTCGACCAGACCGACCGCGTCGAGACCATCGAGGTCGGCGCCATCGTGGTGGCCACGGGGTTCCAGCCGTACGATGCCTCGAAGAAGCCGCAATACGGGTACGGGCGCTACCCCAACGTCATAACCAGCCTCGACTTCGAGAGGATCATCTGCGCGGACGGGCCGACCCACGGCAAGCTGAAAAGGCCGGGCGACCAGGCGACACCGAAGCGTATCGCGTTCATACAGTGCGTCGGGTCCCGCGACGAACACCGCCTCGACGGCGCCGGGGCGTACTGCTCGCGCGTGTGCTGCATGATCACGGCGAAGCAGGCGTTCATGATCAAGGAGAAGTATCCTGATTCCGAGGTCTATGTTTATTACACCGACATGCGGACCGCCGGAAAGGGATTCGAGGAATTCTACCAGCGCGGAAGGGGCGAGGGCATCGTCTTCGTCAGGGGCAAGCCGGGCGAGGTCCGCGAGGAGGAGGATGGGTCGCTCAGGATAACCTCCGAAGACCTTGACTCCGGGTGCATTCTGGACCTGTCCTTCGACATGGTGGTGCTCGCGGTGGGGCTCGCGCCGCCCGAGGGCCTGGTGGAGCTTGCCCAGCGCCTGAACCTTTCGCGGAGCGCGGACGGCTTCCTCCTGGAGGGCCACCCGAAGCTGCGTCCATTCGAGACGTCCATCGACGGCATCTTCCTCGCAGGTTGCGTCCAGTTCCCCAAGGACATCCCCGACAGCGTGGCGCAGGCCGGGGGAGCAGCGGCGGCAGCCGCGGCGACATGCTCGCGGCAAAAGATCGAGATGGACCCGCTTGGCCCGGTCATCGACGAGGATCTTTGCATCGGCTGCAGGCTCTGCGAGATGCTCTGCCCCTATGGGGCAATCAAGGTGGAGAAGACCGACAGGGGCTACAAGGCGAGGTCGATAGAGGTTGCGTGCAAGGGCTGCGGCGTGTGCGGCGCCTCGTGCTCTGCGCGGGCGATAACGATGAAGCACTACTCGAACGACCAGATCGTCGCGCAGACGAAGGCGCTGCTGGAGGTGAGCTAGAATGGCGGATCTCGCGGTGGAAGGGCGCGCGGTCGGGGAGAGGCAAGAGGGGTTCGAGCCGCAGGTGGTCGGATTCCTGTGCAACTGGTGCTCGTACGCGGGAGCCGACCTCGCGGGCACGTCCAGGCTCGCTTACCCCACGAACCTCCGCGTCATTCGCGTGATGTGTTCGGGTCGCGTAGACCCGGAGATCATGACGGAGCCGTTCCTTCACGGCGCTGACGCCGTTATGGTGCTCGGGTGCCACCCCGGGGACTGCCATTACCTGAGCGGTAACTACCAGGCGGAACAGCGGGTGCGCACGGTCTGGATGGTCCTCGACCACCTCGGGATAGACCGGGGGCGGCTGTATCTCGACTGGGTTTCCGCGGCTGAGGGTGCGAGGTTCGCCGACATGGTGTCGGAGTTCGTCGAGCGGGTGAAGGCTCTTGGCCCTGCGGGCGGAGGGCCCGCGTCGAAAGAGGGCCTCTCGCGCGATGAGTTCACGTTCCGGGCCGAGGTCTCAAGGCGCGTGGTGGCGGGCGAGAGATTCAGGTGGCTCGTGGGGCGGAACAAGGCTCTTAGTGAGGAGGGCAACGTCTACGGTGAGAAGGTTTCGCCGGAGAAGGCAGGCGCCCTCATGCAGAGCGTTATCGCCGACGAGTGCGTGCGCGCAGCCATAGAGGTGCTGGCCGGGGAGGCGCCGGTATCCGTGAGGGACATTGCGTCGCGCCTCGGCATTTCGGCGCAGATCGTCCTGGAGCAGGCCGCGTATCTCAAACGGCGCGGGATCATAGAGCTTTACGATGTCCTGGGCCGCTCGCCGAGGTATGTGCTGGCCGGCGCGCGGGCGTAGGGTTCCACCCTGAGGTGAGGCTTCGGTGGCGGCCGATTTCGACGTAATTTGACGCAACTTGAGCTATTCCCCACGCACGTGTGGGTTAACCGGGGGCGCGGGATATGGCTTGTGAGACGAAATGTCCTGGCGGAAAAACGGTCGGAGCGGTGCTCGTGGTTGGCGGGGGAATCGGGGGCATGCAGGCGGCTCTTGACCTTGCAGGCTCCGGCTTTTTCGTGTACATGGTGGAAGCGCGCCCGGCTATCGGCGGCACAATGGCGCAACTAGACAAGACATTTCCCACGAACGACTGTTCCATGTGTATAATGTCTCCCAAGCTGGTAGAGTGTGGGCGCCACCTCAACATCGAGGTGATAACCAACTCTACCGTGGAGAAGGTAGAGGGTGAGGCGGGCGACTTCACCGTCACCGTGGTGAACAGGCCACGCTACGTGGACCCTGAGAAGTGCACCGGATGCGGTGTCTGCGCACAGCACTGCCCGGTGGGGGCGGCGCGCGACACGTTCAATGCCGGCCTCGGCAAGCGGCCGTCCATCTACATAGATTACCCCCAGGCGGTGCCCCTCGCTTATGTGATAGACCGCGACACTTGCGTGGGGTGCGGCCTGTGCGAGAACATGTGCCTTGCCGGCGCCATCCGCTACGACGATGTGCCCCGCGAGCGAAAGATCTCCGTGGGCGCTATCGTGCTCGCCCCGGGGTTTCGGGCGTTCGACCCGTCGCTTCGCCAGGAGTATGGCTACGGCAGGTATCCGAACGTCGTCACCAGCATGGAGTTCGAGAGGATCCTGAGCGCCTCCGGCCCCTATGAGGGGCGCGTGCTGCGCCCGTCCGACGGCGACATCCCCGAGAAGATAGCCTTCATACAGTGCGTCGGCTCGCGTGACCGGGCGCACGGCGGGCGCTACTGCTCGTCGGTGTGCTGCATGTACGCGACGAAAGAGGCCGTCATCGCCAAAGAGCACGCGCCGGGCGTCCAGGCGACCATCTTCTACATGGATATGCGGTCCTACGGCAAGGGCTTCGACGCTTACGTCGAGAGGGCGAAGAAGGAATACGGCGTAAGGTACGTGCGCACGCGGGTGGCGGAGGTCTCCGAGGTGCCCGCGACCCACAACCTCATCGTGTCCTTCGAGTCCGAGGACGGAAGGGTTGTGAAGGAGGAGTTCGAC
The DNA here is from genome assembly GCA_014360195.1 of Bacillota bacterium. Taxonomy (GTDB): domain Bacteria; phylum Bacillota; class SHA-98; order UBA4971; family UBA4971; genus UBA6256. Next base: position 43,234 of record JACIXY010000001.1, read on the forward strand.
CTCGTGGTGCTTTCCGTGGGGCTCGAGGCTCCGGAGGGCGCGGGGCGGCTGGCTGAGGTCTTCGGGATACAGCTTGACGAGAACGGCTTCGCGAGGACGGACGCGCTCGACCCGCTCGCCACGACGAGGCCCGGGGTTTACGTGTGCGGCGCCATGCAAGGCCCGAAGGACATCCCCGAGACCGTGACGCAGGCGAGCGGCGCGGCGGGGGCGGCAGGAGCGCTCCTCGGGAGCGCTCGCGGGACGCTCGTCCGCGAGAAAGTATACCCGCCGGAGAAGGACCTCCGGGGCGTCGGGCCACGGATAGGCGTGTTCATATGTCACTGCGGCATCAACATCGGTGGGGTCGTGGACGTTCCGGCCGTGGTGGAGTATGCAAAGACCCTTCCGAACGTGGTGTACGCCGAGCGCAACCTCTACACCTGCTCGCAGGACACCCAGAAACGCATTCAGGAGAAAATCGAGGAGCACGGGCTCACGCGGGTCGTGGTGGCGTCGTGCACGCCGCGCACGCACGAGCCGCTCTTCCAGGAGACCATCCGCGAGGCCGGGCTGAACCACTACCTCTTCGCGATGGCGAACATCCGCGACCAGTGTTCGTGGGTCCACATGCACGAGCCCGAGAAGGCCACGGAGAAGGCGAAGGATCTCGTGCGCGCGGCCGTGGCGAAGGCGGCGCTCCTGGAGCCGCTGGAGCGGCTGCCCATAGAGGTGAAGCGGTCGGGCCTGGTCATCGGCGGAGGGCTTGCCGGGATGATCGCGGCGCTGGACCTTGCGGACCAGGGATTCCAGGCGTACCTCGTGGAGGCCGGGTCGGAGCTTGGCGGCCACCTGCGCAGGATCCACTACACCCTGGGCGGCGACGACGTCCAAGCGTACCTGCGAGAGCTTACGGCGAGGGTCGTGTCGAACCCTCTGATAGAGGTCCACACGTCATCGGAAGTAATGGAGATCGCAGGTTACCTCGGGAACTTCCGGTCGCGCATCGTCGACCGGAGCCAGGGCAACGGCGAGGCGGGGGCCATCCGCGAGATACAGCTAGAGCACGGCGTCGTCATCGTGGCGACGGGGGCGGCAGAGTTCCGGCCTTCGGGATTCCTGTACGGCGAGCACCCGGCCGTCGTGACCCAGTCCGAGCTCGAGGAACGCCTGGCATCCGGGGCCTGGCCGCTCTCGAGGGCCAAGGCGCAGGCCGGGCCATGCGATGAAGGGCGGCGGCTCACGCTGGGCGATGAGAGCGGTGGGAGACGGTCCGTGGTGATGATCCAGTGCGTTGGGTCGCGCGACGACGAGCGGAGCTACTGCAGCCGCGTGTGCTGCAGCGAGGCCGTGAAGAACGCCATCCGGCTGAAGGACGTGGACCCCGACGCCGATGTGTACATCCTCTATAGAGACATCCGCACCTACGGTGGAAGGGAGACCTACTTCGAGGAGGCGAGACGCCGGGGCGTCGTGTTCGTGAGGTACCCGGAGGGACAGATGCCGGTGGTGTCGCGATGGGGCGACGCGGCGACGGGCGACGGCGCCAGCGCGCGCACTGGCGACAGCTGCGGCGGCGGCGACAGCGACGGGCGGCTCGTGGTCGAGGTAACGGACACGCTCCTCGACGAGAGGCTCGCCATCCCTGCGGACGTCGTGGTCTTGAGTGCGGGGATAGTCCCGAATGAGGGCAACAGGCGAATCGCCCAGGTGCTCAAGGTGCCTCTGGATGAATCCGGGTTCTTCCTGGAGGCCCACATGAAGCTGCGCCCCGTTGACTTCGCCACCGAGGGCGTATTCCTCGCGGGGCTCGCCCATGCTCCGAAGACCATCGACGAGACCATCGCCCAGGCTCACGCGGCGGCGGCGAGGGCGTGTGCCGTGCTCGCGAGCGGCGCCATCGCCACCGAGGGGATAAAGTCCGAGGTGATGAAGTCGAGGTGCGCCGGGTGCGGCCTGTGCGTCGAGGCGTGCCAGTACAAGGCGATCGAGATCGACCCGAAGGACAACGTGGCAAAGGTGAATTCGGCGCTGTGCAAGGGATGCGGCCTGTGCGCCGCGACGTGCCGGTGCGGCGCCATCACGCTCAAGGGGTTCACGGAGGAGGAGATCCTGGCGGAGGTGAGCGCGCTGTGCTGAACGTTGAGCACTCCGGGCGGCAACACACCCACCACGCAACGAAGGATCCGCGGCTGTCGAAGACCTGCAGATGCGTGGCGGAGCCGCACGGGACCCCTGCAGCCAAAGCTGGCGCGGCGGGCACGAGCGGGACCGAGGAACAAGTTCAGGCTCCCAGCACACCCTCCAGGTGCAAGACCGAGTTTCAGAGCGAGGGAGGCGGGGCGGGTCAGGCCTGGGAACCGAAGATCGTGGCTTTCCTCTGCAACTGGTGCTCTTATGCCGGGGCCGACCTCGCCGGGACGAGCCGTATCCAGTACCCGCCGAACGTGCGGATCATCCGCGTGCCCTGCTCTGGGCGGGTGGACCCGCTCCTCATCCTGAAGTGCCTGCAGCGGGGGGCAGACGGGGTGCTCGTCTCCGGATGCCACCCCGGCGACTGCCACTACATAGCCGGGAACTACCTTGCCAGGCGGAAGTTCGCGCTGCTTGCCGATCTTCTGGACTTCTTCGGGATCGAAAAAGGCCGGGTTCATTTCTCGTGGGTTTCCGCGGCGGAGGGCGAGAAGTTTGCTGACGTGGTGAAGCGCGTGACCGAGAGCGTGAAGGCGCTCGGCAAACCCACGAGGCTCGTGAAGGAGAGGCAGAAGTAGATGGTGACGCAGGACTTGATAGCGGAGATAACGGAGCGGCTCCGGGACATCGCCAGGGATCTTCTTGCGAGGGGCGAGGTCGACGTCTTCATCGGGTATGAGGAAGGCTCTCTTCCGCTCCGGACGACGCCGGCGTTCATAACGCGTGCGGACGACGCGTCGCGCCTCGTATGGAGCCATGCGTGCGAGAACAACCTCGCGACCTACCTGCCGAAGTTCAAGGGCAGAGTGGGCGTGGTGGTGAAAGGGTGCGATGTGCGCACGCTCGTGAATCTCGTCATCGAGAAGCAGATAGCCCGCGACCAGGTGAAGATCGTGGGCGTGCCCTGCCAGGGAGTGATCGACCGCCGTAGGCTGGCGGCGGTCGTGGGCGAGGGGCTGGTCGTTCGGAGCGCCGGGGGGGCGGCCGGGGATGTCGTCGTGGTGCGGGGCGACGGCTTTGAGAAGGTCGTCCCGGTGGAGGACGTCCTGTCGCCGTCCTGCGCGACGTGTGTCCATCCTACCCCTGTTATCTGCGACTTCCTGGCGGGCGATGAGGGGTGGGCGCGGCAGGCTGGCTCTCGGGAGGCCGCGTTTGCCGAGGTGGACGAGTTCGCGGGCCGGAGCGCCGAGGAGCGGTTCGCCCACTTCGCGCGGGAGATCGAGCGCTGCATCGAGTGCTACGCGTGCAGGCAGGCCTGCCCACTCTGCTACTGTCCCGAGTGCTTCGTGGACCGCGAGAGCCCGAGGTGGGTCGGCAGGTGGCGCGACCTTTCGGACAAAATGGTGTTCCACCTGGGCCGCGTGCTGCACACCGCGGGGCGGTGCGTGGACTGCGGCGCGTGCAGGAGGGCGTGCCCGGCGGGGATCGATCTGCGGCTTCTCGCAAAGCGCATGGAGAAGGACGCGCTGGAGTTCTTCGGCCACGAACCAGGGATGGACCTCGCAGCAGTGCCGGTGCTTGCCACATACAGGCGTGAGGACCCTGACGACTTCATCCTCTAGAGGTGCGATGTCGCGACGGGGTGACCGCGCAGCAGCGAGGCTGAGGCTGGGGCTGCCGCCTGCGGGCAAGGCAGCTGTGCAACGCGGCGGGTGGCATACGAACCGGGGGATTCGAATGTTCTGGTCGCCGGTGCTTGCACGGCGGGGCGCTCCCGATTTGGCTAGCCTGATGCGCTAAAGCTAACGAGGCGTGCCGGAGGCGCCGTCTCCGGAGTGCAACACGGCGACCCCTGGAAAAGTGACAGTAATCTCTGAACCTACACTTTCAAGAGAAAGTCAAGTCTGTCTGGCCACGCTCGGGCGACGCAGAAGTAAAGGTTGTGAGGATTTGCGGGTTGGAGTTTCAGGTAAGTAAATACGGACTCCTACAAAACGCAAACTGCACCCCGAGCTCAATTCGGCACTCTCGAGGTGAACAAGGCGTGGGAGAGCGCGGACCCGGGAAAGCCCTTGCGATGAACAAACGAGACCTCGGCGCGTTCGTCAGGCATCTGGCGGCCTCATACACAGTCCTTGCTCCCATCGATGAGGGAGGCGTGACGCGGTTCGCCGTGGCTGGCGGGGATGATATCCGGGGGTCCGGGGACCCGGAGAGTGTCCCGGCCCTTTCGAAGAGGCCGCTGAAGGAGATATTCTTCCCGCAGGAAGAGGTGCTCTTTGCCTTCGATGCGGGCGGGAAGGTGGAGGCGGCGGCCGGCGCCGCCGCGCCGGCGGACGAGGTCACGCGGGTCGCCTTCGGGGTGCGGCCGTGCGATGCGCGGAGCCTGACCCTTCTGGATCTCGTGTTCGATGCCGCCGACTACAAGGACCCGTACTACGTCAGCCGGCGGCAGAGCACCGCGGTGGTCACGTTCGCATGCCCCGAGCCGGGCGTCGCATGCTTCTGCACGTCTGTGGGCGGTGGCCCGTACGACGAGACAGGGTCGGACCTCATGTTCGCCGAGGCGGGCGACGCTTATCTCGTGAGGCCCCTGTCCGCGAAAGGAGAGAAGCTCCTTTGCGGTTTCGACGCCGTCCGGGAGGCCGGAGATGCGGACCTTGAGGCCGCGCGAGAGGCCGAAGCGAGGGTCGTGGGGCGCGTGTCCGCCGACGTTCCGGTGGACGCGGCGGTGTCGAAGCTGGCGGGTGCGTTCGGCAACGCCGCGTGGGATGACGTCCACCGGAAATGCCTGGGCTGCGCGGTCTGCACGTATCTCTGTCCCACATGCCATTGCTTTGACATCGGCGACGAGGCGACGAGGGCGGGCGGGGAGCGCGTGCGCAACTGGGATTCGTGCATGTTTCCCCTCTTCACGCTCCATGCTTCGGGCCACAACCCGCGCCCGTCCCGCAAGGAGAGGTTCAGGCAAAGGATCATGCACAAGTTCAATTACTTCGTCGAGAATAACGGGCGCGTGGCGTGCGTGGGATGTGGTCGCTGCGTCGAGAACTGCCCGGTGAACCTCGATGTGCGCAAGGTCCTTGAGGCCTTTGCTGCGCTGTGAGGTCACGTCATGCGCGTGCCGCTGTCCGCCCCCTTGATACGGGCTAGGGCGGTTCTGGCGGTCTGTCAGGTCGACGATGGAAAGGAACAACGCGTCGGGCCAGATCGTAGCACGTCTGGTCGCAGCACGCGAGGATCTGGGAGGATGAACCCATGGGCCAGGCGACGGTAACGAGTGCCAGCGTGAACCCCTACGTGCCCGAACTTGCCGTGATAACGAAGATCACGCGGGAAACCGACGCGAACGACGTGAAAACCTTCCGCGTGGAGTTCCGCGACGCGTCCGCGTGGGAGAGGTTCCGGTACATGCCCGGGCAGTTCGCCGAGGTGTCAGTGTTCGGCGTGGGGGAAGCGCCGATCTCGATTACGTCGTCCCCGACCCAGCGAGGATATCTCGAGTTCAGCGTGAAGAAGATGGGCCGGGTCACGACGGCCCTCCACTACTCACCCGAAGGCACCGTCATTGGCGTGAGAGGCCCCTACGGCAATACATTTCCCGTCGCAGATATGCAGGGCAAGGACATCATCTTCATAGGCGGCGGGATTGGCCTTGCGCCGCTCCGCTCGCTCATCAACTACGTCCTGTCCGACGAACACAGGGGCGAGTTCGGGCGGGTGCAGATCATCTACGGTGCGAGAAGCTCCGGCGACCTTGTCTTCAAGGCCGAGCTCGAGCGGTGGGGAGCAAGGGCCGACATCGACCAGGTCGTCACCATCGACCGTCCTGAGGAGGGGTGGACGGGCCGCGTCGGGTTCGTCCCGGCCGTGCTGAAGGAGGTCGCGCCGCGCCCGGATGGCGCGGTCGCCGTGACCTGTGGGCCGCCCATCATGATCAAGTTCGTCCTCTCCACCCTGACTGAGCTCGGATTCGCACCCGAGCAGGTGGTCACCACCCTCGAGATGCGCATGAAATGCGGCATCGGAAAGTGCGGCCGCTGCAACATCGGCAGCAAGTACGTCTGCCGCGACGGCCCGGTATTCACCTATAGGCAGCTACTGGACATGCCGCAGGAATACTGATGCCGGACACGGTTACCGCAGGTGAGAATCAAGGGGTGAGGACGAAGACCTTCGGGAGGGTTTGCCATGACGAATCGGCCGACCTGATGAAGGCGGTCCCGTGCGCGAGGACGGGTCCCCGTCGCCTGTCAACCAGGGAGAAGACAGCATGTAGTTCACTTTGCAAGACATCGGAGCAGCCTCCGAAGCCGTTTAGTGCCCGCACGCTCGTGGAATACTAGGCGTGCTGCTTCAAGCAGGATCATGGGCACAGAAGAAGGAAGGAGGAGGCTGGCAAGTGAGTCTTATCAGATGGGATCCCTTCGATGAGCTTGTGACGATTCGTGACGCGATGAACAGGGTGTTCGACGAGACGTTCGCGAGGCGCGGCATGGGCGGTTTTGCGCTCGGGCGCGCGTGGCAGCCATCGGTCGACATGTACGAGACAGAGAACGAACTCGTGGTGCGGGCCGACCTGCCCGGCGTGGACCAGAAGGACGTCGAGGTAACGCTCACCGACACCGCCCTCACGATAAAGGGCGAGTCGAAGTACGAGAAGGAGGTCGAGGACAAGAACGTGTACCGGCGCGAGCGCGCCTATGGCACGTTTGCCCGAACGCTGCCGATCACGACGAAGGTGAAGCCCGACCAGGCGCGGGCCAGCTTCAAGAACGGCGTCCTTGAGGTGGTCATCCCCAAGGCCGAGGAGGCGAAGGGGAAGGTCTACCGGCTCGACATACACTAAGTATGACGTCATTGGTTTTCTCTCGTTTTCCGAGGTCTTGGGTTGCCGGTGTTGCACTCGGGGACGGCGCCCCAAGCGGGGCGCCTTGACAAAATCCGGCCCGTCTGGCCAGTGGCCGGATTTTGACACCCCTCGTGCAATCACCGGCAACCCTGCACGGCGCGTGTGCTCTCTGGAACCGGCGATTACTTATGGCGACCTGCTTAGCCGTCCAGGCGTCCGCAGCCGCCCGCCCCGATGGCTCCTCGTGGGGTCTGGGGCTTGAATTCCGCGCGTGTCTGTGTACACTCTGGAGTAAAGAGAGCAACCGCAAGGATGGGGCAGCCTCGTTAGATCTCCGAGGCTGCGGTGCAGATTAGAGGATGCGGTGCGAAGTATGAGCGTATACCTGGACATCGACGCGGATTTCATGTTCCGGCCGAGGACGACCGGCAATCCCCGGGTTCGGCAGGATTGCTGGATAGTGCCGGGCGAGGTCGTGGAGCGGCTCGGGGAGGCGGGGCTCGACTGGGACGAAAGCCCGGCTGCCGTTTTCACCGACCACAAGGAGGCGTATTTCGTCTGGAAGGACTGGGGCGCTCACTCGGCCACACTGGTCCATGTGGACGCCCATTCCGACTTCTATGACACCTTCCCGTGGCTCGTCCACTGCGGCAACTTCGTGAGGAGGGCCGCGGAAGACGGCCTGTTCTCAAAGGTCGTGTGGGTCGTTCCCCGGTGGCTTTACGATAGCGGCGAATGGGAGCGATGGGATACCCCTGGCGTGCGATTACGGAAGCGGCGAAAGACGCCGTCCTACCACGAAAAAGGGCGATGCCGCGCAGGCCACGAGATACAGCTCGAGGTCGTGCCGCATGACAGGTTCTTCATGCCCAATAGCAGGGCAGCTCTGGTGACGGTGGCCACAAGCCCGGCGTTCGTCCCGGCGGGCGGCCTGCCCCTGGTCAAGGAGCTTGTGGGCCATGTTGCGGAGCGCTGCTCGTGCCTCGTGGTCAGACCGCATATCCCCATGAGCATCGAGGAGCCGGTCCTGCGTAGCCTGTGGCTGGATGTTCGGGGCGAGGATGGGACGGGCCGCACAGGCCGCGGCGAAACGCGAGGTGCCGCGGTCCGCAGGTTGCTCAGTTACCTGTGGGTGGAGCACGAGGTGGCCCAGCGTTGCCACCAGGAGACGCGCGCTCCCGGGGCTTCGGGTGCGCGGCCGGCCGGCGGGGCATGCTTTGGCCGTGCATCCTGAGTGCGGGTAGTGTCGTAACAGGGAAGCTGGGGTATCTGCAGCGGGTGCCATGAGACCGGGAGCGGGCGCCGCGAAACCGGGTGTCAGTTTGCTGCGAGGGGTCACGAGAGAGATGATGCTGTTCGCCCCGGTCAGGTAGGTCTTCGCACTGACCGGCGACTTTTCGGCGAGCCACGAGCGTCTTCTCACTCAGGACGCGTGAGCCTACTTCCTCGGCGATCCTGGCCCTGCACAAACACCGGTAACCTCACGATGCTCGGTATTGTGCGGCGCCTTCTGGCTTGTACCACACTTCGTGACCACACTACGGATGGAAGGTGATTCAAAGTGACGAAGGACCTTGTCGAGGCCATCGAACAGCGCAGGAGCGTGAGAGAGTTCAAGCCCGACCCAGTCCCCGACGCGACGATAAGCCGCATCATTGGCTGCGCCCTCATGGCGCCGACGGCAGGCAACGTTCAGCCGTGGCGGTTCTGGGTGGTAAGACGGCCTGAGGTCAAGGCCGCGCTCGCTCGCGCCGCCTTTGGGCAGGGGTTCGTCGAAGAGGCGCCTGTCGTCGTGGTTGTCGCGGCCGAACCGAAGCGGAGCGCGGCCCAATACGGAAAGCGTGGTTCGGAGCTATACTGCATCCAGGACACCGCTGCCGCAATCGAGAACATGCTCCTCGCGGTGGTGGCCTATGGTCTTGGAGCCTGCTGGGTCGGGGCGTTCGATGAGGATGCCGCGAGGCACGCGCTCGGCCTCTCCGAGGATGTGCGGCCTGTCGCCATGATTCCCATAGGCTACCCGAAGCGCGACCCTGCCGGTAAGCGCCCGCGCCCTCAGCGACCATGGGACGAGGTTGTCACCGTAGTTGAGTGAAGGGCCGAGAAGCCGGGAGAGGCGCCGGCCCCGGCCCAAGTTCGTCTTCATTTTCGTTGTCCGGTTGCCCGGTCTTCCCGAAGCACACTGGGACGACAGCTTCGCATTATCTGGCCCCGGATTGAGTGTCCGGGCCTGTGCCGGCACACTTGATAAGACCGGCCCCGTGTCGTACAGGATACGCTTCATTTGCCCGACTGAATCCAGGCCAACCCCCGGCTGATGAGAGCAGTTCGGGTCCCTCTATCCACGTTTTTTGGGCAGAACGGCACGGGCTTTTCCCCTCTCGGCCTTGCCGCGGCGGTCGTTGCGTGTCACCCAAACCCGCCTGTATCGCAGGCCCGGTGACTTGCCCTCCTTCCGCCTAGTTTACACTGCGGCACGCCTCTGCTATGGGGATAGATTCAGTTAGCGGTTGTTGGAGATAGGCTACAAGCCATTGCCGGGATTTGACTTATATGTTGCGAACGAAAAGGCCAACTAGGTCACGCTCCGATACGAGGTTATCGTTCCTGGCGGCACCATCGCATCCAACCCTTGACACGTGTCAGCAAATTCCCGAGCATGCAACGGCAACCACGACACGTAGCCAAACCCGGCACGCAGGCTCTTCGGGACCCCACTCTGCACAGCGACGGTCGTCGGATATTCACGCGGCCGTTTCCAGACGACAGTGGCATCCGACCTTTCCGTGTGGTATAATCTGGTTGCCTGTGTTACGTGCGGAGTATCGTGCATTCCGGCCCGGCGCGACGTTGTTCGGGCGCCGCGTGACGGCTTGGCATGGCACGTCCCTATGGGAAGGAGGAAGGCAGCTGTGAAAGCTGTAGAGGTGACCGGTACTGTTGACGCAGACGGTGGGCTGCACTTGGATGCGTCCCTTCCGGTTCGTGGCCCATGCCGGGTTAGAGCGGTTGTTCTTGTACCCGAGGACTCCGATGAGGCGGGTGAGCTCGACCCCCGGAGGACTGCTTCCAGCTACCCGCTTACCGGTCTTCTCAGGGAGGAGCCGGGGGACACTGCCTATTCACCAGACGACCTTTGGGTGCTCAAACAGGAAATCTCAAGACAGCTTGACCGCTTGCCTCTTGACCGTCAACGGCATATACTTGGCTACGTTCGGATGCTGCTTCGCGAGCCACCGCATGGTACACCTGGGCGACAGCTTCTGCCGTTCGCCGGGGTTCTCGGTGAGGAGGACGCCAGGGCAATAGCCGAGGCCATAGAAAAGGGCTGTGAGCGGGTGGACGAGCATGAGTGGTAGATTCCTTCTTGACAGTAATATCGTTATTGCCTTCCTTGCCGGGGATGATTCGGTCCATAACCGCCTGGCACAGGCAGATGAGCTGTTTACGTCGAGCATAGTCATGGGCGAGCTGTACTTCGGAGTTCTCAAGTCGGGTCGGGTCGAGGAAAACCTGGGGCGGTTGAGACGGTTTGAGCGTGCTTGTGTGGTGCTGGGTTGTGACCCCGGTACAGCGTGGGAGTACGCCGGGATAAAGAACGGCTTGAGATCTAAGGGACGACCCATCCCAGAAAACGACATATGGATTGCGGCGACAGCTCGCCAGCACGGCCTCACTCTCGTGACACGCGACCAGCACTTCTCGGCAGTGGATGGCCTGAAGTGCGATGCGTGGTTACCCTGAGGTCGGAGGCGGAAGAGAGATGCGACTGAGAGGGTACTCCCTCTCTAGCCCCCCCAATCCGGGTGGAGGAAGAGGCCCAAAGGAGCTTATGTAGGCTCACCCGCCTTCCATCAGCCACGCGAGTTCACGCTGGAAATGTCTGTCTCGGTAGCTATCCGGTAGCTACCGAGGATCCCGGGCCAAAGAAAAGCCCCTCTAGCAGGGGCTATAAAAGACTGGTGCCGAAGGGGGGAATCGAACCCCCATGGAGGGTCACTCCGCGCGATTTTGAGTCGCGTGCGTCTGCCAGTTCCGCCACTTCGGCACCTAGAGTTGGTTCGTATGTGATTCATGACGGCGTGGCCGCCGGGGGCCTCGGGTTTAGGCCTAACGCCTCTGGACCTTCGCCCGCTTTGAATTATACATCACGACTGAGCCTCCGGGCAAGTGGGGGCACGGCCTGCTTTTTCGACCCTCGTGAAGTCCACTCTCCGCGCAATGCCCTCTACCTGTTCAGTCGAGAGTCTGAGCGTCGTTATCCCTCCGGCGGCGCCTTCTCTCGTGCCAGAAGTCCATCAGGAACTCGCGGAAATCCTCGGCCTCACGCGACTTTTCGAGCATCAGTTCCAGGTGTAGCTTTGGGTCCTTATCGACAAGGACCTTCCCCTTCATCGCTGTCCACGATATGATTGGGGGTGCCGTGTTGAGCACCAGCAGATCGACGTCGCGGTGGGTGATGTCCTCAAGACGGCTCCGGATTTCGGAAACATCATTAGTGGAATAGGGTGGCGTGAGGTAGACGGCCACGTCCACGTCAGAGCCCGTCCTGGACCTGCCCTTCGAAAACGACCCGAATAGGAAGGCCAGGACAACTTTCGGATGGCGTGCCAGGCACTCTGCGACCTCATGTTCCCACGCATTCTCGGCCATGCCAGCGGGTGCCCCCATTACCCTACTCACGCCCCACTTCACCAAGGTTACTCCTGCGTAGCTGAACTCGTATTAGGTGAACTCGCTGTTCACGTCTACTATATCACGGCAGGTTGGTGCCAACAACAGGCTTCCTCAGGCGGCACTGATTGCGGTGGCTAAGCCTGTTTTCCGCAGTAGTCGGCCATAGCAGCCAGCCGCCGCCATCGAGAGGATGAAAGTGGTAACCACTGTGTATGCCTCTGTATGCCGCTTATGGTCGGGGCGCACACTACTCCTGTTCGGTCGGGCGCCGCCGTATGCCAGACGCCGCGCCGTGCGGCCAGCGCCTGCTCCCGGCCGTATTTACGAGATTCGTAGAATCCTGGCGCCGCTAGCAGGAATTACGCGCTCGTTGGCGAACATGGAATGCCTGGAAGGCCTAGCCATAGGGGCTTAGCTCGGCTTAAGTATGGGTTGATTAGTCTGTGCTAGGTGAGAGTGCAGAAATGGTCCCGACTTTTGGGAGGGGTTGCCGGTGACTCAAAGAGAGAGCGCAACACCGGCGACCCTGGAGAGGCGACGGCTATTCTCGAACTCACACTTGGTCCAGGCAGGTTACGTGATTGGAGGAGTGGTCATGGCAACACGGGATCTGGCTGACTTTCTGGCCGGTCTGCTTTCGGAGGCAGGCGTTTCGGGCCACGAGCGCGAGGTTGCCGAGGTCGCGAAGGGGCAGATGTCCGGGCTCTTCGACGAGGCCCGCCACGACGCTCTCGGAAACCTCATTCTGCTCAAGCGGGGCATGGGACGCGCCCCGCATCCTCGCGTGATGCTGGCTGCCCACATGGACGAGATCGGCCTGATGGTCACCAAGATCGAAGACGAAGGGTGCCTGCGCGTCACGGAGGTCGGCGGCATTGACAGGCGCATCCTCCCCGGCCTCGAGGTCGTCGTCCACGGCCGCCGCGACCTCCCCGGGGTGGTCGGCGCCAAGCCACCCCACGTGCAGGAGCCCGACGAGCGGAAGAAGTCCGTGAAGTGGGAGGACCTCTTTATCGATGTTGGCCTCACTGCCGAGGAGGCTCGTGAGCTCGTGGAGGTCGGCGACACCGCTACCTTCGCCACGAGGCCCACGCGCCTGAAAGGCCAGCTAATGGCAGGTAAGGCCATGGATGACAGGGCAGGCGTCGCCGTGATGTTCGAGTGCCTGAAGGTGCTCGCGAACACGCGTCACCATGCTGATGTCTATTGCGTGGCGACGGTTCAGGAGGAAGTCGGCGTCCGGGGTGCCATCACGAGCACCTACGGCATCGTCCCCGACATCGGTATCGCCATCGACGTCGGCCACGGCGACATGCTCGGGGTCCCGGAATACGACACGCTTACCCTCGGGAAAGGCCCGGCGATAGCTTTCGGGCCGCAGGTCCACCCGGCCATCTACGCAAGACTCAAGGAGATCGCCGAGGACCTCGACATCGACGTGCAGGTGGAGCCAAGCCCGCATCCCGGAGGCACCGACGCCTTCGCGATTCAGGTCACCCGCGGCGGCATCCCTTCGGCTCTCATTTCCATCCCGCTGCGCTACATGCACACCGCCGTGGAGACCGTGTCGCTCGCCGACATAAAGAAGGCCGGGAGGCTGCTGGCGGAGTTCATCGTGCGGCTCGACAAGAAGTTTGTGGAGGGATTGACATGCTTCTAAAGGCCCTCACCGAGGCTTTCGGCGTGCCGGGGCAGGAACACGAGGTCCGCGACATCCTGCGCGACCACATCCGTCCTCACTGCGACGAAATCGAGACAGACTCCATCGGGAATCTCATCGCCATCAAGAGCGGCACCTCCAAGGACGGCCCGAAGGTTATGCTCGCGGCGCACATGGACGAGATCGGCCTCATGGTCACCTACATCGAGAAGTCCGGGGTGCTGCGGTTTTACCCTGTCGGCGGCATTGACCCGCGCGTCCTCGTGTCCAAGCAGGTCCTGGTCGGCAAGGACCGCATCCCAGGGGTCATCGGGGCGAAGCCCATCCATCTCCAGAAGCGCGACGAAGCTGACAAGCCCTTCGAGCTCGAGGGCCTGTACATCGACATCGGCGCCAAAGACAAGGACGAAGCGGAGAAGCTCGTTAAGCTGGGGGACGGTGTCGTGTTCGCGACGCAGTACGCGGAGATCGGGTCTGGCCGCGCGAAGGCCAAGGCCTTCGACGACAGGGTCGGGTGCGCCATCATCGCTGAACTCCTCGCCAGGGACCAGCGCTGGAGCTTCACGCTACAGGCCGTGTTCACCGTGCAGGAGGAGGTAGGGGCGCGCGGTGCGCAGGTGGCCGCCTACAGGCTCGAGCCCAACCTCGCCATCGCGCTGGAGGGCACGACGGCGTCCGACGTCCCCGGGTCGAAGGAACACCAGTACTCCACCCGCCTCGGCAAGGGCCCGGCGCTCACGCGCACCGACGCGAGCCTCGTGGCGGACATGCGGATCGTCCGGCGCCTGGCGGAGGTCGCGGAGTCGCGGGGCATTCCGTTCCAGTTCAGGGAACTTGCCGTCGGCGGCACCGACGCAGGCAGGATACACCTCGTCCGGGAGGGCATCCCGGCTGCGGTGGTGTCCGTCCCCACCAGGTATATCCACTCGCCGGTTTCAATCATCGACAAGCGGGACTTCGAGCACACGCTCGCGCTTGTAGGTGCGTTTCTGGACAGCATTGACGAGAGGGGGCTGCCGTGTTGAAGGAACTTCTGAAGAAGCTGCTTGAGGCATACGGCCCGGCGGGCAACGAGGGTCCCGTGCGGGAGATCCTCCGCAAAGAGGTGGAGGGGTTCGCCGACGAGGTCAAGGTGGACGCGCTCGGGAACCTCATCGTGGTCCGAAAGGCAGCGGGCGCTGGCCCGCGCGTGCTGCTCGCGGCGCATATGGACGAGATCGGGGTCATCGCGACCCACATCGACGAGAAGGGGTTTGTGAGGTTCTCGAACATCGGAGGGGTCTCACCCTACGTGCTTCTCGGCCAGAGGGTCGTGTTCGAGAACGGCACCGTGGGGACGTTCGGCACCGAGAAACTTGACGACATCAAGGACCTGAAGCTCGCGAAGATGTTCATCGACATCGGCGCGACCGACGAGAAGTCTGCTAGGGAGAAGGTTTCCGTGGGCGACATCGCAGGCTTCCAGCGAGACGCGCGCGTGGACGGCGGCGGTCGCATCATCGCGAAATCCCTCGATGACCGCTCAGGGTGCGCCGTGCTCGTCCAGGTGCTGAAGGAGCTCAAGGGGCGGGACATCCCGAACCAGGTGTACGTGGTCTTTTCCGTGCAGGAGGAGCTTGGTACGCGCGGGGCCAAGACCGCGGCGTACGGTGTCAATCCAGACATCGGCATAGCGGTGGACGTGACGGGGACCGGCGACACGCCGGAGGCGCACCCGATGGCGGTCAGCCTCGGCAAGGGGCCCGCCATCAAGGTGAAGGACTCGTCTGTGATAGCCCACCCGCGCGTCCGCCAGTTGATGGTGGAGACGGCGAAGGAGAAGGGGATCCCATATCAGCTGGAGGTGCTGGAGCGCGGCGGCACCGACACGGGGCCGATCCATCTCACGAGGGAGGGCGTTCCTTCTGGGGCGATCTCTATCCCTACCAGGTACTTGCACACCCCGTCGGAAATGGCGGATATTGACGATATCGAGAACGCCGTCAAGCTCATCGTGGCGCTGCTTGAGAAGCCGCTGGGCGAGAAGGTACTCTAGTTCCGCGGCCTTCCGCTGCTCTATGCTCCGCTACACCATGCTATATTGGGGCCCGGCCTCGCCGTGAGGCCGGGCCTTCGACCTGCCTGGGTGCCCTCGCCCGCTGTCCCGACAGAAACTCTCTGACTCACCGGCCCGCCTCGCCACAGTCACGCGCCCGCCACGCCACAGTCACGCGGTCTATGTGCGCGGCCTCCTGAATATACTGTTGCCGGTAACAGCGGCGACGAGTTACCTGCAGCGTCGGGTTGGGTGGAGCGGGAGGGACCCCCTGAGTGCGTCGGAGAACATGTGTGCTGTGGCTGTGTGTGGCGCTCGGCATCGCGCCTTTTGTGTTCTTTGAGGAAGTTGGATTTCCCGGGTCGCGGGCGTCGGTCCCGGTCCCGGTCTGGGTCTCGGTCTCGGCCTCGGTCTCGGCTTCCGCCTCGGTCTCCGCGGCGGCCAAGACCCCGGGTTCCACCTTGGCCTCGGCGCAGATCTCCAGTGGCGTCGGCGTCGGCAGCGCCATCGGCAGCGACGACGCGGAGGCCGCACGCGCGCCGGAGAGCCAGGCTGCCGGGATAGGCGATGCGCCTGGCGGACGACATGGAACAGGCCAAGGAGATTACAGGATAGTGATCAACATCCCGGCGTATCGGCTCTCCCTCTTCCACGGCGATGAACTAGTGAAAGAGTACCCTATAGGCGTGGGGAAAGCCGTTTCGCCGAGCCGTATCGGGACGTGTACCATCGTTCACAAAGCGAAGAACCCCACCTGGTTCCCGCCCGACGGCCGTCCGCCCGTGCCGCCGGGGCCCGACAACCCGATCGGGTCGCGGTGGATGGGCTTGAGCTGGCCCGGGTACGGCATCCACGGGACCAACAACCCTGCATCCATCGGCAAGGCGGTTAGCCTGGGTTGCATCCGGATGCGCGACGAGGACGCGACGGAACTCTACGACATCGTGCCCGTCGGGACGCAGGTCGAGTTCGTTTACCGGACCATGGAGGTCCAACCGGGGGACGCGTGGCCAGGGTTTCTGGGTGCGCGCATCACGGTCCACGGGGACATCTACGGGCGTGGGGTCAACACCCTTGAAGGCGCAGTCGCGGCGCTGGCGGCGGCTCTGCCGCAGCCCGCGCCCGACGTGGACGAAGACGCTCTGAGGGCAATCGTGGCGGCTGCCAGCGGCAAGCCAGAGTTTGTGCCTTGGAAGCCTCGCATCGAGGTG
Source organism: Bacillota bacterium (assembly GCA_014360195.1). GTDB lineage: Bacteria > Bacillota > SHA-98 > UBA4971 > UBA4971 > UBA6256. The sequence continues at coordinate 59,781 of JACIXY010000001.1, forward strand.
GACGGCTGCCCCCTTCCGGCGGACGCGATGCGAATCGATGCCGCGGGGAACGTGCTGGTGGCCGTGCGTCCCGTCGCCGACGCGCTGAAATGCTACGTCCACTGGGACCAGGCGCGCCGCCTGGCTATCGTCGGCGGGGTGCCCGTGCGCTGCGTCGTCGTGTCCGGCAGGGCCCATGTGCCTCTCGACGATTTACAACGGGTCTTCGTCACAGTGCTCATCAACTGGGATCCGCAAGCCCTTAGGCTCGCAATCTCGACGCGTCCGGCTCTGGCTGCGCAGGAGGTGCGGGCCGAAAAGGCGGTACCATCGCCGCCAGCGGCTCCAGCTTCGGCTCCAGCTCCAGCTCTAGCTCCAGCTGCAGCTCCAGCCCCGGTGCCACCACCAGTGCCGGTGCTGGAGTCCGTACTTGCACCCGGTCCCGGAGCTGCAACCGCGCCCCCGTCTACACCCCCGGCCACACCTACGCCTGTGCCGGCGCCTGAAGCTCCGACCGCGGATACACCTGTACCCGTGCCTGTGCCCGCACCTTCACATGCACCTGCGCCGGCACCCGCCCCTGCGCCGGCAGCGATGGTGGAGCGTGTACCCGAACCCCCGGGGTGGCCACCGCTACCCGAGACTGCCCCAGCGGCGGAGCAGGACCTGACGGCGGCATCCGAGTTGGTGCCACACGACGCCGGTACGCCGCACGTCGCGCTCGATCCTGATCTTGTGCAGGCAGACGAAGGTGAGCCTGCGCTTATATGGAGCGAGCAGGGAGAGCCGGAGCCGGGGCTGGCGGCCCATGAGGACCAAGAGACCCATGAGGACGACGGATCCCAGGTCTGCCGGACGCGGACGCTCGCCGTGCGCTTTCTACTCAAGTAGGCTGGGTCGCACCCGGGTTACCACCGGTGTTTAACTCCTCTTCCAGGGCCCCCGGCAATCCCGTGCCCAGGCGCGGGACCAGGCGTCGTTGGCAGGATCTCCGATCCGACCCAGTAGGGCCAGCGTTCGCCGGAAACACCGCAAACTCCCGAGGGGTCCATCAATTACATAAAGGTATGGCGCGGGCTGCGTTGAATCTGCACCTGTAGCAGGATAATGGGATCAGCGCCCATCCAGCGATGCCAGCCCCAAAAGTGCTTCAAAGGTGCACTTGAGGCTGGCGGCGACGCCGGGCGGCACGGGCCTAACCCCTGGCTTGGGGGCACACGGCTTAGCCGATATGCGCGGCGCGGCCTGCTTCGGAGCAGGCTTCTAAGTGAGGGTGCAGAAATGCTCCCGACTTTTGGGAGGGGTTGCCGGTGACCCAGGGAGAAAGTGCAACACCGGCAACCCGGCAACTACTGCAAATGGGACAAGGACTAAGGCACCCTCACTTAGGGTGATTCTCAGGGGTATTCACAGGGCTATTCGTGGGACTATCCATGTGAGGAGGGGACTCATCCTTGAAACACGCTCAGGACGGATTCGTTGTGACACGCGGCGCTGCGAATCGCGGGAGACTCGCTCAGGATGCGGGTGCGCGGGCGTCGTTTGTGGTCGGGCTGCTCGCGGTGCTCGCGCTGGCGCTTGCGGCGCTCCCGCTGTTTCCCGCGCTTACGGAGGCTGCAGCGCCCACGCCGGCGCCTGTCATGAGCGCAGCTGCCCGCCTGAAGGACATCGAGCTTTCGTGGGCACAGGACGCCATCGCATCCCTCGTGGATGAGGGGATAATCGCGGGCTACCCTGACGGGACATTCAAGCCCGAGAACCCCGTCACGCGCGCCGAGTTCGCGAAGATGGTGGCGAGGGCTTTCGCCATACGTCCCACGGGCGAGCCCAGGTTCCGCGACATCAAGAACAACTGGGCGAAAGCCTACATCACAGCCCTCACCGAAGCCGGGATCGTCTCGGGCTACCCCGACGGCACGTTCAAGCCGGAGAGGCACATCACGCGCGCGGAGATGGTGACCATGCTCGTGCGCGTCGTGAAACTCGCCGACAAGATGGACTCGCTGCAGCAGCCCGAGCCCAGCTTCACCGATGTCGCACCAGACCACTGGGCGTTCCGGGCTGTTGAGACCGCGCACGCTCTCGGTATCCTTCCCGTCCACTTCGGCGTGGTGTTCGAGCCTAACGCCGCCACCACGAGGGCTGAGACGGCGTGGATGGTGAAGTCCCTCATCGACCTCAGAATCACCGAGGGCAAGCTGGCTCGCGTGGACGCGCGCGAAGGCACGCTCACGGTGACCACGCCCGGGAACACCGAGCAGACTGTGACTTGCGGCCTCGACACGCAGATATACAGGAACAGCGTCGCCACCAGCCTGGACAAGCTCCTGCGCGGCGACGACGTGTACGTGGTGGCCGACGCGACGGGCGAACCCAAATTCATTAAGGCACGCGGCCTCGTCACAAAGGATGACGTGACAGCCAAGGTGAGCATCCTCTCGAAGGGCACGCTCACCCCATCGGACGTGGAGGCGCTGGCGCGCGGCGATTGGAACTCGGTTAAGGAAGGCCTACAACCCAGGCTCATCGAGCGGCTTACTGAGCGCGGCCTGACCAAAGAGGAAGCGACGAGCCTGGTCAACCAGAACTGGACCGAGCTTGGGGATCTCGCGAAAAAGCGGCTCGCCGACGCGCTCTCGGCCGAGCTCGGCATATCATCGGACCTCATTACGGCCGTCCTCAACCAGGACTGGAAGCTTGCGAAAACCTACGGCGAGATCGAGGTGGCGCAGTACCTGCTTGCCAAGCTCCTGAACCTCTAGCTGCGTCTACGATGTTGCCCGATTTGCCGGTCGGGTGCCGACCCCCTATGAGTCAGGTCTGACCGGCGTCCGACTATCGGTATGCGACGACCGGCGCTGACCCCCAGAGCCACGGACAGGGGGCGGGGCCGGTCTTTTTAGACCTTTGCGTGGCGAACCGTGCCGTTTTCTCCGCTGCCCTGCAGGAATCTCGCGGCATATGAGGAAGAAACTGATGATGCTTGCACGGCGGGCGCATACTAATCCAGGCCGGTCCGGGCCGGGCGGGGGCATGAAGATGGCACGGAAGAAGTTTGTTATCATCGATGGCAACAGCCTCGCAAACCGCGCGTTCTACGCCATCCAGGCCGACCTCAGCACGAAAAGCGGCGAGCGCACGAACGCCGTGTACGGCTTCGCCAACATGCTATTGCGCCTCATCGACGAGGAGAAACCCGACTTCCTCGCGGTAGCCTTCGACAAAGCGGCGCCCACCTTCAGGCACCTCCAGTACGATGGATACAAGGCTACCCGGAAAGGCATGCCCGACGAGCTTGCGTCCCAGATGCCGCTCATCAAGGAGCTTGTGGAGGCCTTCCGCGCCCCGGTCCTGGAGATCGACGGCTACGAGGCCGACGACATCATCGGGACGGTGACGAAGAGGGCCGAGGAGGCGGGCTACGAGTCCCTCATCGTGACCGGGGACAGGGACACGCTCCAGCTTGTCTCGCCGCTCACCCGCGCCATGATAACGAAGAAGGGCATCAGCGAGATGGAGACGTTCGACGAGGCCGCGGTGAAAGAGCGCTTCGGCGTCGCTCCCGGCCAGGTGCCCGACCTGAAGGGTCTTGCGGGCGACGCGTCCGACAACATCCCCGGGGTGCCCGGCATCGGTGAGAAGACCGCCGTGAAGTTGATCCAGACCATCGGCGGCATTGAGGACATCCTCCGCGAGATCGACAGTGTAGAGCCCGCCCGGGCGCGCGAGCTCATCCGCCAACACGCGGAGCAAGCCGAGCTTTCAAAGAAGCTGTCCACGATAGAACGGGAGGTCCCCATCGATTTCGATCTGGATAGGTGCCGGCTGGAAGAGCCAGACTACGCGAAACTGGCGGCGCTCTTCAGGCGTCTCGAATTCCGCAGCCTCCTCAGGCGCCTTGAGCCGAAGATGCCGCTCGAGGCGAAAGTAGAAGCAGAGCTAGGGGCAGAGGCGGAGGCCAGGGCGAACGCGAAGCCGAAGGTGAAGGCGGCGCAGGGCGCGCCGTCCGTAGGAAGCCTGTTCGATGAGGAGGAGGTGCGACCGGGCGAAGCGCGCCAGGCGGGGGCGTACGCGACCTGCGACGAGGCGGAGGAGGGGCCGGAGGCTGCTACTTGCAGGGCGGAGGCAGTGGCGGCCGCAGGCGGAGGCCGCTGCGTGACCGTGGCGGACCTCGACGGTGTCCGGGCGCTCGCGCGCGACCTTGCGGCGGCGAAAGACTTCACCTTCGACATAGTCGCTGACGGCCCCGACTCGATGCGCTCGGGCCTCGTCGGCATGGCGTTCGCCATTCCCGACGGCAGGGCGTTCTACCTGCCCTTCGCCCACTCGTACCTGGGGGCGCCTGGTCTCCCGGAGAAGGCGGCTCTCGACATCCTCAAGCCTGTCTTCGAGGACGAGGAGATCACCAAGGTGTGCCACGACGCCAAGCCCAAGATGATCCACCTTCGCAGGCGGGGCGTTGGGCTTGAGGGCCTTTATTTCGATACCATGATCGGCGCCTACCTGGTGAATCCCGAGCGCAGGACCGATCTCGAGCACGTAATCCGCGATCAGCTCGGGGAGGATGTGCCGTCTCTTGAGGCGCTCTTCTCGCGCGCAGGGCGTGGCGGGCTCCCGAGGACCATCGCCGAAGCGCAGGCCGACGCTGTGAGGGACGCCGTCTGCGGAGGCCTCGTCCTGCTTCCGCGCCTTCGCGAGACTCTCACGAAAAAGCTCATGGACTTCGGCATGCAAAAGCTCTTTTGCTCTGTGGAGATGCCATTGGTCGCTGTTCTTGCCGACATGGAGATGACGGGCGTCGCGGTGGACCCGGAGGGGCTGCGCCGGCTTTCACGCGACATGGCTTTGCGCATGGCCGAACTCGAGCAGGAAATCTACCGGCTTGCCGGGGAGGAGTTCAACATCAACTCTCCGAGGCAGCTCGGCCACGTGCTTTTCGAAAAGCTGGGCCTGCCTGCAGTGAAGAAGACAAAGACCGGTTATTCCACAGACGCGGAGGTGCTGGAGGAGCTTTCGTCGCACCACCACATTGCCGCGAAGATCGTGGAGTATCGGGAGATCGCCAAGCTGAAAGGGACGTACGCCGACGCGCTGGCGGCCCTCATAAACCCCGCCACCGGGCGCATCCACACGACGTTCAACCAGACCGTGACAGCGACGGGCAGGCTGTCCAGCAGCGATCCCAACCTCCAGAACATACCCATTCGGAAGGAGGAGGGGCGCCGCATCCGGGCGGTGTTTGTTCCGGGCAAGGCGCATAGTCTTATACTGAGCGCAGACTACTCCCAGATCGAGCTCCGGGTGCTGGCGCACTTCTCGCGGGATGAGGCGCTCGTAGAATCATTCCGGCGCGACGAGGACGTTCATGCGCGCACGGCGGCTTCGGTTTTCGGGGTCGACATCCGCGACGTGACCCCGGAGATGAGGAGCAGGGCCAAGGCGGTGAACTTCGGCATAGTGTATGGTATCAGCGACTTCGGCCTCGCGAAGGGTGTGGGGATCTCCAGGAAGGAAGCCGCCAGATTCATAGACGCGTATTTCCGCCACTACCGCGGGGTGAAGAAGTACCTGGACGAGGTGGTGGAGGCGGCGCGGCGAGACGGTTACGTCACCACCCTCCTGAACAGGCGCCGGTACCTACCCGACCTCAACAGCAAGAATGTGCCTGCAAGGAAGTTCGCGGAAAGAACTGCGATGAACACGCCCATCCAGGGCACCGCGGCGGACATCATAAAGCTTGCCATGGTGAACGTCCACCGGGAGCTTGGAAGGCGAGGCCTGGCGAGTAAGATGATCCTCCAGGTCCACGACGAGCTCGTTTTCGAGGTGCCCGAGAGCGAGCTTGCCGAGGTGGCGGCGCTGGCGAGGAAGACGATGGAGGAGGCGGTGACCCTCGACGTGCCGTTGAAGGTAGACGTCAAAGCCGGGCCCAACTGGCTCGATCTCAGCGAGGTGGCAGCAAGAAATGTTTGAGTTGGCCTCAAAGTGCAGAAGGAGAATTTGGCATCGTGTAGAATAATAGGGGCAGTGTGGAGCCAACAGCAATCATTGACATCCCAGTTAGTCCCCTATATCATTGGAAAAGAAGCCCGGTGTTTGACTGTTGTTTGTGTGTTCAACTTTAGCCACGTAGCCGGAAAGGAGGTGAAACCCCAGAGGTTAGCTACGCGGCTAAGTAAACGAATACGCATGCATACGATGTAGCTTCATCGCAGCACACGTCGGAACAAGTGACGCAGCGGAGATCCTCGGGGAACGCACGAGGTCGTGAGGAAACAAGGTGACTCATGACGGAGGTTTCCCCCGGGGTCTCAACAAGAGACAAAAAAGTAACCAGTAAGGGGGAAAGAAAATGAGGAAAAGCCTGGGAATAGTCCTCGCCGTTCTCCTGGTGGCGGCCATGTCCGTCCCGGCCATGGGCGCGACGCTCAAGGTGAGCGGCAAGTACGTGGGCGAGGTCGTCTATGACGGCGGGCTCGTTTACTCGAAGAACCCGTACGCATTCGATGGGAACAGCGTCAGAAACGAGTACAAGGTTGTGGACCTTCTGAGAATGTCCACCCTGTATCTCAACATCGACTTCGCCGAGGGCGAGGTAATGTCGGCTCACATCCCGCTCCGGCTGTACAAGGCTGACGTATTAACGGTCGAGCAGAACCCCGACGACAAGTACCTGTTCGTCTTCAAAGGCGCGCCGCTCGTGCTGAGCCTGACTGACGCAACATCCGGCGACTACGCGTTCGCGAGCTTCGGCGATCCGCTTGGCCTGGTAAAGTCCATCGGCACCGGCGCGCGTGCGACGTTCAAGGCGGCAGGCCAGCCGTTCGGGCTCGGGTTCACCAGCTATTTCATAGCTATGGATCCTAAGGCGACTACGTATCCCAGATATGCGCTCGGTCGTGTCACCTACGGGCTTGCGAGCGGGCACACCCTCGGCGCGATCTACGCTGCCAAGGAAGGTACTGACAAGTCGGTGCTGGTGAACGTCGAGGCCGATGTCACCGGTCCGCTTCCGGTGTCTGAGGGGGCCAAGTTCACGGCAGCTCTCGCGCTGGAGAGAACCCAGGAAGCCGGTGTGTGGAGCAATCCCGTGAACGCATTCGAGGTCAACGTCTCTGGTATCGCGGCCGGCAACTTCACTCTAAGTGGTAACGTCCGCGCGGTCGATCCTGAGTTCGAAGCGGTCGCCCCTTACGAGAGCGACGCCGTAACATTCAAGGGCAAGCGTCAACTCCAGGGCGAGGCCGTTACCAACGTAAACATCGGCGGCCAGGCCGTCAAGTTGACCCTTGGCGACGACTACCGTGTGGCGTATGACGGAAGCCTGAACGATGCTGCGTACAACAAGATCTACGGCAAGGGCGAATTCAGCCCGTCCGAGCCCGTAAAAGTTACCGTCGGCGGGTTCTATCAGGACTTCCTGATAAAGACTGGCCCTGTCGCTGACGACAACAGGAAGAACATCTACGGCAATGTCGAGTACACTCCTGCTGAGAACATCACCGTGACCGGCGGCGCCCAGTGGATGAGCGCGAACCTCGGGACGGCAGAAGGGTCCGGTTTCAAGCTCGACGGCTCTGCCGAGGTGAAGCCGGCAGCGGGCGTGCTCGTCAAGGGCAGTGCTGCATACGAAAGCGGCAGGTATGACTTCATCGACGGGGACACCGTTACGGGTAGCCACACGCGCCTGGATGCCGAGGCGTACGCCGAGGCGAAGCAGACCTTTGTGCCGGCCGGGATCAAGCAGGTTGACACGACACTTGCCGGCCTTGCCAGAGGCGTGTGGCTCTCGTCGCCCGACGCGCAGACGACCTACGTCGGCTATGCAGATGCGAACATCATCCTGAACGATCTCTTCAGCAACAAGATCGCTGTGATGAGCGGCAAGAGCACGGAGGTTGCGGACCACTACTTCACCACCGTGTACAACAAGTTCACCTACACGGTGTCGTCGAACAGCACCTTCGAGCTCGGGTACACGTACAAGAACAACAAGGGTACGTTGGATGCCGCGTACACTGTGAAGCTCGGCGACAGCACGATCAAGTTGAGCTACGGTGCGAGCGGCCTTAGCGACCCGTGCGACAACGACTTCGACGACGGGAGGCCGTGGGCGTGGCTATGCACTGCTAGCATCGAGCCGAACCCCGACTTCTACAAGCTGACGATCACCATCCCGTTCTAAGGGGCGGTGTGGCCGACTTGGCCAGAGGGAGGCCCCGGGGATAGCCCCGGGGCCTTCTGCAATGTACGTGCACCCATCCTCCTCGCGTGCCGTATCGTAGCAATCGGGACCATAGCGACATGGCTCGAAGGTGCGGCGAAGGAGAGATCGATGGGTGCTTGCGGTCTTGCTGTTTGCGATTGCAGTGAGTATCGACGGGTTCGCTGCGGGGGTGGCCGAGGGTTTGCGCGGCATAAAGGTGCCGCTGGGCTCGCTTCTTGTGATGAACGTGGTGTCTGCTGTGGTTGTGTTCCTGTCCGTGGGCAGCGGGCGAGCTGTCGCAGGATTTCTCACTCCCATTGCGGGTAGACTGATCGGCGGTGGCATCCTCATGGCGCTCGGGGCATGGATGCTGTGGCGCGGGCGGGCGTCGACCGCATCGGCGGGAGAAGCGCAACGCGTCTCCGGGGCCGCGCACGAGAGCGTGGCAGCGAAAGACCGGGAGCTGCCCGGCCTCTCGATGGCTCGTCAGGTCACTGGAAGGCGCGACAGACGAGGGAAGGCCGCAGGCAAGGTTGCGGACAGACAGATCGATGTGGCTACGTGCCGCGTTGTGTCGAAGGGCGAAGCCGGAAACGGGATTGCGAGTGGAGCTTGTAAGAAACCTGTTTCTGAAGAGAAAGGCACAGGTGAGGGTAACGATGATGCCGAAGCCATGGGCGACGGCGGCAGGAGCGAGACGGGAGGCACAGCTGTGCGGGCAGCCGAAAGTCGCGAGACCCGGGGTGCTTTCTTGTGGCCTGCACGGCTTGTGAGATCCTTTGCCATGGTGCCCGGCCTTCTCGACGAGCCTGCACGCGCGGACCTCGACTCGTCCGGTACGCTTACACCGGGTGAGGCCCTCCTCCTCGGCCTTGCCCTGGCCATCGACGCTCTCGGCGTGGGATTCGGAGCCGGGATGGCGGGGCTTTCGAGCACCTTGACGCCGCTTATTGCCGGCGCCACTCAGTTCGTCTTCGTGAGCGCGGGCATCTCCGTCGGGCGGAGGATCAAGACCAGTGCCTTTGCCCCAGGCCTCGGAAAGGTGCCTGGCGGCATCCTTATCCTTCTCGGGCTCATGAGGCTCAGATAACAGGCGGGTCTTGCCTGGACGCTGGAGGGGCAACATGAAGGAATTCGCGGGTCTTCCGCGAATCTCTCCACGCGTGGTTTCTGGCACAGCGTGACTTCTGGCACACCCGGAGGCTAAAGCGGTGATCATCGGCGTGACAGGCGGCATCGCAAGCGGCAAGAGCTTCGTCTCCTCGGAGCTTGCGCGCCGCAGCGGGGCTTTCGTCATCGACGTGGATCAGATAGCGCGCGAACTCGTCGAGCCCGGCGAGCCGGCGCTTGAGACCATCATCCGGGAGTTCGGGCCCGAGTTCCGCCGCGACGACGGCACCCTCGACCGCAGGGCTCTTGGCCGGCTCGTGTTCAGCGACCCCGATGCCCTTGCGCGCCTGAACAGGATCATGTTCCCCCGGCTTCGCGAAGCCACCCAGAAGCAGGTCCGGGAGGCCGCCCGCGAGCACTCCCTTGTCGTGGTGGATGCTGCTGTCCTCTATGAGGCCGGCCTCGACGCGCTGGTTGACCGCGTCATCTGCGTGACGGCGAACGAGGAGGTGCGCTTGGAGAGGATCATGGCGCGAGACGGGCTTTCGCGCCAGGAGGCCCTCGACCGCGTGAAGGCGCAGACAGGTCTCGAAGAGCAGGCTCGCCGGGCAGACTTCGTGGTGGACAATTCCGGCGCGCCCGAAGCTACCGCACGGCAGGTGGAGCTAATCCTCGACCGACTCGACTCAAACCTGCGACGGGCGTGACGCGACGGGCGTGGCGCGACGCGATGCCGCGCGGGGCGGCATGGAATCGCTTGACGTCATGTTAGCTGCCATGCGAATAGATCGCCGCCGCGATGTATATCGAATAGTAACGAACGCGACCTCAGGATGGTGAGAGCGTGGCAGTAATCAGTCTTCGTCGGGCGGCGCGGTGGGCGCTCACTTTTCTCGGCGTGCTCCTCGGCCTTTATCTTTTCTTTCACTCCAGGTGGTACCTGGAGCGGGCCTATCCAACCCCTTACAAGGACCTTGTGACGCAGTATTGCGCTGAACACAACGTGGACCCGTTCCTCGTGACCGCGCTCATGCGCGTGGAGAGCAGGTTCAGGCCTCATGTGGTGTCCGAAAAGGGGGCGCGCGGGCTCATGCAGGTGATGCCGGACACCGGCAGGTGGGTGGCCCAGGAACTCGGGATGGACCGGTTCGACCCCGAGATGCTCCACGATCCCAGGGTCAACCTTCGCATCGGGACGTGGTACCTGGCGTCGCTCGAGCGCGAGTTCGGAGGCGACAAGGTGATCGTGCTCGCTGCGTACAACGCTGGGCGCGGGAACGTCCGCAAGTGGCTGGACACAACGCGATGGACAGGGCGAATTGAGGAGATAGACCGCATCCCATTCCCTGAGACCCGGGATTACGTGAGGAAAGTCCTCAGACTCTACGAGACGTACGTCCGGGTCTATGACGGCCGCTGGTCGGCGCAGGGCGAGGGGCTGAAAGCGTTTCGTCACTGCTGACCCCCGCCCTGCTGACCCCCGCCGCGCGCGGGGCGGGGCCGCTGCGCCGCAGCTAACCCGTTCCACTTGGTGGGCGTCCGTGGTATAATCTTGCTTGAGTTGGGGCTGCTCCCATATCGGGGCCGTCTTAGTTCATTCGTTTTAGTTCATTTTAGTAGCCCGCGCCGATCCTGCGCCGATGATGATGCGCCGATGATGAAAGGAGAATAGCCTGCCATGCCTGAGAACGCAAGTGGCCTTAGACCTGCTTCGGATGCCCCAGGCGAGATCAGCGAGGTCCGCACCCTCGACGATGTCCGGGCCGTGCGCGTAGACCCAAAGACGCGGTTCTACTCTGCGCAGCACGAGGAGATCCGTCGGGGCCTCACGACCGACATCTACTTCGTTAGGACGCGCGAGATCCTGGACAAGCTGCACCTTGGCCGAACACCTGTGGTTGGTGAGATCTTTCCGCGCAAACCTGGCATACTTGCGGGCGTCGGAGAGGTGCTTCACCTGCTCAAAGGGAAACAGGTCAAAGTGTGGTCCGTCCCCGAGGGAGGGGAGTTCGCCCCCAAGGATGTCGTGATGCGGATAGAGGGACCCTACGAGGAGTTTGGCATGTTCGAGACCACCATCCTTGGGTTCCTCGCAAGCTCCAGCGGGTGGGCCACCGCTGCGCGCCAGGTGAAGGAGGCTGCCGGTGACAAGCAGGTCATATGCTTCGGCGCAAGGCACGTCCACCCGGCAGTGGCGCCTGTCATGGAGCGCGCTGCGGTCATCGGCGGTGTTGACGGGGCAAGCTGCATCCTCGCGGCAAAGATTCTCGGCCGTGAGCCATTGGGCACCGTCCCGCACGCGATCTTCCTCATTGTGGGGGACACGGTAAGGGTGGCCAAAGCTTACGACGAGCTGATGCCGCCCGATGCTGCGAGGATCGTCCTGGTTGACACCTTCAAGGACGAGGCGGAGGAAGCCCTGCGGGTCGCGGAGGCCCTCGGGAAGCACCTCGCCGGGGTCCGGCTGGATACCCCTGGCGAGCGAGGCGGAGTGACAGCTGACCTTGTGGCCGAGGTCCGCGCCCGCCTGGACCAGGCCGGATACAACCACGTGAAGATCTTCGTTTCCGGCGGGCTGTATCCTGACAAGATCCGGGAACTTGCGGCAGCCGGGGCGCATGCCTTCGGGGTCGGCAGCTTCATCTCGCAGGCACCCCCGATCGACATGACCCTCGATCTCAAGGAGGTCGCCGGCAAGCCCATCGCCAAGAGGGGCAGGATACCCGGGAGAATCCACAACGAGAAGCTGGAGCTGGTCATGGGGTGAGCACGGGCCGCCACGGAGCCGCCGCGGGGGCGCTGCGGGCTGCGGGGCCGCTTCGGGGCCGCTGCCGGGGCGGCGCAGGGCCGGTGCTGCTGTGGCCGGCGAGCGGTGGTTTGGGCGTTTCAGCAGCCTGGACTTGCTGAGCCCGGTGAGCCGTCGGAGTAATCCGAGGTCGGAGCGGTTTGAGGGATTTGAGAGGACGGACCTGGCAGAGCGTGCGGAGGGGGCAGAGCAAGCAATTGCGGTGTTCCACTTCCACTGGGCTGGTCGGGGTTGCTTCAAAGCAGGAAACGAGGGCCTGGTCTAGAATGTTAGTCAGAAGAGTGGGAGAAGCGTAGGGCGCAGGGAGGGGTTGCTAGGCCATGGGCGAAACGCTTTTGGAGGTAAGGGACCTCAAGACATACTTCTACACTGAAGACGGGGTCGTGCCGGCCGTGGACGGAGTTTCGTTCTCGGTGGAGAAGGGAGAGACCATCGGCATCGTGGGGGAGAGCGGGTGCGGCAAGAGCGTCACCTCTCTCTCGGTGATGCGGCTTATTCCCAACCCGCCTGGCAAGATCATCGGCGGCGAGATAATCTTCGAGGGTGAAAACATCCTCGAAAAGAGCGAGGCCGAGATGAGGCACATCCGCGGCAACGAGATCTCCATGATATTCCAGGAGCCCATGACCAGTCTCAACCCGGTATTCACCATTGGCGACCAAATCATGGAGGCGATCATGCTCCACCAGAAGGTGGGGAAGAGGGAAGCCCGCAAGAAGACCATCGAGATGCTGAAGCTAGTGGGCATCCCGTCCGCCGAGAAGCGGGTTGACGAGTATCCGCACCAGATGAGCGGCGGGATGAGGCAGAGGGTCATGATCGCCATGGCGCTATCGTGCAACCCGAAACTCCTCATCGCGGACGAGCCGACCACCGCGCTTGACGTGACCATCCAGGCGCAGATCCTCGACCTCATGCTCAAGCTCAAGGAGGACCTGGGGACCGCGATCATGCTCATCACCCACGACCTCGGGGTCATCGCGGAGACCGTGAACAAGGTCGTCGTCATGTATGCTGGGAAGATCGTGGAGAGCGCCGATGTGGTGAGCATCTTCAAGAAGCCCGAGCACCCGTACACGTTGGGGCTTCTCGGGTCCATTCCCAAGGTGAACGAGGATCGCGAGCGTCTGCAGGTCATAGAGGGCGTCGTCCCGAACCCGTTCGACATGCCCACGGGGTGCAGGTTCCACCCGAGGTGCAGCTTCGTGCGGGATATCTGTAAGGAAGAGGAGCCTGAACTCGTTGACGTCGAGGACGGTCACCAGGTCAGGTGCTGGAAGTTCCTCGATTATCACAAGAACTAGGGAGAACTCGAGGAGGCAAGGGAACGTCATGGGAGAGGTGCTTCTTGAAGTAAAAGACCTGGTGAAACACTTCCCGATAACGAAAGGCATAGTCATCTCCAGAAAGGTCGGCGCCGTAAAGGCCGTAGACGGCGTGAGTTTTCATATAAACCGCGGCGAGACCTTGGGCCTCGTGGGGGAGAGCGGCTGCGGCAAGTCAACGACGGGAAGGCTCATCCTGAGGCTCATCGAGGCCACCTCGGGCGAGATAATCTTCGAGGGCAAGAACATCCTCAAGCTCAGTCGCGAGGAGATGCGCGAGCTTCGCAAGGACATGCAGATAATCTTCCAGGACCCATATGCGTCCTTGAACCCCAGGATGACCGTGGGCGACATCATCGGGGAGCCCATGGAGATCCACAGGATAGCACGGGGCAAGGAGAAAGACAAGAGGGTGCGCGAGCTTCTCGAGGTCGTGGGTCTCTCGCCGCTTCACGCGAGGAGGTATCCGCACGAGTTCTCCGGCGGGCAGCGGCAGAGGATCGGCGTCGCGCGGGCGCTCGCGGTAAATCCGAAGCTCATCATCTGCGACGAGCCGGTTTCGGCCCTCGACGTATCCATCCAGGCGCAGGTCATCAACCTTTTGCAGGACCTCCAGAGGGAGTTTGGGCTCACGTATCTTTTCATCGCTCACGACCTGAGCGTGGTGAAGCACATATCCGACAGGGTCGCCGTGATGTATCTTGGCAAGATAGTGGAGCTTGCGGCAAAGCACGAGCTATACAACAACCCGCAGCACCCATACACTGAGGCGCTTCTGTCGGCGGTGCCAATACCGGACCCGACCAGGAAGAAGCAGCGCATCATCCTGGAGGGAGACGTGCCAAGCCCCATAAACCCGCCGAGCGGGTGCAGGTTCCACACGAGGTGCAGGTACGCGCAGGACATCTGCTCTATAGAGGACCCGGCGTTCGTCGATATCGGCGACAACCATTTCGTCGCGTGCCACTTCAGAAAGTCCCTGGGGAACAGAAAAGCGATGGTGCACTGATGGTGCGCTGAATGGCGAAGGGATGCCGCACTGAAGCGCGGAGGGACGAGGGACAGGCAAGCCCGGTCAGGAGTGGTGGGCGGCTTCACCAGGTGAGGTCTCGCGGGCTCGCCTGCAATCCGGCAATGACAGCGGGCCCGCCGGGGACGAGCGGGCAGACTCTCTTCCGCTTCGTATGGGTCACCCCTGGGCCTGCCTAACGCGCTGCCGGCAGGCCGGCGCGGCCCTTCCAGCTTGCCAGAGGATCTTGTTGTTGACATTTCGGGTTTAGCGCCTTATAATCATTGACGTAGACAGTTCAATATGCTTAAGGTTTGTGCCCGGGTGGCGGAAATGGCAGACGCGCACGTTTGAGGGGCGTGTGGGTAACCCCCGTACGAGTTCAAGTCTCGTCCCGGGCACCATCATTTGAGCGCACGGATCTCACAGCCACAGGCGGGATGCCAATTTCGGACACGCTGCCGGAGACTACGGCGCGCAGCGAACGTATCAGCACCGGGGTCATGCTCCATGCGGAGGATGACCCCTTTCTTGTGTACCCAGCGCACTCGGGCTTTGCCCTGGCGTCACCGCCTTCAAAAGGCTCGGAAGACGCTGCCGGGGTGGTTTGCCTCGCCTCGCCTGCCGTGGCGGGGGTGCGGGTGGAGTGTGGGAACCCCGGCGTTTGTGGTCATTAGTAGCTCCAGACGCTCACTCACATGCGCTGCACGTTGTCTACGTGGGTCTTGTCCGACCCTCTCCGGACGAACGTCTTGCAGCAAGTTTCCTCACACCGTCCTGCCGGAGTAGGGGGTGCCGTCGACGCCTGCGGCGCATCGAAACTGTCGGGCTTCTCCTGGGCGAGCTGGTCGGAAGTGACCATGATCTGCGACGCGCCGCAGATGTTCCCATTCTTCCAGTAGTGGCAGTTGCTCACGCTGCACATTATCCTGTTATCCACGTCATGAACTCTCCTTTCGCAAGCGAGATCCTGCACTGCCCTGTCACGAGGTTGAAACCGCTCTTTCGCGTCTATTCTGTCCTGCAGCGGCTCATGCTATGAAGCCGTGCGGTCTGCGGTTTGCGACCTGCGACCTGCGACCAGCGCCTTGCGCCAAGCGTCGTGCGCTATGTGCCAGGCGGCGTGCGCCTTGCGCCTACAACGCCTACTACGCCTGGTATGCGTGGTACGGCCACGCTCAGGGTCCTTCCTGTGATTTCCTGACTTCAGAAATGCACTTCTAGCAGGATATTCAGAGACAGGCAGCGAAATAGCCGATAGACAGGCGCCTTCCGGGACTGCGTGGCCTTGTGCCAGCGCAGGATCGGAAGGCGAACGCATCATACGAGGGAAAAGGATGATTGTGCCATCATGAGGCGGAAAGTGAAACCGGGCGAACTGCGGCTCCAGGGAGGGGAAGGATGGCTTCGCGAGAGCAGCCCGCGCGCCGCCCAGGGGCTGCCAGCGCCGCCGAGGACGCGGCTGTCACAGGGCCGGTTCGCTGAGAAGGTCCTGGCGTTCGTGGCTGCCTGTGTGCTGGGGGTGGGGTTTACACCGGAGGTGGTCGCAGCGGGCGCGGGTGCCGCCGGGGGTGCGCGCTATGAGGGGGTGAAAGCGACCCCCGGACGCGTGGTGGTGCGCGGCGAGGGGAGCCCGCTCCTCTACATCGGCGGTACGCTGGGCATAACCGCTGAGATGTTCCTCGGGGACATTCCTGCCGGACCGGAGGATCCCGATGCGGCTGATCCTGCTGACGGGACGGGCGACGGCGTTTCCGGTTCGACGAGCAATGACGGCAGCGCGCCGCAAGGTGGCGATTCGGCGGCCGGCGGATCCGGCGAAAGTTTCTTGCCGCCGAGGCCGTCTGGCGTCACACTTCCTGGCATCAGGCAGGACCTCGACCTCATGGTTGACGCAAGGTTCGGCGACACCATCCGGGCGTTCACGCGCCTCTCGATGCAGGGGTTCTGGGGGGTCGGGAGCCCGAGCGATGCAAGCCCCTGGATGCCGGCAGTGGCGCGCCCGCTTCTGGTCGACGAGGCCTGGGCCCGATACTCCGGGCAGGGCTTTCGGGTGTCCGCGGGAAAGCGCAGGTTTTCCCTCGGCCCCATCGGCCTCCTCGGCAGGACCGACCTGGAGGCGCCTGAGGGGGTGTACGCGGACGCGACCGTCCGCGGGTTGGGCCTCACCGGTATCTGGGCGAGGCTGAGCTCAGGCTACTACTATAACAGCTCATTTGTTACGCGGGCTGACGACCTTTTCGCCCTGAGGGTTGAGAAGCCATGGAAGCACGCGGCCGTAGCCTGGAACTACCTCGCAAGCGGCCTCGGGGATGAGTCCGGTCACTCTCTGGACGTTTCCGCGAGCGTGCTCGGACGCAGCATCGCGGCTGAGGTCGCGTTCTTCAGGTCGAGTTCCACACTGTATCCCGAGTTCCGCACCGACGGATGGGTGCCGGCGGTCGTCGTGAGGGTTGAGCCCCTTAACACTCCTGTTCACAGGCTGACTCTTTCATACGGCAGGATCGCGCGGGGGTTCGCGCCCTACTACTCAAGCGTCGCCTCGCGGTCCGGCGGCCAGGGGATTCCCTTCGACCAGAACACCGAGGGGCTAGCGGCAGGCTACGACAGGCGAATCTCCGGGGACACCGAGGTGAACGCCCGCGCCACGTGGCTGCGATTTGTGGACGAGGCCGCTGCACACGGCGGAGCGGCGGGGGGCGAAGGGCAGAACCACAGCCTCGCCCAGGCCGAAATCACGCCCACGCTGACCGCGTCCGTGCAGGTGACGAAGGAGCTTGGCCCCAACACAAGCGCTCGCGCAGGGTACGAGCACTGGTGGATGGAGAGCGGCAGAAGCTACGGGAGACTTACGGCAGGCCTGGCGGTTAGCTTCTGAAGCTGTTCGCGGCACCCACACGCCGGAGGGCAGCCGACGGAGGGCAGTCGGCGAAGGGAGAAGGCGAACGGAGAACGCGGAGGAAGAACAAGGACGGAGAAGAAGGACAGGGACAAGGAAAAGGACAAGGACAGGGACAAGGAGGGGCGAAAAGACGGGTGAGAAAGATGAGCATGAAGAGCATGATGAGAGCGCTGGTTTTGTGTGCGGCTTTGGCGACCGCTGTGGCGGCCGCATCGCCCGCGGCACTCGCGCGCGGGGGGCTACAGGGAGTTAAGATCTTCATCGACCCCGGACATGGTGGGCCTGAGCCGGGCGCCATCGGCCCGTCCGGATTGCGCGAGTCCGACGTGAACCTCCGGGTGGCCACCGCCTTACGGAACTGCCTCGTCGAGTACGGCGGCGCCACGGTGAAGATGTCACGCACGGGCGACGTTGATGTGAGTCTCGGCGAGAGGACCGCAGCGGCAAACTACTGGGGAGCCGACAGGTTCATCTCCATCCACCACAACGCCTCGTACAACCGGAGCTACAACGCGACTGAGACCTATGCGTACACATATGCGGACTGGACCGCGCTCGACCTCCGCAACAAGGTCCACCGAAGGCTCGTGGCGGGCCTCGGGCTTCCCGACGGCGGAGCGCGCACCGCGAACTTCTACGTCCTCAGAAACACCTGGATGCCTGCGATCCTCACGGAGGCGTCCTACATCAGCAATCCGTACCAGGAGGCACGGCTCAAGGACATGGGTTACACCTGGCGCGAGGGGTACTACATTTACCTCGGCATTGCCGATCACTTTGGTGTGGCGCCCTGAGGACTCTTTCCCGAAACGCTTTCCTGGGGACCAGGTTGCGCGAGTTGACGGCTGGGGTGGTCTTCCAGGGACCAGATCCGCGGGCGAGCCTCATCATTTGGGGACCAGCTTGGCGTCGATGCCGGTCCCGTGGGGACCACCCCTCTCACCTTCGCTTTCGAAAGCCTCGCAAGGTAGATCACCCCGGACCAGATCCCGCAGGTCTCGCAGGTCTCGCAGGTCGCGCAGGTCGCGCAGGTCCTGTCATCCTTCTTGCCGGATGGGTCTGCCTATGATACCATTATCTTGAACACGCCGAAAGAAGTGAAGGCCGATGCTACGCGGCGATAGGATCGTGCTTCGCGAGTTCAGGCGGGGTGACCTGGAACCCATCCAGCGCTGGGTGAACAACGAGAACATAACCCGGTACTTGTCGTTTCCCCTCTTTCCGCAAACGGCCGAGCAAACGGCAGAATTCCTCGACAGGCACCTTCACCAGCGCGGCGCGCCGAATGAAGGGATCTTTGTCATCGCCCTGAAAGACGACCCGAACCTAGAATACATAGGGGCTGTGGGGCTTCACAACATCGACTACAGGAACCGCCATTGTGAACTCGGCATCGTCATCGGCCGGGAAGACCTCCTCGGGAAGGGCATAGGCAGGGAAGCCATTCAGCTCGTCCTGGACTTCGCCTTCAACTTCCTCAACATGCACAAGGTGAACCTTCGCGTCTTCGAGTACAACGAGCGCGGGCGGCGGTGCTATCTCAAGTGCGGTTTCAAAGAGGAAGGGCGAATCCGCGAGCAGCGCTTCTACGACGGCCGATACTGGGACGAGATCATCATGGGGATCACAAGAGACGAGTTCCGGCGAAGCTGCAATCCTGCGCGCTGCGGCGGTAACGCGGGAGTTTAGGACCTGTTCACCACATGGTTAGAAAACACGCACGCTTTTTGTGAAGTAATCGTGTGAAGTATTCGGGTAGAATCCTGCGTGACGCGTGCAAGATGTGCCCTCACACCCTGGGATCAACCCCAAACGGCGGTACCCAGGCACCCAGCGGAACCCGCGTCGCGCAGGACATAACGGACGTGTGTGCCTGCGAGCGCGCTGGGGGAAGGGGATGAAGAAGATGGATGCGGTTGTCGTCTCCGGCTTGCGCAAAACTTACGGCAAGACTGTGGCCGTGGACGGCCTTGACCTCCGGGTCGGGTGCGGCCAGGTGTTCGGGATGCTCGGCCCCAATGGGGCGGGTAAGACCACGACCGTAGAGATCCTCGTAGGGCTTCGCACCCGCGATGCCGGCGAGGTGTCGGTGTTCGGAATGGACCCCGCGAGGCAGGGCAGGGAGGTGCGCTCGCGCATCGGCGTGCAGCTGCAGGCACGGGGGCTGTACCCGCGCCTTACGGTGAAGGAGACTGTGACGCTGTTTGCGAGTTTCTACGAACGAACCCTGCCCGTGGATGAAGTCATCGAGCAGGTTGGGCTCACCGCCAAAGCGAGGACGGTCGTGCGGGCGCTCTCGGGTGGGCAGGCCCAGCGGCTCGGCGTGGCCCTCGCCATGATAAACGACGCGGACCTGGTGTTCCTGGACGAGCCCACCACAGGGCTCGATCCGCAGGCGAGGCGAAGCCTCTGGGACGTCATACGAAGCATCAGGAGTCGTGGGAAGACGGTTTTTCTCACCACGCACTACATGGACGAGGCCGAGCGGCTGTGCGACAACGTGGCGGTTGTGGACCACGGCAGGGTCATAGCGTTCGGCTCCCCGTCCGATCTCATCTCCGAGCACTTTCAGGAACAGGCTATCGAGTTTTCCAACTCGATCCCCAGTGTCAGGGAGAAGTTCGAGAAGCTGCCGGGTGTCACTCGCACTCGTTTCAGCGAGAACGGCGCCACGCTCTACACGCGCGACGTGCCTGCCACGATGGCCGCGCTGATGCAACTTGCGACGGGCGACGGCATCCACATTGATGACGTCATCGTCAGGCGGGCTACCCTTGAGGACGTGTTCCTGAAGCTCACGGGAAGGAGGATACGCGAGTGATGAGGACCTTCTGGCAGCTTGTGCTCGCGAACGCCCGGGACATCGCACGCGATAAGATGAGCCTCTTTTGGTTCTTGCTCTTTCCTGTGCTTTTCATATTGCTGTTTGGGTTCATATTCTCAAACGAGGGGACTCCCACGTATGATGTGGGAATCGTCTACGAGTCAGGCAACCCGCTAACCGAAGGACTGGTCAAGGGAGCCGGCGCGGTGCCGGTGTTCAAGATCCACGTCGGCGACCGAGGGAGCGAGATTCAAGCCCTCAGGAAGGGCAAGAGGAGCGTGGTGGTGGAGGCCCCGTCGCAGTCCTTCGCTGCAATGACTGGCAGCGGCGATCCGCTGAAGGTGCATGTGTACTACAACGAGACAGAGCCGACAGCCCGCCAGGTCCTAGTCCCCGTTGTAGAGCAGATCCTGAACGAGGCCGAGAGGCAGATCACTGGTAGGCCCAAGGTCTTTGACGTCGTGGCCGAGCCGGTGCAGAGCATGGATCTTCGCATGGTGGACTTCCTGCTCTCCGGGATCTTGGCCATGGCCCTCATGCAGCTGGGGCTCTTCGGTGCCATGCGCGCTGTGAGTCTGCGCGAGCGGAAAGTCCTCAAGAGCCTCGGTGCAACGCCCCTGAGAAGAGGCCTGCTCCTGGTCTCGGAAGTCGTGGTCCGCATGGGGATGGCGCTCATCCAGACCTTCCTCATCGTTCTGATAGGATACGTAGTGTTCCACGTCAAGATCCTCGGCAGCTGGCTGGTTCTCCTCGGTGCCGTGCTGCTTGGAGCACTGACGTTTGTCAGCATGGGCTACATGCTCGCGGCGTTCCCCAGGACGGAGGAGGCCGGGATAGGACTCGTCCAGGTCGTTCAGTTCCCGATGATGTTCCTCTCCGGCATCTTCTTCCCTGTTGAGATAATGCCGTCGTTCCTGCGACCCGTGGTGAATGCCATGCCCCTGAGCTATCTCGCAGACCTCTTGCGTCAGATCATGGTGGCCGCTCCTCCGGAATACAGTATGGCCACGGACATTGCCGTGCTCGGGGGGTGGGCGGTCGTCTCCTTCCTCGTGGCTGCGAGGTTTTGGCGGTGGGAGTGAGAGTGTAAGGTCCGGCCCTGCTGTGGCGCGCGCGGTCCCACACGGTCGGACGACGCAGGTCGGGGGCTCCAACAGCCCCCGACCTGCGTATTGGTGGCGGTGGCTCATCACTTCGGTCTCGGGAACAGCATGGCGGAGCCCTCGTCGCGGCCCTGTGGGACGCAGGTAGTCCCGCCTCTTCGGAAGCCGAGGAAGAAAGTTCTTTTGCCCATTCTTCGAACTCGCCGCTATAATGGAAATGCCGGATGCGGGCTATGCCTTGACGCTCCGGTCCGTGTGGCGGGAGGAGGCAGAAGGTTGGGCGAGGTTGTTGGAGAGCTGGGCCCCGCGCGCGTAAGCCGTGGGGTCAAGTTTCGTTACTTCAACCCGCGCGCCTCGCGGGCATACATCGCGGGCGAGTTCAACAACTGGCGCGCGGCGGATTGCGAGATGCAGAGGCATCCCTGCGGAGTGTGGGAGATCGTGGTCCCTTTGGGAGAGGGTGCGCACGAGTACAAGTTCGTCGTTGATGGGGAGTGGACTCGCGATCCGCATAATCCGTGTATGATACTGAACGAGCACGGCACGGTGAACTCGGTTGTGGAAGTTGCGGCGGACGGTGAGGTCCACATGCCTGCGCCGCAGAGGGAAGCGTGCGGCTTCGGCAGGTTGAGGGCGGTTGTGAGTCCCGACTGGGTCCGAGACGCCGTGATATACGAGGTGTTTCCGCGCGTCTTCAGCGAGGAGGGGACCCTCGAGGGCGTGACGCGGCGGATCCCCGAGATCGCGGACCTGGGCGCCACGTGCATCTGGCTCATGCCCATTCACGATATCGGCAGGCGCGGGCGGAAGGGAAGTCTGGGCAGTCCCTATGCGATCTATGATTACCTCAGCATACATCCTGATCTGGGGACGGCCGATGACTTGCACCGGCTGGTGAGGGCGGCCCACGATCACGGCCTGCGCGTCATCATGGACTTTGTCGCCAATCATAGCGCGCACGATTGTCCCCTGACGGTGGCGCACCCCGAATGGTACCGGAGAGACGCGTGCGGGAATATCCAGTGTGCCGGGTTCGGGTGGGACGACGTGGTGGCGTTCGATTACTCAAGTGCCGACCTCCGTGATTACATGATTCGCGTGATGCTCTACTACGTGGAGGAGTTCGACATCGACGGTTACCGGTGCGATGTGGCGGCGCTGGTGCCTACGGACTTTTGGAGAGCTGCAAGGCGCGCGCTCAAGGAGACCAAGCCTGACGTGCTCCTGCTGGCAGAGTCGCACGAGCCGTCCCACAATGCGGTGGCTTTCGATGTCACGTACGAGGAGACGCTTCCCAAGATCCTGGCCCAGGTGCTTGCCGGCGAGCTTCCGGCGAAGGCGGTCAGGGAAATGATCGAGCACGACCGGCGCACATTCCCGGTGGGCTCGCTCCGGCTGCGCTATCTCGAAAACCACGACCAGCTCCGCGCGATGCGTGCCATCGGGCGCCGAGGGTACGAGGCCGCGGCGACGCTCCTTCTCACCCTCGACGGCGTCCCGCTCATCTATAACGGCCAGGAGATAGGCGAGGAGGAGCGGCCGTCGCTCTTCGACCCGTTCAAGATCCGGTGGGAGGCCGGGGACTCTGTCATCAGGACCATGTACAGGGACCTTTGCCACCTAAGGCGCGACACGCCTGCTCTACGACGCGGGTCGCTGACTTTTCTGGACGTCAGCAGGGAAGACGCAGTCCTGGCCTACTTCAGGGAGCATGGGCGCAGCCGTGTGCTTGTGGTGCTAAACTTCGCAGGCGACGTGGTTCATGCGAAACTGAGCGCGCCCGATGGGGGTCTTGCGGGCGTCGACCCCGATGCCGTATATGGCGTGCGCGCTTTGAGGGGCCAGGCATCTCTCTCCCCGGCACGCAACCGCGGCAGAGATCTCGCGTCGCTCGAACTTGCGCTCGAACCGTACGGCGTGAGGGTCCTGGCTATTGAGGATGACAGCTCGTCAAGCGCAGCGTAGTCAGCGTACGTCACGAGTTGCTTTCTGAGCGTGGGCTGCTGAGCAGCGCGCAGCGCAGAGGCGCTTCCATCCGGCAAGGGCGCCTGCAACAAGGATTGCTCGAACTCGTCCCAGCTTGCCGACGGCTGCATCTTTCGCTCGCCCCCTCAAGCACGACGCGTCCCCACACCGTTCGTGTCTCCGATGGGTGCCTCGTTCCGCTCGTTCCAACCACATAATACCATTGCCGCGCAGTTCCCGACAATCCCACGCGAGTACGGACTTTTCGGAAGCGTCACGTTGTCACGCCCGACGGAGGCCGGCAATTCCGCGATTGCGCACTCTTCTAGAGCACTACTGGCTTTATGCTTGACAGGGCGCGGCATCCTGTCTATACTGTGTATAGACGATATACACAGAGCGGTGATGCGGTGCAGGTCCACGTCTCATACAGCAACCCGGTGCCGCTGTACAGGCAGATAGTCGACCAGATCAGGGAGAAGGTGCTATCCGGCGAGCTTGCGCCGGGCGAGAGCCTGCCCTCAATCCGGCAGCTTGCCGAGCAGGCCGGAACCAGCGTGATAACGACGAAGAGGGCTTACTCGGAGCTGGAGGCCGAGGGGATCATCGTGACCAGGGCGGGGCTGGGGTCATTCGTGGCGGATCTCGACGCCGAGCGCCTGAAGGCCATCCGAATGCGGGCTCTCCGCGGGCGGCTTTCCGAGATCGTGGCCGATGCACGGGCGAGCGGTGTGACCGACGAGGAGTTCCTGCGACTTGTCAGGGAGGCGATGAGGTAATGGCGACGGCTACGGCAACAGCGCGGGCGGCGACGATGGCGAGAGGCTCAGGGGCGGCCGATGCCCCGGCGCTCATGCTGTCGGGCGTAGGCAAGAGATACCCGAAGTTCGAGCTTAGGGATGTGTCCTTCGCATTGCCGAGGGGATACATCATGGGGTTCATCGGGCCAAATGGAGCCGGCAAGAGCACGACCATCAAGATCATCATGAACATGGTAAGGAAGTCCACGGGTGCCGTGAAGGTGCTGGGCCTCGACCACGTGGCGCTCGAGACCGAGGTCAAGCGGCACGTCGGCTACCTGGGCGAAGAGCCTCACTTCTACGAAGAGGTGACCCCGGCCTGGCTCGGCGGTTTCGTTGGCAAGTACTACCCGACGTGGGACGCGCGGCTCTACAAGGCGACCCTCGAAAGGTTCGGGATAGAGCAGTCGAAGCGGGTCAAGACCCTCTCCAAGGGCATGAAGGTGAAGCTGGGCCTGGCGCTCGCGCTCTCGCACAGGCCGGAGCTCCTGATACTCGACGAGCCCACGAGCGGGCTCGACCCGGTCATACGCCACGACGTCCTGGCGGAGCTCATGTCGGTCATCCAGGACGAGCGGCGGAGCGTGTTCTTCTCGACCCACATCACGCAGGATGTGGAGAAGGTCGCGGACTACGTCACATTCATCAATGACGGGCGGATCGTCATCTCCGACGTGAAAGATGATGTGCTCGCCAGGTGGAAGAGGGTTTCGTTTCCGCTGCCCCTGCGGCCCGAGGCGAGGAGCGCCTCTGACCCTGCCGGCCTCGAGGCGGGCGTCGCCGAGGCCAGGGCAAAGGTGGAGCAAGCGATGAGAGGAGCCCTCGGAAGGGCGTTCGCGGCATATAAGATCGACGGCCTAACTTTCACCGGCATTACGTGCGCGTTTTCCGAAGATGTGGCAAGAGAAGTCGGGCATCTTGCCGGGACAAGGCCGCGGGTGCTTCCGGTGTCGCTCGACGACATTCTGGTGGCGATCGTGAGGGGGAGTGAGGCATGCTAGACCTCGTATGGAAGGACATCGTCCAGGGAAAGAGGACATTGCTCATGTACTTCCTGATAGGGTCGCTCCTCGGGCTTACGATGTCGTTTGCCGTTACGGACGCGGGTTCCATCATAGCCTTTTATATGATCGTCTCGGCCTATGGGTTTGCCATCAGGTCCACGTACGACGAGGACAAGTCCGGTGCGTACCTCTTCCTCAAAGGCCTGCCGCTCTCGGATACCGCCATAGTCGCGAGCAAGTTCGTGTCTGTGCTTGTTGCTGCGGTAGTTCTCGGCGCGCTCTTCGGGGTGATCGCCATCATCGGGCAGGGGATCATCGCACCACGCATCGGCCTTGGGGGGTCCGCTGTGACCGCGGGCGATCTCGGCGCTTTGCTTCGCGATATGCTGGGGCCTGCCGCGATGCTGTTCGGTATAGTCATGGTGATATGCGGGGTCTACCTCGCGATGTTCTTCTGCCTGGGGTACGCCAGGGCCAGCGCCTATAACCGCATCGTCATGCTCGGCGTGTTTGCTGCTGTCATGGCTGGGTCCACGATCCTGCGGCGGGTGCAGGTGCAGCCACCTGCGTGGATAGGGGTCCTGGGGCAGTCGTTGATGGCGCCGTTGCTGGTGGCCGCCGCCGGCCTTGTCATCTATGCCTTGAGCTGCGTGGTATCGATAGCGTGGGTTCGGGTCCGGGACTGGTCCTAAGCGGCCGCTGGCCGCGGGCCATCGGCCGCCCCGCGCCCCACCCCGTCCGGCCCCGTGTCGAGCCGGGTTGCTGGCTTCAGTCTGGCTGCGTTCAGCATGGCGCCCGTATCGTGGCCTGTCCCGCGTGACATCCCGGGTGCGAAATGTTATGATCCGTACGGATGATGGGCCGGACGGATGATAAACCTGTGGGACGGCGCAGTCGTGCAGTATTCGTCTGCGGTGGGTGACAAGAGATGGGTGAAGATAACGGCTACACGCGGCGGAGCGTGACGAGGTCGCTGTGGGAGAAAAGGCAGCGACAGTGGGCGAGGTATCACGCGTGGGAGTGGGAGGAGTCGCGCCCGGAGACGCAGCCCGAATGGGACCCGGCCGCGCGCGTCCGGTGGTATGGCCAGGCCTGGGACCTTGCCCGGCGTTTCAAGCCCGAGTGGACCAGCGATGCTATCGATTGGGACAAGATTCGCCGCATCGGGAAGTGGCGTGAGGCCGTCGCCAGACTGGGAAGGCCGGGGTCCGCATGACAGAGCTGGAGCGAACCGTAGCGGAGGTTTGCGGGTTTCTCGAGCGCATTCGGGTTCCTTACATGGTTATCGGGGGCCTTGCGGCTCTCTTCTGGGGTGAACCCAGGATAACTCGTGATATCGATGTGACTATTGGAATCGGAATCGACCAGGTTCCAGTGCTTGTGCGGGACCTTCCAGACGGCTTCAGGCCTGCCGTAGATAATCCGGCGGAGTTTGCCCGGGAGACTCATGTGGTCCCGCTCGTTTCACCTGCTGGCATACGCATCGACCTGGTCCTTGCTGGCTTACCGTACGAACATGCCGCAATCGAAAGGGCGGTTCCCGTCCCCATTGCCGGGCGCGAGGTCCGTGTGTGTTCCCCCGAGGACCTTGTGATCCATAAGGTCATCTCAGACCGGGCGAAGGACCGGGAAGACGTGCGGGCCATCATTCGGAGGCAGCAACACAGATTCGACCGGGGTTACGCGGACCCCATCGTCCTTGAGCTAAGCCAGGTGCTCGGCCGACCCGACGTCTGGGAATTCTACGAGACCTGCTTCCGCAAGAACCAGGGTTAGTGTTTGTCCATGGGCAGCCAGCTCAGGAGCCCGTCGGGGAAATATGTATTACACGCTTAACATATTTCAGCCGAGTTATGTATAGCATACTTACCATAGTTCGGCCGAAAAACGTAAAGCATGGGTTACAGATGCACAGGGGCGGCTACAGGGGTAGCCAGTGCTGCAGCAGCGCCCCGGCGATGAGCCCGACGCCGGTGAGGATGTAGGTCTTCACGGTGCCGGCGTTGGCAGGCACAAGTTCGCCCGTCGAATCGTAAGCGAGCCAGCAAACCCTGGCGGCGCGGGACGCCTCGACGCTTCCCGCAAGGCCCAGGAGCATCCACGGGCTGCGGAAATACAGCGCCACGCCGATGACAGCAGCCTCGGCGAGGCCAAGAAGCCACGCGTACACCACCCTCGCCCTGGCCTTTCCCATGCGCACCACGAGGTTTCGCTTGTTCGCACGTCTATCGGCCTCGAAGTCGGGGAATTCGTTGATCCAGAGGACGGTTGCGATGAGGATGCCGAGAGGGACCCCGACGACGAGCGGCCTTGCCGAAAGCTGCTGCGTCTGGACCACGTAAGTGCCGAGCATCAGGAGCGGGCCGAAGGTTATGCCTACCACGAGCTCCCCCAGGCCGCGGTAACAGAAAGAGAAAGGCGGAACGCTATAACCGAGCGCGAGGAACCCGCCCAGCGCCGCGATCCAGAACGCATGCCACGTTCGGAAGAGCCCGATGGGAAGGCCCGCGACGGCCGCTGCGGCGAAGCTGCCTACGGCTATCCAGATGGCGTCGCGTTCGGAGAGCAGGCCGCCGGTTATGGTCTTCTTGCCTCCTGAGAACGGGGTGGCGTCCTCGGGCGCGACGAACCTGTCGGCGCCGGAGCGCCAGTCAACCACCTCGTTCGCCGCGTTCTTGCCCACTTCCACAGCGTAGATTCCGGCGAGGGTGAGAAGAAACCACCCGGGCGCAAAGCGGCCCGTGTCCGAATAAGCTAGCGCGGCCGCCACGAACATGGGGACTGTCGATGCGACCCATATCTTCGGGTCGGCGAGCTGGACGAGCCCGCGCAGGCGCCGTGAGGTTGATGAAGCCGGAAGAGACATGTGTCCTTTCCTCCTTGGGGATGCTTCGATGTACGGTTGGGACGGTTAAAGAAAGCCAGCGTTCCCCGGCGGCAGGTCCCGGGGCCGGGCCTGTCAATCATTATAGCTTCATAACGCAGAGCGGACAATGCCAATGTGGGCAACTCTTGGGGCGCCGGGACGCGTTATCGCGAATGTGCAGCGCAGCACGTTGCTCGTGTCGGGCTCGTGTCGGATAGTACCCTGGGTGATGCCGGGGGAATTTGAGCGGGTGGTCTTCATACTTTACCAGGCCGATGCTATAATGTTTTCTGGAATGCCTGCCCCGGCCTGGCTTGCCGTAGCATCCCCGGGGCGGCGGGATCAGGGTCTGGATACGTAACATTACATAAAGGAGACGTGGTAAGCGTGGCGCAGAAAAACGCGAGGAAGCACATCCGCACGGTAAGCGAGGGTTCTACGAGAGCTGGCCTTGCCGAGGGCGGATGCAAGGAGTGCCAGGCATCATGCCAGTCGGCGTGCAAGACCTCGTGCACCGTCGGCAATCAGGTGTGCCGGCAGCGTGGGAAGTGACCTCTCGCGAGCCGGAGACGGCGGCGACGCTCAAGGCGGGGCGGCGTCAGAGCCGGCTCCGGGAGGCTGAGGAGCCTGAGGAGGCTGAGCCCGGAAGGCTGAATACTGAAGGCTGGCAGGAAATGCAGAAGGAAGCTAACTGGCACGTATTCTCCGCACTTGGGACGAACTTTCTTCTTGACGTGAAGACAGGTGGTCTTCACGAACTCGACGACGTAGCCCGCGATGTGGCTATTGCCTACGGAGCCTCCAGGGACGAGGTCGTCTGGAGGCTCGGGCCGGTTCATACGGACGAGGCCGTAGCCGAAGCATATGACGAGATCGACGAGATGGTGGCCGACGGCCGCCTTTCTCATCCTTTCACTCCGGACGAGCCATACGAACCCGCCGGCGAGGTGCTCGTCAAGGCGCTCTGCCTTCACGTCGCGCACGACTGCAACCTCCGGTGCCGGTATTGTTTCGGCAAAACCGGGAGCTTCGGCATGACAAGGGAACTCATGCCGGAGCGGGTGGCGAAGGCGGCGATAGACTTCCTGCTTGCGAGGTCAGGTGGGCGTCGCAACCTCAACGTGGACTTCTTCGGAGGTGAGCCGCTCCTCAACTTCGGCGTGGTGAGGTCTAGCGTCGAGCACGGTCGGGCAGAAGCGGCGCGGCTCGGGAAACGTATTGAGTTCACTCTGACCACCAACGCCGTCCTCCTCGACGATGACGTGGCCCGGTTCCTCAACGACAACGACATGCTCGTGGTGCTCAGCCTCGACGGCCGCAAGGAGACGCACGACAGGATGCGAGTTGCGCCCGGGGGCGGCGGGAGCTACGATGAAGTGGTCCCCAGGGTGAGGCGCTTTATCGCCAGCCGCCCGCCCGAGTCGTACTTCGTGCGGGGCACCTATACCAGGGCGAACCTGGACTTCGCGTCCGACGTCATGCACCTTGCGGACCTCGGTTGCCGCAGCATATCCGTGGAGCCCGTGGTCGGAGCGCGCGATACGTCGTATGGGATCCGTGCCGACGACCTCGACGCCATCGGGAGGGAGTACGAGCGTCTGGCCACGCTCTTCCTCGAGCGACATGCCCGGGGAGAGGGGTTTTCGTTCTACCACTTCAACGTGGACCTGGACGGCGGACCGTGCCTTGCACGGCGCCTTGCCGGGTGCGGCGCGGGCGTGGACTACCTTGCTGTGGCGCCCGATGGCAGCATCTACCCGTGCCATCAGTTCGTGGGGCGGCGGGAGTTTCTCATGGGCGACGTGTTCAAGGGTGAAGTGGACTGCGAGCTCGTGGAGAGGTTCCGGGGCGCGCACGTCTACACGAAGCGCGGCTGCGCCGAGTGCTGGGCGCGGTTCATCTGCAGCGGCGGGTGCCACGCAAGCGCCTACGCTTCATCGGGCGATATCCTCACCCCTGACCCCGTGGCGTGCGCCATCCAGAAGAAGCGCATCGAGTGCGCGCTGGCTGTGCAGGCCCTGAGAAATGTACATGCCGCGTCGTGACCCAGCGGCCGCGCCCGTGCCTTGTTTCGTCTTGCCATCTCGTGGTATCATTTAGTGTGGAAGCGGGGTGGTCAGAGTGCGTCGCCGGAGGGATCTCCGCGGGATGACGCCGCTGAAGACGAAGGACAGGGACGCCCTGGAGGACTTCGTAAAGAGGCTTCGAGAAAGCCCTCTCAGAGAGGAAATACGAGATATCAGACTCTTCGGCTCCAAGCTGCGGGGGGACGATACGCCTGATTCGGATATAGACGTGCTCGTCATTGTGTCGAGGCTCGACCGAGGCGTGAGGGATGCGGTCATCGACGTCGCCTTTGACGTAAACTTGCGTCACGACGTGTACATTTCTCCTCGGGTCATCCCGGAACACGTGTTCCGAGATCCCGTCTGGAAACTCACGCCGTTCATCCAGACTCTAGAGCGCGAGGGCGTGTCCTTATGAAGCCTGAGGTACGCGTCCTGGCAGAGTACCGGATGGAGCGTGCGAAGGAATCCTTTGAGGAGGGCTCGACGCTGCTCGAGACTGGCGGTCTCACGGGGGCGGTGAACCGCTTCTACTATGCAGCGTTCTATGCGGCAAGGGCCCTCCTGGCGCTCAAGCAACTGGACTCATCCAAACACAGCGGAGTGATATCCCTCTTTCAGCGCCATTTCGTCAAAGACCGTCTGATCGACGCGCAAGTTTCCAAGGTTCTGCCATCTGCATTTGAGAAACGGCAGGACACCGACTACGAGGACTTCGTCACCGTGACGCGTGCCGATGTCAGCTCACTCAAGGAGGACGTGCGGAGGTTCATTGAGGAGTGTGAGCGCGTCCTCAACAAGCTGGTAGGGAATGAAGAAGAGCTGACCTAAGTAGATCGCCATAAGTAATCGCCGGTTCCAGAGAGCGACGCGCCGTGCATGGTTGCCGGTGTTGCACTCTTTCTTTGAGTCACCGGCAACCCAAGCCTCGGAAAACGAGAGAAAACTAATGACCTCATACTTAGAAGTCCTCTCCAAGACCTGTCGCTCTTCAGTGGATACAGGTCTAACGCGCTAACGCGGCGCCCACCAAGGCGCACAGGACGCCCTTGGTAGGCTCAGGAGGCGTTTCGGAGCATGCTCCGGGACGCCCAGGCGAGGGGCCTGGCGCCCCCGCGCGACGACACTGCACCTACGCTGCCAGGCCCAGCATCCTGAGAAACCCCAGGCCGAGATAACCTCCTAGGCAAGACAGGACCACTGCGATGGCAGCCTTCACCGTGACGGCGTGGCGCCGCGTGAAAGCTGCGAGGCGTTCCGAGGTCGTGCCGAGGTATGTGAGGGTAACCCCGCATAGCATCGGCGCTATGAACGCCAGGTTGTACAGGATCAGCATGTCAGCGGGACGTCCCGTGTCGCCACCTGCCTGCACCATGTATGCGATGGTGGGCAGATACAAGTGGCCGGTGCATACGAACTCCGTGGTCGCGACGACCGCCCCCGTCAGTAGGGCCGCCGCCCCAAGGTAGGGCGAGGATGCCGCCCGCCTGATCGCGGCGTGGGCGAACCTCATGAGGTGGCGTGGGAGCCTTAGCTTCACGTTGGAACAAGCGCCCGAGTGCATTTGCAACAAGTCATGTATCGTCACGGCCGCTAGCGCAAAGCACATGACGGCGGCGGCTAGATAGACCGCCCTGTGAAGGAAGGGCACGCCCCGGAAGGCGTGGATGACCCCGAGTAGCCCGAAGCCCGCCGCAACATACGTCGCGAAGACCCCTCCTGCGAACGCCAGGCCGGTTGAAAGGATCTGCCGCCTGTCCTTGCCTGCGAGCGTTAGATACGACACGAAGAAGACTAGGATAGCAAAGGCACACGGGTTGATCCCATCTACGAGCCCTGCGACAGCGACGACAGCGGCGCTCAGTATGGAGCCTTCTCTCAGAAGAGCGCGCCCCGCGGCCTCGATCTCCTCGGTTCGGACCCCGATGGGCCCTGCGCTGGAGTTGTACCCATCAACCGCCTCCAGGAGACCTTCAAGGGTGATCTCGTCCCCAACAAGGTACCGCGAGCCGACGAAAACCACAGGTACATAGCCTCGCATTCTGGCGGGGACACTGGCGGCGGTGGCGAACGCCCGGTGCAGCGCCTGGTTGTGGGCGAACACTACATCGTGCTCTGCCACCGACACGTAAGGGCGAACGGCCACGAGGCGTGCGAGCTGCAATCTCGCGATCTCGCAGCCTGGACAGGCTGAGCTGTAGAAAAAGTGAAGTTCGACGGGGCGGAGAGCGGGTTCCCGCGCACCGGTGGCATCCAGTTGAGGTGGCGGACACCAAAGGATCTCAGCTACCAGTGTCACGAATATCGTTACCACGGAGAGGATGAAAGGTCGGTGGTAACAGCCTGGTAGTTTCGATGGCTTGTGCCCGCCTGTCTGCCGGGTCGTCGCTCGTTTCACCTGTAGCCCTCCCGTGCCAGTCGACACGCGCATCGGGCGGGGCACGACGCGGCTCTGTCTGGTTCAGTCATATTCTTGGTGCTCGCAGGAGGATTCCTTCAATGAGAGTTGAATAGATCCATACGGAATTAAGCCACGTTAAACACTCCCTACTGAGCGTGAATGCTTCTGCCAGGGGGTGTCCTCACGCGGTTCGGGAGGGCGACAGGTGAGCTACGTAAGACATCTTCAGTGCACCACGTGCGGTGCCGTCGTGGAGTATGGCCACGCCGCGCTCACGTGCCCTTCCTGCGGCAGCGAAGGTATTCTTGACGTCGTCTACGACTATGAGGCCATCGCGCACAGGATAGGCGGCGATACGGGGCGCGATATGGGCCGCGATTACTTCGCCGCCACCGGCGAGAACTCCATGTGGCGCTACGTGCCATTCCTGCCGGTCGAGCCGGCCTGGGAGAGGCCGCCGCTTCGAGTCGGATGGACTCCGCTCTACAACGCTCATCGCCTTGCCCGCGTCCTTGGAGCGCGCTTCGTCTTCGTGAAGGACGAAGGGGTCAACCCCACCGCCTCTCTCAAGGACAGGGCGTCGGCCATCGCGGCCGTCCGTGCGAAAGCGGCCGGGCGCCGCATCGTCGCTTGCGCCTCCACGGGCAACGCCGCCTCGTCGCTCGCGGGGTGCGCGGCGTCGATGGGCCTGCGCTCGTGCATCTTCGTGCCGAGGCGGGCACCGCGCGGCAAGCTCATGCAGCTTCTCATCTATGGTGCCACCGTCGTTTCCGTGGACGGCTCCTACCACGACGCCTTCTCGCTCTCGGCAGCGGCCATCGAGAGGTGGGGCTGGTACAACCGCAACGCTGCCATCAACCCGTACCTAGTCGAGGGCAAGAAGACCGTGAGCTTCGAGGTATGCGAGCAGCTTGGCTGGCAGGTCCCCGACTGGGTGGTGGTCTCCGTGGGTGATGGCTGCACCATAGCGGGCGTGTATAAAGGCTTCCACGATTTCTTCAGGACCGGCCTCATAACGCGGATCCCGCGCATTCTCGGCGTTCAGGCCGCCGGATGCCAGCCGCTGGTCGAGGCGTTCAGGTCTGGCGGCAACCGCTTCCGGCCGTCGCCCGAGAACACCATAGCTGACAGCATTGCGGTGGGCGTGCCGCGCAACCCCACCAAAGCCCTGAACGCCGTCCGCCGATCCGGCGGCGACATGATCGCTGTGCCCGACGAGGAGATCCTCCGCGCCATGAGGTTGCTCGGGTCGACGACCGGCGTGTTCAGCGAGCCTGCCGGTGCCGCGAGCCTTGCGGGCCTCACCGCTGCCCTCGAAAGCGGCATCATAGGCCGCGATGAGACGGTGGTCGTGATCGCCACGGGCAACGGCCTCAAGGACATCGCCAACGCGGAGCGGGCCGCGCCGCCTCCTATAGAAGTCGGGCCGAGCATCGAAGACCTCCGCCGGATGCTCGAGGCCCGCGCGCAAGACCTTCTAACGCAGGGGGAATGACGTTGCTCGGCAGAAAGATACGGGAAAAGCGCCGCGAACGAGGAAAGAGCTTAAACGAACTTGCGGCGCTCACGGGGCTTACCGCAAGCTTCTTGAGCCAGGTCGAGAGGGACGTGGCCGAACCGTCCATAACGTCTCTGCGCAAAATCGCGGAAGCTCTCGATGTGCCCATATTCTATTTTCTCCTCAACTCAGACGGTTACAGCCCCGTGGTGAGGAAGGACAGCCGAAAGACACTGAAGTTTCCCAGATCGCACCTAGCATTCGAGCTTCTGTCGCCAGACCTCAACAGGCAGATGGAGGTCATGATGGCGACGCTCAAACCCGGCACCTCGACGTGCGAGCAGCCGCTCGCTCACCCGGGAGAGGAGTGCACCATAGTGCTCCAGGGTGCTATGGACATCCAGATCGGTGACGAGCGGTACCACCTGGAGGAGGGCGACAGCATCTACTACTATTGCGCCATCCCGCATAAGATCACGAGCGTCGGCGACAAGGATCTCGTTTTCATCTCTGCCATCACGCCGCCGGCGTTTTGACGGGCTTGACCTGGACGGTAGCGAAAGACGGAGGGCGGAGGAGCGAAATCCAGACCGGCTCCTGGGGACAGGGGGTCCGCTGACCGGGCATCCGGGGGAGGAGAGGTCAAGGTGCAGACGACGATCGTTGTGGCACTCGGGGGCAACGCCATTCTGAAGCCCGGCGAGAAAGGCACCGCCGCGCAGCAGATGGCCAACGTCAAGTCCACGTGCAGAAGCATCGTCCAGCTCATAAAGAGGGGTCACAGGGTGGTCATCACCCACGGCAACGGCCCGCAGGTCGGGAACATCCTCATCCAGAACCACAGCGCGCGCGACATTGTGCCGGCGATGCCGCTCGACATCTGCGGCGCCGAGAGCCAGGGGCTCATCGGGTACATGATCCAGCAAGCGATGCACAACGAGATAGCCCGCGAGGGGCTGCGGGCCTCAGTCGTCACCGTGCTCACGCAGGTGGTGGTGGACCCGGCCGACCCCGCCTTCGCGAACCCCACCAAGCCGATAGGGCCGTTCTACACAGAAGAGGAGGCAAAACGCTTCATGGCGGAACGGGGCGAGGTCTGGAAGGAGGACGCAGGCCGCGGCTGGCGCAAGGTGGTGCCTTCGCCGCTCCCGGTGGAGATATTCGAGAAGCGTGCCATCGAGAGCCTTCTCGACAGGGGCGAGGTGGTCATCGCAGCGGGTGGTGGGGGCATCCCCGTCATCAAGGAGGGCGAGATGCTGCGCGGCGTGGAAGCCGTCATCGACAAGGACCTCGCCAGCGCCAAGCTCGCGACGGACATCGGTGCCGACGTCCTGCTCATCCTGACAGACGTGGAGAGGGTCGCGCTCAACTATCGCACGCCGTCGCAGGTATTCCTAGACAGTATGACCATCGAGGAGGCCAGGCGCTACATGGCCGAAGGGCACTTCAAGGCAGGCAGCATGGGCCCCAAGGTACAGGCGTCCATCAACTTCGCCTCGTCTGGCGGGCTTGCGATAATCGCATCGCTCGACAGGTGCCTGGACGCCCTCGATGGCCGGAGCGGCACGAGGATCTCGAGGTAGTGTGCAAAGACGAGAAGACCGACGCGGGGCAGACGGGGCAGGCAGGGCGCAGGCAGGGAGGGGTGGACGTGGACTTCCTCATCACAGGGGGACTTGTGGTAACTGCGGAAGGCGAGTTTCGGGCAGACGTCGCCGTGGACGGGGAAAAGATTGTCTCCGTCGGCGAGGGCCTTCCTAGGACGCCCGAGGCCGTGGTGCTCGATGCGTCGGGCAGGTACGTGCTCCCCGGGGTCATAGACGCGCACACCCACTTCGCCCTCCGCTCGCGCGGCACGGTTACCGCCGATGACTTCGCCTCGGGAACGCGCTCTGCAGCGTGCGGCGGGGTGACCTGCGTCATCGACTTCGCGGACCAGGTTCCCGGGATGTCGATGGCCAGCGCCGCCCGGGCGCGCATCGACGAGGCGACGGCCGGAGCCTCGGTGGACTTCGCGCTGCACATGACGGTGACGAAGGTGCCCGGGGATCTTGCGGACGAAATGGCGGCGCTCGCCAGGATGGGCGTGGGGGCCGTCAAGCTCTTCACGACCTATCGCGCGGCGGGTTACCTCCTCGAGGACGCAGACTTCCTGGCGGTGTCCGAAGCGGCAAGGAACGCAGGGCTCCTGGTCACGGTCCACGGCGAGGACAACGACACGGTGGAGCGGCTCGAAGCCGAGTTTCGGAAGCAGGGAAAGGCATCGCCGTCACGGCACGCCGAGTCGCGGCCGTCCGAAGCCGAGGCGATCGCCATCCGGAACGTGGCCGCCCGGCTCGGCACGCTCGGAATCCCCGTCTATTTCGTGCATGTGTCGAGCGGCGCGGGGCTTGAGGCGGTCCGCGAGGCAAGGCGGCTGGGCTACACCGTCTATGCGGAGACCTGTCCTCATTACCTCCTGCTGACTGCGGAGGAGTACTCAGAGGATAGGGCGCGGGAGCTCATCATGACGCCGCCGCTCCGGACTGCGGCGGACACGGCGGCGCTCTGGGATGGCGTCCTTGGAGGCGAGATCGAGGTCATTGCCACTGACCACTGCGCCTTCACGCGGGAGCAGAAGACCCTCGGCGAGACGTGCTTCGACGTCCTGCCGGGAATTCCCGGGGTCGAGACCTTGCTTCCGCTCGTTCATCATGAGGGAGTGGTGCGGCGTGGCATGGCGCTCCGGGACATGGTGAGGATGCTCTCGTACAACCCGGCCAAGCTGTTTGGGCTCTATCCCCGCAAGGGGACCATCGCTCCGGGTTCGGACGCGGACATCGTGATCTTCGACCCCGGGTGCGCCCGCACGCTTGCCGCCTCAGTCCTCCACTCAAACGCGGGGTACACGCCCTACGAGGGGATGAAGGTGCAGGGCTGGCCGAGGATGGTGATGGTGCGCGGCAGGGTCGTGCTCGCCAGCGATCAGTTCGTCGGAGCCCCAGGCTGGGGCCGGTTCGTCGCGGCCGTGCCCACGCCCGGCGGCACATCCCTGTAGTGAGATGTCGCAAATTCGTGCTGTTTGTTGCTGAGGAGAGTGTCGTTTCGGAGAGTATGGGGTGCGGGTGTGCGAGTGCCTGCCCGAGGGGGCGTCAAGATCCGGGGATCTATGTGCGGGCCAAACCTGATCAAGAGGCCCCGCTTGAGGTGCCATCGCGGGACCCGAGCGCCGGCCACCCGCGAGAAACCGGCGACCTCGGAGTTTGTAGCTAGCGGTTGACCCGAGGAACGGGCGACCGGTGACCGGATACCGGAGGAGGGATGACTTTGAGCATCGACAGCATCGACAGGGAACAGACAACAAAGATCGCAGAGGCTGTGGGGCGGTACAGGGACAGCATCATCGCATTCCTGCGGGATCTTATCGCGATACCGAGCACGAGCACGAACGAAGGCGAGTGCATCCGCCGGATCCGTGACGAGATGCAGAAAGTGGGGTTTGATGACGTCAGGATAGACGCCGTCGGCAACGTCATCGGCACGATGGGCTCGGGGCCCCGCAAGATCCTGTACGACTCCCACATCGACACGGTGGGCGTGGGAGACCGCGCGGCATGGAAGTGGGACCCGTTCCAGGGTAAGTACGAGAACGGCATCATATACGGGCGCGGCGCGTCCGACAACAAGGCCGCCATCGCGTGCATGGTATGGGGCGCCCGCGTCATGAAGGACCTCGGCCTCCTTCCTCGTGATGCCACCCTTTACGTTGCGGGGATAGTGCAGGAGGAGGACTGCGACGGGTGGGCCGTCCACGAGATGATCACCACTCAGGGGGTCCGGCCGGAGTGCGTGGTGCTCGGCGAGTGCACGAACCTGCAGATAAACCGGGGGCATCGCGGCCGGTGCGAGATCAAGGTAACCACGAAGGGCGTGTCCTGCCATGCCAGCGCCCCCGAGCGCGGGGTGAACGCCATCTACAAGATGATGCCCATAGTGGCAGGCATCGAGGAGCTCAATGGCAGGCTCAAGGACGATCCGTTCCTCGGGCGCGGAACCATCGCCGTCACGTCCATCGAGTGCAAGACCGGCTCGCTTAACGCTGTCCCAGACGAGTGCACCATCTACGTCGACAGGCGGATGACGGTGGGCGAGACCACCGAGTCCTCCATCGAAGAGATCCGGTCCCTCCCGGGAGCCGAGGGCGCCGAGGTGAGCCTTCTCACCTACGATTCGCCGAGCTACACAGGATATCGGCCGAAGTGGGAGAAGTATTTTCCCACGTGGGTCCTGGAGGAGGACCACCCCTTGGTGCAAGCGGGCGTGAAGTGCGCCGAGATGCTCTTCGGCGAGAAGCCCCGGACGAGCAAGTGGGTGTTCTCGACGGATGGCACCGCCACCATGGGCAGGCTTGGCATCCCGACCATAGGGTTCGGCCCGGGCGAGGAGAGGCACTCGCACTCCGTGGACGACCAGGTGAGCGTGGAGCATCTTGTGAAATCCGCCATGTTCTACGCGCTGTTCCCGATGGTATACTGTGAGGTAACCAGGTGAGCCGACCGGAGACGGAAAGCCCTGGCTGAGAAGGTAAGAGGGAGAAGAGGAGGAAGAGACGATGCACTCGCTATTGCGTGGCAAGCACTTCATCACGACGCAGGAGTGGACACGGGAGGAGCTTGAGATGGTCCTGGACGTCGCCTGGGACCTCAAAAAGCTTTTCGCGTTGGGCGTCCCGCACCGCTACCTGCAGGACAAGACGCTTTTCATGATGTTCTTCGAGCAGTCCACAAGGACGCGGAACTCGTTCGAGGCCGGCATGACCCAGCTAGGCGGGCATGCTCACGACCTCACCCCGGACAAGCTGCAGATAAGCCACGGAGAGGCCGCCAAGGACACCGCGATGGTCCTGAGCAGGTACGGGCACGGCATTGCCATTCGGAACTGCTTCTTCGGGATCGGCAACAAGTACATACGCGAGGTCGCGAAGTGGTCGAGCGTCCCGGTATTCAACATGCAGTGCGACATCTACCACCCGTGCCAGGCGCTCGGGGACCTCATGACGATAAAGGAGAAGTTCTCGAACGAGCTTCGCGGGCGCAAGTTCGTGATATCGTGGGCGTACGCCCCAAGCTACATGAAGCCCATGTCGGTCCCGCAGTCGCTCATTCTCCTCATGACGAGGTTCGGAATGGACGTGACCCTGGCTCACCCACCCGAGTTCAAGCTGATGCCGGAGATATTGAAACAGGCCGAGGAGAACGCCCGGCAGGCGGGGGTGAAATTCGAGGTGGTCAACGACATGGACGCGGCCTTCGAGGGGGCGCACGTGGTTTACCCGAAGAGCTGGGGCGCGCTCATGACCACGCAGGACAAGGACGAGTCCATGGCCATCGCAAAAAAGTACACGGACTGGATATGCGACGAAAGGCGCATGAAGCTCACGGCCCCGGACTCCATCTACATGCACTGTCTGCCGGCGGACCGTGGCTATGAGGTTACCGACGAGGTGATCGACGGGCCACACTCGGTGGTGTTCGACGAGGCCGAGAACAGGCTGCATGTTGAGAAGGCGCTTCTCGCGCTTTGCATGGGCGGGCGGCCGTGAGGCGGGCACGGACCCCGCATACCGGACCGCCTGTCGGACCGTCTGTTGCCTCTCCGCCCGAGCCTGCGGGGAGGGGGGCGCCCGGCCCGGCGGCGTGACGCAGCAGGATGGAGGGTTGGTGATCTCGAGTGAGCGAGTGTTGCGGTCCCGTGGGTGCTGGTGAGAGCGCGGCGAGCGCCTCCGGGCCCAGGGGGACGTCCGGGGTGACGTCCAGGGGGACGTTTAGTGTGAATATGTGGGTGAATGGCCGCACCGTCCGGGCCGAGGTTCCTGCGACGCGCACCTTGCTTGAGTTCCTGCGCGAGGATCTGGGCCTCACAGGCACGAAGGAAGGGTGCGGTAAGGGCGAGTGCGGGGCGTGCACGGTGCTCGTCGACGGGAAGCCGGTGAATTCGTGCCTGATGCTGGCCTACCAGGCGGACGGGAAGCAGGTCGTGACCATCGAGGGCCTGGAGCGCGATGGCAGCCTTCACCCGATCCAGGAGGCGTTCGTGACCGAGGGTGCCGTGCAGTGCGGGTTCTGCA
The DNA here is from genome assembly GCA_014360195.1 of Bacillota bacterium. Classification (GTDB taxonomy): domain Bacteria; phylum Bacillota; class SHA-98; order UBA4971; family UBA4971; genus UBA6256. The sequence continues at coordinate 99,751 of JACIXY010000001.1, forward strand.
CGCCGGGGATGATCATGTCTGCCAAGGCCTTGCTCGATGCGAACCCGTCTCCGACGAGGGACGAGATCCGGCAGGCGATATCGGGCAACCTTTGCAGGTGCACCGGCTACGCCAAGATAATCAGGGCCATCGAGGTGGCGGCCGCGAGGCTTCCGGGGGCGGAGCGGGGCGACGATCCCGGGACCACAGGCACTGGAGCTGGGGCTAGAGCTGGAGCTGGCGCCGGCGCCGGCAGCGACGGCAGCGACGGCAGCGACGGCACGGGTGCCGGCGCCCTCGGAGGGGTCAGGGGTTTCGCCGGCCCTGACGCGACGTGACCTGCGGTGCCGTGATCCTGGCGGCGGGAGAGTCGCGCAGGATGGGAAGGCTCAAGCAGGTCCTTCCCTGGGGCGACCGCACGGTGGTGGAAGCAGCGGTTGACGCGGCTCTTGCTGCGGCAGACATCGACGAGGTTGTGGTGGTGCTGGGGCACGAGGCCGAAGTCGTGCGGGCGGCGCTTATGTCGCGTCCCCGCCCCGGGATGCGCATCGTCGTCAATGCCGATTACCGCCTGGGGATGCTCTCGTCCGTCAAATCCGGGGTGAGAGCGCTCGCTGCGGAGACCGGAGCATTCCTCGTTGCTCCGGCGGACCAGCCCGGCATCCGCCCCGATGATTATGGCCTGGTCGTGCAGGCGTACCGGCGTGCGCGGCCTCGGGTGGACATCGTGGTGCCGACGTATGGCGGGCGAGGTGGCCATCCGACCCTCTTCGCCGGCGCGCTCAGGCAGGAGGTGCTCGACCTGCCCGACAACGGACAGGGGCTTCGCGACCTTATCGTACGGCGCGAAGGCCGGATCCTCCGTGTGGAGTTGGGGAGGCCGGGGATGGTCGAGGATCTGGACACGCCGGAGGACTACGAGCAGGCTCTGGAGACGATGCGTAGGGGCGATTACGGCAGTCCGACTGTGGTGCCACCACGACCAGTACGTAATTTCTTCATGAGGAAAGGGACGAGCTCGCAGTGAACACCGAACGCACACGTGAACCAGGGATGGGACCAGGGCCCGAATGTCAGTCTGGAGCCGGGTCTAGGACCGGGTCTGGACTCGCACCGGGACGTGGCGGACCTGCGACCGGCGGCGGTCCTGCTGACTCCGTGGCCATCTACAAGGAGATAGCCCGCCTCATCGACGAGGGCCGGCGTGCGGCGCTGGCCATCGTGATCGCGACGCAGGCGTCGTCGCCGGGCCTTCCCGGATTCAAAATGCTGGTCTTCCCCGACGGGGCCACGCTCGGCACGGTCGGCGGGGGGGCGCTCGAGGCCAGAATCATCCGCGAGGCGCAAGACACCCTGGCAAGGGGCACGCCAAGGCTCGTTGAACTCGAGCTTGCGCCAGGCGCACAGGACAACCTGGGGATGACCTGCGGCGGCACGGCGAGGGTTTACATCGAGCCCATCGTCCCCAGGCCGAGAGTCTATGTGTTCGGGGCGGGGCACGTGGGCGCCGCCGTAGCCCACATTGCAACCGTGGCCGGGTTCAGGGCCGTGGTCGTGGATGATCGGCCAGAGTTTGCTGACAGGGAGAAGCTCGTGGCCGATGAAGTGGTCGTCTCGGACCTCGGTGGTGCGGCGCGCACCATGCCGATGGATGCCGGGACGTACGTGGTCATCGTCACGCGTGGTCATGCCCATGACCGGGAGGTGCTGGCGGAGTGCCTGAGACGCAGGCCACGCCCGGGCTACATCGGCATGATCGGGAGCCGGTCAAAGGTGCGCGCTACCTTCGACGCGCTGCTCGGCGAGGGCTTCTCTCAGGAGGATGTGGCGTGCGTGCACGCGCCCATAGGGCTTGACATCGGTGCAGAAACCGCACAAGAAATCGCCGTGGCGATCGTGGCGGAGATGATCGAGGTCAAGAACAAGAAGCAGTGAGTCCCGAACAGATTCCGCCCGCACGCAGATGGGGCCTTCATACGGCGTCGCGGGCGAGTCGCTCGCCAGAGTTCTCGTGCAGAACCGGCGCCGTCTCCGGGTGTGCGTGTGGCGGGCTAGAAGAATGCTCTCGACTTTGGGAGGGGTTGCCGGTGATTGCATGAGGGGTGCCAAAATGCGGCCACCGGCCAGGCCGGCCGGATCCTGGCGAAGCGCGCCCCGCTTGGGGCGCCGTCCCCGAGTGCAACACCGGCAACCCAACCCCCGCCGGAAAACCAGGAGGGATTTGTGAACCCTCACTTAGGTGGGCGAGATCGCAGCGCTTCAATGAGGAGGCAGTCGTTGAAATGGGTGTGAGAGCCAGGATGCAGGAGCTTTCACCGGAGGTGCGGAAGGCGGGGTTCGACGAAGTTGAACGGGGGCTTGCGATCCACCAGGCGATCGCCGAGGCTTCGAGGTGCCTTTTCTGTCACGATGCCCCGTGCGTCGCCGGGTGCCCTGCAGGAGTCGACGTGCCGGGGTTCATCCGGAGACTTAAGACAAGGAATTTCGTCGGCGCTGCGCGGCTGATACGCGAGGCCAACGTTTTTGCAGGGGTTTGCGCGAGGGTCTGCCCGGCGGAGGAGCTTTGCGAGAAGAGGTGCTCTAGCACGAACCTGTCGGAACCGATAGCCATCGCTGCGCTCCAGCGGTTCGTGGCCGACGAGGAGATGAAACGGGGAATCAAGCTGCCCGGGCCGGGCGCGCCCACCGGAAAGAAGGTGGCGGTCATCGGATCAGGCCCCGCGGGGCTTGCCTGCGCCCACGAGCTTGCGAGGCTGGGGCATGCCGTAACGGTCTACGAGGCCGAGGAGAGGCCGGGCGGGCTTCTCGTCCACGGGATACCCCGGTACAGGCTGCCGCTCGCTGTCGCCGAGGCCGAGGTGGGCGCTGTGCTTCAATCGTCCGCTGTGGAGGTAAAGACAGGGGTTCGCCTGGGCAGGGACGTGTCGGCCGCCGACATTCGCAGGTCGCATGACGCGGTGTTCCTTTCCCCGGGCCTAGGGTACCAGTCATCGCTCGGGGTCCCAGGGGAGGACCTCCCCGGCGTTCTTCAGGCGGGCGAGTTCCTGAGAAAAGTGGCCACCGGCGATGACGTACGCCTTGCCGGAAAAGTCGTGGTCATCGGCGGCGGGAACGTGGCGATGGACGCCGCCTGCTCGGCGCTCCGCTGCGGCGCCTCGGAGGTCGTGGTGCTCTACCGACGCTCCCGAGACGAAATGCCCGCCTGGAACAGGGAGTACGAGTTCGCCGCGGCTGAGGGAGTGAAATTCGAGTTCCTTACGACCCCGGTGAGGTTCGTCGAGGACGGCGGACGCCTCACGGGAGTCGAGTGTGTGGGGACTCGCCTGGGCGAGCCCGACTCGAGCGGGCGGAGAAGGCCGGAAATGATCCCCGGGAGTGAGCATATAATCGAGGTACCCACCGCCATCGTGGCCACAGGCCAGGCGCCCTGGCCTGGGCTTGTCGAGCTTTTCGGCGGTCTTGCCGCCGGGAAAGGGGACACCATCGAGGTATGCCGAGAAACCCAGATGACGCCAGTCGAGGGCGTGTTCGCCGGGGGCGATGCTGCGAACGGCGGCGCCACGGTGGTGCAGGCGGTTGCCGAAGGAAAGAGGGCGGCGAAGGCCATCGATGCTTACCTGCGGCGGGTTTGTAAGTAGGGGTGCAAAAATGCATCCGCCTTCTGGGAAGGGTTGCGGGTAGTTGCACGAGGGGTGTCAAAATCCGGCTGCCTAGCCCGACGGGCCGGGTTTTGGCGAAGCGCGCCCCGCTTGGGGCGCCGTCCCCGAGTGCAGCACCGGCAACCCACCAGATGTCGGCAAACGAGGAGGAACTAACGGACCCCTACTTGGTGGCGGGAGCCGGCGATATATGAACTCGCACTTGGAAACGCGCGGAGGTGAGATGCGGGCGATGGGTATTGGCTGGGTGGCCAGGCAAAAGCGAACTCATCTCTTCTCGTCGCTCGCGCGCTCGGGCGACGAGGCCACGGTCACGCGCTACGACATCTCCGTGCGCACCGACGTTGAACTGGGAAGGCTCGAGGCCACCGCTATTCTCGTTCTCAGGGCGCTCGCATCCGGCGTGACGAGGCACTGTTTCATCCTGAACAGCGGGCTTGCCCTGCGGGCCGTGGCCATGGACGGCGAGCGCCTCGACACGCGCGAGGTCGAGCTTGCCGACGCGCCCGGCCTCAAGGCAGTGTGGGTTCACCTGCCGAGGCCTCTCGACGAGGGGCAGGAAGCGCGGCTTACCTTCGTATATGCCGGGCGGCCGGCCGGCGGCAGGTGGGCGCACATAGACGAGGGCGGCTTGCGCCTTTCACGCAGGTCGGCGTGGTACCCGGTGGGAGCGGGGTTCGACTCGTTCACGGCGAGAGTTTCGTGTGCGACGTTCCCAGGGATGGTCGCGGTCACAGACGGGGACCTCGCCCTGTCGTCAGAAACCCGGGATCAGGCCGTCTACGTCTGGGAGGCGCGCGAGCCCCTTTCTGGCCTCGCGCTCACGGCGGGCAGATTCGCGCTGGAGCGCAGAACGCATAGAGGCGTGGAACTGGAGCTTTATCTCGGGCCCCGGCTCAAGGACCAGGCTTCGCAGGCTATGGACCTGTTCTGCAGCGTGATCGATGCCTATGTCTCGATGCTCGGTGAGCCCGAGGCCCGGCGTTTTGTGGCCGTCCTGAGGCGCCAGTACCCAGGAGATGAGCACCTCTTGCGCCTCGTCACGGCCCTTGCCCACGAAACAGCCCACATCTGGTGGGGCAGCCCCATATCCGTGGGATTCGGCGACACGTGGTTTCACGAAGCGCTGGCGCGGGCGATGGCGTACGAGACCGTCGGGCACGTCCTGGGCAATGACGCGAGGGCGGCGCTCATTCACGAGGAAATCGACAGGTACGCTGCGGATTCGGCCATCGGCTCGGGCGCCGAGGAAAGCGTTCTCTCATGGGCGAGAAGCCGCGTTCTCGACGCGCCGAGGCATGTGTGCATCAGGGCAGCCCTCGTGCTGAGGCTCGTTCACTATACCCTTGGAAACGAGGCGTTCCTCGAGACGCTCAGGCGGCACGTGTCGGTGTACCGGGCGAAGCCATCAGGGCTTGCGGAGTTCGTCAAGGTCGCAGAGAGAGTGTCGGGCAAGCCGGTCGATAGCCTTATCAGGCAGTGGCTCGGTACGACCGCGAGTTTCGCATACGAGATCCGTAACGCCCGCTGCTCCCCGAAACCGGGGGGCGGCTTCGTGACGAAATTCTCCCTTGTCAACATGGGCGACGCCGTGGGACCCGTCCAGGCGGATGTGCTGCTCGCGGGCGATGAGTGGAAGACACGTGAGAAGGTCACTCTCACCGGGCGGGACCAGGTCCTCGTGTTCTGCACGAAACACCCGGTGAGCTGCATTATTCTTGACCCGGACGCTTACCTTCCCAACCGGAGCTGGAGGCGCTGCAGAGCTATCCTTACGCCCGGGTTGAGTCCATATCCGTAGGACACGGCGAACGCCTGTGACCCGCGGAACGGGCGGGAGCTGTGGTTCTTCGCGATATCATACAGGCATGCATTCTGACTCGCAGGAGGGACCGGAGATGGCAGACCTATCTATCGAGTTCTGTGGAGTGAAGTTTCCAAACCCGTTCACGCTCGCAGCGGCGCCGCCCACAGATAGTGCGGAGATGGTCGCGAGGGCGTTCGAGGCCGGCTGGGGAGGGGCGATCCTCAAGACGACCTCAGTCGAAACCGAGGTCGTCGAGCTCGTCTACCCCATGATGGCGGGGCTCGACTACGAGGACAAGAAGCTCGTGGGCCTCGAGAACATCGACCTCATCTCCGAGCGTCACATCGACGAGGTTGAGAAGGATGTGAAGGCCCTCAAGAAAGAGTACCCTGACAGAGTGGTCGGCGCCAGCATCATGGGGGCAAAGAAAGAGGATTGGCAGGAGCTTGTGCGCAGGCTCGAGGCGGCCGGCGTGGACCTCATTGAATGCAGCTTCTCGTGCCCGCATGGTATGCCCGAGCGGGGCATGGGCTCCACCATCGGCCAGGACCCCGAGCTCACGGAGCGCACCGCACGCTGGGTCAAGGAGGCCGCAAAGCGCGTCCCGGTCATCATCAAGTTGACCCCGCAGATAGCCGACATCACCGCCGCGGCGCGTGCTGTCAAGAGGTCGGGGGCGGACGGCGTATGCGCCATCAACACACTGAAGAGCCTCATCGGCATCGACCTCGACACGTTCGTGCCGTACCCGAACGTGGGTGGATACTCCACGTTCGGCGGGTATTCCGGCCCTGCGATCAAACCTGTGGCCCTCCGGTGCGTGGCTGAGATCGCGAAAGCAGTCGACATCCCCATCGCGGCGGTCGGCGGCATCAGCACATGGAGGGACGCTGTGGAGTTCCTCCTGGTAGGTGCCACCAACATCCAGCTCTGCACGGCGGTGATGCGCCATGGGTTCAGGATCATCGAGGACCTCATCGACGGCCTCGACGTCTACCTCGAGGAGAAGGGCATGAGCTCCGTCCGGGAGCTTGTCGGCAAATCCCTTCCATACATCGTGGAACACTCGCAGCTCTCGCGCAAGCACAAGGTCGTCGCCACGATCAACCACGAGACATGCGTCAAGGACGACCTCTGCTACATCGCCTGCAGGGACGGCGGGCACCAGGCCATCGAGCTCGACTCAAACCGCCTGCCCAAGGTGGACGAGAACAAGTGCAAAGGCTGCGGCATGTGCGCCACGGTCTGCCCGGTCTACGAGTGCATACAGCTTAAGCCGAAGGTGGGAGCGATGTGAGGCCATTTAGCGTCACGGTCCCTGAAAGCGTGGATGAGGCTGTCGAGGCCCTCGCGAGGTGGGGGTCCGAGGCGCGCGTCATAGCCGGGGGGACGGACCTTCTTGTTGAGCTCAAGGAGGACAGGCGTTCCCCGGCGGTCCTGGTGGACATTAGCCGGCTCGACGGGCTTCGCGAGATACGGGTCGAAGAGAGGGCCGGGGCACGTGGCGAGGACGAAGCCGAGAGCGTGGGCGAAGGCGACGTGGTGTGGGTGGGGGCGCTCGCCACCCACGCCGAGGTCGCATCGTCTCCCCTTGTGAGGGCGGCTGCCCCGCTGCTCGCGGACGCCTGCGCTCATGTAGGCTCACCCCAGATAAGGGGGAGAGGGACCATCGGCGGGAACATGTGTACCGCCTCGCCGGCAGGCGATGTCATACCCGCGCTTTTCGCTCTGGAGGCGTCGGTCGATGTCGCAGGCCCCCGAGGCGTGCGAAGCCTCGGCGTGGAGTCGTTCTTCGTGGGGCCCAAGAAGTCGGCCCTCGCCCCCGACGAGATCGTCCTTGGGGTGAGGTTCCGGGCGCTCGGGCCGGAGCACGTCTCGTTCTTCCGCAAATTGGGCCAGAGGAAGTCGCTGACCATATCCGTCGTGAGTGTGGCGTTCGCCGCACGGCGCCTAGGTCCCGACACGTTCGAGGACGCGCGCGTCGCCTTCGGAGCCGTGGCGCCCACGGTCGTAAGGGCCCGCACGGTGGAGAAGGCGCTCGGCGGCAAGAGGCTGGACGCGGCGACCGCGAGATACATCTCGCGCCTTGCGTTCCGCGACGTGATGCCCATAACCGACATCAGGGGATCGCAGGCGTACCGTCAGGAGATGGCGTGTAACCTCCTGTACGAGGGTCTGCTGGGCCTGCTTTCGTAGAGCGCCGAGTGAGGCGGCAGAAGCGCTCCCGACTTTTGGGAGGGGTTGCCGGTGATTGCACGAGGGGTGTCAAAATCCGGCCACTCGCCCGACGGGCCGGATTTTGTCAAGGTGCCCCGCTTGGGGCGCCGTCCCCGAGTGCAACACCGGCAACCCGCCAACTATTGGCAAAGGAACAAGGGCTAACGCGCCTTCACTTAGAGGAGGTCTACAGACGATGAAAGTTAACGTCGTCTTGTTCGGAACCATGCGGAAGTATGCGAAAGAAGACAAGTTCCAGATGGAGTTCGAGGAAGGCGCGAAGCTTTCCGACCTCCTGGACCGCCTCAAGATAGAAGACAGGGTGTATATCATCGTGCTCGTGAACGGCCGGCGCGCGGACGAGGACACTGTGCTCACCGATGGTGCAAACGTGCACATTCTGACCCCTGTCGGGGGCGGGTGAGCCTGGAGGACGCGACGCGCATCCGCGGAGAGGGACGTGGGAGAGGGACGTGCGTGCATGGAGAGGAGGGAACGCCTGTGGATGAGCCCAGGTGGGTAGGTGCCCGGGTTTGCCGCATCGATGCGGTGGACAAGGTCACCGGCAGGCTCAAGTTCATGTCTGACCTTTCGTTTCCGGGTATGCTCTGGGGCGCGGTCCTACGGAGCGCGCATCCGCATGCCCTGATCAAGAAGATAGACACCTCGAAGGCCGAGGCCATAGACGGCGTGGTTGCCGTGCTGACCCACAAGGATGTGCCCGGCCTCAACGGCTTCGGCATCGTCATCCCCGACCAGCCCGTCCTCTGCTTCGATAAGGTACGCTATATGGGCGATGCGGTCGCGTTGGTGGCGGCGACCTCGAAGGAGAAGGCGAGCGAGGCTCTGAGGGCGATCGAGGTCGAGTACGAGCCTCTTCCGGTGGTGGATGACCCCGAGGAGGCGATGCTGGAGTCATCACCGAGGGTGCACGCCGACGGGAACATCCACCATCGCATCAAGGTGGAGAGGGGCGATGTGGAGGCGGCGTTCCGGGAGGCCGCGGTCGTGGTGGAGAACACCTATTACACGCCCAGGCAAATGCATGCTTTCATGGAAACAGAAAGCGGCGTCGCCACGATAGACGAGGACGGCAACATAACCGTATGGTGCGGGAGCCAGCATCCTTTCAGGGATCAGCTTCAGATAGCGCGTGCCCTCGGCATGAACCCCAGGAAGATCCAGGTCGTATCCACACCTACCGGCGGCGCCTTCGGAGGCAAGGACGAGATAACCATCCAGATATACCTCGCGCTCCTCGCGCTTCGCACCGGCCGTCCAGTAAAGATCGTGCTTTCGCGGGAGGAATCGGTGGTCGCCGGGATGAAGCGCCATCCGATGAAGATCCGCATGAAGACCGCGGCGGCGGCCGACGGCACGCTTCTCGCCAACGAGGTGCGCGTGGTCGCTGACACGGGGGCGTACGCGTCCCTCGGGGGACCTGTCGTGAACCTCGCCATCGAGCATTCGTGCGGACCCTATCGCATGCCCAACGTGAGGCTCGAGGGGTTCTGCGTGTACACGAATAACGGCCTGGCCGGGGCGTTCCGTGGCTTCGGCGCGAACCAGGTGATATTCGCGCTGGAAACGCAGATAGACATGATCGCCGAGCGCCTTGGCATGGACAGGCTTGAGTTCCGCCGCAAGAACGCCCTCCGGCAGGGAGATGTGGCGGCCCTCGGCCACACGATGACGGCTTCCGTGGGGGCCGTGGCCACGCTTGACGCGGCGTCGAGATGCGAGATATGGGTGCGGCGGGAGGAGCTGAAGGCCAGGCCTTCAGCGCCCCACAAGAAACGGGGCGTCGGGATCGCAACAGAGCTTCACGGGTGCGGGCTCGGCGTGGGGCTGCCGGACTACGGGGCGGCCACCATCGAGCTTCTCCCGGATGGACGGTTTGCCGTGGGAGTTAGCTGTCCCGAGATCGGCCAGGGCAACACCACGGCGTTCGCGCAGATGGCCGCGGACAGCCTTGGCTGCTCTGTTGAGGATATCGTGATGGTATCGGGGGACTCCAGGTACACCTTGGACTCCGGAACGTCCACGGCATCGCGGTCGGTGTACACCGGCGGAAACGCCATCCGGTGCGCGGCGGCGAGGATGCGCGAGGCCATTGCCGACTTGGCCGCAGAGGCGCTCGGCGCGGCGCGCGAGGAGATAGCTTTCGGGTGCGGGAACGTGACGGTGCGGTCCTGTCCGGCGGGCGAGGCCACACGTTCGGCGAGGCGGCTTTCGTTCCGCGAGATCGCATGCATCGCCGAGAGCAAGGGCAGGAAGCTGAAGGCCGAGGGCGACTTCATCTGGCCCGTGGCCGACAGGGGTGTTGAAGGGTATTTCGGCCTGCCGCATCTGATATACTCCTACATCACCCAGGTCGCTCTCGTGGAGGTGAACACCCTCACCGGCGAGGTGGAGGTCCTCCGGGTTGTGTCCATTCCTGACCCGGGCAAAGCTATAAACCCCGTGGGAATCGAGGCGCAGTCGGAGGGCGGCGTGGTCATGGGAATGGGATACGCCCTGATGGAGGACACCGTCATCGAACAGGGGATCACGAAAACGCCGAACTTCTCCACATACATAATCCCGACTTCCATGGACGCTCCCGAGATAGAGACGATGATCGTGGAGGAGCTCGAGCCATCCGGGCCCTTCGGAGCCAAGGGAATCGGCGAGGCGGTGTGCGTGCCCATCACTCCCGCTATCACCAATGCCATCCACGATGCGACCGGGATCTGGATAACGCACATCCCGGCCACGGCGGAGAGGGTGTACATGGCCCTCAGGAAGCAGGCGGGGGAGCCCGCGGGCGCGTAAGGGATCGAATGGGATTAGTTAGGGGCGCGGAGGGAGCGGGGAAGGAGGCTTAAGGCAGGTGGAGACTGCGAGAGATAAGGCTGTGAAGGACGGCCCGCAGGATGAGTTCAGCATAGTGCGCCACCGGGCGAAGCGGGTGGACGCGGTCGAGAAGGTGACGGGCAGGGCGAAGTTCGGGGCGGACCTGTACTTCGATGGGATGCTCCACGCACGCATGCTGCGGGCGAGGTTCCCGCACGCGAGGATCATCCGCATCGACGCAAGCGAAGCCCGGAAGGTCCCCGGGGTGGTCGCAGTCATCACTCACGAAGACATCCCCGGCGCCAGGACCTTCGGGCCGGTGAAGCGGGACATGCCTGTGTTTGCCTTCGACAAAACGCGTTACCTGGGCGACGGTGTGGCAATGGTCGTGGCGACTACGCTTGATGCGGCCGAGCAGGCTCTTGAGCTTGTGCGGGTGGAATACGACGAGCTTCCGGCCGTGTTCTCGCCCGAGGAAGCCCTCGCGGAGGGCGCGCCGGTCCTGCACGACCATGCCCCCGGTAACATCGTGAACCATCACAAGGTCCGAAAGGGCGACGTGGACGCGGGCTTTGCGGCGTCCGACGTGGTGATCGAGCGCGAGTACCGCACCCAGTTCGTCGAGCACGCCTACATCGAGCCCGAGGCTGCGGTGGCGGTGCCGAACCCGGGCGAGGGGTCCGTCACGGTGTACGGGTCCATACAGAACCCGTTCACCGCGAGGCGCGTGGTGGCGGAGGTCCTCGGGGTCAGCCTGAACAAGGTCCGCATAGTTCAGTGCGCAATGGGCGGGTCCTTCGGGGGCAAGGACGACATCATGTCCTGCATGTGCGCGCGGGTGGCGCTGGCGGCCCTGAAGACCGGACGGCCGGTGAAGATGGTGAACACCCGCGAGGAGTCCATCGTCGAGGGGTACAAGCGGCATCCCTACGTGCTCAAGTATAAGGTTGGCGCCACAAGAGACGGCAAGCTCCAGGCCATGGAGATACGCATCCTCGCTGATGGCGGGGCCTACGCCTCGATGACGCCGTTTGTGACATGGCGCTCGGTGGTGCAGGCGACGGGGCCCTACGAGGTCCCCAACGTGAAGACCGACGTATACGGGGTATACACGAACAACACTTACGCGGGCGCCATGAGGGGGTTCGGAAGCCCGCAGATCATCTTCGCCCACGAGTCCCTGATGGACGAGCTTGCCGCTGAGCTTGGCATGGACCCGCTGGACCTTCGCCTGAAGAACGGCTTTCGGTCGGGGTCCACCACCGCCACCGGTCAGGTGCTGGACGACCACGCGGTGAGCCTCGTGGAGGTCATGCAGAAGGCGGCGGACGCCATCGGGTACCGGGAGAAGAGAAAAGCTTACGCTGAAGCGGCGCGGCGGGCAGGGACGAAGAAGGTCCGCGGCGTCGGGCTTGCTGCAAGCTATCGCGGCGTCAGCCTGGGCGGGGAGGGAGTCGACGCCACCGGCGCCATCGTCTCGGTGCAGCAGGACGGAAGCGTCTACGTCTATGCCGGCCTTGCCGAGAACGGCCAGGGCCTACGCACGATCTTCAGCCAGATAGCCGCGGAGGAACTCGGGTGTAACCTCGAAGATGTCGTGTTCATGGACACCGATACCTCGCTCATCCCCGACGGTGGCCCGACGGTGGCGTCGCGCAGCACCACCATGGGCGGGAACGCCGTGCGTGAGGCCGCCCGGAAGGTCCGCGAGACGCTCCTGGCGGTGGCCGGGGAGATGCTCGGGACGTCTTGCGAGGCGCTGAAGGCTTCAGGCGGCAGGATATTCGTGGCCGGCGACCCGGGGCGAAGCTTGAGCTTCGGCGAGGTTGCGCGGGCCGCTTACAACCGTGGCGAGCTTATGGCCGCCTTCGGATGGTACAAGGGCCCGAGGGTCTGGTGGGACGAGGAGCACGGCCAGGGGAGGGCCTACTTTACGTATGTGTACGGGTGCCAGGCGGCCGAGGTGGAAGTGGACACCGAGACGGGCAAGGTCAGGGTACTGAAGGTGGCTGCCGCGCACGACGTGGGTCGAGCCATCAACCCCGCGACGGTGGAGGGGCAGATGTACGGCGGTGTGGCCATGGGAATGGGGTACGGCCTCCTGGAGGAGGTCGAGATGGCGAGGGGCGTCACGAGGACCCAGAACTTCGACGAGTACCTGATTGCCACGTCCATGGACGTGCCCGAAGTGATCCCGATCGTGGTCGAGAACCCCGATCCGTACGGCCCATACGGCGCCAAGACCATCGGCGAGCCCACGTGCGAGCTTCTCGCGCCGGCCATCGCGAACGCTGTGTGTCACGCGACCGGCAGGAGGATCCGCGAGCTTCCGCTGGACCTCGAGAAAGTGCTGCTCGGGCGGTCACTCAAGGCCGCGCGCGGCAAGAGAGGAAGTGAGCAGGCATGAGCCCTCGAAAACTCGGGTACGTGGTGCCGGAGACCTTGAGGGAGGCTAGCGAGTTCCTGCGGGAGCACGCCGAGCACGCCAGGGTCATCGCCGGAGGCACAGACGTCCTGGTGCAACTGAGACGGCGCCCCGAGCGCGGCAGGACGGATGGCCTGCGGTGGCTTGTGGACATCTCGCGGATCCGGGGGCTTGCGGGCGTGTCCAGCGCGAGCGGCACCATCAGGATTGGGGCGCTCACGACGCATGAGGAGATCGCCCGGAACCCTATCATCAGGAAGGGCGCGCCGCTTCTCGCGGAGGCGTGCGCGAGCGTGGGTTCGCCGCAGATCCGCGCGCGGGGCACCATCGGCGGGAACATCATGAACGCCTCGCCGGCTGCGGACACCATCCCGGCGCTCGTAGCTCTTTCGGCGAGGGTGCGGCTTTCCGACCTCGGCGGCACACGGGACATCCTCATCACCGACATATTCGAGGGGCCATACAGGAACTTGGCGCAGCCAGGGGAGATCCTCGTGGAGGTCTATTTCGACGTGCTCCCTCCGACGTGCCGGTCCGCCTTCGTAAAACTGGGGAGGAGGGAGGCGCTCGCCATCGCGCGGCTGAGCTGCGCCGTGGTTATAGAGCGCGACGGCGCCGGCCGCGTGGTGCGGGCGGCGATCGCCCCAGGGGCGTGCCTGCCCATGCCTGCCCGGGTGTCCTCAGCCGAGGAAATCCTTGTGGGCAAGGTTCCTGACGAGGCCACTATCGATGCGGCGGCGCGCGAAGTGGCGGAGGAGATGGTGAGAAGGACGGGCGTGCGCTGGTCCACGGACTACAAGAAGCCCGCTCTGGAGGCCATTGCCAGGCGCGCCATCTGGAGGGCTCTGGGGGTGAACGTGGAGTGAGAGAAGTCGGGCCAGGGGCCAGGACGACGATATCGTTCAAGGTGAACGGAGGGGCGGTCGAGGTTGAAGTTTCGGCTGAGGACAGGCTCATAGACGTGCTGCGGGAGGGCCTCAGGCTCACCGGCACGAAGGAAGGGTGTGGCATCGGCGAGTGCGGCGCGTGCACCGTGCTCCTCGACGGAAAGCCCGTGAACTCCTGCCTCGTCCCGGCGCTTCAGGTGGAGGGGCGGGAGGTGGAGACTGTGGAGGGCCTCGCGAAAGATGGCCGGCTTCACCCGCTCCAGGAGGCGTTCATCGAGCACACCGCTGTGCAGTGCGGGTTTTGCACGCCGGGCATGCTCATGGCGGCCGCGGCGCTTCTCCGCGAGAATCCCGATCCCACGAGGGAGGACATCGCCCGCGCCATCTCCGGGAACCTTTGCAGGTGCACGGGGTATCATCAGATCATGTCTGCCATCGAAAGTGCGGCGCGAAGGATGAGGGCACAGGGTCCGGGGGCGTCCGGAGCCGGAACATCCGAACCGCCCGGCGCACCTGTTGTGTCGGAGGCGTCCCGTCGAGAGATTCATTCGAGGGATTCAGCAGATTGAATGCACTGGAAGGGGGCAGAGTGCAATGCTCATCATCGGGCGAGGCCGCCTCATCACCCTTGACGCCGAAGGGCGGGTCCTGGAGGACGGCGCCGTCGCCATTGCGGACGGCATCATCCGCGAGGTGGGGGCCACACACGAGGTGAGGGGGCGCCATCCGGACGCCGAGTTCATCGATGCCGGGGGCCGCGTCATCATGCCCGGCATGATAAACACCCATATGCATCTCTACAGCACGTTCGCGCGGGGCATGGCGCTCAAGGACGCGCCGCCGCGAACGTTCATGCAGATCCTGGAACGCCTGTGGTGGAGGCTGGATAAGGCCCTGGGACCGGAGGACGTGTACGTGAGCGCTCTGGTTCCGCTCATCGACTGCATCCGTTGCGGGACCACGACCATCCTAGACCATCACGCAAGCCCCATGGCGGTTCCGGGCAGCCTCGACGAGATAGCGCGCGCGGTGGGTGAAGCCGGCATCAGGGCGTGCCTCGCGTACGAGGTCTCCGACAGGGATGGCGAGGATATCGCGGACCAGGGCATCCGCGAGAACGTGAGATTCATCGAGAGGTGTCGGCGCGAGGGGAGCGGGCACCTCGCCGCGTCGTTCGGGCTTCACGCTCAGATTACGCTATCCGACGCCACGCTCGCGAAGTGCCGCGAGGCCGCCGAGGGGCTCGACGTGGGGTTCCACATCCATGTGGCCGAGGGGCCGGAGGATGTGGAGGACGCGCTGGCGAAGTCGGGCAAGCGGGTTGTTGAGCGGCTCGATGCCTTCGGGATCCTCGGGCCGAAAACCATTGCTGCTCACTGTGTCCACGTGGACGAGGCCGAGATGGACATCTTGCGCGAGCGCGACGTGAACGTAGTGCACAATCCAGAGTCCAACATGGGCAACGCCGTGGGTGTGGCGCCTGTCCTGCGGATGATGGGCAAGGGCGTGAGGGTCGGCCTCGGGACCGATGGCTACACCTCCGACATGTTCGAGTCGGTGAAGGTTGCCAATATGCTCCACAAGCTTGTCGAGAGGAACCCGAGCGCGGCGTGGGCCGAGGTGCCAGCCATGATATTCGAGAACAACAGGGAGATCGCCCGCCGCGTTTTCGGGCGCAGGCTGGGCGTGCTCGAGCCAGGGGCTGCAGGTGACGTCATAGTCGTGGACTACCACCCGCCGACGCCGCTGGACCCGTCCAACTACTACGGCCACGTCCTGTTCGGGATGAGCGGCGGCCTGGTAGACACGACGGTGGTGGCCGGGCGTGTGCTCATGCGCGGCCGCAGGCTTACGGGGCTCGACGAGGAGAGGATCACGGCCCGCTCGCGCGAGCTTGCGAGGCGGGTGTGGAAGAGGTTCTAAGCGAGGGTGCAGAAGTGCTCCCGGCTTTTAGGAGGGGTTGCCGGTGACTCAAAGCGAGAGTGCAGCACCGGCAACCCGGCAACCACTGAAAAAGGGACAAGAACTGGCGCACCCTCACTTTGTGCCGCCTGTACCGTCGCAAAGAAAGGTGAGAGACTTATGAAGCGTAAGCCGATCTACGGTCCCACATTCGAGGAGATGCTGCATCCTGAACGCATAGACCCGGCGGTGAGGGAAAGAGCCGTCAAGGCGCTTGAGGAGGACGTGCTCGACCCCATCAACCTGTACAACATCACGTGGAAGGGGCCTGACAACAAAGTAAGGTACTTCCTCGTGCCGAGAGAGCTGACAGGCGTGGAGCCTAACATCATTTTGCTGTACAGCAGGGATTTTCCCACCGGCAGCCACAAGGTGGGCGCGACCTACTCCGTGGCCATCGAGAAGCAGCTCCGCGGCGATATCCGCCCAGGCGAGCACACGCTGGTCTGGCCCTCCACAGGGAACTACGGAATCGGCGGGGCCTGGGTCGGCCCGAGGATGGGATATGACTCCCTGGTCATCCTTCCGGAGCAGATGAGCGCGGAGCGCTTCGAGAAAATAGCGTACTACGGGGCGCGGGTCATCGCGACCCCGGGATGCGAGAGCAACGTCAAAGAGATCTACGATAAGTGCAAGGAACTGGTCAGAGCCGACCCTGAGCGGGTGCGCGTCTTGAACCAGTTCGAGGAGATGGGGAACTACCGATTCCATTACTATGTGACCGGCAACAGCATAGTCGAGGCCGTGCGGGAGCTGGCGGAGAAAGGCATCGGAAACGGGAGAACGGCCGCCTTTGTCTCGGCGATGGGCTCCGCGGGGACCATCGCTGCCGGGGACCGTCTCAAAGAGGTGTTTTATGAGACGCGCATCGTGGGCCTCGAGCCGATCCAGTGCCCGACGCTTTCGTACAACGGGTACGGCGCCCACGACATCCAGGGGATCGGCGACAAGCACGTTACGTGGATCCACAATGTCAACAACATGGACGCCATGATGTGCATCGATGATCTCGAATGTAAAAAGGGTCTCCAGCTCCTGACTGACCCTGTCGGAATGGAGTATCTCGCGGACGAGGTGGGAATCGACGCGGCGACGGTCGAGACGCTGTCCGGCATCATCGGGATCTCGGGCGTCTGCAACATCCTGGGTGCGATCAAAACCGCCAAGTTCTACGAGTTCGGCCCTAACGACAACATCGTCACCGTCGCCACGGACGCCATCGACCGGTACAGGTCGGTGATGAAAGCTCTGTCCGACACGTACGGCAAGATGGACCGCGTAAAGGCGGCGAGCCGCCACGAGGCGATATTCCTTTCGGCCAAACTCGACCACATCGTTGAGGGGACGGTGGAGAACCGCAAGCGGTGGCATAACCTCAAGTACTACACCTGGGTTGAGCAGCAGGGCAAGACCGTTGAGGAGCTCAACGCGCAGAAGAGCCAGGAATACTGGGTAAAGCAACGAGCGATGATCCCCGAGCTTGACGCCATGATCCGCGCCGCCCGCGGGTAAGTGCGCCCGTGGCTGCCCGGGGATAATGGCTCACGGCCGGCGACCCCCCTCTGTGACCGCGGTTGGAAGGATTGTCGCACGCTGCGCCGAATATTCATAACAAAAGAACCATAAGGTGCTAAGGGCTCACTCTCATATAGACCTGATAATCGTGGGTTCAGGCGTTTCTACCAGGAGGCCGCAACCAACCTGGCTATGAGAGGGCGTCCGGGGATCGTTTGCTCGATCTCGGCGCCCCAGGCCAGTTGAGGCAGCCTCCTGGTTTTATGCTATTGTGGGATGGAACTGCGTTGTGGGTTGTGGCATGGAACTGCGCCCTGAGCGGCGTCGATAGAGCGGTATCCGTGCGCAAGCAGACTTCAAGCAGAGAAGCAGCTCCGTTGCACAAGCCATTGCGAGCCGCGTTTACCCGAACCTCCCTCTACTTCCGTGCCGGCCATCCACCAAGGGAGAGGGGGCAACCGGGTACCGGTAGGTCTGGTGGCGGACGCTGACGCACGGTGGGCGGGGCGAGCGGAGAAAGTGGAGCCGAAAGTGGAGCAGAAAGTGGAAGGCACGCCGGTTACAGAGTACCGAGAGAGGCGGGTGTTGCGGGCGGCGCGGTCCCGGCCGCTGGAAAGGGTCAAGACCGAGCGCAAACGATAAGGACAAGAACGAGAACCGGAGGTGAGGGATATGCCGGAGATCTTGGTGGACGGTCAGGCGTGTTGGGTGCCTGAGGGGACGACCATCCTGGAGGCCGCGAGGCGCGCTGGAGTGGGGGTGCCGACCCTGTGCCACCATCCGTGGCTCGAGCACGGCGCCGCGTGCGGGGTGTGCGTGGTCGAGGTGGAGGGCAGGGGGGACCTGGTGACCGCGTGCGACCACACCGTGGAGCCGGGCATGATCGTTCGTACTGCCACCGACAGGGTAATGGCAAGGCGTCGCGAGGTTGTGTCGTTCCTCTTTGCCCAGCACCCGGGGGAGTGCCTCGTGTGCGAGCGGAGAGCGTACTGTGAGCTAAAGAGGCTTGGCGACGAGCTTGGGGTGCGCTCGCGCAGGCTTCCAGTGAAACGACGGAAGCTGGCGGTGGACAGGACGGGGCTCGCGATAGTCCGCGACCCGAACAAGTGCGTCATGTGCGGAAGGTGCGTTGCAGCATGCAGCAAGATGCACGACATGGCTCCCTATAGGGTCCTGACCGCTGAGGTCGAGGAGGCTAGAGGTGTCGTCGAGCGGGGCGGCGCACAGGCGACCCTTGGCGACGAGTGGGCCCGGTGCCGCTCACTTGCCTTCGAGGACAGGGTCACCGACACACAGTGCGTTGAGTGCGGGCAGTGCGTGGCGGCGTGCCCCACGGGGGCCCTCTCGGAGAAGTCCCAGCTTGTCAGGGTGAGGCGCTCGCTCGCGGATCGCGGGCTCGTCACGGTGGCCCAGACGGCGCCCGCGCTCAGGGCCACTTTCGCCGAGGCATGGGGCATGCCCTCGGGGACGGTATCCACGGGGCGGATGGTGGCCGCCCTGCGAAAGCTGGGGTTTGATAGGGTATTCGATACGGCGTTCGGGGCGGACCTTGTGGCTGTGGAAGAGGCGCACGAACTCAAGGAACGCCTGGAGGCGGGCGGGAGGCTGCCGATGTTCACATCGTGCTGCCCGGCGTGGGTGAGGTTCGTGGAGAACGAGTACCCCGGCCTCACTGCGCACCTTTCCACGTGCAAGTCGCCTCACATGATGGCGGGGGCCGCTGCCAGGGCAGTCCTCTGCGAGACCGAGGGGGTAGCCCCGAAGGACGTGTACGTCGTGTCCATGATGCCGTGCACGGCGAAAAAGTTCGAGGCCATGAGGGGGGGCGAGTCGCGTCAGCACATGGCGGGGGCTCCTGAGAGCGGAGACGGTGGAGAGGCTAGCGCACGAAGGGCGCTGCGCGACGTTGATGCCGTGCTCACCACACGCGAGCTTATTCGGCTGATCCAGTCTGTGGAAATGGACTTCGAGTCGCTCAAGGATAGCGAGTTTGATGCGCCTCTCGGAGATGCGAGCGGGGCGGGGACGATATTTGGGACTACAGGCGGCGTCATGGACGCGGCGCTGCGCGCGCTTGCGGACGAGCTGGGCGTCAAGCTCGAGGCCGAGGCTGCCGGGGGAGCCCGGGACGCTGATGCCGGTTCAGGGCCGCAAGGCGGTGACGGATATGTGCAGCGCATTGTGAGCGTGGCGCCTGGCCCCGGCGTGGCCGAGGCCACGGTGACCCTCGGTGCCCTGACCCTGCGTGTGGCGGTGGTCCAGGGGCTTGCGGCGGCGAGGCGCATACTCGAGGAGGTCGCAGCGGGCAGGCGGCCTTACGACTTCGTGGAAGTCATGGCCTGCCCCGGCGGGTGCGTCGGCGGGGGCGGGCAGCCCATCGCAATGGACCAGGACGCTCTCCAGGGCGAGCCTGCCCGGGCGCGGGGGGCGGCGCTCCGCGCTATCGACGAGACCCTCCGGGAGAGGCATCCCCGCCGAAACCCGGCTGTCGCGGAGCTATACAGGCGCTTCCTCGGCGAGCCTGGCGGGGCGCGGGCAAGAGAGCTCCTGCACGACCCCGCGCGCCTTGCGGCTCAAGCTCATGCTCAAGCTCAAGTTCAAGCTTCGGCTCAGGCTCAAGCTCCGGCGCAGGCGCAGGGGCCAGCGCAGGCGGGCGCGGAACCGGGCTCAAGCCTGGGGTCGGGCTCGGCGGCGGGGGCGGCGAAAACCGCGAGGACAGCCGGCGCGACAGGCCAGGTGGAAGGGGGTGCACGCTGACATGGCGGCCAGCGCCAGTGTGGACGTGCTAACGCAAGGGAATGACAGGGACATCCGGACGTTCAACCCGGAGAAGTGTAGCGGGTGCCGGAACTGTGAGCTTGCCTGTTCCATCGCCCACTTCGGCGCATTCAACCCGAGACGGGCGCGAATACAGGTGCTCCGGCAGGGGTGTCGCGAGGAGATCCGCGTGTGCAACCACTGCGAGGACCACCCGTGCATTGCGGCGTGCAAGAGGGGGGCGCTCGCCTGGGACGACGGCGAGGTCTTCGTGGACGACGCCGCCTGCAACCTCTGCGGGGACTGCATCGCGGCGTGCCCGTCCGGCGGGATACGCATATTCGACGAGACCCTTCTCATCTGCGATCTCTGCCATGGTGACCCCATGTGCGTGAAGTTCTGCACCACCGGGGCCCTGACCCTGAAGGCGAGGTGACGGCGGGTGTCATACATGGATATGCTGCTCTGGGTGGACCTTACCGGGGGTCGCACACGCAAAACCAGGATACCGGAGGAGTGGAAGTCCTGCTACCTCGGGGGCCGCGGGTTTACGTCGAAGGTCCTCTACGATCTGGTGGACGCCGACACGGATCCTCTCTCGCCTGAAAACATCCTGACCATTGCCACAGGCCCTCTCGACGGGACCCTTTCCCCCTCGTCGGGCAGGTTCACCGTGGGATGCCGGTCGCCGCTGACCGGACTTCTCGGGGACGCTAACTCCGGTGGGCATTTCGGCCCTGAGCTGCGATTTGCAGGCTACGACGCCGTGATCATCCGGGGCAGGGCAAAAGGGCCGACCTACGTCTTCATCGATGACGATCACGTGGAGTTGCGCGACGCGTCGCACCTTTGGGGACGCGGCGTGTTCGATACCATCAGGCTCCTTGAAGAGACACATGGGAAAGACATTAAGGTCATCGCCATAGGCCAGGCCGGCGAGAACCTGGTTCCCTATGCGAACATCATGGCTGCGGGCCACAACGCCGCCGGGCGCACCGGCGTGGGTGCGGTCATGGGGTCCAAGAACCTCAAGGCCATTGCCGTGCGCGGATCCGGTGACATCCCCGTGGCCGACGACGAGAGGTTCCTCGCGAAGGTCCGCGAGTGCCATAGGAAGCTCATGGCAGACCCAACCTACCAGGACTTCTCCGAGTACGGCACGCTCATCCTCGTCGACATCGCCCAAGCGAGTGGCGGGCTTTCAACGAGGAACGGGCAGCTCGGCCTGTTCGAGCAATACGAAAAGATCTCGAGCCACATCTACCAGGACACCTACAAGCTCGCTTCGAAGGCGTGCTTCTCGTGCATCCTGCACTGCAAGAACTATGCCCGCGTGACTTCCCCGCCGTATGAGTGCGAGAACATGGGCCCCGAGTACGAAACCATGGTCACGCTGGGAAGCAGGGTGGGCGTGGGGTCGCTCGCGGCTATTCTCAAGGCCAACCAGCTCGCCAACGACTACGGGCTTGACACGATATCCGCCGGGACGAGCATCGCGTTCCTCATGGAGTGCTCACAACGCGGCCTCATCGACGAGAAGTACGAGTGGGGGGACGCCGAGTTCGTCCTCGACTGCCTGCACAAGATCGCCTACCGTGATGGTATCGGCGAGTTCCTCGCGAGGGGCGTGCGGGCCATGTCCGCCGAGATCCCGGGGAGCGAGGGGTTTGCCCTTCATGTTAAAGGGCTCGAGCTTCCGGCCTTCGATGTGCGCACGGGCAAAGGCTTCGCCCTGGGCGAGGCCGTGGCGAGCCGGGGCGGCGACCACCTCCGGGCTCTCCCCAACTTTGAGCTTCTCAGCAAAACGAGGGAGGAGGGGATCCGCTGGTTCGGGACCCCTGATTGCGTGAACCCATACACCGAGAGCGGCAAGGTCGGCATGGTCATATGGCACGAGAACTACGGCGCGGTGTGCGACTCGGCGGAGATATGCAAGTACTGCACGTTTGCGACCTACGCCATCATGCCGCAGGATGTCGCCGACCTCATGACCTTCGCAGTCGGGCGAAAGTACTCTGAGGCGGACCTCCTCGCCGCAGGCGAGAGAATTGTTAACATAGAAAGGATGTTCAACCTGCGGTGCGGCATGACGCCGCGCGATGATACCCTTCCCAGGCGCTTCCTGCAGGAGGGCCTCCCCGAAGGGCCTGCGAAAGGTGTCACAGTGGACCTTGCGAAGATGCTCCCGGAGTACTACTCCGGGCGCGGCTGGACAAAAGACGGGGTCCCCACTCGCGAGAAGCTGGAGGAGCTCGGAATAGAAGCGAAAGGAGTGGCGTAGGTGGCGAAGATCCTCATCCGCGGGGGAACCGTTGTGACCATGAACCGCAAGCGCGAGGTGCTCGAGGGAGCCGACGTCCTCATCGACGGGCGCAGGATAGCCCAGGTGATCTGGCCTGGGTCTCTATCGCCGACGAAACCTGGGTCAGAGGCCTTCACAAGGACCGGGGAGGTTTCAGGCTCACGCGGCGGGCGGGGCGGCGGAGACGAAGACGAAGGTGAAGGCGCGGGCTGCGGCGCCGGGTGCGGGACCGCGAGAGGTGCCGGGATCCACGAGCTTCCCGTTGGCACTCACAGGCATGACGTGGACATGGTCATAGACGCCGCCGGCAAGGTTGTGCTCCCGGGGTTCGTCCAGACGCATGTGCACCTCTGTCAAACGCTTTTCCGGGGGCAGGCCGACGACCTCGAGCTCCTCGACTGGCTGAAGAAGCGCATATGGCCGTTGGAGGGCGCCCACGACGCGGAGAGCGTGTACTGGTCCGCGATGCTCGGGATAGCTGAGCTCATCCGGGGCGGGACCACGTCCATCATCGACATGGAGACGGTCCATCACACCGAGAGCGCGTTCTGGGCGATCGACTCGTCAGGCATCCGCGCCGCGTCCGGGAAGGTCATGATGGACTACGGGTCCGACGTGCCGGCAAGTCTCATGGAGTCCACCGAGGACTCGCTCCGCGAAAGCGAAGCGCTTCTCGAGCGGTGGCACATGCACGACGACGGCAGGATCCGCTACGCCTTCGCGCCGAGGTTTGTGGTGTCGTGCTCCGACCGGCTTCTCGTGCGGGTGCGCGATGCGGCGAGGGCCGCCGGTGTGCTCGTCCATACCCACGCTTCTGAGAACCGGGGCGAGATACAGCTTGTGCAGCAGGACCGGGGCATGAGGAACGTCGTGTGCCTGCGCGAACTCGGCCTTACCGGGCCGAACCTCGTCCTCGCGCACTGCATATGGCTGGACGACGAGGAGATGGCCGTCCTGCGGGACTCCGGCACGAAGGTCGTTCACTGTCCGTCATCCAACCTCAAGCTGGCCTCGGGGATCGCGAAGGTGCCGGAAATGCTCGAGATGGGCGTGTTCGTGTCCATGGGCGCCGACGGCGCGCCGTGCAACAACAACCTTGACATGTTCCAGGAAATGCGCCATGCCGCGCTCATCCAGAAGGTGCGTCTGGGGCCTACTACGCTGCCAGCTCCGACGGTGCTGGAGATGGCAACGCTCGGCGGGGCGAGGGCAATGGGCCTGGAGGACGAGATCGGCAGCATCGAGCCGGGGAAGCGGGCGGACATCGTGATCCTTGACCTTGACGCACCCCACGCGGTCCCCGCGGAGGGTGTGGACGTGGTATCGCGGGTGGTGTACGAGGCGAACGCATCCGACGTGGAGACGACCATCGTGGACGGACGCGTCCTGATGTACAGGAGGAAACTCCTCGCCTTTGACGAAAATGAAGTGATACACCAGGCCACGAGGGCGCTCCGGCGGGTGCTGGAGCGATCGGGCTGTCTTTAGCTCGCTCTCAACCTGCCCCGCCTCCCTGTGTCAAAGTCAGTCCAGCTCAGTCTGGCCTGGCCTGGCCTGGCCTGGCCTGGTTTGGCCTGGTCTAGCCTAGCCAGGCTTGGCTTGACCAGGCTAGGCTTATCCCAGCTCGGCCCGGCTTACGTCAGGGCGGTTATCCTCTGTTTTCTTGGGTCCAGCCTAGGTCTGTGCCGCTGTTGTGGGCAACGGATGGAGAGCGGCGAGTGGGGCGACACACCGGAGACGAGGGTGCGGCGAGGCTGCGGTGGCAAAGCCACGGTCGTGAGGCTGCGACAGGGCTGCTACGAGGGGTTGGTGATTCAGAGATGCTGACCAATGACGAGAGAATGCGATATTCCAGGCAGCTTGTGATTCCGGAGATAGGGGAGGCGGGGCAGGAAAAGCTGCGGGTGGCGAAGGTGCTGGTGGTGGGCGCCGGGGGCCTCGGGTCCCCGGCGGCCATGTATCTTGCCGCGGCCGGAGTAGGTACCCTCGGGTTGGTGGATTCCGATGTCGTGGACCTCTCCAACCTGCAGAGGCAGATTCTGCACGGCGTCAACCACCTGGGCCTCGCGAAGGTGGAATCGGCGAAACGGGCGCTTGCGCGCCTGAACCCCGGTGTCCACGTGGTGCCTCACCGCATGACGGTGACGTCCGAGAACGTGTCCGGGCTCATCGAGCCGTATGACGTGGTCGTGGACGCTGTTGACAACCTTGAGACCAGGTATGTCGTGAACGACGCGTGCGTGAAGGCGGGCAAGCCGCTGATTGAGGCGGGGGTGCTCAGGTTCGACGGTATGGTGCTCACGGTCATTCCGGGAGAGGGGCCGTGTTACCGTTGCATATTCCCGGTGCTCCCGCCGCCCGGGGCAGTCCCGTCGTGCAGGGAGGCCGGGATCATCGGCGCGGTGCCGGGCGTGGTAGGCAGCATCGAGGCCCTCGAGGCCATCAAGGTAATCCTTGGGCTAGGGCAGCCTTTGGTCGGGCGGCTGCTCCTGTTCGACGGGCTTGCGATGACGTGGCGGGAGGTAAACGCCGCGCGTGACCCCAACTGCCCCGCATGCGGTGGAGGCCGGGGCTAGACCGGGCCGGCCGGCCGACGGGCGGCCGTGGTCAGGTCTGGGGCGATGAGGTTTCCCCGGAGTGCGATCATAGGGTGACGATAAATGAGAGTGCAGGAATGCTCGCGACTCTTGGAAAGGGTTGCCGGTGATTGCACGAGGGGTGTCAAAATCCGGCCACTTCCCCGACGGGCCGGATTTTGGCGAAGCGCGCCCCGCTTGGGGCGCCGTCCCCGAGTGCAACACCGGCGGCCCACCGGATGTTGGCAAACTGGGAGGAACTAACGAACCCTCACTTATGGGTACCGACCTGGAGATGAAGGCTTGGGTTCAACCAGGGACTGTCGAGCGGCCCTTTGTGTCGCCGTGGGTTGCGATAGGGCTTGGGGTCGTGGCCGTGTCGTCGGCGTCCATCTTTGTGCGCCTGTCGTCCGCGCCTCCCCTTGTCATCGCAACATGGAGAATGGGCCTCGCCACGCTCATGCTGGCGCCATTCGCCCTGGTCGGCGGGAGGCGCGAGATGCTGGCGATGGGCCGCCGGGACCTCGCCCTCTCGCTCCTTGCGGGTGGCTTTCTCGCGGTGCACTTCGGGGCGTGGATGACTTCTCTTTCTCACACGTCCGTTGCAAGCTCGGTTGTGCTGGTGAGTATGCACCCTCTTTTCGTGATGCTTGCCAGCCGCCTCTTTTTCGGCGAGTCAGCCGCGGGCGGAGCGGTGGCGGGGGCGGTGATCGCCGTGGTCGGGTCCGCCATCATCGGGCTTGGCGATTCGGCCGCCGGGGGATCGGCGTTCTTCGGCGACCTGCTTGCTGTCCTGTCGGCTCTGATGTTCGCGGCCTACGTCCTCGTGGGCCGGGGCGTGAGACAGAGGCTCTCGGTGGCGCCGTACGCGTTTGTTGTCTACGGGATGTGCTCGCTGGTCCTCGTCCTCACGTGCCTCGCCGGCGGCGTGCGCATCTATCCCTATGCGACCCGTGAGTACGTGCTCTTTCTCGCCCTTGCGGCGGTGCCCACTATCTTGGGCCACACCGTGTTCAACTGGGCCCTCCGGTACGTGAGCGCGTCCGTTATATCCGTGAGCGTGCTCGGGGAGCCCGTGGGTGCCACCGTGCTGGCGATGGCGCTGCTGAAAGAGACACCCCCGGCGACCGCGGTCACCGGAGGCATTCTCGTGATCATGGGGATATCGCTCTTCACCGTGTTCTCGGCCCGGACGCCCGCTAGTGCGGCGCAACGACGACGCTAGCGCCGGCGCTGGCGCCGAGGCTAAGGCCGGCTCCAATGACAAGGCCGCCTTGCCCGACGGGCCGGGTTTTGGCGAAGCGCGCCCCGCCTGGGGCGCCGTCCCCGAGTGCAACACCGGCAACCCTGCACGGCGCGTGCGCTCTCTGGAACCGGCGATTACTTATGGTGATCTAGTTAGCCAGCCAGCC
The DNA here is from genome assembly GCA_014360195.1 of Bacillota bacterium. Taxonomy (GTDB): domain Bacteria; phylum Bacillota; class SHA-98; order UBA4971; family UBA4971; genus UBA6256. The sequence continues at coordinate 126,084 of JACIXY010000001.1, forward strand.
TGTAGAGGCTCTCGCATACTGCGTCGCCCACCTCGGAGGTGTCGGCGGTTCCACCCAGGTCCACTGGCTTTGGCGAGTCCTCAAGGAGGGTCCGCTCAACCGCCGAGATGACGAGACTGCCCATGTCCTCGTACCCGAGGAAGTCCAGCATCATGGCAGCCGCCCATATCGTCGCGATGGGGTTTGCTATCCCCTTCCCGGCGATATCGGGCGCCGAGCCGTGGATAGGCTCGAACATTGACGGGTACTTCCTTTCTGGGTTCAGGTTGGCGCCTGCCGCAAGGCCGATGCTGCCTTGGATCGCCGCGCCCTCGTCCGTCAGGATATCGCCGAAGAGGTTTGTGGCGACCACCACGTCGAACCACTCGGGTTTTGTGATCACATACATGGCTGCTGCGTCCACATGGACCTGCGCAGCTTCTATGTCAGGATATTCCTTTGCTACGGTGTGGAACACCTCATCCCAGAAGACCATGCTGTAGTTGCAGGCGTTGGATTTAGTCACGGACACGACGCGCCTTGCCTTTTGTCTCTTTCTCGCCAGGTCGAAGGCGTATCTCATGACCCGCTCCGTCCCCTGGCGGGTGAATACGTTGCTCTGGATCGCTACTTCGAACGGCGTCCCGACATGGACCCTGCCGCCGACTCCGGAGTACTCGCCCTCTGTGTTCTCGCGGACCACCACAAAGTCGATGTCCTCGGGCCCCTTGCCTATGAGGCGACCGGGCACGCCGCGGAGCAGCTTGATAGGCCGAAGGTTCACGTACTGGTCGAAGGACTTTCGGATGGGCAGCAGGAGGCCCCAGAGCGAGACGTGGTCAGGAACGAGACCCGGGGCTCCAACCGCGCCGAGTAGAATCGCGTCATGGTCCCGGAGCACGTCGAGGCCGTGCTCGTCCATCATTCTGCCGTTGCGCAGGTAGTATTCGCAACCCCATGGGTACTCCGTAAAGCTGAATACGACCCCTCCGTGAACCTCCGAGGCGGCCCTCAGTACCTTCACAGCCTCCCGGGTGACCTCGGGTCCGATTCCGTCCCCTGGAATGACAGCCACGCTTACCTTGTCCATACAAGCCCTCCAATCATATAGCGCACGCAGGCGGTTGCGTCCTATTGGCCGCCCTTCAGAAGAGGATTCCCTTAGGCAACGGCACGACCAAGAGCTTTGCGAACACAATGTAAAAGGCGGCCACCTCTAGCGCGACTATTGCGAGCGATGTTATGAGCGTCCTTGGTTTTCGCGCTGCACCGTCCACGAGCACCATCATGAAGAGGCATGCAAGAACCGAAGACACATAGAATCCCAGGTACGGAATGAGGAACACCCAAACCACCATCAGGGCGGCCGCGAGCGCAACCGTCTGAATACCGCGGACATCCACCGCTTCCCCGCTCCCGCGTCCTGTCCAGCTCTTCACGAGGAGCGCGGCCGAGGAGACGGCAAGCGCGATGATGACGGCCCTCGGAAACACGATTCCGAAGTACGTGAGGTTACCCATCTGCGTGCCGAATACAAGTGCGACCAGGAGCATCAAGATAGCCGCGATCCTGTCACTATTGAGCACCGATACCCGCCTCCTTCCTCAGCTTGCGCCCTCCGGAGAGGAGCGGCCAGACGAGCGATACGATGGTCATCACGATGAGGACGATCGATATCGGGCGGGTAAAGAATATGAGCCACGGAACGGGCAGGGCCTTGGCCATCAGAGTCGCCTGCACGAAGCCTTCCTCTGCAAGTGGACCCAAGATGAGACCTAGGACTATCGGGCCGGGATGGAAGCCCAGCTGCTTCAGGAGATATCCTGCAAACCCGCAGGCAAGCATCACGCCCACGTCCGTCATGTTGTTCCTTATGGCGTACGAGCCGAGAATGCTCAGGAACACTATGGACGGGACGAGGTACCTAAGTGGCAAGCGCGAGACGAGGCGGTGAAGCGCCGTGCCCATCACGAGACCCACTACGAGCATCATCAGGATCGCGATGAAGAGCGAGAAGATGAACCCATACGTTATGTCCGCATGCACGGTGAAAAGCTCGGGGCCAGGCCTCAGGCCCTGGATCAAGAGTGCTCCGTAGATGACCGCGTCAACGGGTGTTCCCGGGACTCCAAGAGTCAGAAGGGGAACGAGCCCGCCTCCAACCGTGGCATTGTTGGCGGCTTCTGTCGCCACGACTCCGTCGATGATCCCTGTTCCGAACTTCTCGGGGTACTTGGACGCACGCTGGGCCTCGTTGTAGGCCACGAGGTTCGCGATATTGCCTCCGGCACCGGGTATGATGCCGACGACCGTTCCGATCACGCTGGACCGCAGGAGGTTTCCTGGCATGGCAAGGACCTTCGCGGCTGTCTCCCGGATGACTCCGCGGCGCTTCTCAACGCGCACAGTCTCATATGCCTTACTCCCCTGACGCACCAGTGACAGGACTTCAGGTATGCAGAACAACCCGATGAGCGCCCCGACAAGCTCGATGCCACCCTGCATCGACGGTTGGCCGAACGTAAACCTCACATCACCGCCGATGGGGGCTATACCGATGGTGCTGACCAGGAGGCCGAACACGCCGCCGATGAGCCCTTTCAGGAGCGATTTCGATGCCAAGCTCGCTATTATGCTGAGACCGAAGACGCTCACCCAGAAGTATTCAGGCGGCCCGAACTTCAGTGCAACCTTTGCGAGCGGCGGCGCAAGGAACGCGAGTACCGCCACCCCGAAAAGGCCTCCTATTACAGAAGCGACGGTTGCCACGACTATGGCCTCCTGGCCTCGCCCTGCTTTGGCCATCGGATAGCCGTCGAACGTTGTTCCTATAGAGGACGGGGTACCGGGAGTGTTGACGAGTATTGCCGAGAAACTTCCGCCGTATATCGCTGCCATGTATATAGCGCCCATGGTTGCAAGGCCGGATACAGGCGACATCGTGAACGTGAAAGGGACTATGAGAGCCACAGCCATCGTAGCGGTAAGGCCCGGAAGCGCGCCGGCCATAAGACCGGCCAGCGTCCCTCCCAACATGAGAAGGAGGTTGTTTAGCGTCAGGACCTGTGAGATTCCGCTGAGTAAGGCGTCCATATATCACCCTCCCATCGTGCGGCGCGAGCTTGGCGGTTGCGGCGTGGCTGCGGTACTGGGGCTGGGGCGAGGCCGGCGCGGGCGCGAGAGGCCGACTTGACCAGTGACCGGCCGTCCGGCCTCGATCCTAGCCACAGTCCACAGTCTTGCTCCCGCTCCGGCTCCAGCCCCAGACAACGCCTTAGCCCCGGTCCCAGACTTAGTATCAGCCCGGCTCAGGCCCCCGCTCCTGCGCCTGCCTGAACCCAGACTCCTGCCTGCCCATACTACACACCACAGGGAGCCGGCGCCGCCGCCGTGCTGCCGCGGTGCGACGCGCCGCCACGCCGCTACCAGCCTGGTCGACACTCGTGAGGCCGCCGCCTACTTGATAACGCCCATGTCCTTCAGCAGCTTTGCGTAGTAGGCTTGTCGGTCGGCCACGAACTTCTGGTATTCTTCGGGCCCCATGAACTCGAGATCGAAGGCCATCTCTTGCATCTTCTTGACGAACTCGGGGTTGCGATTGACCTTATCGAAGGCGTCCGCCAGCGCCTTCACGATCTCGTCAGGAGTCCCGGGAGGCGCGGAAACACCGCGGTATGCGCCCTCGACCAGGTCGTAGCCGAGCTCTTTGAACGTGGGTGCGTCCGGCAGAGCGGGCGACCGCTTCTCCGCAGCTACGGCGAGGACCCTCATCTGGTCCTTGTACTGTGCCGCCATTGTGGTGTAGGTCATGAGTGCCGACACATGGCCCCCCAGCAACGCTGGGACTGCCGACCCCGATCCGGTGAACGGAATGTAGGTCAGCTTGACGCCGGCAAGCTGTTCGAGCTCGATGGTGCCGAGGTGGTTCGCGGACCAGCTTCCGCTGCCGCCGACCGTGACGACCTCAGGGTGAGCCTTTGCGTACTCTATGAAATCCTTGAGAGTCTTAAATGGGCTTTCCTTCCTCACTACGAGAGCATTGGGCGTGCTCTCAAAACAGTAGACGCGCTTCAGATCCTCGGTCTTGTAGCCTGCGTCCCCGCGCTGCAGCGGCTGTAATATGGTGTGGGGAAGGTTGTCCCCGGCGATCGTGTACCCGTCGGGCTTCGACCGCACGAGCTCCGACCAACCCACGGATCCACCACCGCCGATCTTGTAGGAGATGACCACCTTTACGCCCAGGACCTCCTCAAGGAATGGCTGTTGCAGGCGGGCGGTGAGGTCAGACTCTCCGCCGGGGTTGAAGCAAATGATGTAGTTTATCGGTTTCTCGGGAAACTTCGGAGCCGCAGACGCAGATAGACCGATGAGGGCCAATGACAGAACCACGCACACGGCAACGATCCTCGTCACAACGCGCTTTCGCATTCACCCTACCTCCCTGCTGTTTTGTGCTCGCGATGTCTCCTGTAGCGCATGTACATTCAGACGAAAAGGAATACCCCGTTACTAAAGATCTTCCACAGCACCACCTCCCGGAACTGGAACCACGACTCCCGCGGAGGGCATGACGATCGACTCGTACGTCTTGCCGTGTCTTGATTCGACAAGGTGAAGAGCGTTGTTGAGGTCCCGGGCTGGAGTGAGGAATAGGTTTTTTACGAAAGCCTCATCGAGGGCTGAGACCAGGATGACCTCCTTATCCCGCAGGACTCGAGCCAGGCTATAGGCTTTGTGCCCACCAAGCTCGAACCCGGCGGCGAAGCGACGGAATATGTCGTCCAGGCTTCCTACGCCTGTCATCCAGCTCTCAAAGGTTGGTTCGCCACATCCCTCCGGGCACTCAGCGAGGAGCACGATGGTGCCGCCCTTCTTCACGGCGCGCTCGGCGTTGTCGATGGCTTTTTGCGCTTGATAGATGTTGATATCCTTTGGGAATCCGCCGGCGCTTGCGATCGCCACGTCGACCTGTCGGTCGATGGGGACGACGACGAAATGCGAGCAGATCCTTACACCTTCAAGCCACGCTTTCTCCACGTCTCCCGCGACGACCGCTGCGATCTTCCCGGCTCCGTCCGTGACCACGTTTACGATGAAGTCCATCCCTGCCATGTGGGCGGCCTCAACCATCTCGATGTGGACCGGATTGCCGTCGAGGTTGCAGACAGCCGCCGCCTTGGAAGTCATGAGCGAGTGGTTGTGAGAGATGGTGCGCCTGCCTGATACCCCTGGCAAAATCGCTTTGCGCCCGCCGGAAAACCCTGCAAAATAGTGAGGAGCGATCACGCCCGTGCCGATCACGAAGTCGGCCTCGATGACGACGCGGTTGACATAAAGCTGCGTACCGAAGCTGAGTTGCCCGAGATAAACCAGGTTAACGTCGTCTTCGCAGTCGTGATTTCGGACATCGTATGTGTCGCAAACCTCATCCCCCAGCATCAGCCGTAGCTCCTCGCTAGTCATTCCCCGATGTATCCCGGTGGCGACGACGAGCGTCACGTCGGTGTGGGCTATGCCCGCCTCCCGGAGTTCGTCCAGGATGGGCGGCAACATGTCAGCGTACGGTGTCGGCCTCGTGATGTCGTTCACGATGATGACGACCTTTCGGGCACGCTTTCGCCTGAGCTCGTCGAGCAAGCTGCGGGTGCCTGTTGGGCATCTGAGCTTGGAGAGGACCTCACCCCGAAGGTCAGAGATCGGCTCGGCCTCCCGGCCGGTCAATACTTGCGCTTGCGGGAGCCTGTCTAGGTCGAAGGGGACATGGGATCTACCGTACTTCAAGTCAAGAACCACGAGGACGCCACCTCGCCTTCCACATGGTATGGTCGCGGTCCCACCCGGCTCGCTATACAAGTCCGCTGTAGTCGCGCAACGACCCGTATGGCCGTGAGATACCGCTCCTGACAGGGGCCCCAAGGGTTCTTATGGCTGAATTTCGCCTGGCTGAATTTCGGCTCTTGCAAACAGCATGCCAAGTGCGTCAAAACTGTCGCACGCTGGCCGAGGGTTTGGGAACGGCACCGCCTGGCGAACAAGACGGCGGGGGTATGTTGCAGACATGCAGCGCAGGTGTTGCAGAAGCGCAACGCAGCTAAGTGAGAGTGCAGAAATGCTCACGACTCTTGGAAGGGGCTGCCGGTGCTTGCACGAGGGGTGTCAAAATCCGGCAACTTGCCCTACGGGCTGGATTTTGGCGAAGCGCGCCCCGCTTGGGGCGCCGTCCCCGAGTGCAATACCGGCAACCCGCCAGATGTTGGCAAACTTGGAGGAACTAACGAACCCTTATTTAGCCTGCAGGTGACCGCGCAACAGACTGAGCAGGGAACTGGTGGGGTAGTCCTTTGCCCAGTCCTCATGTGAGTGAAGGCGCCGTAAGTCGGCTGGTGTGTAAGCCGCCGGGAACGGAAGCAAATGGTCCGGACGTATCAGCCGAGCATGCATTCACAAATCCGCGCCCGTTTGCAGGCGAGTCCTGTGCCGCTGTTGTGCGCCTTCGTTCCTGAGCTTACGCCATAACGTGGTACGATTGATTCCGAGGCGGCGGGCGGCCTCGCTTCTATTGCCGCCGCATTCTCTCAGGACACGGGCGATACTCTCGCGTTCTGCTGTCCTGACAAGGCTCTGGAGGTTTCGTTCGGTATTTCCGTCCGGGTTGTCTGCGCTGGAGCTGGAGCTTTCCCCGAGGGCGTCGAGCACGTCACTCCGTGTGATGATCCCGCCATCTGAAAGCACAAGGCACTTCTCCACAGTGTTCTTCAGTTCCCTGACGTTGCCAGGCCACGCATAGGCCGAAAGGAAGGCGAGCGCATCGTCAGTGAAGCCGCCAGAGGCCATGCCGAGTTTACGCGACAGGGTCTCCAAAAACGCCTTTGCAAGGAGGGGTATGTCCTCCGCCCTATCGCGCAGGGGAGGTACGACCAGCGTGAGGACGTCGAGCCGGTAGTACAGGTCCGCCTGGAAGAGGCCGTCCGCAACGAGCCTGCGGAGGTCCTTGTTAGAGGCGGCAATGACGCGTACGTCAACCGGGATCATGCGGTCGTCCCCGAGCCGCATCACCTCTTTCTCCTGAAGGACCCTGAGGAGGCGGGCCTGGAGCCGCAAAGGCATGCTTGCGATCTCGTCCAGGAAAATCGTTCCGTGATGGGCCAGCTCGAACAGGCCTTCCTTGCCCTCCCGCTTGGCACCCGTGAAGGCGCCTTCGACGTACCCGAAGAGCTCGCTCTCCAGCAAGGTCTCCGGGAATGCGGCGCAGTTGACAGCGACGAATGGCCCGTCACGCCTGGCGCTTGCGTTGTGGATGCTTTGGGCGAAAAGCTCCTTCCCGGTTCCTGTTTCTCCAAGGATGAGGACTGTAGAGTCGACGCTCGCGAAGCGCTTCGCTTTCGTGATAGCAGCCCGGATCGCGCTGCTGCTGCCCACGATATCGCCGAATGTGAACCGTGCTACATGGCCGCGCGCGTAAAGCCTCTTGCGCAGGTTCTTCTCGAGCGCCTGGAGCCTGCCGATGTCCTGGAATGTGCCGATTGCACCAACGCACGAGCCGTCAACGACAATAGGCACGCGCGTCACGTTGACGAGGGTGTCGTTTATGCGGTGCACCTCTGGGTGGGCGGACGGCAAGTCATACTCAGACGGAGAATTGGGCGGAGAGCCTGACTGTGAGGAGGCGGCCGTGAGGATTCTTGCGAAACCCATCTCGGGCAACACGTCGTTCACGTGGCGTCCTACGGCGTCGCTCGCGGCGCGGCCGGTCAGCCGCTGGGCCGCCTCGTTGAAGACGGTGATGTGTCCAGTATCATCGACGGCGATGATACCGTCGGATACGTTATCGATGATGAGCTTGAATTGCTCTGCCCGCGCCATCTCACGCTTCTTGACCCACAGGACCCGCGACGCCTCGTCGATGGCTTGCCTCACGGCTTCCGGTCCCGACTCGATGAGCACCGCCCTGACGCCGTGCTTTTCGGCGGTTCGCACAGTTATCACGCCGCCTATCAGGGCATCGATTCCGTCCTGGAGGGCCGTGCGGACCATCTCGTCGGCATCCCGAGCGTGTTCGAGGACGAGCTCCTTTATGTCGACATCCATCGCCTCGCCGAGCGTGCTCGCTCCGAGGACCATGTTTTCGAAGCCCACGATGCCTATACGGCGGCCGAAGAGCCTGGCCTTTGCGACCGCGCGGACCACATCGTAAGCAGTCACGCGAATCTCGACTACCGGCAGGCCCAGGTCGGGCGCATCCTGCAGTATGAGCGCTGTCCCGCCCCGGCTGATGAGGACCTGAACCCCCTCCTTCTTGAGGCGTCGCGCGACCTCCGGTGCCTCGCCCAGGAGGGCGCGCTCTACCCTGACGGGCTTGCGAATGCTTCGCGAGACTTCGAGGGCCATCGCGGCGAGATTCTCATACGGTGCGATGAGCGCGATATCAGACATCTCTCATCACCCTTCGGTTTCTCCTGTGCAAGAGTTCGCTCCTGCCCGGGGTCTTTCCTGCCAGTCCAAACGAAAGGCGGGGATGAGCTGGCAGTATGTCGTTGGACGTTTGAAAGTGGTGCCGCAAACATACATCGGCCCTGGATTTATCGCATGGCCGCATCCAGGTGAGTCACGATGAACGGAGAGACGTCAGCTCTTGTGCCCACCCGAGACGACACTTGGCGGCTCTGAAGCGCCGATCCTTCTCCGTTAAGCGCGAGTTCAGGAGACTGTTGAACCTCCCAACAACTGCCAGTTTGGCCGAACACAGCGACGGTTTTGCGAGATTCGACCGAGCTGTGTTGACATAATGTGGGGCACATCAACGGTCGCGTTCAGAACTCGCTTCCGCTTCTCCTGGGGTACCAGTGCCACAGCGTCGCATCCTGGGTTCCCACTCGAAAGGGAGAGCGCCCTATTCCGCCGGGTTTCGTGTCGCAGGTTTGTGCTCCCAGGAGCACTCCGCCCTGGCTCCTCACGTTGGGGTGGATTTGGCGATAGGGTACAGTTATGCCCCGAGCCGGGGGCCTCGACAAAACTTGGTCCGCAGGCAAGTGGCCGTTTCTTGATGTCCGGACATACGGGCGTCGGGGCTCTGGAAGCCGCCGGCGCACCGGTGCGAAGTTGTGGCCATACGCAGCCAGCGTCGATCTCTATGTCCATTGACATTACCAGTAATTGGTGTTACCATGATTCTGGCATGGTAGGGCCTCCCAGATATGGGCCTGGGTGGTGGCGATGATGTGATCCACGCTGGTCGGGCGGGGGAGTGTGGGTAGGCCGGCGAACGCAGAGTGCGATCGGATGCCTTGTGTGGCTCCTCTGGCATAACTCCAATGGGGGGAGGACTATGGGCAGGTTGAGAGTGCTGATACTTGAGGACGGCGCGGTTGACAGCTTGTTTGACCCGGGCTCTGCTTTTTCCCTGAGCGATGTGGAGGTTGTCGGTACTTTAAGGATCGCTCCGTGTTCCGCGGCTGTATCCATGATTCCGGGTGCGGATGCCCCGGGCGGGGACATCAGCGGACGGTCGGTGCTGCGGGAGACGGCGGCTGCTTCCGCGAACGCTCCAACGGCCGCAGGGCCCGGAGGTGGCGGTGGGGCATCCACGGGGCAGGCTGGCCCTCCGGAGCGCGACGCGGCGGTGTATCTTACGAGGACGGAGCTGGACGTGTTGAGGCTGCTCGCAAAAGGTCTAAGGAACAAGGACATTGCGCAGGAGCTATACATCAGTGTGAACACTGTGAAAACGCATGTGGCGAGTATCTTCAGGAAGCTGAGGGTGAAGAACCGGTCTCAGGCTGTCAGATACGTATACAGCCGGGGCGTCCGTTAAGCGTGGGTTCACCCATTGGAACCATCTTAAGTCGCCCGCTCGGGGAATGGTGCAGTGTCCGTGGGGCTGATAGACTGGGATCGCCAGAGGCGACCTGAGCCGGCCCAGGCAAGCATATCCAGCTCACCCGCTACGAGGGCGGGGAAGGGAGGTGCACCAGATGTACGGGAAGCTTGGCGGCAAGAGGATCAGGATGGACCTTGCGATCGACGGATACTGCTTCACGTTCAGGCTGTGGGGCCACCGGATCACAATAGGGTAAGCCGGGCCGCGGGGTGCATGGGCGGGCGACGGGACAACGGGTTGCTGCCTCGCCGCCCGCCCCCGCTGTTCATGAGGACAGCGGTCAACCACCCCGGACTTGAGTCCGAGGCCTGCGGTGAAACCATGTTGGGAAGAGTCTGTCCCAGCACGTCACAAGCCCCTTACGAAGGAGCACGGGGTGCGGAGGAGCAATCTTGCGCACCCAACAAAGAAAGGAGATAAGGTGCATTCCTCTCTCGCAATAAATCGGGAGGCTTCCTGCGCCGGACTTCGTGAGGGGGCGCCCGTACTGCCAAGGGGGCTGAGGCAATCATGGATGAGAAGGTCTACACGATCGGTCCTGGTGTGCAGGTACTTGAGTTCGGAGGCCAGTACGTGCTGGTAAATCCAACGAACCTCGAGTGGATCAAGCTCAACCGCGAGGCATACCAACTCGTGGAGAACCCCGGGGGCCAGACGGTGAGCGAGCTTGTGGCCCGGGAATGCACCGAGCGGGGGGCGGGCCCGGAGGAGATAGAGGCGCTTTTCCGTTACCTTCTTGCCACCGGGCTCATAGTCGAGGCTGGGCAGGTAGCAAGGGTGGTTCGCGCGCACTTCAACGTCACCGACAGATGCAATCTTGCCTGCCCGGCGTGTTATTTCGCAGCTGGAGACCTACCGGGCACTGACCCTCTTTCGACCAGGGGAGCCCTGGCGGTCCTCGATGCCCTGGCATCGGGGAAACCTCGCTGTCTTGTCATAACCGGTGGGGAGCCGTTTCTCCGAGACGACATCGCCGAGATACTGGCTTTCGCGGCTTGCAGGTTTGACGACGTGGTGCTCCTGACAAACGGCTGCCTGATCGGCGAGAGGGAGGCCGAGCATGTGAGGGAGTGCGGAGTAAGGGTACAAGTGAGCATCGAGTCGGATGACCCTGCCGTGCATGAAGCAGCGCGAGGCCGGGGCAGTTTCAACGCGGCGATGCGCGGCATCCGCACGCTACTTTCTGCCGGCGTCAGCGAGATCGAGATCGTGCCTACTCTCACCCGAAGGAACCTTGCCCATGTGCCCGGCATCGTGAGGCTCGCGAAGGACCTCGGCATCGGCTATCATTTCAGCCTGTTCATGCCAGTGGGGCGGGGGGCGTGTCACGCTGCAGACCTCTCGGTCCCACCGAGGGACCTTCTCACGTGCCTTGCCTCGCTTGTCAGAGAGACCTCTCAGGGGTGGGGCGGGCTGCTGAACGAGGCGGGCCCCGGCTTGCCGATTGATCTCTGCGCAAAACTCGGGTGCGGGGCGGGTTACAATATCCTCAGTATTGGTCCGGACGGCGCCGTGTACCCGTGCCCCCTGATGCACCGTCCCGATATGCTTCTCGGAAGGCTGCCGGGCGACTCCCTTTCGAAGATACGTCGCATAGGAAAGAGCCTGGTGCCTGACGTGACCCGGATACCCGGCTGCTTTCGCTGCGAGGTGGCGTACTTCTGTGGTGGAGGATGTCGCGCCCACGCGCTTACCCAGGGTGGCAGCGTGTTCTCAGCTGACCCGTACTGTGAGTTTTACAGGGCAGCTTACAGGGCCGTGTTATGGGGCTGGCGCGAGGACCGATCAGCTGACGAGAACGTCAGGGCAGTTGTAGCTGCCCTTGCCGACGGGCTGTGATGAGGTATGACAGGGATCGTTTACTCTATGCTGGCCCTGAGCTTCGTGGCGAGGATACTCTCGGACCTCGACGAGTCGGGGAAGCGAGGCAAAGGCTTTGACAGAGACGAAACCCTTGATGGTATGCCCTTGCTGGGGATCGCTCTCCTTATCATCGGCTGGGGCGCTTGCAGGGAGGACCCGCTGCGTGCGCTCGGTCTTTCAGTCTCTCTGCTCGTGAGATGCCCGTGGCGGCACATGTTCGCTGTGTGGGCGGCGGCGTTTGTGATGAACAGGGCGATGCAGGAATATTTGTTCCGGCCAGACCTGAGATGCCTTGTGGACAACGGGACGATCAATCCCGGCGGCACATACCTGGCCCTTGCGGGCAGCGGCCCTGTGCGCGCCGCGGTGGTGGGAGCAGCAATGACGTTTTCCCAGACGTTCATTGAGGAATTCTTCTTCCGGGGGCTTGCGCTGCTGGGAGTGGCCGGAGCACTGAAGCATTTCGGTGTTCCGGCACAGGCCGCCGTCACGGCCGGCGTCGCTGCGTCATCCCTTGCGTTCGGGCTTATACACTTCATCCCGATGAGACGGGCTACCCGCGGCAAGAGGACTCTCTTGCCATGGTACGCCCTCGCGGCGCCGTCAGGCCTGGGTGCTACCTTCTGCGTGCTGAACGCCATGGCAGGCTCCCTATGGCCCGGCTGGCTGGTCCACTGGTGGCTGAATTACGCGGGGTTCATATGGAGCAGGGTGGGAGGACGCTGGGAGCGAGTCGCCGGCGCGCCGGGATCGTGATGCCCGGTGAAGACAGCTCCATGAGGTAAGTGAGGGTGCAGAAATACCTCCGACTTCTGGGAGGGGTTGACGGTGACTCAAAGAGAGGGTGCAACACCTGCAACCGGCAACTACTGGAAAAGGGACAAGAACTAACGCGCCCTCACTTAGTCGTCAGGGGGGATGAGGATGGAGCCTTGGGCAATGGAGATCCGGCTTATAGACGCGTGCCTTGCGCTCGGGCACATATGTACTGGGGAGGCGAAATGGGCAGACGATCCCGAGGTGAAGGCCGCCATGGTGCGGCATGCCATCGGGTTCCTCGACGCGGCCCGGGGCTTTCTACCACCGCCACGGGCGACCGCAAAGTTTGTTGAGGCAGGCGCCTGCGGCAGGAATCATATCCCCGTTGAAGAAGCATAACAGAGTAGAGGCGCACTGGGAGGCGCACGGGGGCCGCCCAAGTGAGGAAAGAGAACAGTACGTGCCGCGAATGCGGGTGCGGCCTAACCTAAGCACGGCGCCATAAGTTTTCGCCGCTTTTCTTGAGGGTGTTAGGGTTGCCGGTGCTCGCTAGGGCGGGGCGTCGAGAATTTGGCTGGCTCGTGCGCCAAATTCAGACGAGGCGCGCCGCGAGCGCGCCGTCCCCGGAGTGCAACACCGGCAACCCTGGGGAGCCCCTGCACCCTGAAAAGCAGCGCGGACTTCTGGCGATCTACTTAGAGGGCTGCTTGCGCGGGGCATGAACGGGGGGAATGTGGTGATCCGGCGTTACCTTGGTCTTGTCATAGCCGCGGTGATCGTAGGCTTTGTCACGTCATTCCGCGGGATCGCAACCCTTTTCACAGATATTCTGTGGTTCCGCGAGGTGGGGTATCCGCAGGCATTCTGGGTACCGATAGCTTCCCGAGTGGCGTTGGGCGTTGTCGTTGCCGTTATCTTCTTCGTCTTCTTTTATGCCAACCTCAGGCTTGCAGGAAGGAGCCTCGGAAGGTTCACTTCGCTCTTCCAGCCGCTCAATGTCCCCGTGCAGTTGACGGAGGGAAGGGCGAGACTGGTCTTCCTGCTTGTCAGCGTGGTCCTTGCGGTGCTCGCGGGCTTCGGAAGCTCTTCGTACTGGATGGTCGTCCAACAGTTCCTGCACCGCGCGTCCGGAGGAGCGAAGGATCCCCTGTTCGGCCTGGATGTCGGGTTCTACCTGTTCAGCTTGCCGTTCTATCGCTTCACATACTCGATCCTGATGACCCTTATAGTTCTGACCGCTGCCTCGGTGGCCGCGATCTACGTCCTGACGAGGTCCCTTGCCCTGAGGGGCACTCGGGTAGTCGGAACCTCGCTTGCCAGGCACCATGTCGCGGGCCTGATCGCCCTCGGTTTCTTACTGAAGGCGTGGGGCTATCGCCTTGCTGCGCTGGGGCTGGTGTACTCTCCTCGCGGCGTTGTGTTCGGAGCGAGCTACACCGATGTGCATGCCCAGTTGCCTGCCCTGAAGATCCTGTCTGTGATGGCGTTCATCGCAGGCGTCCTCGTGCTCGCCGACCTCTTCGTCCGGGCGGAAAAGCTCACTCTTGGCGCCATCGGGGCGCTGGTCGTGGGGTCCTTTCTGCTGGGGACCGTATATCCTGCCGCCGTCCAGAAGCTTTCGGTGGAGCCTAACGAGCTATCGCGGGAGCGGCCCTACATAAGGTATAACATCGAAGCAACCAGGGAGGCGTTTGGCCTCAGCGACATCGACGTCCGGCCTTTCGACGTTCGCAACGACCTGAGCTTCGACAGGCTCATGACGGCCCACCGGGATACCGTCGAAAGCATCAGGCTGTGGGACTGGCGACCCCTCACCCAAACCTACAAGCAGCTACAGGAAATCCGGGTCTACTATGACTTCAACGACATTGACATCGACAGATATGTCGTGGACGGCAGGACGCGGCAGGTGGCGCTGTCCGCGCGCGAGCTATCTGTAGCCGAGTTGCCCGAGCAGGCGAAGACCTGGGTGAATGAACACCTTGTGTATACCCATGGCTATGGCCTCGCCATGAACGACGTAAGTGAGGTTTCCGCTGAGGGGCTCCCACAGTTCATGATAAGGGACATCCCGCCCCGAAGCGACCAGGGCTTCGAGGTGACGCGCCCCGAGCTTTACTATGGGGAGCGCACCGACAATTACGTAGTGGTCGGCACATCCGCCCGCGAATTTGACTACCCGACGGGAGAAGCCAACGCGTACACAAGCTATGAGGGGCGCGGCGGTGTTCCACTGTCGTCATTCTGGAGAAAGGCCGCGTTCGCCGCGAGGTTCGGAAGCTTGAAGTTCCTCATGTCGACCGACATGACCCGGGACAGCCGCGTGCTGTATATACGGAATATACACGACCGGGTGAGGACCATAGCGCCGTTCCTGCTCTACGACAGAGATCCGTACCTGGTCCTTGCGGACGGCAGGCTTTTCTGGATGTGGGACGCGTACACTGTGAGCGGCCTCTACCCTTACTCTCAGCCCATCGAGGAGGGAATCAACTACATCCGCAACTCGGTCAAGGTGGTTGTTGACGCGTATAACGGCGATGTGACGTTTTACACCCCCGACCCTGACGAGCCGATCGTAAAGAGCCTGTCCGGCGTCTTTCCCGGGATGTTCGTGCCGCTAGATAAAATGCCTGAAGCACTGAAGGCTCACGTTCGTTACCCCGAGGACCTGTTCACGATTCAGGCTCGTGTACTCAACACCTACCACATGACAGACCCGGATACGTTCTACAACCGGGAGGACTTCTGGGACTTTCCCGTGGAGATATACGGAGGGGAACGCCAGAGCGTCCAGCCCTACTACGTGTTTATGCGCGCCCCCGGCGATGAGCGGGCAGAGTATCTCCTCATACTGCCGTTCACGCCATCGGGCAAAGACAACATGATCGCATGGCTTGCCGCGCGAAACGACTTTCCGCGCTATGGCCAACTTGTGCTTTATACGTTCCCCAAGGATCGGCTTGTATATGGACCCATGCAGGTGGAGTCGAGGATCGACCAGAACCCCGCCATATCACAGGCGCTTACCCTCTGGAGCCAGCGTGGGTCCAGGGTCGTGCGAGGAAACCTTCTGGTCATCCCGGTCGAAAACTCCGTCCTCTACGTGGAACCGCTTTACCTCCTCGCGGAGCGGAGCGAGCTTCCGGAGTTGAAGAGGGTGATAGCCGCTTTTGGCAATGCTGTTGCCATGGATACCACGCTGGAGGGCGCGCTCGCCGCGGTGTTCGGTGTCGCGCCCGAGGGGCGGCGAGTGCCTGCGGTGCCGGAGCAGGTTGCCCCGGCGCCGCCGCAAGCGTTGCCGGAGGAGAGGGCTGCGACCGTGTCCGACCTTGCAGGCCGCGCCGTTCGGGCGTATGAGGACGCCAACAGGCGGCTCCGTGAGGGGGACTTCGCGGGGTTCGGGGAGTCCCTGGCCGAGCTGGGCAGACTCTTGCGAGAGCTCGAAGAAAGGGCGAAGTGAGCTTGATAGTGCCGAGGATCCAGACGCGCCGGGATGAGGTGGTTGTCTCGGGCATCTCGCCGTTTAACCTCAAGGAGACTTTGGAATCCGGGCAGGCTTTCAGGTGGGACGCAGAGGGTGACGTGTTCACCGGCGTTGTGCGCGGGAGAGTCATCCGGGCTAGGCAGGAAGGCGACTCCCTGGTCCTCGTCAGGCCGGCGGGCGACGAGGACATCCGACTTGCGGTCGAATACTTCTCGCTTGATGCAGATCACGCGAGTATTGAGAGACAACTTTGCGACATGGACCCGGTCCTCGAGTGCGCGGTGAGGTCGTTCACCGGGCTGCGCCTGCTCAGGCAGGAGCCATGGGAGTGCCTGGTGTCGTTCATCCTCTCGGCGAGGAACGCCATTCCGCTTATCCGGCGCGCGGTGGAACGAATAGCAAGGGTGTATGGTGATCTCATCGCGCAAGAGGACGGCGTGCGGCAAAGCGGCGACGAGTTCGGAAGAACATCCTATTACAGTTTTCCGACGCCTGGCAGGCTTGCTTCGGCAGATGTCCTTGACCTTGTGAGGTGCGGAGCGGGGTTCAGATCGCAGTACGTGAAGGCTGCGGCGGAGAGGGTGGCGTCCGGCGACATCGACCTTGAAGGCCTCCGTGACCTTGGGTACGAGGCCGCAAAGGACAAGCTGATGAGCCTTCGGGGTGTGGGTGAGAAGGTCGCCGACTGTGTCCTCTTGTTTTCGCTTGGGTTTTACCAGGCATTCCCTATCGACGTATGGATGACAAGGGTGATGCGGTACTTCTATTTCGGCGGCAGTAAAGTATCCACGGCGACCATAGCGCACTTCGCCAGAGAGAGGTTTGGCGACCTCACGGGCTACGCCCAGCAGTATTTGTTTCACTACGCTCGCAGAAAGCTCGCGGTCGAGCTGCGCGGGCTTGAGTGACGGGCGCTGCCGTGCCCGGCTGGCGCTGGCCTGCCTTGTCATTAGGCGAGGGACGCCGGCCGCACGCCGCGAGGCCGGAGGCCGCAGGCCAGGACCAGGCCAGGACCAGGCCAGGACCACAGTCTACCGCCGGTGGAGGGGAGAGTGAATGCCGGATAGCAGTGTCCCTGAGGAACCGTCTTCGATTTCCCGCGAGATCGTGGAGCTTGCCCGGATGGTAAGGAACGCTGGGAAATGCGTCGTCCTCACTGGGGCAGGCATATCCACGGAGAGCGGCATCCCCGACTTTCGCAGCCCTGGGACGGGGCTTTGGAGCCAGGTCGACCCTATGGCCGTGCTGTCCGCCACCGCCTTTCGGACGAAGCCGGAGGCTTTCTACCAGTTCATCCTCAAGCTCTGTGAAACACTGCAGGCCGCAGAGCCGAACGACGGGCACAGGGCCCTCGCCACGCTGGAGGAGATGGGGTTTGTTGATGTCCTGGTCACCCAGAACATCGATGGACTCCACCAGCGGGCCGGGTCGAAGAACGTCCTCGAGGTCCACGGTCACCTGCGGACAGGCACATGCGTGAAGTGTGGGAAGACCTACGAGATGGGGCTCGTCCTGGACGCGGTGAGACGCGGTGAACTACCGAAGTGCAGCGCGTGCAGGGCGATGATCAAGCCGGACGTGGTGCTCTTCGAAGACCCTCTGCCCATTGACTTCGTCCTTGCCCAGCAGGCGGTGGTAGAGTCTGACCTTCTCATTGCGGTAGGGTCCAGCCTCGAAGTGGCGCCGGTGTGCTACCTTCCGGCGATGGCGTCGCATCTGGCGATCATAAACCTGATGCCGACAGGCTACGACAGCCGAGCAGACGTGGTCATACGCGCGAAGGCAGGCCGGGCTCTTACGGCGCTGGTGGACGCAGTGTGCCTGGGAAGTGATGGGAACGGTCGTTCAGAGCAGGGGAATGGCAGGAATGGCGGGAGTAGTATAGAATAGCTTGTTGAGAGTCTCAACGTCCCATGCAGAATCGAGTCGATCCAGGGAGGGATCGTCGTGGGTACGAAGGTGCCGACGAAAAGGGAGAAGAAGAAGCCCAAAAAACAGAAAGCCCAGCTTCCCAAGGCTCAAAGTCAGGGCGATAACAGGCTCTCAATACTGAACAAACAATGAAGCCAGGAGAATGAGGGCAAGAGAAGGAGCACGGAACTGTGGCGCGTAACGGATACAGCTTTTTTGTCCGCGATATGGCAATAGACCTGGGTACGGCGAACTCGCTCGTATACGTGACAAGGCGCGGCGTCGTCATGTTTGAGCCGTCGGTGGTGGCCATCGACGAGGTTAGCGGTGAGGTGCTGGCGGTAGGCAACGAGGCCAAGCAGATGATCGGGCGGACGCCGGGGGCTATTCGCGCGGTGCGGCCTTTGAAGCAGGGCGTCATCGCGAATTTCGAGATGACCAAGCACCTCCTTCGTTACCTCATCAGAAGAGGCTGCCGCGGAAGAGCGCTGGTGCGGCCGCGGGTCATCGTATCGGTTCCGGCCGACGTGACCGAGGTGGAACGGAGGGCGGTCATCGATGCCACGATTGAGGCGGGTGCCCGGGCGGCGTTTCTCATCGAGGAGCCTGTGGCGGCGGCTATCGGCGTGGGCCTGCCCGTGCAAGAGCCGACTGGCAGCATGGTGGTGGACGTCGGCGGCGGCATGACCAATGCGGCGGTGATCTCGCTCGGCGGCATCGTCTCCGGCTGCTCCGTGAGAGTTGGCGGGGACGACATGGATGAGGCCATCGTGCGGCACGTGCGACGGAATTACAACCTCATGATCGGTGAGCGCACGGCGGAGGACGTAAAGATCGGCATAGGCTCGGTCTGGCCGATGGAAGAAGAGCTCTCGATGGAGGTGCGCGGGAGGGACTACGTCACCGGCCTTCCGAAGAGCATCACCCTGACATCGCAGGAGGTGCGAGAGGCGCTGGCGGAGCCGATGGCGGCGATCGCGGCCGGAGTCCGTAGCACGCTCGAGAACACGCCCCCCGAGCTCATAGGCGACGTGATAGATAAGGAAATAGTCATCACGGGCGGGGGCGCGCTTCTGCGCGGCATCGACCGTTACATTTCCAAGGAGACGGGGATGCCGGTGAGGTGCGCGGATAATCCGCTCATGAGCGTTGTGATGGGCGCGGGCAGGGCGCTGGAGGAGATCGACCTTCTGGAACGGGTGGCGAACGCGTCACGCAGGGCGAGGTAGCACGGCGAGATAGTCTGAGGCGGCGGCGCCTGTGGCGCCTGTGGCGCCGCGTCCGTGGGAACGGGCGACCCTTCGCGCCACGCGGTGGCTGTGTCGAGGCCACGCGTGTTTGCCTTTGAAGGGATCATGTCGACGGCGCCTTGCCGGCACGGGTAGCCTAGCGTGAATGGCAAACGAACGGCAGAACGGCAAACTGCTATTGACTCACCCGGCAGGTTAGTTTATAATTGGTGTTGCGCCGGGGCATTGGGTGCGGCGCGAGCCAATGGTTAGCGGGCGGATAGCTCAGTTGGGAGAGCACCTCCCTTACAAGGAGGGGGTCGGCAGTTCAAATCTGCCTTCGCCCACCAGATGTAAACACGATAATTGTATTATAGAGTTTCGCGGAGGCGTGGTGTAGCTGGTCTAACATACCTGCCTGTCACGCAGGAGATCGCGGGTTCGAATCCCGTCGCTTCCGCCATTTTTCTAGCCGAGGTAGCTCAGTTGGTAGAGCAGCGGACTGAAAATCCGCGTGTCGCCAGTTCGATTCTGGCCCTCGGCACCAGTGTTTTCAGGGGCCTTTCGATGTTGGGGTGTCCCTCCAACGCTCCCGTTGAGGCTAGTACTCCGTTTCATAAGACCGTGTAGGGTGCTGTGTTGCTCGCACTTGCGAGCTTGCGCGATGCCGGACTGAAAAGCTAACGGAAATTGTGAAACGCGGTACTAGTTCAACTGTGTCAGTAATGGGCCGCGACACGCAGTGAATCGCCTGCTTGGGCTATGCGTCATCGGGTGTCAACGGTGACGCGCATGTCGAGCCCCGTGATCTGTCTTCCGAACCGCTCAACGATGGGCCTCGCGAGCTTCTCCAGGGTGCGCTTCTGCTCGAGGTTGGCGAGCTCGCCTTCGAGCACAACCTTTCCGTCCATGGGGGAGACGGAAACGCGCTCTGCGAGAGACGGGTGTTTTGCCAGGGCCTGTCTGACCTCATGTGCCGCCTGCTCAGGTGCTGTGGTCCCTGGGGGAGGGGCCGAGAGGAGGTTATCGATTCGCCGCGGTCCCTCGATGTCCCGAAGAATCTCTTCTGCGAACTCGACCTGGCGCGCGCTGGGAACCTGTCCCTCGAGGCGGACCGCTCCGTGGCGTGTGATGGCGGAGATGAGTTCGAAGTCAATCCCCCTCTTCGCCGCGATAGCTGCTTGAACCCGGTTTGTAATGGTTGGATCATCGAGGCCCTTTCCGCCGGCCACCTCGAGGTGGCTCACCACCTCCTTGACCCCTCGTGCCCTGGCAGCCGCGGTGATGGCTGCCTGCCTGTCAGCATGGGAGTCCACCTCGCCATAGAGGTGCACTACGCCGCGCTTGCTTTCGGCGTAGACCCGGCCGATGTCCACGCGGGGATCGAGCCTGAGTTCCTCGGAAACTTCGAAGTTCACGTCATTATCAGTGATCTGCCCGTCTGTGCAGACGGTAAGGTCATTTTCCACTGCGGCGACCCCGTCCACCCTGGCCGCCATTTCCTCAGCCCTCATCTTCTCGGCCAACACGTCCACAATGCCCCCGAGGTGGACGACTCCATCGCGAGCAGTTACGTTTATCTCATAAGCACGAAGGCCGGCGTCCTGTTTGATGGACTCGAGGACCCTTTCAGCCAAGTGGCGATCCTCCTCACTGAGCGCCATCATCCTTCATCCTTTCTGAGCAGCGGGTTCTTAAAGCACAGTATTCCCCGGCCCGCCAGGGGTTAGACTGCCGGCGACGGCCGACTCGTGTTCCTCGTGTTGATTTCATCAAGAGTAGGGCCAGCGGGTAAGAGCGTGAGGCAGGCAAGATGCGTGCTAAAAGCGGGCCAAAAGGGTATTGCAAATCCGGCGAGAACGTGGTAAACTAAGTTACGCGAGCCGGGGGCTGACCCGTTGGCACGGAAAGTCTCACGGCCAGCACGAAGAGATCAAGGATTCGAGCGGAAGTGGCTCAGGGGTAGAGCATCGCCTTGCCAAGGCGAGGGTCGCGGGTTCAAATCCCGTCTTCCGCTCCATACTTTATATACCGTGGTGAGGCGACATAGCCAAGTGGCAAGGCAGCGGTCTGCAAAACCGCTATCCCCGGTTCGAATCCGGGTGTCGCCTCCATTATTTTGTACGGCCTGCTACGTGGCTTACGTGCCTCGTCTTCACGCCGATTTTTCCAGCCGCTTAAGCACTGAGACCGCTGCTACTGCAGATACACCGAATTCCCAGCTTCCTAAGATGCAAAACTGTGAAACTGCTGCTGACGGCGTTACACCGGATTGCCCGTCCCACGCTGCCCGCGGCGCGTTCTCACGTTGTTCCCGTCGTCGGGGGAAGACATTTATAGATAACCAACTCCGCAGCTAAAGCTAACACGATGCCCAAGCGCGCGGTTGGCTCGCACGCTGTCCATGCTCTTCACGTCGCGCGCAACTTCTGAGTTGGAGCTTGCCTATCCATAGACGTCCTTCGCGGCTCTCCGCGCAACCTGAGCGCAAGACAGGCGCCCTTCTCTGCCCACTTTTCCCCCATCACTCTGGAAGTGAAGGAAGATGCTGGCACACACAGGACACCGGCCCTACATGAACAGGTTGCCTCATGGTCTCATAGTATAGGGTGGACTACCACCACGAAGGGGGGAACAGGACCATGGAAAAGCAGGCCGAGACGATGCAGGCGATGGGCGTGCGCATCGTGTTCCACTGCGTGTTCAGGGTCGGCATGAACCAGTACTTCCTCGTCGTCCAGGACGAGGTTCAGGAAAGAATCACCATAGTGAGACTATCGGCTGAGGAGTTCGCTTTCCTCAGGCGGGTCGGTGTCCCGGAGTGCAGGGTAATTGAGCCTATGGCTTCAGGATCGCCAGGGATGCCCGGCATGGGCGGGCCACCTTATTGATCTACGTAAGGGGGGGCTAAGTGAGGGTGCGTTAATTCTTGTCCGTTTTCCAGTGGTTGCTGGGTTGCCGGTGGTTGCACGAGGGGTGTCAAAATCCGGCCACCTGCCCGACGGGCCGGATTTTGACGAAGCCCGCCCCGATTGGGGCGCCGTCCCCGAGTGGAACGCCGGCAACCCCTCCCAAAAGTCGGGAGCATTTCTGCACCCTCACTTAGGAACCCATCGATACAGAGACCACCATTCGGCAGATAATCGGCAGCGTCGCAGTCACGCCGTTCATCTTCAGCATAGCTCCGGTGGGCTTCTTTGTGGGACTTGTCCCACCAGGCCCGGTGAACATCTCTGTCGTCCGGGTATCTGAGACAGAGTACATCTTCCTGAGGCGCATCGGCGTTCCGGAGGTCATCGTGGTCGTGTAGGCAAGGTGCCGATACAACAACCCGCAGGTGTTCGGACCGGGCATCAGGCATGGCCCGCCTCGGACGGGGCATGAGTGTGCGCGAGGCCTTCGGGAGTCCGTGGTGGAACCAGGGCCTCGCGCGCGTTTGTAGGATTTCGCGGCGCCTTGCGTGCGGAGCGGGAGGATGAGGACATCCTTCAGGGAGAGGCGACCAGGCGATGAGGCAATAAGATGAAGAGGCGAAGAGGTGAGGCGGTGAGGAGTTCAAGATTAGTGAGGCGGCCCGCCGTCCTCACGTGACGCGCGCGGCCATTCTTGGGCTGTCAACGGCCTGTGACTTTGTCACCCCAAAACACGTTCATCTGGACTGAGAAAATGTCACCCCTGGGTGCGGGGGCAGGGATGAGTAGGTGGGGGACGTGGTGTATGGGTGTGCCCTTCGGGGCGATGTGTGCGTGAGCGATTTAGTGAGTTATCTTTGGGCATAGATATCCCCCCGGTAGAGTCTCTCACGCCAGGAGCTGGTGGTAGGTTGCTTGGGCGGTGTGAGAGGTCCTTGTTGTCGCCAAGGGTGATTAGTTGGTGGACTGTGATGCTTGCGGGGGCTATGCTCGGGTTTGGGGAGCGGTGGTGGCTCTTGCCGTGTTGTGTGTTGGCATTCCTTGAGCGCATAAGGCTTGCCATCGCATAGGGCGGTAATAGAGCCATCCAGGTGAGTGAGGACCATGATCGTGGTCTTGGGGCGCAAAGGAAGGATGGCACCATTAGGTGTGAGAAGCTGATAGGTCTTGCCGAGGAAGGAGATCGTAGAGCCACTGGAGGCTTTACGGGAGTCCTTGTGGCACAGCACAAGGTCAAGGTCCTTGTCGGGGCACGGGTGGAAGGCTGACTCGGGCTGGGCGGGGTTCACCGCGAATCTGTCGTTGAATCTGGAGATGAATCCTGGGAGGAAAGCATTGGCCTCGTCGATAGAGGAGATACCGGCCAGTCTGAGTTCAATGAGCAGGCGGCCCTGGAGTGTTCCCCAGAGGCGTTCAATTCTGCCCTTGGCCTGGGGGGAGAGGGCCGGGATATGGCCGATGCCAAGCTCGGAGAGAGCACGGCCGAACTGAGTCAGAGGGACCTTCTTGCCGGCCAATTCCTCCTCGATTGAGAGCTTGTCCTTATTGGGAGAGAAGAAGATAGTATGTTGGTCGCTATAGATGGCCACTGGGATGCCGTAACCGGTCACGACTTGTCCAAGCACCTGAAGATAGCCTAGGAGGTCTTCGGTAGGCCGGAAGAAGAGGCCAAGGACCTTACTTGTGGCATCGTCGATAGCGCCGTGTAAGGTGGCCCAGGGGCCTCGTGACTCAAACCAGGCGAAGGGGCTTGCATCGCATTGAACGAGCATGCCAAAGGCGGGCATGCGGTCGCGAGACCTGCGGCGCCTGGTATGCTTCTTGGCATGATATAGTGGGATTCCAGCCCCAGTCAGGATGCGACGAATGGACCGCGCGGAGATCTTGATATCCTGGTATTGGGCAAGTAGCTCGGACATCTGCTCGCAACTTGCATCTTTGTATTTGTCCGGGTTGAGGGCCAATGATATGACCGTATCGCGCACCTCCTGCGGTATAGCGTGTTTGGGCTTACGGCCTCTGTTCTTGTGGGCCAGGAACGCCATGCCCTGTTCCATCACTCCCTTTTTGAGGCGTTTTACCTGGCGTTCACTAAGGTTTAGGAGCCGTGCTGCTTGTGAGACAGAGAGTTTACCCGCAACAACTTGTTCGATGACGTAGACCCGACGTGCTTCCTCTTGGCTCAAGAAAACGTTCACTCCCATGGTGACATCTTCCCAGAGCCAAGCGAGAAGCGCAATACGGCCTGTTCGGGAGTGCCACCTAAATTCTGCCACCTACCCCAGCCCCGGGGCTGGGGTAGGTGCTCCGGGCCTTCGTGGATCCGGAGTGTACTGCTGGGGGGGTGACATTTTCTCAGACCGCTTACAGGGTGACATTATCACAGACCGACGACAAGTGGCCATTCTTGGGCTTGACAAACACGACAGGATTCCTTACAATGAATGTGCGCGCAGGGCCGGGCAAGGCCCTGAAGCGATACGGTTGCTGAAGTGCGGCGTTAGCTCAGTTGGCTAGAGCGCAGCGTTGACATCGCTGAGGTCGCTGGTTCAATTCCAGCACGTCGCACCATTTTTGTGCCTTGTTGCCGGAACGCGGCAGAAGGGGTGGCCGCAGAAGGGGTAGGCACGGAAGGAGTGGCTCTGGTGGCGCGGACTTGCGTGCGTGCGAGGTCCGCATCGCCAGGGCCTTTTTTCGGTGTTTATCAAGGTTTGTGAAGCTTTGCGCTGCATCGGGTTGATGAGTGGCATCCTTCGAATGGCGCTTGCGTTTGGCGGCTGGCGGACCCTACACGGTCTATGCGGAAGGAATTTCCGTGTGACATATCGAATAGAGGTGTCAAAGCCGCGGGCGGGGCTAGGTGGCAAGGTTCCGCCTGCAATCGTGCAAGAGGGGAGGTGAGTTGGCGTGAAGAGGCAAAGGCTTGTGCTCTACATATTCTTAGGGTTCTTGTTGGGAATCGTCGCAGGGCTCATCCTCGGGCCGAAGGCCGAGTGGCTTAAGCCGTTCGGGACGTTCTTCATCAGGCTGCTTTCGATGCTCGTGGTGCCTCTCATCTTCAGCACCCTCGCCGTGGGAGTCGCAGGGGTCGGCGGCATCAAGCTCGGCAGGATGATGCTGAAGACGTTCATCTACTACTACGCCACAGCGATATGCTCTGTCATAATCGGACTGCTTCTTGCGAACGCGTTCAACCTCGGCGTCGGCCTCAGCCTTGGAGAGCTGGCAAAGGTCGAGCCGAAGCTGCCACCACCGTTCTCGCAGATCGTCCTCGAGCTCGTCCCGACCAACGTGGTTGACGCCGCCGCGCGCGGAAACGCCCTTCAGATTATCTTCTTCGCCATCGTCTTCGGGGTCGCCATGGGCATGGCCGGCCAAGCAGCCGACCCGATCAAGAAGGCCATCGAGGGTCTCGCCGAGGCTATGTACCGCGTAGTGGACATCGTTCTCTATTACGCTCCCGTGGGCGTGTTCGCGCTCATTGCATGGACCGTCGGTAACTTTGGAGCAAAGGTGCTTGCACCGTTTGCGCTGTTGATCTTTGTCGTCTATCTGGGCTGTATCCTGCAGGTGGGGATCGTTTACTCGGCATTCCTGCGATTCATCGGGGGCATAAGGCCGCTACGCTATCTCTACCGGATTCGCGAGGCGGCGGTTGTGGCTTTCACCACATGCTCGAGCTCGGGCACGCTGCCTGTGACGATGAGAGTCGTGCAGGAGGCGGGCGTTTCCAAGGCCACGGCAGGGTTCGTGCTTCCGATGGGAGCCACGGTCAACATGGACGGGACCGGGCTTTACCAGGCGGTGTGCGCCGTGTTCCTCGCGAACGCCTTCGGCGTCCACCTGGGGCTTTCGCAGTATGTCCTGCTTGCTGTCACTGCGATCCTAGCTTCCATCGGGACGGCCGGAGTGCCCGGAGCAGGGCTCATCATGCTGACCATGGTGCTCAGCGCCATTGGCGTCCCGCTTGAGGGTTTGGCTCTCATCGCTGGTATCGACAGGGTCCTGGACATGGCGCGGACTTGCGTGAACGTGGTGGACGACACTGTCGCGGCGGCGCTGGTGGCTGCCACCGAGAGAGAAGACGTGGACCCGGACCTCCTTGTGAGGCGTGCTCCCGCGGCACCTGCCGCCAGGGCGTAACAGCCTCCGTCACCGACTGGACCGACTGGGGCCGGCCGCTACTCTGGCGCCGGCCCTTCTCGCTGTTTCACACGGATTCACCTGATGTCGATCAGGTAGCTCTCCGTCCCCGCGCCTGAGCCGATAAGCTCTTGCGGAGATCTCGTGCGCACGGTTCTTCGGCGAGTGCTCCATCCCGACGTCGGACGGCGCCGATGTCGCCTGGTTGGGGAGGAAGGCAGGCTCACTCCGGTAACAATGCCTGCGATCCCGGGGGTAACAATGCCTGGGATCCCGAGGTCCGAAGCCAGGTGAAGGAAGCGTAAGGAGGAGGTGGCCAGGTTGGTGCCTGGGCTTCGCGAGATCTGCCTGCTTGTGTTCTGGTCTGTGGCGGCGTGGTGGGGCTTGTGGGCGGCCCTCGCGCTCATAGCGAGGGTACGATTGCTTTTCGTGTTCATGCTCGTGCTGGGCGTCATCTGGGGCTTGTTCACGTTCAATGTGGCAGGGACGGTCCTGTCGTTTCTGTTGCTCTTCATTCCGATCTTGGTCCTTCCCAGGATGCCCAGGATCATCCCGGAGTACCAGCGCGGCGTGCTCTTCCGGTTCGGGCGCCTGTCGGGCGTCCTGCGGCCGGGGCTGAATGTGATCTTCCCCTTCGGTATCGACAAGCTGTGGATGGTGGACTTGCGCACGTTCACCATCGACGTCCCCAGGCAGGAGATCATAACCCGCGATAACGTCCCGGTGATGGTGGACGCCGTCGTTTACTTCAACGTCTACGATCCGACTCTGGCTGTAACCAAAGTAGCAAACTATGTGCAGAGCACCACGCTCCTCGGCCAGACGGTCCTCCGCTCTGTCCTGGGGCAGCACGAGCTCGATGACATGCTTGCAAAGCGCGGGGAGCTGAATGAGGTGCTAAGGTCCCTGCTGGACCAGGCCACCGACCCGTGGGGCGTGAAGGTATCCGCCGTCGAGATAAAGGCGGTTGAGCTCCCCGAAAGCATGAAGCGGGCCATGGCGAAGCAGGCTGAGGCCGAGCGGGAGCGCAGGGCGAAGGTGATATCGGCGGACGGGGAGTTCCAGGCATCGGAGAAGCTGCGCGAGGCGGCGCTCGTCATCGCGAGCGAACCGACGGCGCTCCAGCTCAGATACCTACAGACCCTGACCGAGATCGCCGTAGAGAGGAACTCCACTATCCTCTTCCCGCTGCCCATGGAGATCTTGAGGTATTTCGCGACGCGGCCGGAAACTGTGGCTTGCCATGGAGGGAGTTCAACCTGAGCCCCACGCCC
Source organism: Bacillota bacterium (assembly GCA_014360195.1). Classification (GTDB taxonomy): domain Bacteria; phylum Bacillota; class SHA-98; order UBA4971; family UBA4971; genus UBA6256. The sequence goes on from JACIXY010000001.1 coordinate 153,518, forward strand.
GGGAGTGGTCCGTCCATGCTCGTCGGGGGCACGTGCAACCACCACGACGGTCACCGTCACCGTCAGCGTCAGCGCCAAGGTCAGCGTGCCGGGTGCCGGGGAGGGTTGTTTGGTCCCCGTGTTGAAAAAACTACTAGCATCAGTATCAACCAGAGGAAGGACGGTGGCTTGCTGACATGAGAGTCGGAGTGCTCATGCTCGCTCCCGAAGAAAGGCATGCGACGGGCCCGGCGCGCCCCGGAAAGGGCGGAACGGAGGTGGAACGCGGCCGGAGCATAGCTCAGCAGGAGGCCACGACCGCCGCTATTTCGCGTATCCTGGCGGAGGCGGGGCACGAAGTTGTAGAGATACCCGTGAACGACCGGTTCATGGAGCGGCTCAAGACAGCGGGTGTTGACATCGTGTTCAACACCTACGCTGGTGCTGCGGGCAGGGCCTCGCAGTTTCAGGTGTGCGCCGTCATGGACCTTATGGGGGTGAGATACACCGGGTCCAGCGCAGAGGTCCACGCTCTTGGCCTCGCCAAGCATACGACGAAAAAGATCCTACGCCACGAGGGTCTTCCCACGCCTGCATTCCAGACGTTCTACACACCGGAGACGCCCCTCGATGCGATGCTGCGGTTTCCGCTCATCGTCAAGCCGTCCCGGGAAGGGTCGAGCGTCGGGATCTCCGAGGACAGCGTGGTGGACGATGAGCGGACGCTCAGGCGGGTCCTCGAACGGACCCTAGCGGTGTACGGCGGCCCCGTCCTGGCCGAAGAGTTCATCGAGGGCCGGGAGTTCACCGTTGGAGTCCTGGGGAACCGACCCCCCAGGGCGCTGCCTGTCGTAGAGGTCAATTTCGCTGCCGCAGGACGGGGCACGCAGGGCTTCTACTCTCACGAATTGAAGTCACAGGACGTCATTGGCACCGAATGCCCTGCTAATGTCGAAGTGAGTCTGGCCGAGGAACTTCAGCGACTTGCCGTTGGGGCCTTTCGCGCACTCGAGTGCTCGGACTGCGCCCGGGTGGACTTCCGCGTGGACGGGGAAGGACACCCGTACATCCTGGAACTGAACACGCTTCCAGGAATGAAGGAAGGATACAGCGACTTCCCGAAAGCGGCGGCCGTGGCGGGCTACTCATACGAGCGCCTGGTCCTTGCCCTCCTTGACCTTGCGGCAGAAAGGCACGGGATCGCCGCGCGGTAGTCTCCGTCGCGCGTCCGGATCCGGGTCCGCGTCCAGGTCCCGATCCGGGCCCATGCGCCATCGACTCCTCAGGGGAGCATCGACTCCGTGTCCGTGGCGGGCCATGGCTGACCGTGGCCGGCCGTGGCTCCCTGTGCCCGCGTCCTTGTCCCGGTGGCCCGGCGGCGACTCCAACCCCGTTGCTCCGTCTTCGGGGCGAATTTCAAAGGCGAACTTGCATAAAAACTTGCATAAGAACTTGCATAACAACGGCATCGACGGACAAAGCTGGCCAGGCTGGATAATGCAAGGAAGCCGCCCCGACCCTGACTGTATAGGAGGTACGGGCCGGACATATAATAGTCGGGGAAGGGGCGTGATCCTGATGGAACTCATCGCCATTGGGGTCCAGGATCACACGGACGCCGTCCGCGACCGGCTCGCCTGCAAGGTCCGGATGCTGTGTGAGAAGGGAATTGAGGTTGGCATGACCGAGAGGTCCGCGGGACCTCTCACATTTCTGTGCCTCCATTTGCGCGACACTGGCCGCGGCATCCCGGCGGGGCAGCGCGACCTCGTGCGCTATCACGTGGCAAGCGCCCTGGCCGACGCGATCGTTTGTGATGTCGCAAAAGGGTTTGTGGCCAGGACCGTCCGCGAGCGCTACCCGTATTTCGACGACGCGGAGCAGGAGAAGATCGTTGCGTGCGCGGCCGCTGCGCTTGCCCGTCGGGACGGGGACAGGGAGGGCGGCGCGGCCGCTGACAGGGGCCGGGACGAGGAGTCGCGGGCCTTCACGCGGCGGAGGAACGAGGTGCTCTTCAGGGTCCTGGACTACCTTGATACCGCAAGCTGCCTCGTGCTCGACGGCTTCGTGCGGTTCAGGCTGAAAGGCTTCGTGGAGGAGTTGCGCGGGGCCGCGGACGCCGCCGTAGACGATTACATGATAGAGCGGGAGTATAACGAGTTCATCAGGCTCCTCAAGTATTTCGTGGACATCCAGGAGCCGAAGCTCGACGAGGTGCACGTCGTGGTGAGGGCGGGCGGCCTCTTCAGGCTGCTCGACAGCGACGGGAAGGTCGTGGACAACGACTACCTCGAGGGCCTCACGCCCGAGTTCGTGGAAACCGAAGTGGATTACGAGGACCTCCTTATGAGCGCCCTCATAAGCGTATCCCCCAGGAGGATCGTTCTTCACCTTGGCAGGCGCGAAGGCGTCGCCGACACGGTCCGGAGAGTGTTCGAGGGCCGCGTGTCGGTGTGCCCCGGCTGCCGCCTTTGCGAGGCCCACCACGCCAAAGCGCGCCTGCCTGCAAGCGGCCGCACTGACCAGAATTAGCCTTCCTGCATAGACTTCTGTCGCGTGACCTCATTGACTCGTCCCTATTGACGTCCTTGTTGACGTTCTTGGTGCCCCCAACTCCTGTGGTGGCTTATTCGCGCGCTCGTCCTGCGGGAGCTGTGGCGCGGGCGGGCGTGGAAATGGTGCGGCGGCCCGATGGCGGGCCGCGAACCCGGGCCCATGTCGAAATGCCGCGCTTCCTAGCTGCTCTCGCTTGCACGCTCACGGTCAAATTCCCAGCCAGGTTCGGCAAAGATCAGTGGCCCCGGTGTTGTTGTGGTTTCAGCGCGCTTTCTGGCGAACGAGCCACCAGCCACCCCATGTCGCACAGATCTTCTAGCAAAACCGAGAGGATCTTATAAAAACAAAATTCTGAATCGACAGAGTTCTACGGAGGAATCGACAAGCCTGAGGTCGTAATCACGTCAAGCGGTGGGGCGCGTTATTGGATACACGGTTACGTGGTGTAGCACAATCCAAAACACCGCGATATCCGTGATTGGGCGAGGAATAATCGTGCCCACCTCGCCATAGGAATGTCTGAGGAGACGGGCACTCGGATGACAGGTCGGAGATGCGTCGGGGTCCCGCTCGTGGAGCGCAACAATCCCTTGACCCCGACGCTCCGGGCAGTGTCTCCGGTGGGGCTGCGACCGCGGGCAGCGGGTGCCCGAGCGCAGCAAGCGCGTCCTGCACCGATCCACATTCATTAGAGGGCATGGGAGCAAGGGGGGTGAGCAACAAGTCGAACCATGCGTAGGACCCGGCGATTGTCCGCCGGGACGACCTCGACGGCACATGTGCTGACCGGATTCTCGGAAGGAGGGACGATCTTGGTTACACGTAAACATGCTAAGTGGCTGGCCCTTGCCGTGCTGGCTTGCGTGCTTGTACTGGCAGCCTCCTTTGGCGCTCCTGCAGAGCAGAAGCTCAAGGGCGCCCAGGTGCTTCCGGAGGTCCGCACCGCGTGGCAGGAGCCGCGCGAGGAGTTCGTGCCAGGAGAGTACCTGGTGAGGTTCCAGGATGGGGTTCTGAAGGAGAACGCCCTGGGCGTGCTGGGGCACGCCGGGATGGAGGTCCTCAAGGAGATCTACTTCAAACCGAGCAAGGCGTTTCCGGACGGGTTGAGGATCTACCATGTGAAGGCCGCTACGGGCGTGCGCGCTGAGGACGCTGTGCGGGCGCTTAAGGCCGACAGCCGGGTCAGGTATGCGGCGCCCAATCGCAAACTGTATGCTGATGGCCCAACGGTGCGTGCGATCCCGAGCGACACGTACTTCAGCTACATGTGGGGCCTCAACAACACCGGCCAGGAGTTCTACCCGGGTATGAGCGGTACGCCCGATGCCGACATCGATGCCCCCGAGGCATGGGACATAAGGCATGACGCCCCAACCATCGTGGTGGCAGATATCGACACCGGGATACAGTGGGATCACCCTGATCTTGCGGCTAATATCTGGGTGAACCCGGATGAGATACCCGACAATGGCGTCGACGACGACGGCAACGGCTACATTGACGACATCTACGGCTGGGACTTTGTTAACGAGGACAACACGGTTTACGACAGCATCGACGACCACGGCACCCACACCGCCGGAACCGTGGGCGCTGTCGGTAACAACGGCGTTGGCGTTACGGGTGTTGCGTGGAACGTCAAGATCATGTGCCTGAAGTTCCTGGAGTACGGCAGCGGCACCACAGACGATGCCGTCGAGGCGTTTGCCTATGCCTGGAACAACGGTGCGAATCTCACGACAAACTCCTGGGGCTATTCTGGGCCTATAGACGACGTCTTGATGGACGCCATGGCCGCCGCGGAGATCATCCATGTGTGTGCTGCGGGCAACAGTGCATCGGACAACGACGCTGGATATCCTAACTACTCGCACTATCCTTCGAGCTTCCCGCTTGACAACGTGATCTCGGTCGCGGCCAGCGAGTGGAACGATAATCTCGCGGACTTCTCCTGCTGGGGTGCGACGACCGTGGACCTTGCGGCCCCCGGCGACTACATCCTGTCCACGTATCCGACGGATCAGACTCCTTCCGGATATCTGCCTTACGCCTACATGAGCGGGACCTCGATGGCGACTCCGCACGTGGCAGGCGCGGTGGCGGTCCTGATGGCGGAGTTCCCTGACATGGCCCCATACCCAGGCGCTCCGGGCCATGTTCCGGGGGAGATGACGATAAAGGACCTCTTGCTTGCCACCGTAGACAGGAAGCCTGCCTTCGAGGGCAAGATGGTGTCCGGAGGCCGGCTGAACCTGCGCAATGCGCTGCTTCAGGCCATTCCTCCTATCATCGATTCCGTGGCTGCTGACGTCACGTACGGCGAGCCGCCGCTTACGGTGAGCTTTTCGGCCACGGCGCACGATGATGGCACCATCGTCGACAAGTGGTGGGACTTTGGTGACGGCACAGCTCCGGTTCACGACTGGAACGCCACCCATACCTACACGACCGTGGGCACGTACACCGCGACCTTCCATGCCGTCGACGATGACGGACTCGAGGCCAGCGCATCCATTAGGATTGCGGTGTTCGATGAGTCGACCGTCATCCTGGTCGATGACGACGGCGGTGGCTGGGAGAGAGCGTTCACCGACGCCCTCGATGCGGCCGGCATTCCGTGGGTGATATTCACTCCTCCGGTGCCGCTCGATCCGACCATACCGAACATCGTGATATGGACGACTGGCAGTGCCTGGGCGAACACCCTGACCGAGGAGGATCAGGCTTGGCTTAGTGCCTACCTCGATAACGGCGGAAGGCTGTTCCTGTCCGGTCAGGATGTCATCTGGGATCTGGGCGTCAACGAGTTCGTCCGGGATTACCTGCATGTAGCAAGTGCTAACGAAGACGTCGGAACCACCCATGTGTACGGTGTTCCCGGCGAGCCGATCAGTGACGGCCTTGAAATCGAGCTGGAGTACCCGTTCGAGGACTACAGCGACGCCATCACCCCAGCCCCGGATGCGGCAGGCATATTCACCAACGACAACGGGGATTTCTGCGCCCTGAGGTATGTCGGCCTCGAACCTTACAGGGTCGTGTTCTTCGCGTTCCCGTTCGAGGCGATCCCGGCTTCAATGGGTGCAGCCATGAAGCTGCAGGCTGAAAGCATTGCTGCAGACCTGATGACGAACATAATCGAGTTCCTGTCTGAGACCGGTACTCCGATCATGGGCGTGGCCCCGAACGAATTCAACAAGACCGTGGCTCACGGTGCCATAGGGCACGATACGCTCACCATAACCAATACCGGCGAGAGCACGCTCTATTTCAACCTCAGCAGCGGCATTCTCTCCCAGGCCAGCATGAGGCCGCTTGCCGCGCACGTGGAGGTTGAAAAGGGCGGCCCCGAGCCCGCGGGAGTTCCCCAGACCGAGGGTGCTGGCGGACCCGACGGCTACGGCTACTCCTGGATCGACAGCGACGAACCGGGTGGCCCGGCGTTTGACTGGGTGGACATCACGGCGGTCGGAACGCCCGGACCTACCGGCGACGACGCGCAAGCAACGGTAAGCCTGCCGTTTACGTTCAATTTCTACGGCGAACCCAAGACCAGCGTCACGATAAGCACCAACGGATATCTCACGTTCGGCCCCTACGGCAGCGACTACAGCAACGGCCCGATCCCGGATGACTATGATCCAAACGATCTCCTCGCAGTGTTCTGGGACGACCTGCACACCGGGAATGGCGCGACCTACTACTACTACGACGCGGCTGCCAACAGGTTCATCGTTTCGTGGGTGGGCGTCAGGCGCTACGGCGGTACCAGCGATTCCCTGAACTTCCAGGTAATACTCTACCCGAACGGCAAGATCGTGTATCAGTATCAGACCATGTCCACCAGCACGCTTAACAGCGCCACGGTGGGCATCGAGAACTCGCTGGGCACGGTCGGACTGCAGGTGGTCTACAACGCGAACTACGTTCACAACGATCTCGCGATCGAGTTTACCTATGTGCCGCAGTTCCTGACGTTCAGCCGGCAGTTCGGCGCAGTCGCCCCTGGCGAGAGCATGGACATCGACGTAGGCTTCGATGCAAGGAATCTCGCCCCTGGCGACTACTCCAACGCGCTTAAAGTCACGAGCAACGACCCGGCAAACAACCTGGTGACCATACCTGCCTATCTCACTGTAACTCCGAACGAGATACCTGTTATCGACTATGCGAACGCCGATCCGGTCTTTGGCCCGCCGCCTCTCGAGGTCAGCTTCTCCGCTTCGGCTTTCGACCCGGATGGCACCATAGCCGATATGTGGTGGGACTTCGGCGATGGAAGCCCTGTTGTGCACGCGGCCAACACGACCCACGTGTACACCGCTGAAGGGCTCTACGAAGCGGTCTTCCACGCAGTCGACGATGACGGCGCGGAGGTTACGGCGAGCGTGACCATTGAGGTCGTGCGGCTGCCTGAGATCGGTTGGAGCCCCGAGGCGCTGAACGTCTCTGCGGTCCCCGGCAGCGTTGCCCACAGGCAGCTCCACGTTGAGAGTGTGGGCACTGCCCCGCTGAGGTTCATGGTAGGGGCAACTCAACACGTCGGCCCGCTCTCTGTGGAGAGAACGGTCTCCGCGAAGAGCGTAAACGCCAACGCCAGAAGAGCGGTCGGACTCTTCGAACCCGTCGGCCAGCAGGTACGCGAGCTTGAGGGCGGCGACGTGCTGGACATGTGGGACATCTCATCGTATGTCAGCGTGGCCTGGGGCGTCGGGTTCGACGGAGCACACGTGTGGGTTTCCGACCCGGATCGGCTGTGGGATTACTCGTTTACCACAGACGGCAATCCTACGGGGTTTGACTTCCCGACGGACTGGGTCGGAGCTTGGCCCGGCGACTTCGCTTGGGACGGCCGGTATCTCTGGCAGGTCAACGTCGGCGGGAATAACGGCATCTACAAGCTCGATCCCGCGACCGGCGAAGTGCTGGACTTCATAACCGACCCGGACGGAATCTGGACAGCGGTCTCTCAGCGTGGCCTGGCTTACGATCCGGTCGAGGACGTGTTCTACATCGGCGGTTGGAACCAGGGCGTCATCTACAAGGTCGCCGGTCTCTCGTGGCCGGAGCCTGGCAAGATCCAGGATACCTACCTTGAGGAGATGCCGCTTCCGATCGCAGGCATTGCCCGCGTCGGCTGGTTCCTTGTGATCACCCTGAACTCCAGCCCGGACATCGTGGTAGTCCTGGACACCACGACTGACGAGATCGTAGAGGCGTTCTACCATCCGGGCGGTGGCGAATACGGCGGCGCAGGCTGCGAGGCCGATTTCGACGGCCATGTCTGGATGTCCTACATGGGCGACTACTGGTCGGGCAACAACGCAAATACGATGTGGCTCGTAGACATCCTGGGTGCGCTGTTTGACAACGCCCCGGCCTGGCTCAGCGCCACCCCGGCAGAGGGGATTCTGAACCCGGGCGAGTCGATGGACATCGACCTTGCGTTCGATACCAATGGTCTCGAGCAGGGCGTGAACTACAGCGCCTGGATCCTGCTCTTCAGCAACGACTGGGACACCCCTGTTGCCGGAATCCCGGTCACGTTCCGGCTGGATACGCTCACCGCAGGGTTCACTTGGTCCGAGTCCGAGCCGAACACCGTCGCATTCACCGACACCTCGACGGATGCTGACGGCGGCGGAGTTGTCGCCTGGAGCTGGGACTTTGGCGACGGTGCAACTTCCACCGAGCAGAACCCGGTCCACCGGTACGCGGCAAACGGCCACTATCACGTGAAGCTAACCGTCACAGATGCCGACGGCGCCGTAGCTTGCGCAGAGCAAGCGATAGTGCTCTCCAATCTTGCCCCGGTTGCTGACTTCAGCTTCAGCGAGATCGATCCTCTCACGGTGCAATTCGCTGATGCATCGGTCGACCTGGACGGCACCGTCGTTACATGGAGCTGGGATTTCGGTGATGGTGCGCCTGTCTCTGATAGTAGGAATCCAGTGCACACTTACACGGCGGGCGGCAGCTACGAGGTTACGCTCGTGGTGACTGACAACGACGGTGCAAGCGCCAGCATCACCAAGACCGTCGAGGTGAATGCGCTGCCTGTCGTGAAGGTTACCTCACCCGCTGAAGGCGAGCTGTGGATTGGGGTCCGCGAGATCAGGTGGACTGCCACTGACGCTGACGATGCAGAAGAGGACCTCACGGTCAAGCTCGAGTACTCGGGCGATGGTGGCTCCACATGGGAGCTCATAGCGGACAATGAGCCGAACGACGGGTCCTACACGTGGGATACGAGCAAGGTCGGCAGGGGCGGCAAGTACATCGTGAAGGTCACCGCAACTGACCCCGACGGCGGAGTAGGCGAGGGCAGAAGCGGTGAGTTCACGATAGTTGTGCTGTCCCGCACGGTCGTGGCGGCGCCGAACCCGGCCTCCGACTGCGTGACGTTCTACTACAGCATCGGCGCCAATGGAACGCTGTACATCTACGACATCGCGGGTAGGCTCGTGCATAGCGCCGAGCTTTTGAGCGAGGCCAACGCCTATGAGTGGGATCTCACGTCGGGTGGAAGGCCGCTTGCGACCGGGCTGTACCTGTACCTGGTGGTCACCGAGGACGGCGAGAAGTCCGAGGTCGGGCGGCTCGTCATAAGCCACTAACGTAAGCGGGCGCGAGGTCCTGGCTGCCCTGTGAAGGCAGGGGCCAAGAACAGGCGCGACTGGTCCTCCTCGCCGCGAGGTACATCGGGTGCGCGGGACGAATCCCGCGCAGACCGCGAGGCTGAGCGGCTCAATAGGTGGGGCGGTCTCTCCGGGGCCGCTCCACCCGGGGGCGCGTGAGACTCGCGCCGGAACCTCGCGATGGGCGGGGCAGCCGGGAGCTTGTGATGCTTTCAGGTAATAAGGAGGGGCGAGTAAATGCGAGTTAAGATAGTGGTAGTAATCCTTGCGATGGTCTTCGCCCTGTCGCCCGCATGGGTGGCACAGGCGAATGGCGATCCAACCGGCACGGCGGCCATGATGGACATTGGCATGGGCGCAAGAGCGCTCGGGATGGGCGGGGCATTCATTGCCGTAGCCGACGACGCGAACACCGTCTACTACAACCCCGCCGGCCTTGCGCTCATCGAGGGGCGGCACGTGACCTCGCTCTATACGAACCAGTACGGCGCGGCGGGCTACATGGCCCTCGGGTATGCGCAGAAGAGCATCGGAGCGGGGGTGCTCTTGCTGGATGCATCCGGTATAGAGGCCACCGACGAGTTCGCGAACGTGACAGGGTACTTCGGGATGCGGGAGTACACCGCGATAGGCGCCTACGGGGTGACCGTATGGCCGAACCTGAGTCTCGGCGGTGCGGTGAAGCACTACAGCCAGAGCCTGCCGGGGAATACCGGCACTGGGATCACGGGCGATGTGGGGCTGCTCTATGACGCCGGTGTGATAAAGGTCGGCGCGGTGGCCCGCAACGTGCTCGGCGGCGTCCACTATACGAGCGGCGAGACCGACTCCTTCGACCGCTCATGGGGCGTGGGCGTCTCTACAAGGCCCATTCCCGGCCTGCTCATCGCGGCGGACGCCGTGGTGAAGGGCGAATACACGCTCCACGCCGGAGCCGAGTACCTCCTTGGCAACGTGGCGCTCCGTGGTGGAGTCATGTGGGGCGGGGGCGGGACGTCATACACGGCGGGCCTCGGCGTGGTCATGCCCGGCTTCTCCGTGGACTACGCATACCAGACCCATAACCTCCTCCCCGATTCGCACAGGCTTTCGCTAAGCATAAGGTTCTAGAAGCGTGCTCCGAAACTCGCGCGCGACTCTAGCGACTGCAGGCTCAGGCCGCAAATCCGCAGCTAGGCGGGGTACCAGTTGTCCCATGGGCACGGCACGGGCGGTTTCGGAGCAGACTTCTAGGGTTCCGAGCGCTTTCTTCAGCGCTCCGAATCCCCACACGCACGAACGCGAGAGCGCCGAGCCCCTTTCCGCCTGTGGAAAGGGGCTCCGTCACATTTTCTCATTGTCGCGGGCGCGAAAGCAGACTGACCGACCCGGCCTTGACAGGTAGAGACGGCTTCTCTATAATGGCAGTAACAAACTAATCGCTTGGGCATGGCGATGAGAAGGACGAGTAGGCGGAGCGCCCGAGAGAGAGTGGGGGTCAGCGGCTGGAAGCCCCCGCCGGCAACGTGGCGCCGAAAACCTCCTTCGAGCTTCGCGGTGAAAGCGCGTTCCCTTGCGCAAGTAGCCGGCGACGGCGGCACCCGTTAGCGTGCGTGGTGAGAGGGCGTTGTCCACTGCGCTCCCTGCGGCGTACCTGGCCGGGCTACCCGGCGGCTGTAGACGGGGAGTCTCAGAAGACGATGCCAATCAGGGTGGAACCGCGGGGTTATCCCCCGTCCCTGGAGACTTCCAGGGGCGGGGGATTTCAGTTTCAGGGCGGCGGCGTTCCGGGCCGACGCCGGGGCGGGGAACGCAGGGCACGTCCCGGATGTCCGGCACGGCGTGGTGCGATCTGTCGCGCGATTGGAAACCTGTTAACCGTTGGGGTGCACAGGCCATACTCGGACAGGCAGCGTGTACCTGTTACGGAATGCCTCGAATTCTGCACACAGGCTCGACAGAGGCGCCGGGGCCCTGCTAGGTGCCGGGGAAGGCAGCCACGACGAGGTGTCGCAACAGAGCCAGGTGCATGCTGGGCCGGGTATGGTCCCATACTGCAGAGCGATAACACTGCTTTGCGAGATACGGAACCATACGGGGTCGCGCAGCCCTGGTCGGGCTATTTGGGCGGAAGGTCGCCGCACCACGTGGCCTTCGGACCCATGATTCCGGGATGGAATGAATGCGTGAGCCAGTAACAGGAATGAATAACAAAAAGAACTGAGGTGACGGAAGAATGGCTCAACCGGCTGCCAGGGTGAACGATGCGAGAGCGAAGGACGCGAAGGTATCGGTGGATCTCGGCACCGACGAAGGCCGCGAGATCCTGCGGCATTCCACCGCCCACGTGCTGGCCCAGGCGGTGAAGCGGCTCTTTCCCGAGGTGAAGCTCGCCATAGGGCCGGCCATTCAAAACGGGTTCTACTACGACTTCGACAAGCCCGAGCCTTTCACCCTCGACGATCTCGGCCGCATCGAGGAGGAGATGCGCAAGATCGTCACCGAGGACCTCCCGATAGTGCGGGAGGAGATCTCGCGTGACGAGGCGGTCCAGCTCTTCCAGAAGCTCGATGAGCCTTACAAGCTGGAGCTCATCGAGGACCTTCCCGACGAAGAGGTAGTCAGTATCTACCGGCAGGGGGAGTTCGTGGACCTCTGCCGCGGCCCGCACCTTGCCTCCACCGGCCAGCTCCGGGCGTTCAAGCTGCTCAGCGTCGCCGGGGCCTACTGGCGCGGCGATGAGAAGCGGAAGATGCTCCAGCGCATCTACGGGACGGCCTTCCCATCCGAGGCCGAACTCCAGGCCCACCTGCACGTCCTGGAGGAGGCGGAGAAGCGCGACCACCGCAAGCTCGGCAAGGAGCTCGACCTCTTTAGCCTCCACGAGGAGGCAGGGGCGGGCCTCGTATACTGGCACCCGAAGGGTGCCATCATCCGCAAGGTGATCGAGGACTTCTGGCGCGAGGAGCACTTGAAGCGCGGCTACCAGCTCGTGTACTCGCCCCACATCGCCCGGCGCGACCTGTGGGAAATATCAGGCCACTGGGGCTGGTACCGCGAGAACATGTACTCCCCCATCGACATAGATGGCGTGGAGTATCTCCTGAAGCCCATGAACTGCCCGTTCCATATCCTCATGTATAAGACCCGGACCCGCTCCTACCGGGACCTGCCCATCAGGTGGGCCGAACTCGGCACGGTGTACCGCTACGAGCGCAGCGGTGTGCTTCACGGCATGCTCCGCGTGCGCGGGTTCACCCAGGACGACGCGCACCTCTTCATGCGCCCGGACCAGCTCGAGGATGAGCTCGTGGGTGTGCTCGACCTCGTGCAGTTCATGATGAAGTCCTTCGGCTACAAGGACTACGACATGGAGCTTTCGGTGCGCGACCCGGCCAACAAGGAGAAGTACGTGGGGCCTGACGACGTATGGAACATGGCCGAGGGCGCGCTCGTGGCGGCGCTTGAGCGAAAGGGGCTTCCATACACCAGGATGGAAGGCGAGGCCAAGTTCTACGGTCCTGCGATAGACGTGAAGGTCAAGGACGCGCTCGGCCGCGGCTGGCAGGGCCCTACGATCCAGGTGGACTTCAATCTCCCAGAGCGGTTCGACCTCGAGTACATCGGCGAGGACAACGCGGCGCATCGGCCCGTGATGATCCACCGAACCGTCCTGGGATCCATGGAGCGGTTCGTTGCCGGGCTGGTCGAGCATTACGCCGGAGCGTTTCCTGTATGGCTCGCGCCAGTCCAGGTGCGGGTCATCCCGATAGCGGACCGGCACATCGAGTACGCGCGGAAAGTTGCCTCGGAGCTTATGGAGGCGAAGGTCCGGGTCGAGGTGGACGACCGCAGCGAGAAGATGGGATACAAGATCCGTGAGGCGCAACTCGAGAAGGTGCCCTACATGGTGGTCGCGGGTGACAGGGAGGCCGAGCAGGGGACGGTATCGGTGCGCACGCGCAGCGAGGGCGACCTCGGCCCCATGGCGCTGGCCGATTTCAAGGCCAGGCTTATGCGGGAGATCGAGCAGAAAGTGTGAGCAGGTCCCAAGGCGCGAGGAGGTCCCAAGGGGTCGGTCTGTGCCGCTTTGCAGCGGCCAGGTGTTCCGCGAGGCCGCCGGTCTTGCACTCCGCGAACAGGCAGACGAGGCGCTCGAGCGCTCGAAACTACGATTGACCGCGGCCATACGTTGTGCTATACTCAAAAGCGCTATGGTCGGCCGGGATCCCCGGTCGGGGTGGCGCGTTTTGCCTTGCCGGCGCTTCGCCAGGCGAGGGAGGCAAAGCGGGAGAGACAAACACCATAGAGTGCAGGTACAAGCAGAAGCCGTCTGCTTCTCACCTTGCGGCGCTTGCCTCGCTGAGGAGCGGTGCGCGAGGGGCAACAAAATCGGGCTGCCAGCAAGGTTACAGGTTCTCGCAGCTTGTGCCGGGGAAGGGGCACGGGCTGCGTTATGGCGTGGCGTTATGCCATGAGCGGGCGGCAAGCCCGCTCTTTCCATACCGGTTCTCTGTACACGTTATGCACGTGCTTTGTGCACGTTATGCATGCTATGCAGGGTCTCACACGCTCTGCGACGCCGCGGCCCACGCCGCGCCGCGGCGACCGGTGCGCCACGCCACGGCTCCGCCGATCTGATGCGGCCTGCAGTGCTGCGGCGTCGTGGAGTCGCCGAAACTCGGGAATGATCGCGCTGTGCGCGAGTTATTAAATCTGGGGGTGAGGCACAATCGCCAAAGACTTGAGGGTGAACGAGGCGATCCGGGCCCGGGAGATCAGACTCATCGATGAGAATGGCGAGCAGCTCGGGATCATGGTGGTCAGGGAGGGCCTCCGGATCGCAGCGGAGAGGGGCCTTGACCTCGTTGAGGTCGCGCCCAACGCCAAGCCGCCCGTATGCCGGTTACTCGATTATGGCAAGTACAAGTACGAGCAGGCGAAGCGCGACAGAGAGGCCCGGAAGAAGCAGCGGACCATGGACATTAAGGAAGTCAGGATGACCCCGAAGATCGAGGGCCACGATTTCCAGGTGAAGGTCAGGAACGCTCAGAAGTTTCTTCAGGACGGGGACAAGGTCAAGGCCACCGTTAGGTTCCGTGGCCGCGAGATCGTTCACGCCGACATTGGGCGGGCGTTGCTTTTGGACCTCGCCGAAGAGGTCAAGGATTATGGAGTTATCGAGCGAGAGCCCAGGGTCGAGGGCAAGCACATGATCATGGTACTCGCTCCAAAACAGACAGGGTAGACCACGCGCAACGCGCGCAGATCGAGAAGGCAGCACCTCGCCCTGGTGTGGTGTATGCCGGAAAAAGGAGAGACTTGAAGTGCCCAAGGTGAAAACTCACAAAGGAGCCGCCAAGAGGTTCAGGGTTACGGGTTCAGGCAAGATCATGAGGGACAAGGCCTACGGCGGACATAATACTGGCAAGAAATCCGGTAAGGTAAAGAGGTCCCTGCGGGAACCCGCTGTGCTTGCGCCCGGAGACGCGGTGAGGGTGAAAAGGCTCCTGCGGCACGCATAGAAGAGGGAGCAAGGGCGCAAGCTGGTCCAGGCTGAACCTGAGGAGGAGTGTACGATGCCGAGAGCAAAAGGTGGATTTGTCACAAGGCGGCGGCACAAAAAGATCCTGAAGATGGCCAAGGGGTTCACCGGCGCGAAGAGCAAGGTTTTCCGGCGAGCTAACGAGGCTGTGATGAAATCCCTGCAGTACGCATACAGAGACAGGCGCAATAAGAAACGGGACTTCCGGAAGCTCTGGATCGCCAGGATCAACGCTGCCGCCCGCATGAATGGGATGTCTTACAGCCGGTTCATGGACGGCCTGCACAAGGCGGGCGTTGTCATAAACAGAAAGGTCCTTGCCGAGATCGCCATGAACGACCAGAACGCCTTCGGCGAGCTTGTGAAGCTCGCGAAGGCAAGCGGCGGCGGTGGCCAGTAGTAAGGCGGTGGACAGTAACAGGTGGCGGTCATGATAACCAGCCGTCGCAATCCGAGGGTCCAGGGAATAAGGAGGCTCGGACGCCGCGAGCACCGGGCCGCGACGCGACGGTTTCTCCTTGAGGGCATAAGAAGCATCGAGGAGGCTGTGGATGCGGGAGCCAGGATATACGAGGTCCTGGTGACCCCGCATCTTCTTCGATCTGGGCGCGGAAAGACGCTCCTGCAGCGCCTGGAGGCGGTCGGTGCCGAGGTCGCCGCGGTCACAGAGGAGGTGCTCGCCGCCGTGTCCGACACCGAGACCCCCCAGGGAATCGTGGGCGTGGCCGCCATGCCCGACGAGCCGCTGCGCCTGGACGGGAACCCGCTCGTCCTCGTGGTGGACGGCGTGCGCGACCCGGGTAACCTGGGCACGCTCGTCCGCACTGCCGCGGCGCTGGGAGCGGCAGGTATCATTGTCACCCGGGGAACGGTGGACGTTTACAACCCCAAGTGCGTCCGGGCGACCATGGGAAGCCTGTTCCGGATGCCGACCGAGGAGCGTGCAGACGCAGCTGAGGCCGTCTCGTTCCTCAAAGCGCGGGGGCTTCGTGTCGTCGCCGGGGATGTCAGGGCCGAGACGGTGTGCTACCACTGGGATTTCACCGGGCCGAGCGCGGTTCTTGTGGGTGGTGAGGCGTTCGGGCCGTCCGAGGATGTTCTGGAAATGTGCGACGGCCGTGTGAGGATCCCGATGCCGGGCGGGGTGGAGTCGCTCAACGTCGCGGTGGCTGGCGCGATCCTCATGTACGAGGCTACGAGGCAGAGAACTGCAGGCCGGGGAGGGTGTGGCGCGGAAGCCTGAGAATCCTTGTTGCGGGCCGGGGAATCGCTGTGCTATAATGAGACCTAAAGAGTCCGACCGACACCTCTGAAAGGACGTGGTTCCTTGATGCTGGGAGCGGACTTCTTCTGGCGGCTCTTCGAGCTTACAGGGTCGATCACGGCGTACCTCATCTATAGAATGCTGGTCACTCAGTAGCAGCCGGTAGCAGCGGGCGGCGGGTCGCCCGCAGGTGAGAGGGGATCGCACGAGGCGCGTACAGCAAGATACATAGCATGAGCAATTGAGCGGCCTAGCTGGGCGATGGAGTCCCGCGGCCGGTTCCTAGGGACGTCAACCGCGCCGGACTTGAAGTCCGAAGCTTGTGGTGAAACGTTCCTGGGAGGAGTCCGTTCCAGCACGTGAAGGAGGCTACGCGCCGCAAGCCGCCGGGGGATGCACCGCAAGCGTGGCAAATCCGCCGGACACGGCTGAACGGGTTGAACTGACACACGAGTGTACAATGATGCACAGGCGATGATGGAGAGGAGTAAGCGGAATGAGGCCCCAAGGGAGGGTGCGTCGAGGACTGCGAGCGCGCCCGGGCCGGCTTCCGTTGAAGTTCGCTCCGGAGCTGCAGGCTGAAAGCGGCAGGCAAGGCTGCCTGGGTGCATGAGAGCCCGAGAGCCTGAGAGGAAGGCTCTTTTGCACCGCGACGGAGGAGTCGCGCGGCGGAGGCGTCGCGCCGCGAGTAGGCTGTGCCGGAACCCCACCGTTACGAGGGGAGGGCATCGGCCGCACGGCCTGTGCTTGGCAAATGAGAGGTCAGGCTCTGCTTTCATGACTGTGTTTCATGACTACGGCAGGCCTGCCAAGAAGGGTGGTACCGCGGAGCCACAGTCTTCGTCCCTTGGAAGACTGTGGCTTTTGTGTTATGAGAAGGAAAGTCGTGTTATGGCAAGAGAAGAGGAGGGAAGGGGATGAGCCGCGTGGTGAGATACACGAAGAAGAGGCGACTTGACGAACTCCTGGTGGAACGCGGGTTCTTCGACAGCCGGCGCGCAGCCATCGGTTACATCATGGCGGGCAAGGTCCTTGTGGACGGGCAGCGCGAGGATAAGCCCGGCACCCTTGTGCCGTCGGATGCCGACGTGCGGGTGAAAGGCATCGATATGCCTTTTGTAGGGCGCGGCGGGCTCAAGCTGGACCACGCGCTCCGCGAGTTCGGGATAGACGTCACGGGAAAGGTGGTCCTAGACGCCGGCGCGTCCACCGGCGGCTTTACCGATTGCCTGCTGCAACGGGGCGCGAGGCTCGTCTACGCGGTTGACGTAGGCTTCGGGCAGCTTGCGGGAAAGCTACGTGTGGACCCAAGGGTTGTCTCACTTGAGCGCACGAACATCAGCGACCTCGAGCCGGGAGACCTCGTGCCGCCGCCTGAGATGGCGGTGGCCGACCTCTCCTACCTGTCCCTCGTGAAGGCGGTCGCGATCATTGCCCGCCTCATCGTCGGGAGAGGCGACATAGTAGCGCTCATAAAGCCCCTCTTTGAGGACTCGAGGCCCGCCGCCGTCGACGACCCGGGCGTCCACAGGGACGTGCTTGCTCGCCTGGTGAGCCACTTCGACCAGAAGGGGTTCGGCATTCTGGGGCTGACCTCGTCGCCGGTGCTCGGAAGCTCCGGCACGGCCGAGTTCCTCATCTGGCTTTCGAAGTCGCCAGAGTGCACCCGGGTCGCGGAAGTGTGGAACGCCATTCCCCATGTGGTGGCTGCCGCGCAGCGGCTCAGGCAGCGCGAGCGCGAGCACGAGGACGAAGACGAGCACAAGCACGAACAGGAGCAGGAGCAGGACCAGGAGCACAGGCAGGAGTGCGCCTTGCAGGGCACGCAAGGATAAGGGAGGGTTCGGTAGATGCGCGACGACATAGAGAAGATCATTTCGCGGGCCGCAGCCGAGGTTTCCGCAGCGTCGAGCCTGGCGGAGCTCGACGAGGTGAGAGTGAGGTACCTCGGGAAGAAGGGCAAGATCACGACGGCTCTTCGGAGCCTCGGCACATGCCCGCCCGAGGAGCGCCCGGTCCTCGGGAAGCTGCTCAACGAGGCCCGCGAATCGGTGGAGGCCATGCTGACCCGGCGCCGCGATGAGGTGGCGGCGCTGGAGAGGGCGAAGGCGCTCGAGGCCGAAAGGGTGGATGTCACTCTGCCCGGCACGAGGCCGCCTGTGGGGGCGAGGCACCCGATAAGGATGGTCTACGAGGAGCTGGAGGAGATCTTCGGACGCATGGGCTTCGAGGTGGCCGAGGGTCCCGACGTCGAGCTGGACTATTACAACTTCGAGGCGCTCAACGTCCCCAAGAACCACCCGTCGCGGGACATCCAGGACACATTTTACGTCTCCGACGAGGTGGTGCTCCGCACCCACACCACATGCGTGGACGTCCGCGTCATGAAGGGGCGAAAGCCGCCGATCCGGGCGATCATCCCGGGGAAGGTTTACAGGTCGGACGCGTCCGACCCGTCGCACCTTCCAGTGTTCCACCAGCTTGACGGGTTTGCCGTTGACGAGGGCATCACGTTCGGGGACCTCAAGGGCACGCTTGCGAGGTTCGCCCGGGAGTTCTTCGGGGCCGGTACGAAGGTCAGGTTCCGTCCGAGCTACTTCCCGTTTACCGAGCCCAGCGCCGAGATGGACGTGTCGTGCGTCATCTGCCACGGCAGGGGATGCCGTGTATGCAAGAACACCGGCTGGCTCGAGATCCTGGGGTCGGGGCTTTTCCACCCGAAGGTGCTGGAAGCCGTCGGGTACGACCCCGAGAAGGTGTCGGGCCTCGCTTTCGGTATGGGCGCCGACAGGATCGCCATGCTGAAGTACGGGATTGAAGACATCCGGCTTCTAGCGGAGAACGACATGCGCTTCAACCGCCAGTTCCTTCACATAAATCCCGCCCATATTCTTCATACGTCGAGGGAGGGTTGAGACATGCTTGTACCCTATGAATGGCTGAAGGAGTTCGTGCCCGGGCTTCCCCCGGCGGACGAGGTCGCCCGCGTGCTCACCATGGCCGGCGTGGCGGTTGAGGCTCTTACGGGCGAGGGTGAGGACGCCGTTTTCGACTTCGAGATAACGCACAACCGTCCGGACCTTTTGAGCGTGTTCGGCATAGCGCGCGAGGCCGCGGCCGTGTTTTCGCTGCCCCTTCGCCATCCGGAGCTTGCCGTGCCCGAGGAGGGGGATGCCGCGGAGGGCATGGCCTCGGTGGAGATCGCCGCGCCCGACCTCTGCCGCCGGTATATCGCCAGGATCGTGACGGACGTGAAGATCGGCCCGTCCCCTGGCTGGATGCAGGCAAGGCTCGCGTCTTCAGGTGTCCGATCTATCAACAACATTGTGGATGTCACAAACTACGTCATGCTGGAAGTCGGTCAGCCGCTCCACGCCTTCGACCTGGACCTTGTCGGCGGGCGCCGCATCGTCGTTCGCCGGGCGGCGCCTGGCGAGTCCATCACCACCATCGACGGTGAGGAGCGCAGGCTGAGCGAGGACATGCTCGTCATCGCCGATGCCGACCGTCCGGTGGCCGTGGCCGGGGTCATGGGCGGTCTCGAAACCGAGGTGAGCGAGAGGACCAAAGCGGTGCTTCTCGAGTCGGCAAACTTCGACGGCGTGAGCGTGTGGCGCACCTCGCGGGCGCTACGGATGCGCACCGAGGCGTCGAGCCGGTTTTCGCGCGGGCTGTGGCCGGAGAACGCCCGCATCGGAGTGGACCGCGCCGCGGCCCTCATTGCCGCTATCGGCGCGGGGAAGATCGCCCGCGGGATGCTCGATGCGTACCCTGGCCGCGAGGCGCCGGTTTACGTGACCCTCCGCCCGCGCCGTGTGAACCACCTGCTTGGAACCGACATTCCCGCTGAGGAGATGAAGGACATCCTGATGCGACTCGGGTTCATCGTCGAGCCTCAGGACGGCGACTCATACCGCGTGCTCGTTCCCGACCACCGACGGGACGTGTCCCGGGAGGAGGACCTTGTCGAGGAGATCGCGAGGCTGCACGGGTACGACAGGATAGAGCCCACCCTGCCCAAGGGGGCGCCTCCCGAGGTGCGCCTCGATCCAGCGAGACAGCTCGCCTTGAGGGCCGGCGAGATCCTCAGGGCGTGCGGCCTCTCCGAGGTCGAGACAATCACGTTCACGAACCTCGAAGCATGCCGGGAGCTTCGGCTTCCCGAGGACGAGGTCGAGAGGCGCGCGGTGAAGATATCCAACCCGCTCTCCAGCGACTACACGATGATGCGGACGACGCTTCTCACGAGCCTCCTTGATGTGCTCAAGAGAAACGCCGCGCGCCGCGGGGACGACGTCGCCATCTACGAGATCGCCAGGGTATACCTGAGGCGCGAGCGCGAGGATGCTCCCGGGAGCGCGCGGGGAGATGGCCTACGGAGCAGCGGCAGCGCAGGTGAGGACCTCCTGCCCTGCGAGCCGACGAAGATTGGCCTTGCGGTCATGGGCAGGATCGCCGAGCCTTCGTGGGAGCGCAGGGCCGCCGACGCGGGGTTCTTCGACCTGAAGGGCATTGTGGAGACGCTCCTCGAGGGCCTCGGTGTGCGCGGTGCCAGGTTCGTCGCGGCGATCCACCCATCCCTGCATCCAGGGAGGACCGCGCGGGTTGTGGTGGCTGGGGATGGCGACGGCAGCGACGCCGATATCGGGTTCCTCGGTGAGTTACACCCGGACGTCCGGGAGGCTTTCGGCCTCCGCAAGCGGGCCTGCGTGGCAGAGCTTGATCTTGCAGGCATCCTTGCCGCAAGGGAGCCTGTTCGTCGCGTGAAGCCTCTTGCCAGGTTCCCGGCGGTGACGAGAGACATGGCCATTGTCGTGCGTCGTGACGTCCCAAGCTCCGAGGTCCGGGATGTGATGGCTGCGGCAGGAACGGGTCTTGTGGAGGACTTAAGGCTCTTCGACGTGTATGAAGGGCCGCAGGTGCCCGAAGGCCACAAGAGCCTCGCATTCTCCATCACCTACCGCAGTCCGGAACGCACCCTTACCGACGAGGAAGTGGAGAAGGCCCACAGGGCGATCTCGACTGCTCTAACTGAAAAGCTGGGGGCTACAGTAAGGGAGTGACTTCGGTCACTCTCTTACTGTAGTTCCGGGCCTGGGGGGCGAAATTCGTATACACGGCCGCCCGGGAAGGAGGTAATCGGAGCCGCACTGTAGAATAGATGTGCTTGACCAGTAGATGAGGAGAGAAGTAGATGAGAATAGATGAGTATATCGGATCACGGCAGGGAGCGTCGAACGTATGATAGGAGCAGGCTCTTTGGGTGAGGCTGAGCGAGGAACGGGCGGGCCGAAGAAGAACCGGGTCACTGTGAACATCGTGGACGAGGAATACACCATCAGGGCCGACGCAGACCCGGAATACGTGAAGTTGCTGGCGAAAGCCGTGGATGAGCGGGTTCGCGCCGCACTGGCCGCAAACCCCAGGCTCGCCCGGAGCCGTGCGGCCATCCTGGCGTGCCTCTCCCTCGCCGACGACCTGGAGAAGCTGAAGGCGCGCTATGAAGAGCTGATGCGCATGGTCGAGGAAGCGAGATAAGGGAGGAGGGTATTCGACGTGGACTGGCTGAGCCTTCTCATCTTGGTCTTCGTGGGCCTCATGGCCGTCGCCGGGCTGCGGCAAGGCCTGGTCCGGCAGGTGCTGGGGCTTGCGGGGCTTGTGGCCGCCGTCGTGCTGGCCTTTCAGTACTATGAGAAGGTCGGCACGTTCCTCCTCGACTACTTCGTGGTTTCCAGGGCAGTTGCAAATATCCTCGGGTTTGCCACCGTCTGCGTTGGTGTGGGTCTCGCTGTGACGATTGCGGAGTGGATCTGGGGCAGGCTCGTGCGCTACACCCCGGTGTCCTGGCTGGATGCGGTCGGTGGCGCGTTGTTCGGGCTTGTCAAGGGCGCCGTGATCGTGGCGGTCGTGGTTCTCGTGCTGTATGCGCTTCCTGTCAAGGGTCTGCGCGAAATCATCGACAGCTCGTCCGTCGCCAGGGAGTTCCTCGATGCGTCTCCCATCATCTATGGCAAGATCGAGGAGATCCTTCCCACCGGGGTACCGTCCTTTATTCATCGGAAAGATAATAGTGACGGCGGGCGCAAGGAGGCGCCCGGCGGGTCTTTGCCGAAGCTTGCGCCCCAGGGTCGGGCGTGAGAGCGTTGCTGCAGACGGGGCGGCGGCCCGGCGCGGGGAGGGAAGTGTGACTATGGACAACGCAGACATTGCCTCCGTGTTCCGTGAGCTCGCGGACCTTCTGGAGCTGAAGGGAGAGAACCCCTTCAAGATTCGCGCATACAGGCGTGCGGCGGACACGATCGAGAGCCTTCCCGAGGATGCGGCAGCGCTTGCCGCCGAGGGAAGGCTCAAAAGCATCGAGGGGATAGGTGAGGCTATCGAGAAGAAGACCGCCGAGCTCGCAGGCACCGGCAAGCTGAGGCTGCTGGAGGAGCTGAGGCATGAGGTGCCGCCGGGCCTTCGGGACATGCTGAGGATCCCCGGAGTGGGTCCGCGCACCGCGGCGGCGGTGTTCCGGCATCTTGGAATTGCGAGCGTGGACGAGCTTGAGAAGGCTGCCCGGGATGGCAGGCTCAAGGATGTACCGGGCATGGGAACGAAGACCGCGGAGAACATCCTCCGGGCCGTAGAGAGACTGCGCGAAGAGCATTGGACCAGGATCCCGCTGGGGGTAGCCCTGATGCTCGCCCGCTCCATCCTCGACACGGTGGCCCGGGTGGATGGGGTCCGCGAGGCGGCTGCTGCTGGAAGCCTGCGGAGGTGGCGGGAGACCTGCGGCGACCTTGACATCGTGGTGGGGGCCGAGAAGGGCGGCCCAGTGATGGAGGCCGTGAGCGCGTGGCACGAGGTCTCCGAGATCCTCAGTGTTGGCGAGGAGCGGGGCTCCTTTGCCACTCGCGGCGGGGTGAACGTCGACGTCTGGGTGGTTCCTCCAGCGGAGTTCGTCGCCGCGCTTCATCACGCCACAGGCTCGAAGGCCCACAACGTCAGGCTCCGCGGCATTGCGCGTGAGCGTGGCCTCAAGATCAACGAGCATGGCGTGTTCCTGAGGGACGGTGGGCGGCTTGCGGTGGCTACCGAGGAGGACATATATGCTGCGCTGGGTCTTCAATATGTGCCCCCGGAGCTTAGAGAAGATACGGGCGAGATCGAGGCGGCGCTCGAGGGCAGGCTGCCCGATCTCGTTCAGGAGAAAGACATCCTTGGCGATCTCCACGTGCACAGCGACTGGAGCGACGGCATATCCTCGATAAAGGCCATGGCGGACGCGGCGAGGGCGAGGGGGTATGAGTATATCGCCATCTGCGACCATTCGAGGTCCCTCGGCATCGCCGGAGGCCTCACCGGGGACGAGGTCCTGAGACAGGCGGAGTTCATCGCAGACCTGAGGCGCCACCTCGACGGAATTACAGTGCTTTGCGGCATAGAGGTTGACATCAAGAAGGACGGAACCCTGGACCTCCCGGACGAGGTCCTCGCACGTCTCGACGTCGTGGTTGCCTCTGTGCACTCGTCGTTCAAACAGTCCAGGGAGATGATGACCGAGAGGATAATCCGGGCCATGAGAAACGAGAACGTGGACATCATAGGGCATCCCACAGGGAGGGTGCTGGGAAGGCGCGACGCTTACGACGTGGACATGCAGAGAGTCATCGAGGAGGCGGCACGCTGCGGGGTCGCTCTCGAGATCAACGCGTACCCCGAGCGGCTGGATCTCGACTCGGGCTGGGCACGGAGGGCGAAGGACGCCGGAGCCGTGCTCGCTGTGAACACGGACTCCCATAGCTTCGACCAGCTTGGCTACATGATATTCGGTGTCGGCGTCGCGAGGCGGGGCTGGCTGGAGCGCTCTCATGTGGTAAACGCCTGGCCCCTGGGGCGACTGCGCGAGTGGCTTTCCCGAAGCCGTAATCACAGGGCGTGAGCGTGGCAACACTACGGCCGGGTGAGGCTGATGTCCCACGAAAAGAGCCGGGATACCCGCTGGACCGCGGCGCGGCTTATACGTGCCATGTCCCTGTGGGTGGTGCCGAGGGTCGACCGGGAGCTTGCAAGGTGGAAGGCAGCGCTCGAATGTTGCCCCGACCCGGAGCTCCGGAGGCAGGGCCTTGCCAGTATATGCCATAAGCGCTTCCACGCCATAGGCGGGTCTGTGTACGGCCTCGACCCGCGCCCGTCGAGCGGCCTTGTTTCCCTCATAGTTGCCTATCAGACCATCAGCGATTACCTTGACAACCTCTGCGACCGCGCCGGGGTCTATGACGGCTCCGCATTTGCCAGGCTGCACCAGTCCATGCTCGATGCCCTGACGACAGCCCCGCCTGCCGGGACGACAGCCCCTCCTGCCGGCCCCGACGCAGACGACTACTACGGGCTGTATCCCTGTAAGGCCGACGGCGGCTACCTCCGGTCGCTTGTGGACGAGTGCAGACGACAGGTCGCGCGCCTCCCTGCGTACCATGCGGCCGTCGAGGCCGAGGTCCTTCGCCTTGCCCGACTGTACACGGACCTCCAGGTACGCAAGCACGTCCGGACGGAAGACAGAGTGCCCCTGCTCCTTGAGTGGTGGAGACGCGAGGGGGGCGCGACGGGCGAGGGGGGCGAGGAGGGTGGACTTTCCGACCTTGCCTGGTGGGAGTTCGCCGCTGCTTCAGGCTCCACGCTCGGCATATTCGCGCTTCTCAACCTTGCGGCGCACGGAGACCCGAGTCCCAGTCCGGGTCCAGATCCGATTCCGGAGGCGGTAGAGAGGCTCTCTCGCGCGTACTTCCCGTGGGTGTGCGGCCTGCATATCCTTCTGGACTACCTCATCGACCAGGAGGAGGACGCCCGCGAAGGCGACCTCAACTTCACCAGTTTCTACAGAGGTGCCCGTGAGCGACGGGAGAGACTAGAGTACTTCGCGGATAGGGCGCTGGAAGCTGTGTCTCGCCTTCCCCGTCCGGCATTTCACCAAGGGGTGGTGAAGGGCCTCCTCGCCATGTACCTTTCGGACCCAAAGGTTAACACGGGCGGACTGGACGGCCTGGCAGCCTTCCTCCTCGGTAAGGCCGGGCCTGACGCACGGTCCATGTGGCGGGCCTGCCGCTTCTTCCGACGGGTCGGGCTGCTTTGAGCAGGCCGTCGCTCAGTGAGCCGGCGGCCGTTGGGCGCGTTCATCGGGCTCGATACCGCCTTCTGCCCCGGTGCCGATGTCCTCGGCGGCCGCCCTGCCTAGCACATCGCGGGCAGCCTTTCGTACCGCCTCGTCACGCGCGTTCTCCGCCAGCCAGCCCACGTACGCCGGGTCCTGCCGGACCACGTGCCCGAGGGGCCGCCTGGCGTACTTGCCGAACGTGAGGATGAGGTCTTCGGGGCTTTCGGGTCCCGGGACCTCATCCTGCGGCAGCACGTCGCCCAGCTCCTCGAGGGCCACGAGATCGATGCCCACCGCATCCCGCATCGCTCTGGCCTTGGCGCGCGTCGCGGCCATCCGGAGGATGTGCGGCTGGATCGCCCTGTTCACGCTCTCGGGCGAGGCATCGCCCACCTCCTTGAAGACGCCGTTCTCGGTCTCGATCTCCGCCTCGACCACTGCGTACATGCCGTTGTCAGGCGATGGGATCTGCACGATGTTTGTGGTGATCCGCTTCAGCCCGTGCTGACGGGCAAGCTGGAGGAGGCCGCCGTACAGAACGTAGTCCCTGCCCTGAAGCGTCTTGACGAACTTGTCTCGGAACTCCTTTGATAGCTCCATTGAAGCATCCCCGCCTACTCATTGGATTGAGACGTATCGGACTTAGACCCCAACTTCGACTGGAGGTCGCGCACCTCTGCGCTCTCCTTCTTGGCGACGTACAGCTCACCCGCGGTGTCCAGCGTCGCCAGGAGCACATCGGATGGGTCCTTCACACCCTTTTTCTCCAACTCTTCTTTCAGCCACGCAACGGTGAGGCCGAGCTGGTCCAGGTGGTGATAGTGGACCCTGCCGTCAGTGATGAGCGGGTACGGCAGCCCCTCGTACGCGGTGGTGATCCCGAGGTCCCTGGGTGTGACTGGCCGGGCCTGGGACTTCATGATAACGCTGAGGCGCCCCGAACCCTCGAGGATCGCGAACTCCACATCCTGGATGTTTGAGACGTTTTTCTCCCGCAGGCCGGCCAGGAGGTCATCGAGGTTGTAGCGAAGCTCCCGCAGGTTGCCCTCGAGGATGTGACCGTCCCTGATGACGATGGTGGATTGGCCGCTGATGAGCGCCCTCGCCTTGTCGCTCCTGAGCGTTATGTAGGCAAAGAGCACTTCTGCCGCTGCCAGCACGACGATGGGGACGACTGCGTCATGTATATGGATCCGCTTCTCCTCCAGAGGCATCGCGGCAAGGTCCGCTATCATGATGGCTACGACGAGGTCGAAGGGCGAAAGCTGGCCGATCTCGCGCTTGCCCATGAGCCGCGTGACGAAGAGGACGAAGACATACATGAACACGGTCTTAGCTATCGTAGCGAGCACTCAGGGACCAGCCCTTTCCCTATCTTGTGTCGATCCTGCTAAATGAGGGTTCGTCAATCCCTCCTGGTTTCCCAGCGGGCGTCGGGTTGCCGGTGTTGCGTTCTGTCTTTGAGTCACCGGTGACCCCTCCCGAAAGCCGGGAACATTTCTCCACTCTCACTTAGCGAACAAGCCCCCGACCAGAGATGTAGTATGGTCCCCGCGGGGCGCTGTTATTCGAGCTGGCACCGCGTGAGCGAAGGCGTGACATTGAACATCCTGGAAGTATGCTGAGCTTTGGGCGCTTGCTGTCAGGCGTCGGGAATACATCCCACGCGGGGCGACCAGACTATACACGCACTCGCTCTTTGAGTCGCCGGCAACCCTCCCAGCGTCGAGAGGTTTTTGCGCTCTTGATTAGGACCAGGGGAGATGATGACGTGAGAGGGATCCTGGAGCTTCCTCCGGAGCTGGAGGTTCGCATACGGGCGGTTGACCGCGTCATCGAGGACGCGCTTTCCTCTGAGAGCAAGCACCTCGCCCGCCCACGTGATCACATCCTCGCGGCGCGAGGAAAAGGGCTGCGGCCGGCGCTCGTCGTCCTGTGGGCCTGGGCAAGGCCGGGGCCTGGGGGAAGGCCGGACGAGGCCCGCGACCGCGCGGCCACCGAGGTCGCCGCGGCTGCGGAGCTCATCCACATGGCTTCGCTCGTGCACGACGACGTGATCGACGGGTCCACGACGCGCAGAGGGCTCGAGACGGTGAACGCGCTCTTCGGGGCCCGACCGTCGGTCCTTCTCGGAGACTTTCTCTTCGCAAGAGCCTTTGGGCTCCTCGCGCAGCACAGGGACTTCGGCGTTGTTGAACTCATGACCGATGCCATCTCAGCCATGTGCGAAGGCGAGCTGGAGCAGGCCGCGTGCGCGTTCTCGTGCGATGAGACGGAGGAGGGCTACCTTCGCAGGATTACTCTGAAGACTGCGAGGCTCATCGCAGCGTGCTGCCGGGCCGGAGCCGTCATCGGCGGGTCATCCCCCGAAGAAGCGGCAGATGCCCGTGAATACGGGCTTGAACTTGGGATCGCGTTCCAGCTTACCGATGATGCCCTGGACTTTGTAGCTGACGAGCGCGAGCTGGGTAAGCCCACGTGTCAGGACCTCGTATGCGGTGTGCTGACCCTGCCGGTCCTGAGACTGCTCGCCCACGAATCCCTCGGGCCCAGGGCACGGGACCTCATCGAGTCGAGACGGTTTGATCCCGAGTCGGTCCTGTGGGTGCGCAGCGCGGTCGTGGAGTGCGGCGGGGTGGACCTCACCTACGAGAGAGCGCGCCAGTGCCTCGAGCGCGCTGCGGCTTGCACGTCCAGGCTCCCAGCGGGACCCGTGCGTGACGCGCTGACGGCTATCACCCGGCAGGTCATCGCAAGGAGACGCTAGCCCGCAAACACGTTGTCGTCCTCCGATAGTGTCTGCAGCAGTCTGGCACGTAGCTATGTCCTGGTGCTGCTCACTCACCTATCGAGATCCTGGTGGTGCCGACATGTGTGGGCCAACAGGTGATGTACATCACTGGTCCCTTCTCCCGTACATCAGGGGTCTTCCAGGGGCTGTGAGATGCTGTGAGATCGAGGGCCACAAGCGCTAAGTGAGGGTGCAGAAATGCTCCCGACTTTTGGGAGGAGTTGCCGGTGTTGCACTCGGGGACGGCGCCCCAAACGGGGCGCGCTTCGCCAAAATCCGGCCCGTCGGGCAGGTGGCCGGATTTTGACACCCCTCGTGCAATCACAGGCAACCCATCAACTACTGGAAAACGGAGAAGAATTAACGCACCCTCACTTAGGAGTAACCCTGCCGGACAAGTCCGCCACGCTTAGAGCGGCATCCCCGAGCGCAGCACCGGCATCAATACCGGGATGTGCGCATGTGGTATAATGGTGCCTGGCGGGCCGCAAGGCAAGGTTGCGAAACGCCTGCAGCCCGCCGGAGGGATGCCGGTTGGACGAAAGAACCCTGCGTGTTTTGGAATTTCATAAGATTAAGGAGCGCCTGGCGGCTGCGGCCACGAACAACCTCGGCCGGGAACTCGCGCTTGCCCTTGCTCCCGTCACCGATCCTGATGAGGTCTGGGCAAGGCAACGCGAGACCACCGAAGCACGGGCAATTCTCGCGAGCTACCCCTCGGTGCCTCTTGGTGGAATCCGTGACATCCGTCCCGCGGTAGCGCGGGCGAGGGTGGGGTCCACCCTCACGCCCCAGGACCTTCTGGACGTTGCCTGGACGATGGACGCATCTAGTCGGCTTCGCAAGTTTATCTTCGGGCTTGGCGAAGGATTCGAGACGATGCGCGGCCACGCCGCCCGGATCACTCCGCAGCCCGCTCTCGTGCGGGAGATCACCCGGTGCCTCGATGACCAGGGCGGCGTGGTTGACCACGCGAGCCCGGTGCTTGCCAGACTCCGGGCCGACATCCGGGCGACGGGCAGCCGTATTCGCGACAAGCTGGACTCGCTCATCCGGTCGCCGGAGGCTTCGCGCTACCTGCAGGACCCGGTGGTGACGTTGCGAGGCGGCAGGTTCGTGGTGCCGGTGAAGCAGGAGCACCGCGCCGCGGTGCCCGGGATAGTACATGGCCAATCGTCCAGCGGGCTCACGCTCTTCGTTGAACCCATGGCTGTGGTCGAGCTCAATAACGAGCTTGCGTCTCTCGAGGCGAAGGAGAGCGAGGAAGTGGAGAGGATCCTTCGCCACCTGTCCGGGCTGGTGCGGGTGGCGCACGCCGAGATCCAGGAGACAGTCGAAGCCCTCGGCGCCCTGGACTTCGCCTTCGCCAAAGGCAGGCTCAGCCTCGACATGGACGCCGTGGAGCCTGAGCTCAACACCTCCGGCTACCTTGAGATCCGGCGGGGGAGGCACCCGCTTCTCTCAGGACACGTCGTTCCGATAGACGTGGAGCTTGGCGGGAGGTTCCGCACGCTCGTGGTGACTGGGCCAAACACCGGTGGCAAGACGGTGTCCCTCAAGACAATAGGCCTCTTCGCCCTGATGACCCTCGCCGGGCTGCACCTCCCTGCAGCGGGCGGCACGAGGTTCGCCGTGTTCGAGCAGGTGTTCGCCGATATCGGCGACGAACAGAGCATCGAGCAAAGCCTCTCGACCTTCTCGTCGCACATGACGCACATCGTGAAGATCCTTGAGGAGGCCGGTCCGGGGTCGCTCGTGCTCCTCGATGAACTTGGCGCCGGCACCGACCCTGCTGAGGGGGCCTCCCTGGGGATAGCTATCCTCGAGCACCTGCACTCGCGCGGGGCGCGCACGGTCGCGACGACCCACTACAGCGAGCTCAAGACGTTCGCCTATGAGCGCGAGGGCGTGGAAAACGCCTCGTGCGAGTTCGACGTGGCGACGCTCCGGCCCACGTATCGGTTGATCGTGGGCGTTCCGGGCAGCTCTTGCGCGTTCGAGGTCGCGGCGCGGCTCGGCCTGCCGCGCGAGATCGTGGACTCAGCCCGCACGCGGCTGGGAGAGGACCGGGTCCGCGTCGAGCACATGATCGCAGAGATGGAGCGGAGCCGCAGGGAGCTCGAAGAGAACAGGGAGCGGGCGCGCGGCGCGAGGGAGATGATGGAGAAGCTTGTCCGGCAGCGGGACGAGGAGGCCCGGCGGCTGCGCGAGGCGCGCTCGGAGATACTTCGAAAGGCGCGGGACGAGGCTGCGCGTATCGTGTCCCGCGCAAGGCAGGACGTGGCACGGATCATCGAAGAGCTGAGGCAAGGTGCCCTCGACAGGAGCGCCGTGGACGACGCGGCGCGCAGGGCGAGGGAAGCGTTGAAACGCGTTGCCGAGGAGACCTTTGATCTGGAGGCCGAGGTGCCGGAGGAGGCGCCCGCGCCGCGCACAAGGATTCTTCGTCCCGGTGAGATCGCGGTCGGGGCCAGCGTGTATGTGCCAAAGCTCGGCAGCTCCGGCCGCGTGGTGGGTATCCCGCGCGACGGGGAAGACGTGGAAGTGCAGGTAGGGGCGATGAGGGTCTTCGTCTCCCCGAGGGACCTTGCCATCATCGAGGAAGAGCCCGGCAAGGCTGGGCCGCCAGCGGGCGGCGTGTTCGTCGCTCCGGTTGCCCGTGAGAAAGCGGCCACGGTGTCGAGCGAGCTTGACCTACGCGGGCTCACCGTGGAGGAAGCCCTTGCCGAGGTCGATAAGTATCTCGATGATGCATGCCTTGCGGGGCTGCCGAAGGCCAGGATCATCCACGGCAAGGGGACGGGCGCACTCAGGCAGGCTGTTCGTGACTTCGTAAGGAGCCATCCGCACGTGAGGGGCTTTGAGCCAGGGGGACCCGCAGAAGGTGGGGACGGCGTCACCGTCGTGGCCATCCGGGGAAACTAAGTGAGGGTCCGTCAGTTCCTCCCAGTTTGCCAATACCTCCCAAAGAGTCGAGAGCATTCCTGCCCTCTCGCTCAGGCGTGGGTTCGTAAGCTGGTGAACTCATACACTGCTAAGTGAGGGCGCAGAAATGCTCCCGACTTTTGGGAGGGGTTGCCGGTGACTCAAAGAGAGAGTGCAACACCGGCAACCCGGCAACTACTGGAAGAGGGGCGAGAACTAACGCACCCTCACTTAGTCAGGGTTTGATCTGTAGGGGCCGGTAAGATCCTGGGGTGTAGCTGCGCTTCCGTTCTCGGGTGCCCGGTAAATAGTGCCGTCTCGGCCGTCCCGGCTCCCCGGAGCTTCCCCATGCCATCCATGCAGCGGGCAGTACGTCGTGGGAATGCGCTCTCCAGCTAGTATCGTGCCATCGGCGAGCACTCGGAGGCCGCTCGACGCCAGGTACCTGCGGACCTCGATCTTGTCCGGCGGACAGGCGTCGGTGGCGAGGTACCCTGACTCCGTGCAGACCGACGCTTCCACGATTCCGCTATGGAGAGTGCAGAAGTCTTTGGGTTCCGTTCCCGGGATGAAGACCTCCGTGGCCGTCCTTGGGCACGAGGCGGTTGCAAGCATGCCTGATTCCGTACAGATCCTTGTGAACACGACGCCGCTCGGGACGGGGAATTCGCCGGGCGGTGTGTCACGCAGGGCCTCCTTCATGAAAGCGCCCCATATCATCGCTGCTCGCGCGCTTCCGATCCTCACGCCGCCGTATATCATCGGCTTTTGCTGTTCGTCGTTGCCGATCCACACGCAGGCTACGAGATCTGGCGTGAATCCAACAAACCACGCGTTGGTGTAGTCGGACGTGGTCCCGGTCTTGCCTGCTGCGGGGCGGCCGATATTTGCCGCCTTGCCCGTTCCCCGTGTGATGACGCCGCGCATCATGTCCGTCATGATGTAGGCGGTCTGCTCGTCCAGGACCACCTTCTTGACAGGCACGTTGCGCTCTAGCACGTTGCCGTCGGGGTCCTCGACCCTCAGGATGGCCGTGGGCTCCGCTCTTATTCCCTGGTTCGGGAACACAGCGTACGCCGCAGCCATCTCGAGGGGCGTGACACCCTTCGTGAGCCCGCCTAGCACGAGCGACAGGGTCATGTCGTTGCGCCGCCCGGACTCCACTAAGCTCGTTATCCCCATCGCTTTGGCTGTCTTGATAGCGTTTTCGATCCCTATCTGGTCGAGCAGCTTAACCGACGCTACATTAATGGAGTCCTCCAGAGCCTTCCGTAGCGACACGGGCCCTCGAAACTTGTTGTCGTTGTTTACCGGGGCCCAGGGCTCTTTCTGACCTGGGATGTTGTACTCAACCGGCGAGTCGTCGAGCAGCGTGGAGGGGGTGTAGCCGGCCTGTATGGCTGCGGTATAGACGAAAGGCTTGAAGGCTGACCCGGGCTGTCTGTACGACTGGACGGCCCTGTTGAACTCGTCGTTGCCGCGCCCGCCGACCATCGCCCTTATATATCCGTCATGCGCGTCCAGGACCACCATGGCGCCCTGGGGCTGCATGAGGCCTTTCGCGTCGGGCTTGCCTTGCGGGAGATTGGAGAGGAGCGCTTTCTCGGCAAGCTCCTGGAGCCTCAGGTCGAGGGTGGTGTAGACCTTGAGGCCGCCCTTATAGACCGTCTCCTGTCCGTATCTCTCGAGGAGCTGGGCCCGGACGTAGTCCACGAAGTACGGGGCAACCTCCTTCGAGGACCGCTTCTCGATGACTCCGAGCGGTGCCCGGCTAGCCTCCTCCGCTTCCTCGTGCGAGATGTAGCCAAGCTCAGCCATCCGTGAGAGCACCGTCGCGCGCCTCGCGCGCGCGGCCTCAGGATTCTTGGTGGGCGAGTAAAGCTGGGAGTTCCGTATTAGCCCCGCGAGGAGCGCCGACTCGGCAAGGTTCAGGTCGCGCACATGCTTGCCGAAATAGCCCTGGGATGCGGCCTCCACGCCGTACACGGCCTGCCCCGGGTAGAAATAGACCTCGTTGAGGTAAAGCTCAAGGATCTGGTCCTTGGTGTACGCGCGTTCAAGCTGGATAGCGTAGATGAACTCCTGGATCTTCCGGGTGAACGTGCGCTCGTGCGTCAGGAAGGCATTCTTGGCAAGCTGCTGGGTGATGGTGCTCCCGCCCTGGACGATCCTGCCTTCCTTGAGGTCCACGAGCAGCGCTCTCAGCATCGCAGTGAAGTTCACGCCGTGGTGGCGGCGGAAATTATGGTCTTCGATGGCGATGACGGCGTTCTGCAGGGACTCCGGAATGTCACGCAGCGGGACCCACACTCTGTTCTCTATGTACAATCGCGCGACGAGCTTGCCATTGACGTCGTATATCCTTGTAGCCTCGCTGGGTCTGTATTCAAGGTCCTGGAGCGCGGGCATGTTCCGCAGGGCTCCCATGACAACTCCCACAAAGACACCGGAGGCCACGCACACTACCAGGATGAAGCCGACGGCGAGGATGGAGATGATCCGCCCCATGCCCCTGGACATCGCTGTCCCCTCTCTGAGCACCGTACTCCACGTACTCGAGGATTCCTGACCCGATTCAATTCGCTGACTCCTTGTCTCTTACCCGGCCCAATTATACCACACCCCGCGTCGCACGCGTCAACCTCGGCTCGCCTGGCCGCGCAGCCGTGCCGCGCCCGCCCCGTTAAGTGAGGGTGCGTTACTCCTTGTCTCTGTTCCAGTAGTTGCCGGGTTGCCGGTGTTGTACTCTCTCTTTGAGTCACTGGCAACCCCTCCCAGAAGTCGGAGGCGTTTCTGCACCCTCACTTGGCACCCTGGCGGGGCCGGCACCCGCGATCCGCCGACCCCGGCAATTGACGCCGGGATCGGCCTGTGCTAAACTGAACGTAACGCTGGCTGGGAGGTATTGGTGGTGACTGTTGAGGAGCAGGTGAACATCCTGAAGAGGAAGGCCGCGGAGATAGTGTCAGAGGAAGACCTCCGTGAGAAGCTGGAGCGGGCATCGCGCGCGTCCCGGCCGCTCCGCGTGAAGCTCGGGCTGGACCCGTCGGCGCCCGATATTCACCTCGGGCATGCAGTGGTCCTCCGGAAGCTGCGGGAGTTCCAGGACCTCGGTCACGAGGTCGTCCTGGTGGTTGGGGACTTCACAGGGCGCATCGGTGATCCCACGGGGAAGTCGGAGACGAGGCGGCAGCTTTCAGTGGACGAGGTCACGAAGAACGCTCGTACATACCAGGATCAGGCATACAAGATCCTGGACCCCGCGAGGACCAGGATCGCGTTCAACGGCGAGTGGCTTTCGAAACTTACGTTTGAGGATGTCATCAACCTTGCGTCCAAATACACCGTGGCGAGAATGCTCGAGCGGGACGAGTTCAGCGCGAGGTTCCGCGAGGAGCAGCCCATATACATCCACGAGTTCTTCTACCCGTTCATGCAGGCGTACGACTCCATTGCGCTCAACGCCGATGTCGAGCTTGGCGGCACGGACCAGAAGTTCAACATCCTCTTCGGGAGGATGCTGCAGCGCGAGTACGGCCAGGAGCCTCAGGTTGCCATGCTCATGCCCATCCTCGTCGGCACGGATGGTGTCAACAAGATGAGCAAGAGCCTGGGCAATTACATCGGCGTGGCGGAGCCACCATCGCAGATGTACGGCAAGACCATGTCCATATCCGATGATGTCATGATGACTTTCTACGAGCTTGCGACCACGCTTCCCGATGAGGAAATAGAGGCGGTGCGCGAGGCGCTTGCCTCCGGGCGGCTGCACCCGAGGGACGCGAAGAGGCGCCTCGCCCGCGAGATCGTGGCGCTTTACCACGGCCCGGAGGCCGCGAAGGCCGCTGAGGAGGAGTTCGATGCCGTGTTCCGTAAAGGGGAGCTGCCGGAGGACGTTCCCGAGGTGGTCATCTCCAGCGCGGACCTGGCCGACGGTAAGATGTGGTGTCCGAAGCTCCTCGTGGCTGCGGGCCTCGTCGACAGCACCAGCGAGGCACGCCGCCTCATCAACCAGAGGGCGGTGAGGGTTGACAGCGAGAGGGTGACGGACCCGCAGGCGTGCGTGGCGGTCCGGCCGGGCATGGTGGTCCGGGTGGGGAAGCGCAGGTTCGCAAGGGTCCGTCTGAACTAGTCGGGTCGCCGGTGTTGCATCCTCTCTTTGAGTCGCCGGCAACCCCAAAGGCGCGAGAGTTTTTCGCACTTGCTCTTGGAGCAGAATTGCTCAGTGCGGCCCATGCGTCGGACAAAGTGGCGGAAAGGCGACCAGGATGACGGCTGGCGGTGGGCGCTCGGCGTCAACGGGGGTCGGCTAGACCGGGTTTTGGTGCCGCCAGGTATGGCCTTTTTGTGGGGCATGGCGAATATGATCTACCACGAACTCCTTGCGACTCCCCGAGCTACGCGCGAGGGCAAAGGAGGGACGTGGGCACATGGCTTATCGCCGCTGGTCGAGCGGCCTTCCCCGCCACGCGTGGTGGGTGGAGCTTGGCCGGGCTCTTTCGAGAGCTTTCGGGCCCAGGTGGCCTGCGCGGCGAAGACCAAGGATCCAGGCCCCGTCCAGGCCCGTCGTCCCGGCGCCAGGTGGGCATGGCCGAAGGGGGCTTCCCGGCCTGGGGCGCGATGGAGGAAGCCGTACCCTTGCGGCCCGGCGGCCGCCCACACGAAGGTGGCCTGGGCTCCCGCGTCGCCCGCCGTGGTGGTACAGGCTGCTGAGGCGGATGTTGGCTCTCGCCGTGGTCGGCGGCCTGCTCTTTGCGATTGTGGATTGGCGCCTGAGGCCGACGCTGCACCAGATCGCAAAGGCCCAGGCCCGGGTCCTCGCCACGGAGGCCGTGACTCAGGCCGTCGCGACGGAGATCGCGGAGGACATCCGGTGGGAGGACCTTTATGCCCTCAGGCCCGACAGCACCGGCCGGGTCGTCCTCGTTCAGCCGAACACCGCCGAGATTGACCGCCTCACCTCCAAGGTGACCATCCGCGTGCAGGAACAACTCAAGAAGATAACCGAGACCCAGGTCAGGATACCCCTCGGCCAGGTCCTCGGAAGCCAGATCCTCGCGAACGTCGGCCCGCGCATACCCATCTCGGTTGTGCCTGTCGGCACAGTGACCACGAAGATACTCAGCGATTTCGAGCAGGCGGGCATAAACCAGATCCGGCACAAAATCTACCTCGAGGTCGCGGCCCACATCAAACTGGTGGTGCCGCTTGTGGTCTCGACCGTGGACGTGACGGTCCAGGTGCCGATCACCGAGGTCCTTATCATGGGCGACGTACCGCAGACCTACATCCAGTTGCAGGGTTCGGAGCTACGGAACCTCCTTCAGCCGCAGACTCCTCCAGGGCAGTAAAGGGTGCTGCTTTTCGGTCCGGTCTGCGCATTTCTCTCCCAGCCAGTCTCCCGCGCCGGCAAGCCGTATGAATTCGAGCCCCCGATCCTCGAGGCCCGGAAGGAATCTGCAGGATCGAGGAGAATTTATGCAGATGAAGAGCAAGGCGCGAAGAGGGGGTCCGGCTGGAATGCCCAGAAGTCGGGACATGGTCCTGACTCGAAGTTATATCCAACGTTGGATCGTTATTTGGGAAACGGTCCTTGCCCTGTTTGTGCTGCTGAGCGTCGCCGTGGGGAGCGTGGAACTAGTGAGGTATCTCGGGAGCCTGGTGCTACGGCCGAGCGGGACTCCGGTTCAGGATCCGTACAGCACGTTTCAGGCCCTGATAAGCCACGTGCTCATGCTGGTGGTTGGGCTTGAGCTTGGTATGATGCTCATCCGGCACACGCCCGGCAGCGTGATCGAGGTTCTCATGTACGTGGCAGCGCGAAAGATGCTCGGCCCGCAGACGACGGTGACCGAATTCCTCGTTGGCGTGGCGGCGATCGGCGGGCTCTTCGCCATCAGGAAGTACCTGTTCGTTGCCAGAATGGAGGCCAACGAACACCTCTTCAGTGCGGCCACCCCGGTGAGCGCGGTATGCCAGATCGCAGATGTGCATATACCATCAGCAATGGCGAAGACTCTCGGAGGGGTGGTGGCACGTCTTGCGGAGGAGCAAGGGGTGGCGATTGACCCACACCGGACGTTCCGTGTGGCAGACGCCCTCATTGAAGTTGTAACGGTCATGGACGGCGTGGTCGAGACCCTCAGGGTGACGCGCGTCGACCGTGGCTCCTGACCCGCGCCCGCCTGCCGATTGCGACACAAAAGCGACCCCGGACAAGGGTTCCGGGGTCGCGGCATCATGTTACTTTGCCCGGTTTCTAGTAGTCCATGCCGCCTCCGGGCGGGTAGGGCGGGTTCTTCTCCTCCTTGGGAATGTCCGCCACGAGGGCCTCGGTGGTCAGGAGCATGGACGCGATGCTCGCCGCATTCTGCAGCGCGCTGCGGGTCACCTTGACCGGGTCCACGATTCCGGCCTTGACGAGGTCGACGTACTGCTCGGTTATGGCGTCGAAGCCGATGCCGGGCTTCTCCTGCCTCTTGACCCGCTCCAGGACGACCGACCCTTCGAGGCCTGCGTTGTTCGCGATCTGGCGGAGCGGCTCCTCGAGTGCCCTCTTCACGATCTGGACGCCGACCTTTTCGTCGCCGTCCACCTGAATCTTGTCGAGGGCCGGGATGATGTTCACAAGGGTCGTCCCGCCGCCGGCGACGATACCCTCCTCGACCGCCGCACGCGTCGCCGCGAGGGCGTCCTCGATGCGGTGCTTCTTCTCCTTAAGTTCAGTCTCGGTGGAAGCGCCGACCTTGATTATCGCCACGCCGCCCGCGAGCTTCGCCAGCCTCTCCTGGAGCTTCTCGCGGTCGTAGTCGGAGTCGGTCTCCTCGATCTGCTTCTTGATCTGGGCTATGCGGCCCTTGATCTTCTCCTTGTCGCCGCGGCCTTCGACGATCGTGGTTTTCTCGCGGTTGATCTTCACCGTCTTGGCCTGGCCGAGCATGTTGAGATCGACGTTCTCCAGCTTCACGCCGAGGTCTTCAGACAAGAACGTGCCGCCGGTCAGGATGGCGATGTCCTCCATCATGGCTTTACGCCTGTCGCCGAACCCCGGTGCCTTCACCGCGGCCACGTTGAGGATGCCCCGGATCTTGTTAACGACGAGCGTGGCCAGGGCCTCACCCTCAACGTCCTCAGCGATGATGACGAGTGGCTTGCCGGCACGCGCGACCTTCTCGAGCAGCGGCAGGAGGTCAGCGACGGCCGTTATCTTCTTTTCGTGGAGCAAAATGTAGGGATCCTCGAACACGGCCTCCATGGCCTCGGCGTTGGTCACGAAGTAGGGCGAGATGTAACCCTTGTCGAACTCCATGCCCTCGACCTTTTCGACCGTGATCTCGATGCCCTTGGATTCCTCGACCGTGATGACGCCGTCTTTGCCGACGAGATCCATGGCCTCGGCGATCTTGTCACCGATGGCAGGATCGTTGCCGGCTATGGCCGCGACGTGCGCGATGTCATCCTTGCCTTCCACGGGGATGCTGAGCTTCTTCAGCTCCTCCACGGCAACCTCGACGGCCTTGTCGATCCCCTTCTTGATGAACATGGGGTTCGCGCCGGCGGCGACGTTCTTGAGGCCTTCAGCCACAATGGCCTGCGCCAGCACAGTTGCGGTGGTCGTGCCGTCGCCGGCCACGTCGTTGGTCTTTGACGCGACCTCCCTACACAGCTGCGCTCCCATGTTCTCGTATGGATCTTCGAGCTCGATCTCCTTCGCGACGGTTACGCCATCTTTGGTAATGGTGGGTGACCCGAACTTCCGCTCAAGCACGACGTTACGGCCCCTCGGGCCGAGGGTCACCTTGACCGCGGAGGCCACTTTGTCAACGCCCCTCTGAAGCGCGCGCCTGGCCTCCTCGTTGAAAGTGAGTTGCTTGGCAGCCATCGTATGTATACCTCCTCTTGACTGCGCCCGGAACTGCGCTCGTAATATGGTGTGCTACTTGATAGCCAGGATGTCGCTCTGACGGAGGATGATGTACTCCTCGCCCTCGATCTTCACTTCGGTGCCACCGTACTTGGCGAAGATGACTTTGTCCCCGGGCTTTACGTCCATCGGTGCTCTCTGGCCGTTTTCCAGGAGCTTCCCGGGCCCGACGGCGATGACTTCACCCTCCTGCGGGCGCTCCTTTGCGGTGTCGGGCAGCACGATGCCACCCTTTGTGCGCTCTTCCTCGGTGTTGGGCTTGACCACCACTCTGTCCTCCAATGGCTTTACCACTCGTCATACCTCCTCTGGGCTGAAATTTAGCACTCACCGAGGGGGAGTGCTAACAATCCGATACCATATTACAGAACGTCATTCCGGATTGTCAATAGGTGGACCCGCAAATTTCCGGGATCGGAGCGGGGCCTGCTCATGGGTGACCTTGCGTTCGGCGCTCCGGCCCCGCCTGTCTAACCGTCGGCCCAGCTTGCGAGGGCTTCGAGGATGCGGAGCAGGTCCTCTTCACCTGAAACGGGTATCCCGGCGCGAAGATCGGCCCTCTCGCCCGGTGGGAGCTTTGTCACCCTTATCCGCGTCACGCTCTTGGGCCTGCATCGGTGGCCGGGATCCCCGTAGAATACCGTGACCCAGCCGTCCTTTTCTCCTATATGCATGCTTGAAGCACAAGCGGGTGACATTCCGGCTCGCCTCTGGGACATCACCACGCGACCTGGCGTGAACTCTGTTATGGTCCAATCGGCAACCTCGCGCGCCAGTTCCTCGCGGGTGAGGCCCACCATCTCCGGAGGGGCGGCCATCCTGTTCACTTCCTCATGGCCGCATTCGTACATGACCTTGTAGACGATCTCTGTAGAAGAAGATATCCTTGCGGCCGAGGCGAGTCCCTCCAGGCCGGCCTTGAGGCCCTCAGGGGGTAAAGATGTCCCGTTCGGCCCAGGGCGGGCCTGTTGCAGCCTCTCCCGCGCGCGTTCGATGTCATGGGCAGCCTTCAGGCTGAGGTAAGCGTACGTCACCCCCGCCGACGCCAGGGTGAGGGCGACGCACAGGGCCACGAGCCTGCCCTTGCGGTTCACAACTTCACCCCTCTACGGATAATTGCCAGATCCCCTGGCTATCATGCCCGAAATTGCGCGGAGTATTCCTTGAAATAAAAGAACATGGCATGCT
Source organism: Bacillota bacterium (assembly GCA_014360195.1). Taxonomy (GTDB): domain Bacteria; phylum Bacillota; class SHA-98; order UBA4971; family UBA4971; genus UBA6256. Next base: position 193,443 of record JACIXY010000001.1, read on the forward strand.
TGCCATGTTCTCCTGCCCGATTCGAACGCGCCCCCGGACAGGGCGAGACCAGGCGGCCGGCTTCGGATGTGCGTGGCGCCGTTCATAGGTGACGGCGACGCCGCGGTCGCCAGATCTCGCCCGACATCGCGAAGCGACCGGAGGTCACCCCTCTGCGGCCGCTTCCATCTCCTCGTCGGGTATATCGAAATTCGCGTGTACCTGCTGGACGTCGTCAAGCTCCTCCAGCGCCTCGGTGAGGCTGAGGACTTGCCTTGCCTCCTTGCCTGTGACTCGCACCGTGGTCTGCGGGACCCAAGTCAGCTCAGCAATGGTGAACCTGACTCCGTGGTCATTGAGGAACTTTTGCACGCTTTCGAAGTCCGCAGGGTCGGTAGTGATCTCGACGGTGGCGCCGTCAACCTTGAAATCCTCGGCACCTGCTTCCACAGCGAGGTTCATCAGGTCGTCCTCGCTCATCTTGGTGTCGGCAAGATCGACCACGAGGAGACCTTTCTTCCGAAACATCCATGCCACGCAACCGCTCTCGCCAAGATTCCCCCCGTGCCTGGTGAAGATGTGCCGTACGTCGGAGGCCGCGCGGTTTCTGTTGTCGGTCATGACCTCGACCATGATAGCGACTCCCCCGGGGCCGTACCCCTCGTAGGTGATCTCCTCATATGTTTCCGCTCCGGACTCGCCTGCACCCCTCTTTATCGCCCGCATGATGCTGTCATTGGGCATATTCACGGCCCTAGCCCGCTCTATAGCCATCCTCAGCCTGAAGTTGGCCTCGGGGTCGGGGCCTCCCTCACGTGCCGCGACGAGGATCTCCCTCGCGACCTTGGTGAACATCCTCCCCCGCTCGGCGTCGGCCTTTGCCTTTCTGTGCTTGATGTTAGCCCACTTGGAATGTCCAGACATCTCTCACCCCTCCCGTCACGACAATCTTAGCATACGGGCCAAGGGTTTGTCATCGGGTCTGCGCTCTTAAGCGAGGGTGCGTTAGTTCTCGCCCCTCTTCCAGTAGTTGCCGGGTTGCCGGTGTTGCACTCGGGGACGGCGCCCCAAGCGGGGCGCGCTTCGCCAAAATCCGGCCCGTCTGGCTAGGCAGCCGGATTTTGACACCGCTCGTGCAATCACCGGCAACCCCTCCCAAGAGTCGGGAGCATTTCTGCACCCTCATTTAGGACGCCAGGTCGCCAGGTCGCCGCCTCGTCGCGTCGCATCGTGTCGCATTGCGTCGCGCCGCGCTGCCGGGCTCCTTCCGCTCCTTGCGCGTGGATGTGGGGTCTGTCCGCGGCAAAGCTGGCGCAAAGGTACCACTTTCCCCTGGCCACGATTGAGGGAGGTAAGAGCCCTACCACTCGGAGGTCCCCGAGGATTCGCCCCTCGTGACGTCCTCTTTGGGAGGCACGGCCGCCGACGCCGTGGAGCCGAGGCACTCCGGCTGGCTAGGCGTCATTCCGGGGGCTGCCGGGGAGACTGTGGTGCCGGCATGGGACCCCGCCGGGAGGCGGGCCTCCAGAGTGGCGTCGGCAGAAGCGCGGGTCTGCGCCATAGCTTGAGCCCCTGCCCCTGCCCCTGCCCCTGCCTCTGCCCCCGTCGCTGCCAGACGGGTTCGAAATGGCGACAGCGTCCGGGCCTGGGCGATCTTGCGGTTGAGGTAGGCGTAGGTTGCGAGCACCATGAAGATGCCCAAGGCAGGGGGGACTATGCCGCCGATTATGAGAAAGTCATACGTCCCATGGAGCGCGATGGCGATACCCAGGCCCCTCGCGACGAGGCCCGTGGCGTGCCGGGCGTCGAACTTCGCTCGTCCGAGGTAGTACCCGACTATCCCCGAGAACGAGGCGTGCGCGAGGTCGGTTATGAACGCCCTGAATACTCCCACCGCGAGGCCGTAGGTCGTGGCATAGAAGAGGTTCTCGGTGGCCGCGAACCCAAGACCTGCGGCGACGGCGTACACAATGCCGTCCATCACCTCGTCGAACTCGGAATTGTCGTACGCCGCCAGCTTCACCGCCACGAACTTCGAGATCTCCTCGACAACGCCTACCACGAGGACGGAGACCACGAGGAGGGCCACGAGATCCTGGCGGCCCGTTGCTATGACTCTGCGGAACGGCGCCTCGAGGAAGGCCGCAGGGAAGACCGACACGACACCGTACAGGAATGCCTTTGTCACGAGGGCCTTCGGCTCGGGCTCCGCCCGGTCCTTCCGGTAAAAGAACCACACCCAGAGGAGGCCCGGACCGAGGGAGATGAGTGCCAGCGCGATAAAACCGGGAGTAATGGGGTCCATTCGCGTCACCTTCCGCTGCAGGATCTGTTGCTGCCCTTAAGTCTTCCCAGACTCGCTCGCCGCCAATCCCGAAGGTCCCGTTCTTGCGGCACGCGGACATACCAGGACACCAGCACATCACCACACCGGCGACGGAGCTTCTCGCCCACCGCCGGTGTGGTATAATAAGGCGGGACCAACCAGGCGGATGGTGGGGTGATCAGGTTTGGGCGGGTTCGGTTCGCTTGGGAAGATGCTCATGGTGCTCGGGGGCATGCTGCTTGTCTTCGGAGCGATCCTTGCCTTTGCAGACAGGCTCCCGGGCATAGGCAGGCTGCCTGGGGACATCCTGATCAGGCGGGGCAACTTCACCTTCTACTTCCCGCTCGCCACCAGCATCGTACTGAGCGTATTGCTGACGCTTCTCCTCGCGCTTTTTTCCCGCAGGTGAACACGGTGGGCAGCGCGGCAGGGACCCAACACGGAGCCGGCCCGGCGCACGCGGCGCACGCGAACGGGCGCGGGCAGGCGTGCTGCGCATCCCGAGGGCCCTCAGGGAATATCACCCTGGTGGAGCGCGGGTGGAGCGCGCGGGTGCCCAAGACGCGCATCCCAGGCGCCCGCAGGGGATATCGCATATACTGTGAAAAGCCCGGGAACCCTATGCGCGGTGGGGATGCGATTCCCTGGAGGTAGTGCCATGGCGCTCTACAGGACTGAGGGGATCGTCCTCAAGACCAGGAACTTAGGCGAGGCTGACAGGATCGTCACATTCTACTCGCCCACGAAGGGCAAGGTCCGGGCGGTTGCCCGGGGCGCCAGGAGGCCCCGGAGCAGGTTCGTCAGCAGCACTCAGATGTTCGCTCACGCCGACTTCCTGGTATTCTCCGGCAAGTCCCTTGACAACATAAGCCAGGTCGAGGTGAAGACATCTTTTCCCCGCCTCCACGAAGACCTCGTGAAGCTGGCTTTCGCAAGCTACGCTGCGGAACTTCTCGACGCCATGGTCGAAGAGGGTGGGGAGAGCGGGGAGAGCGCGGGTAACGAGGCGATCTTCGGCCTTCTGGTTTCGTACCTTCGCGCCCTCTCTGACGCGCGCGACCCCGAGATGCTCACCCGGGCTTTTGAGATAAAGCTCTCGTCCATCCTGGGGTACAGGCCGGTTTTGGACTCATGCGCACGCTGCGGCGCAGCCCATTCTGGCGGCGAAGTCGGGTTCGACCCCGAGGCAGGTGGGCTCGTTTGTGGAGGATGTCTCGGCCGTGGGGGACCCGGCGCTGTGCGGCTCTCGCGGGGTGCGGTCGAAATCTTGAAAAGGCTGCTCCAGCTTGACTTCGACAGGGTCTCGCGGCTTGGAGCAGGCCCGGGCACGAGGGCCGAGATAGAGAGGGCGATGAGGGCGCACCTCGACTTCAGGCTTGACCGGAAGCTGCAGTCACTCGAGTTTCTTGCGGCGGTGAAAGCCGCGCCAGGCGGCGGCCGCAAGGCTGTGACCCCTGAGTGAGCACGACCGAGACAGGGAGGGCAAGGTATGCAAATTGACCTCGAGAAGGTGGACATCATCCGCGAGCGGGCGGGGCTTTCATACCGCGATGCCGTGGAGTATCTCGAGAGGGCTGAAGGCGACGTTGTGAAGGCTCTCGTCTTCATCGAGGAGGACAGGCGGGTGGAGCGGGCCGAGTTCGCGGGCAAAGGGCAGGAAGTCCTGGACAAGATCAAGGACGTCATACGCCGCGGCAATGAAACGAAGATAAAGGTGGAGCGCGATGGGAGGACCATGGTTGAGCTGCCGGTAACTGCGGGCATCATCGGGACGGCGATAGCGCCGCAGCTTGCGCTCGTGGGTGCCGTCACAGCACTTGCAACCGGGTGTTCCATCTCTGTCGAGAGCGCTAGTCAGTATCGCGAGGACCAGCGAGACCAGGCCCAATGACGCGGCACCGGCGATCCGTGTATCGTCCAGGTCAGGATTGACATGCCCGGACATGTCTGGTATATTGGGAGCAAAATGATCATGGTCTGGCGATGATGAAGAAGGAGTACCCGCAGCGCGGGCGGGGAGAGAGAGCCGGGCGAGGTGGAAGCCGGTACCGCCACCGCGGGGAACGGCGTCTTCCGAGCCGGGGTGTTCTTCTAGAGGAGTGGGCTCATCGCCTGGGGCCCTGCCCGTTCTGGTATGCATGCGATGAGTCAATCAGGGTGGAACCGCGGGAGCGACCTCTCGTCCCTGGATGTTGCGCCAAGGGCGAGAGGTTTCTTTGTGGGAGGGGAACGCGTTGCGTGCACCGGCGCTTTTAGCGCGGGTCCCGAAGATCCTGCGCGCGAGCAGGCGGTACATATTCTTCACGAGCATTCTTTTCGTCACCGGTGTGGTTTTCGGGTACGCGGCGTTCCGCCGTCACCCGGTTGACTCTTCGTGGCTGTTCTTTCTCCTCGACCAGAAGTTCGGACCCATGGCCCGAGCAATGTCCACGATGCACGTGACGGGCATGGCCGGCATGGTCTTTTGGAACAACCTCAAAGCTGCCGGGCTTCTCGTCGCCGGCGGAGTGGCGTTCGGGGTTCTCCCGATGATCATGGTTTTCCTCAACGGGCTTCTCGTGGGGATGGTTTCCGGGGACGTGGCGCGGCAGGGGTTCGGGCTTGTTCCTTTCATCCTCATAGGGATCCTGCCACACGGGATGTTCGAGATACCTGGCTACATCATCGGCGGCACGCTCGGAATAAGGCTCGGGTTCAACATCCTCGGATACCAGCGCGGCCGCCAGCAGGGGCGGGGAATCAGGGCGGTTATCCTCGACACGCTGCTCGTGCTAGCGCTGGTCGTGGTTCCGCTCCTCATGGCAGGCTCGCTCGTTGAGGTTACGGTGACGCGTCACCTCGTCGAGTGGGTCATGGGAGGCGCGCTGCGCTGGCACTAGACGTGGGTTCACGTGTTCGCGTCAACCTTGCGGCGTGTTCAGGGTTGCCGGTGCCGGTACCCATGAGCTTAGCACCGCGCCGGCGGTGACGCGAGCCTGCGGAAGCCTACGGAAGCAGGGGGTGATTGTGTGACATTCCAGGACATGATCCGGAGACTGGAGTCGTACTGGTCGGCCCAGGGGTGCGTGCTACAGCAGCCGTACGATGTGGAGGTCGGAGCGGGCACCATGGCGCCAGCCACATTCCTGCGAGCCCTCGGGCCCGAGCCATGGAAGGTGGCGTACGTCCAGCCGTCCAGGCGTCCCGCCGACGCGCGGTACGGCGAGAACCCGAACCGCGTGTTCCTGCACCACCAGTACCAGGTGATCCTGAAGCCATCCCCGGAGGACGTAGTTGAGATATACTTAGGCAGCCTCACCGATGCGCTCGGGATCGATCCCGTTGAGCACGACATAAGGTTCGTCGAAGACAACTGGGAGGCGCCGACCCTGGGAGCATGGGGGACGGGCTGGGAGGTCTGGCTCGACGGGATGGAGATTACGCAGTTCACATACTTCCAGCAGGTCGGCGGCATCGACACTCGTCCCGTTTCAGCGGAGATCACCTACGGCCTCGAGCGGCTCTGCATGTACCTGCAGGATGTGGACAACGTGTTCGACCTCGCCTGGACGCCCGATGTCACCTACGGCGAGATCCAGCGCCAGTTCGAGGTGGAGCACTCGAAGTACGGGTTCGAGCTTGCGGATGTCTGCACCCTTAACCTCCTTTTCGATACCTACGAGGCCGAGGCGAAGCGGGGGCTTGACGCGGGCGTGGTGCTCCCCGCGTACGACTACGTCCTCAAGTGCTCCCACGTCTTTAACCTGCTCGATTCCAGGGGTGCGCTCGGGGTGAGCGAGCGGACTGCCTTCATTGCGCGGGTGAGGGCGCTTGCCAGGGCGTGCGCCGAGACGTACGTCCGGAAGCGCGAGAGCCTCGGCTTCCCGCTCATGGCGGCCTTCGGTGCCCGGTCGGAGCAGGCAGAGGCCGAGCGGCAGGAGGCCCAGCCGCAGGAAGGGGGTGCTTCAAGTGAATGAGACGGCTTGCGCTTGCGACTCCAGGGATGCCGTGCTGGAGATAGGCGCGGAGGAGATTCCAGCAAGGTTCCTGCCCGGAGCCCTTGAACATATCGAGCGCGAAGGGGCCAGGCTTCTTTCGGAGGAACGCGTGGCCTACAGGGCCGCAAAGGCGCTTGGCACGCCCAGGAGGCTCGTGCTGTACGTCGAAGGCGTAGCGCCGGTTGGGCCGCCGCTCGTGCGAGAGGTCAGGGGTCCCGCGTTCAGCGTGGCTTTCGATGCAGCCGGGAATCCGACCCGTGCGGCCGAGGGGTTCGCGCGGTCGCGGGGCGTGCGTGTGGAAGATCTCGTAACGAGGGAGGAGCCGAAGGGCAGGTTTGTGTACGCTGTGTCGCAGGAGCCCGGGCGGCCGGCGAAGGAGGCGCTTGGCTCGGCGTTCCTGCGGCTCATAACAGGCATGAGCTTTCCGAAGTCCATGAGGTGGGGGGACCGGGAGTTCCGGTTCGCCCGCCCGATCCGGTGGATACTGGCGCTCTTCGGGGACGAGGTGGTCCCCTTCGAGGTGGACGGGATAAGATCTGGGAGGCTTTCTTCCGGCCACAGGTTCCTCACGAAAGGCATGCTCGAGGTGGCGAGAGCAGAAGACTACATCGAGGCTCTCAGGGCAGCCTACTGCGTGGTGGACCAGCGGGAGCGGCGGGAGGCCATATCCCGGGGCGCTGCCGAGGCGGCGAAGGCCATCGGCGGGAGGGTCGTTGAGGACGACAGCCTGCTCGAGGAGCTAACGTTTCTTGCTGAGCACCCTGTTCCGCTCGTGGGCCGATTTGACCCTGACCTTCTCCGCCTCCCCAGAGAGGTTATCGTCACCCCAATGCGCGACCACCAGCGGTACTTCCCTGTGGAGGACGGGGCGGGCCGGCTCATGCCTGCGTTCGTGGCTATTCGCGACGGCCTTTCATCGCACCTGGACGCGGTGCGCAAAGGCAACGAGCGGGTGCTCGCGGCGAGGTTGCAGGATGCCAGGTTCTTCTATGAGGAGGATACGAAGGTTCCGCTGGAGACATACGTTGAAGGCCTGGCAGGCATAATCTTCCATGAGCAACTAGGTACCATGCTCGACAAGACCCGCCGTATCGAGGAGCTTGCAGTCGATATCGTCGGCAAGCTCGACCTTCCCGAGGCCGTCCGCGTGGTGGTGAAGAGGGCGGCGAGGCTGTGCAAGGCCGACCTCGTGACGCATATGGTGAAGGAGTTTCCTGAGCTCCAGGGCGTCATGGGCGCCGAGTACGCCCGGATTTCGGGAGAGGCGGGTGATGTGGCGCACGCGATATTCGAGCATTACCTGCCCAGGTTCGCCGGGGACAGCCTTCCCGAGAGCCGGGTGGGGATCGTGCTTGCGCTTGCGGACAAGATGGACACGGTCGCCGGATTCTTCGGTATCGGCATCCAGCCGTCGGGCTCTGAGGATCCTTACGCCCTGAGGCGGCAGATCGCGGGCATCGTGAGCATCCTGCTGGAACGCAAAGTGAGCGTTCCGCTCTCGTGGCTTGCGTTCCGGTCCGCGTCGCTGTTTGAGAAGGCCGGCGCGCTTAAGCTCCCGCCGGAGGAGGTGAGCCAGGCCATCCTGGATTTCGTGCGACAGCGCCTGCGGGCAACCTTCATCGACCGGGGCATACGCTACGACCTTGTTGACGCGGCGCTCGGAGCGGGCTTCGACGACGTCCCCGATGCTCTTCTGCGGGCTGAGGCCCTCGCGTCCGCAAGTGGCACGGAGGAGTTCTCGCGGGCCGTGACAGGCTACACCCGCGCGTCTCGCATCGCTGGGAAGGAGGACCGCGGCGAGGTGGACGAGTCCCTTCTGGATGAGCCCGCGGAAAAGGCGCTTTTCGCCGCGTACACGGACGCGCGGGACAAGGTCGCGGCCATGGTGAAGAGGAAGGATTACCCCGGTGCTCTTACGGCCGTGGCAGCGCTGGCTGACCCTATCGACGTGTTCTTCCGCGATGTCCTCGTGATGGCGGAGGACGAGTCGCGAAGGCGCAACAGGCTGGCGCTCCTCGCGCACGTAGCGGGGCTTTCCCGGGGGATAGCGGACCTTTCCAGGGTCGTCCAGGCTGAGGCGACCTGAAGATACGGGAGTACGCGACGTCATGCGATACGCGGGCCCGCCCACCGCGCGAGTCCTGGCGGGAGACGAAGGGGGGAGGGCGGCGCTCGTGCCACAATACACGACCGAAGGTCAGGAACGAAGGAGGTTGAACCATTCATGGCCAAAAAGTACGTCTACTTCTTCGGCAAGGGCAAGGCTGAAGGCGGCAAGGAGATGAGAAACCTTCTCGGAGGGAAGGGCGCAAACATAGCCGAGATGACGAACTTGGGGATACCTGTCCCGCCCGGGTTCACCATCACCACCGAGGTGTGCTCCTTCTACTATGAGAAAGACCGGCAATACCCGCCTGAGCTTGCCGAGCAGGTCGAGGAGAACCTCAGGAAACTTGAAGACGCGATGGGTCTCAAGTTCGGCGACCCCGAACGGCCCTTGCTTGTGTCGGTGAGGTCGGGCGCCAGGGTGTCCATGCCCGGCATGATGGACACCGTGCTCAATCTGGGCCTTAACGACGAGACGGTGAAAGGCCTCATCAAGCTTACAGGCAACGAGCGCTTCGCGTACGATGCTTACCGCAGGTTCGTTCAGATGTTCGGCAACGTGGTCCTGGGCGTGTCCCATGACGACTTCGAGGAGATCCTCGAGGCAAAGAAGAAGGAACTAGGGGTGCATCTCGACACCGAACTCGACGCGGCCGCGCTCAAGGACATCGTGAAGGCCTTCAAGGCGCGGATCCGGGAGAAGAAGGGCATCGACTTCCCCGATGACCCCATGAAGCAGCTCGAGATGGCGCGTGACGCTGTCTTCGGTTCCTGGAACAACCCACGCGCCATAACCTACCGCAAGATCCACAACATACCCGGCGACTGGGGCACCGCCGTCAACGTCCAGGCGATGGTGTTCGGAAACATGGGCGAGAACTCCGGCACGGGCGTTGCGTTTACCCGGGACCCCGCCACCGGGGAGAAGAAGTACTATGGCGAGTACCTCAAGAACGCGCAGGGCGAGGACGTGGTGGCCGGCATAAGGACCCCCAAGCCCATCGCTGAGCTCGAGAAAGAGATGCCGGAGGTCTACAGGCAGCTTACCGAGATCTTCGAGAAGCTGGAGCGGCACTACCGTGACATGCAGGATGTGGAGTTCACCATCCAGGAAGGCAAGCTCTTCATGCTGCAGACGCGCGCAGGAAAGCGCACCGCCGCGGCCGCTGTTAAGATCGCCGTGGACATGGTGAAGGAGGGCCTCATAACGAAGGAGGAGGCCATCATGCGCGTGGAGCCCGCGCAGCTTGACACGCTCCTGCACAAGATGATCGATCCCAAGGCCAAGGTGCAGGTCATTGCGACGGGTGTCGCGGCTTCCCCGGGTGCTGCGGTCGGCGCTGTGGTGTTCACCGCTGACGACGCCGCGACGCGCGGTGCGGCGGGAGAGAAGGTCATCCTCGTCAGAAAGGAGACCTCGCCGGACGACATCCACGGCATGGCGGCATCCCAGGGCATCCTGACGAGCAGGGGCGGTAAGACCAGCCATGCTGCGGTCGTGGCGCGTGGCATGGGCACGCCTGCTGTCACCGGGTGTGAGGCCATCACCGTCGTCGAGGCAGAGAAGCTCTTCCGCGTAGGGGATGTGGTGGTCAAAGAGGGCGATATCATAACCCTGGACGGGACAAACGGAAGGGTCATCCTGGGCGAGGCGCCACTAGTGGACCCCACCATCGGCGGCGATTTTGCGACGCTCATGGAGTGGGCTGACGAGATCAAGGCCCTCGGAGTAAGGGCCAATGCCGACACGCCTCATGACGCCGAGACGGCACTCAGGTTCGGGGCGAAGGGCATCGGCCTCTGCCGGACCGAGCACATGTTCTTTGGCGAGGAGAGGGTGCCGGTGGTGCAGGAGATGATCCTGGCCGAGACCACAGAGGCGCGGCGCGCGGCCCTCGACAAGCTGCTGCCGTTCCAGGTGGAGGACTTCCGTGGAATCCTCAAGGCCATGGCCGGGTACCCTGTGATCATCAGGCTCCTGGACCCGCCGCTCCATGAGTTCCTTCCGAGCCACGAGGAGCTACTGGTAGAGGTCACGAAGATGAGGCTTCAAGGGGCGGACCCGGAAGAGCTCAAGAAGAAAGAGGCGCTCCTTGCGCGCGTCGACAAGCTCCGCGAGCTCAACCCCATGCTCGGCCACAGGGGATGCAGGCTCGGCATAACCTACCCCGAGATCAACGAGATGCAGGCGAGGGCCATATTTGAGGCCGCTTGCGAGCTGACGAAGGAAGGGTACAAGGTCTTCCCGGAGGTCATGATCCCGGTGGTCGGGCACGTCAGGGAGATAGAGATAGCGCGCGAGGTGGTGGAGCGGGTCGCGAAGGAAACCATGGAGAAATATGGCGTGAAGCTCGAGTACATGGTCGGCACGATGATCGAGCTTCCCAGGGCGGCTCTCACAGCCGACGAGATCGCGAAGGAAGCCCAGTTCTTCTCCTTCGGTACCAACGACCTCACGCAGACGACGTTCGGCTTCTCGCGCGACGACGCCGAGGGCAAGTTCCTGCCGTATTACCTCGAGCACAACATCCTGGAGCAGAACCCGTTTGAGGTGCTCGACCGAAAGGGCGTTGGCGAACTCATCAAGATCGCCGTGGAGCGCGGCAGGCGCACGAGGCCCGACCTCGAAGTAGGCATATGCGGAGAGCACGGCGGAGAGCCCTCGTCTGTCGAGTTCTGCCACAACGCAGGACTCGACTACGTGAGCTGCTCTCCGTTCCGGGTGCCCATCGCGAGGCTGGCGGCGGCCCAGGCCGAGATAAGGAACCCGCGAAAGGCGAAGGATAAGGCGGGTCGCGTGGGGGAGTACACCACAGCGTAACAGGGAGTGTCTTGTGGGCAGGCCGTGGGCTGCTCGGGCCGGGCGCCGGGAGCTGACTGTGAGTACGCCCCCGAGCGCGCCCCCAAGCCCGAGCACGGCCTGTGCGACGCGGAGGCTACGCAGACGGGCGAACTCAAAAGATAACGCAGAACGACGGGAAGGTGCCCCCGCGAGCGCCTTGAGGCGCTCGCGGGGGCACCGGCAGTCCTGGGGTGAGACCCGGTGCGTTGCACCTGCCAGCGGCTAAGTGAGGGTGTTAGTTCTCGTTCCTTTTCCAGTAGTTGCTGGGTTGGCGGTGTTGCAGTCGGGGACGGCGCCCCAAAGCGGGGCGTGCTTCGCCAAAATCCGGTCCGTCGGGCGAGTGGCCGGGTTTTGACACCTTTCGTGCAAGCAACGGCAACCCTTTCCCAGAGTCGGGAGCATTTCTACGCCCTCACTCAGTGGTGCGGTTTGTTGCACGCGAGTGAATTTTCGGGCATATACTGCTTCAAGTATGATATACTATGAGATATGCGAACACGTGGTCCGGTCGACGGCGCGACAGAGATGCGAAATCTTGAGCATGAGGGAGGATTTTGGCAAGATCCGTCGAATCCTCTACGCCGGTCTTCGTCCAGTTCAAGGCCGTATCGGGAGATCGTTGCCCCATGCATACCGAGTCCAGAGAAAGGTTGCTTTCTTTGGGCGGGGCGGCCTGGCAAAAGAGGAAAAATGCCCGTAGTGGCGAAAGAGGAACTACAACGAACGCGTCTCGTTGACTTGTGGTGTGGCGAGGAGAACTGGCACAATGCGCGGCTATAGTGAAGACATTCTCAGCGAGGTCCGCGCAAAGAGCGACATCGTCGAGGTGATATCCGGATACGTTGCGCTGAAGCAGGCCGGTAGAACCTACAAGGGTCTGTGTCCATTCCACACGGAAAAGACGCCGTCGTTCGTTGTGTCCCCCGAGAAGCAGCTTTTTCACTGTTTCGGGTGCGGCGCGGGCGGGGATGTCTTCAGTTTCGTCATGAAGGTGGAGAACGTGGGCTTCGGCGAGGCGGTGAGGATCCTTGCTGATAGGGCCGGCATCGCTATCGAGGAAGGGTCGCAGGAAACGCGGGAAGCGCGGGAAAGGCTGAGAGCCCTGTATGAGGCAAACGAGGCTGCGTGCGAGTACTTCCAGCGCGTGCTTGCGGAAAGCCCGGAAGCCCAGATCGCGCGGGCCTACCTGAAACGGCGCGGTCTCGTAGACGAGATTGTCGGGAAGTTCAGGCTTGGATACGCCCTGCCATCCTGGGACGCCCTCCTGAAGGCCCTCACGAAGAACAAGGTTCCGAAGGAAGTTCTTCTCGAGGCCGGGCTCGTTATCCCGGGGAAGGACCCCGGGAGTTGCTACGACAGGTTCAGAGCAAGGCTGATGTTCCCGATATGCGACTCTTCGGGAAGAGTGATAGGGTTCGGGGGACGGGTCCTCGACGACTCCGTCCCGAAGTACCTGAACTCGCCAGAGACCGCGCTGTTCAAGAAGGGGAGGAACCTTTACGGGCTGCACCTCGCAAAGGACGCCATACGTAAGGAGTCGGCGGCCGTTATAGTCGAGGGGTATATGGACGCTATCGCCGCCCATCAGCATGGCTTCGGACACGTTGTTGCTTCGCTGGGCACGGCGCTCACGGAGGAGCAGGCCAGGACGCTCCGACGCTACGCACCAGGTGTAGTGATCGCGTACGACGCCGATGCCGCGGGCGCGACGGCAACGGTGCGGGGCATGGAGATCCTGGCCGGAGTGGGGCTTATCGTGAGGGTGGCGAGCCTGCCTGAGGGGGAGGATCCGGATGCGACCCTCAGGAGGGGCGGCGCGGAAGCCTTCGCGCGGGTGTTGGGGGATGCGAAACCTCTCATCGATTACAAGCTCCACCTCGCGGTTTCGAGCTGCGACGGCAGCACGGTTGAAGGAAGGGTGAACGCGGCGCGCGAAGCGGCAAGGGTGCTCGCAACCATAGAGAGCGCTGTCGAGCGCAGCGAATACACTCGTAAGGTGGCATCCGAGCTGGAGATAGATCCGGACGCCCTGAGCAAAGATGTCGAAGCGCTCGTTCATGCGGGAGGCGCTCGTACCGGACAGTCCAGGCCGGGCGGGCGGGGCGGGCGGCGGCCCAAGGCGCCGGCACGTCTGGGGGCGCCCAGGGCGCCCGGGGATAGAAACGCCGGAAGCAGGCATACTAAGTCAGAGGATGATATTGGCAGATCAGGCGAGATGATGAAAGTTTTGGAAGCCGAGAAGATCCTTCTCAGGCTCATGGCCGAGAGTAGAAAGGTGCAGACGATCGTCCTCTCGGAGGTCGGGACCGACGGCTTCCATGATCCCAGGCACCGGGAGATAGCACGGGCCGTGGCAGCGCAGACCGCAGATACTGATATGGAGGGCGACGAAGGCCCTGCCGCGGAGCCTTCGAAGGTGATAGGAGCGCTTGACGACGAGGAGACTCGTCGGTACGCCGCCGGCATATTTCTCGGACAGGCCGGCGAGGGGCAGGGCGATCCAGCGAAGATGGCCCACGATTGCCTCGGTGTCCTGCGGGAACATAGCCTTAGGGACAGGATCCGCGAGATCGAGCGGGAGCTCGCGTCCCTTGGCAACGCGGGAGAGATGGAGAGATCAAGAGACTTGCTGGCAGAGCTCTGGAGCCTCAGGGCGAGGCTCTCAAGAGAGTTCCAACCGTTTTCGGGGACCGGGTGAGCGTTGCGAGCCCGACGCCCCGAGACGTGCGTAAGACTGAGCGTGCGCCAACCAGATTCAACTGGCATGACCGGCGGCGTATCCGGCGGCTGGGGACGGAAAGGAGGGATGACGATGACGAAGCCTGGGCAGCCTGACGTGCCCGAGTTGAAAGAGCTTATCGAACGTGGCAAGAGAAAGGGCACACTGACGTACAGGGAGATAATGGACGCGCTTCAGAATGTGGAGCTGTCTCCCGAGCAAATAGACGACATATACGAGGCCCTCGGCCAGATGGGCATAGACGTTGTGCCTAAGCCGGGAGATGGAGAGGCGGGGGATGTGCCCGAGGAAGCCGTGGTCCCGGAGGGACCTGACGGGCCGGACGGGGACGCGGCCGTCCACGAGGACGTGGACCTGGATCTCTCCCTCCCTGAAGGCATCAGCGTGGACGACCCGGTCAGGATGTACCTCAAGGAGATCGGGAGAGTCCCGCTTCTTACTGCCGAGGAGGAGGTCGAGCTCGCAAAACGGATCGAGAAGGGCGACGAACAGGCCAAGCGCAGGCTCGCCGAGGCAAACCTCCGGCTCGTGGTCAGTATCGCCAAGCGTTACGTCGGTCGCGGCATGCTCTTCCTCGACCTCATACAGGAAGGGAACCTTGGCCTCCTGAAGGCGGTGGAGAAATTCGACTACCGGAAAGGGTACAAGTTCAGCACCTACGCAACCTGGTGGATCCGGCAGGCGATAACTCGGGCCATAGCCGATCAGGCGAGGACCATACGGATTCCTGTCCACATGGTTGAAACCATTAACAAGCTCGTGCGGGTGCAAAGGCAGCTTGTGCAGGAGTATGGCCGGGAGCCCACCATAGAAGAAACGGCCAGGGCCATGGACATGAGCGAGGACAAGGTCAGAGAGATCATGAAGGTTGCACAGGAGCCTGTGTCCCTTGAGACACCCATCGGGGAAGAAGAGGATAGCCATCTTGGAGATTTTATTGAGGATGAGGACGTGCTGGCCCCTGCGGACGCGGTGTCCTTCCATCTCCTCAAGGAGCAACTTGAGGACGTTCTTGACACGCTTACTCCAAGAGAGGAAAAGGTGCTCCGGTTGCGCTTCGGCCTTGATGACGGCCGGTCGCGCACCCTCGAGGAGGTTGGGCAGGTGTTCGGTGTCACCCGCGAGAGGATCCGCCAGATTGAGGCCAAGGCGCTCCGGAAGCTCAGGCATCCTAGCCGGAGCAAGAAGCTCAAGGACTACCTTGAGTAGACCCCAGAAACCGGATAGAGGCGGCGTGCGGATTTCGTGGCGCCTGCCTCTTGACCGGGTGGGGTCGTGCGTGTATAATACTTCGTGTAAATCAAGTTTTGTTCCCTGGTAGCTCAATGGCAGAGCGGCCGGCTGTTAACCGGTAGGTTGCAGGTTCGAGTCCTGCCCAGGGAGCCAGGAATTCGGGCCTATAGCTCAGCGGTAGAGCAACCGGCTCATAACCGGTCGGTCCCTGGTTCGATCCCAGGTGGGCCCACCAGGATGTTCAAGCGGGCGGAGATCGCCCGCTTTCTGTGTCTCGCATCTCCGTCTTGTGTCATGGGCACCTCCAGGTATAGGTTTGCGAGTTTGTGTCGGCTCGCAACAGGCTTCCGAGCTGTCGACCCCGAGGCGTTGTTGGTGCGCTCCGCCGGGGGAGCGCGGCCCGCGGAGTGCGACACCGGCAGCCACCCGAAACCCGAAGGGCTCCGGTGAGGTTGGCATCCACAGATAGGGAGGGCTGGAGAAGAGGCGCGCCTGTCGCGACCGGATGCGGGGTGACGGCGTTGCAGGGGCATGGCGGCAGCGTGGTATGGCGCAGGCTGGGCCCTCGTGGGCGGCGTGCAGGAACTGAAAGTCTGGTGTAGAAATAACTATAGTAACGGAGAAGGAAGCCCGTGCCTGCCGGGGCCTTGTTCAATGGCGGAGATGCTCCGGCATCGGGGCCTTGAGGCCAGCGGGAACGGCAGACCGGAGGAGAAAGGGGCCCAGAAGGATGGTCGTAAAGTGCGAGATCTGCGGCAAGGTCATCCCAAAGGCGAGGCTCGAGATTCTGCCGACTACAAAACGATGCGTTGACTGTGCGAAGAAAAATGGCACAGACGTGCAGGCCAAGCGTACCGAAGTGGGCATGGATATCGAAACCTACAAAGACCTCCTGGGGGCGACAAGAAGCTAAGGTGCCGCAGCGCAGGCGTTCGCCCCGTTCAGGCTTATACGATAAGGCGAAGGGAATAATGGCGATGACCGAGATACAGTTGCTCCTTGAACTCCAGCACCTGGACATGCAGAGACAGCGGCTGGAAAGGGCGCTCGCGGAGCTGCCTGTCCAGAAAGAGATCGACGATCTTGAGGCCGCTCTTGCGGTGCTGCGCGCAAGCCTCGCCGACACAAACGCGGGGCTTGCGCGCACTCGTAAAGAGCAAAAAGAAGCGGAATGGAGCCTTAAAGAGACGGTTACGGCTATCGAGACCATTTCGACAAAGCTGTACGGAGGCGCGGTCACGAACCCCAGAGAGATCGAGGGCATGCAGGGTAAACTTAAGATGCTGGAAGCGAGCAAAGCCCGGCTTGAGGACCGGATCATCGGGCAGATGGAGGAGATCGAGGCGCTCGAGTCTCAGGCGAAGACGCTGGGCGACGAGATCGGTCAGGCTGCGTCGAAGCTGGAGAGCCTGAAAAACATGCGCGATGCGAAGGTGGCTGAGATCGAATCCGAGATGTCGGATGTTGTCAAAGAGCGCGATGCGCTTGCGGCGAAGATTTCGGCTGGTGTTCTCGCCAGGTACGAGCAGCTCGCGAAGGACAAGGGTGGTCTTGCGGTAGTGCCCCTCAGGGACGGGATTTGCGGCGGGTGCCACGTGGTTCTGCCGACGTTCCTCGTGGCCCGAGCGAAACCCAATGACCAGGTTGTCAGGTGCGAGAGTTGCGGCAGAATCCTTTGCTGGGTTGGGTGACCGTGCGGTACGGCTGGTTTGGCGGGGTTGGCCGCGGCTCGCGAGACCTTCAGAGGGGCACGGCGGGGTTGCCCAGCACATGGCTTTGGGAGGATGTTAGGAGGGAAGGTGGTGGACGACTGCTTGCAGGCTGATGCACGTGGTGAGCTGATCATATACAGCGACGGTGCGTCCCGGGGGAATCCAGGCCCTGCTGGGGTCGGCGCGGTCATTCTCAACGAGAGCGAGCAGGTGGTTGCCGAGATAAGCCAGGGGATCGGCAGTACGACTAACAACGAGGCCGAGTATCTCGCGCTTGCGAGGGCGCTCGAAACTGCGCAAAAGCTTGGGGCTCGCAGAGTGCGGGTATATGTGGACAGCGAGCTTGTGGCGAGGCAGCTTTCCGGGGAGTACGCTGTGAAGTCGGATCGACTGCGCCCCCTCGTGGCGAGGGTGCAGAAACTGAGGAGAGGATTCGACTCGTGCCCTGTAAGACACGTGCGGCGGGGTATGAACGCGAGGGCCGACGAGCTTGCCAATATGGGCATCGACGCTGCCCTCGAGCCCTGGAAGAGAGCCGGAGAGCCATGTGGGCAGGGAGGCGAGCGAGAGAATTGAGGCGGCCAGCGTGACGCGGCGATGCGGCGAGGAGCGGGGCGGCCGCTGGGTTTGACATACGGGCTCGCAGGTGGTAGAATCCTTGTAGGTTTTCGACAAGCAAGCAGATCGGGTGGTCGCGGGCGCGCAGCCCAGGTGCTGTGGCGCGCCTGAGGAAAGTCCGAACTCCACAGGGCAGGGTGCTGGGTAATCCCCAGTGGGGGCGACCCCAAGGAAAGTGCAACAGAGATGAGACCGCTTGCGCGTGTTGGGCCACACGAGGGTTCGATGACGTGCAAGTAAGGGTGAAACGGTGCGGTAAGAGCGCACCAGCGGCCGGGCGACCGGTCGGCTAGGCAAACCCCACCCGGAGCAAGACCAAATAGGAGGGACATAAGGTGGCCCGCCTTCCCCTCGGGTACGGTCGCATGAGGCCCGGGGCGACCCGGGTCCAAGACAGATGGCCACCCTCGACAGGATTCGGCTTATAGATCTGGTTGCTTGTTTGGTTTGAGGCGAGCGCTCCTGGTACTAGGAGCGCTCGCTTTCTGTTGTTCAAAACCTTTGTGTCAGGCAGAAGGATTTCCGCGATTCATGGAGAATGGTTGCATTGGCGTGTTACGATAGTACAAAAACGTGCTACGCCGGTACCGGGGGGCGAAGACTGCAGTGGGCGAGAGGCAGGAGGGTGCCGGAGGCCTTGTGCGCTTTGGGGTGGCCGTGAATGAGAAGCTGCTTGCGGACTTCGACAGGGCCATCCAGGAGCAGGGCTATGCGAACCGGTCCGAGGCAATCCGCGACCTCATCAGGGCCTACCTGGTGGAGCGCGAATGGGATGGGGGCGAGGAGGAGGTCGTCGGGACGATTACGCTGGTGTTCGACCACCACGGGAGAGGGCTCGGCGAATACCTCACAGACATCCAGCACGATCATCAGCCCCTCGTTATCTCCACTCTGCATGTTCACCTCGACCACGACAACTGCCTCGAGGTCCTGGTGGTGCGCGGGAGAAGCAGAGACCTGAGGAGGTTGGCTGACAGCCTCATCAGCGTGAAAGGGGTCAAGCACGGGAGGCTTACCATGACTTGCACAGGGAAAAGCCTTCTTTGATTTCCGGGGACGGTCTCAGCCGGCGCCGGCCGCGGCGCGGCTGGGCCGGTGCTCTCAAGGGCGACGGCGCCCTGGGAAATACGACGTGAAGGGAGCAGGTAGCAGTGCGGAACAATGTCGTGCGAGGGGTTACCTACGGAGCGATCTTCATTGCGCTCGGGATAGTGTTCCCAGTGTTTTTCCACGCTGTGGGGGCGGGCAAAGTGTTCCTTCCCATGCATATACCGGTCCTTCTGGCAGGCTTCTTTACCGGCCCTGTCACAGGCGCGGTCGTTGGATTTCTTACGCCCATCCTCTCTGCCCTTTTGACCGGGATGCCTCCCCTGATGCCGCCCATAGCCCAGGCCATGATGGCGGAGCTGGCGGTGTATGGCCTCCTGAGCGGGCTTCTGTACAGGGCGCTGAGACAAAACGTGATAGTGGCGCTCGTGGGTGCGATGATCGGCGGCCGCCTCGTATACGGCGTGCTTGCGGCATACCTTCTGCCCTTGTTCGGCCTGAACCGGGTGCCGGTGTTCTACCCCTTGACTGCCGGGATTGTGGGGAGTCTGCCCGGCGTCATCCTGCAGCTCGTTTTCATTCCCGCGGTGGTGTACCTGGCGGAGAGGACCCTGAAGGCAAGGCCCGCGAGCTCCGCCGGAAAGCAGGAGGCGTAACGGGATTCAACGGGATTCAGTTGGACACCGGCAGCAGCGACAGAGAGTCGGCCTCCCGTGCGGGCTGAGGTTTGATGGCCGCACCAAAGGCCGCGCTGGAACGCGGTGAAATGCAAGGCAGTTGCATATGCTCGCTGCAGCCGATACCGTCAGGGAGCGTGAAAGCGCGAATTCGGCTTTGTTAAGCGTCGGTCGAGGGCAAGATACGCATGCCGGCGCCGGGTGATGAAGGCTTTGGCGCATGATACCAGGTCCAGGTCAGTGATGCCCGGTCCAGGAAGCGCATGAGCGAGAAGCGGACACAACAGGCTGGCTCGTGCCGAGAGGAAGGGCCTGCCGGCGAACTGGGGTCGCAGTCGGCGGCAGGCCCTCCTCGTTTGTTGCGCGTCCAAACCAGCGGACCGCGTTGCAGCCCCTGGGGCAGCCATGCCATTCCGGGAGCGCGGCTTGCCCGCCGCGGCCGCTGCACATGCAACCGGGTCGCGAACCAGGCCTACTCAACCATTTCCCAGGTGCGGCCCGGCCGGATCCGCCGCGTGATCTTACCTACGGTAGCGATGCGCTCCTCGGCGAGCCGGTCGGCGGCCTTGTGGGTCGGAATGCCGTCCCGCTTCGATATCTCGACGACCTTGAGTATAGTATCGTAGATGCCTGCCGCCTTTCGGAGGGCTCTCTCACGGTTGTACCCGAAGAGCCCATCTGCGACGTTGATGACACCCCCGGCGTTGATGATGTAGTCGGGCGCGTAAAGGATGCCCATGTCCTGCAGCACGTCGCCGTGGCGGTCCTCCTTCAGCTGGTTATTGGCGGAGCCTCCCACGATCTTGCACTTGAGCCTGGGGATGGTGTCATCGTTGAGGATAGCACCGAGGGCGCAAGGGGCGAAGATGTCGCACTCGACGTCGAATATGGCGTCGGGCTCCACGGCCTGGGCTCCGAGGTCACGCACCGCCCTTTGGACCTTGTCCGGGAAGATGTCGGTTACGATGAGCTTCGCGCCTTCATCGCTGAGGTGCTTGCCGAGGTGGTAACCGACGCTTCCCACGCCCTGGATGGCCACGGTGAGCCCTTTCAGCGAGTCGCTACCGAAAACCACCTTCGCGCAGGCCGCAAGGCCGCGCCAGACGCCGTACGCGGTCACCGGGCCGGGGTCGCCGCTACCTCCAGAGGCACTGGATGAGCCTCCGACCCACCTGGTCTCGCACCTGATGGTTTCCACATCGTCCACTGTGATGCCGACGTCCTCGCCTGTGATAAACCTGCCGCCGAGAGTATCCACGAACCGGCCGAACACCCTGAAGAGCTCTTCGGACTTATCCTTTCTGGGGTCGCCGATGATGACGGCCTTTCCGCCGCCAAAGTTCAGCCCCGCCGCGGCGTTTTTGTAGGTCATGCCGCGAGCGAGGCGGAGCGCATCGATAATCGCCTCCTCTTCGGTGTTGTACGGCCACATGCGTGTGCCGCCGAGGGCGGGGCCGAGAGTGGTATCGTGGATGACAATTATCGCCCGCAGGCCCGCGGATGTGTCGCTGCAGAAAAGGACCTGCTCGTAGTCGTGTTTCCTCATCGCATCAAACAGGTTCATCGTCATATCCTCCTTGTCTTGAGGTTTCGAGAGGGGAGCCTCAAGTGAGAACTGCCGGCGGGAAAGCCTATCCGCCCGGACGATGCTTTGGCAAGGACGCTTTCCTCCTTTCGGATGGCTTTTGAGGTGTGTGGGATTATGTTGTGTCGGCAGCAGCGCTGCCACCTAGTTGTTTGGATATATCGGCACAAATTCCTTCTGTGCGGGGGGCTGTATGGCAGAATTTGTCTTGACAGGAAGGACGGGGGCCTCATATACTATAAATGCGAACAGACGTTCGACCACACTGCCTCTATCGTCATGAAGGTCATGAAGGTGAGACCCATGTCAATGGTGGTGGCGCATACCTGGGTGCCCGGTTTTTATGCGAAAGCCGAGGCTCTATTGAGCCGACATCCGGAGGGGGCGCCCGTGGTGGTGATCGCAAGGGGTAAGCAGGTGATGGATGCGTCGCCGGGTGCGAGGAAGAGGGGCATAGAGCCGGGGATGTCACTGTCCGCGGCGCGACTCATGTGCCCAGAGATCATCGAGGTGGGCTACGTCCCTGAGCGGTACGACAGCCTTGCCGACAGCCTATGGGAGGCATGCGCGCAGTATAGCCCGGCAGTGGAGCCCCTGGCCCAACACGAAGCTTTCATCGACCTTTCAGGATGCGCCGATGTGCCGGGCGTGCTCAAGAGAGTATCTCAGGGTATAGAGGGCATCGTTGGAAGCCGTCCCCTGTTCGGGGTGGCGCGCTGCAAACTGGTGGCGCGGGTGGCTTCAGGAGTGCTCGAGGAGACAAGGGAGGTTTTGCAGGGCAAAGCACCTGGAGCCTCGTGCCGCCGCCGGGCGGGGTCCCATCCTGAAGGAGAAAGGCAGGGGAGGCATCTGACGGTCAGCCTGGCGCGGGAGGCCGGGAACGCCCTGATCGTTACCGGGAAGGAAAAGGAGTTTCTCGCCCCCTTGCCCGTGGGTGTACTCTGGACCATCGATAGAGATGTGATCGAGCGCCTCCTGCGCCTCGGCGTGCAACGGGTGGGCGACGTGCAGGCGATGGGGAGATCGGCTCTCGCCGATGCGTTGGGAGAGGCAGGGCACGTTGTTTACGAGTTCAGCCTCGGCACGGATCGTTCGAGGGTGATGCCTGTCTACCCGAAAGAGGCTGTAACGTTTCGAAAGGCTTTCGACGACGAGGTTTCCGATGAGCCTATCCTGGCTCGCATAGTGGAAGGCGGCGCCGCGTTCATCGAACAGAGGCTGAGGGCCTGTGCTGTGACGGCCCGCCGGTGGGGTATCGTGCTCGAGTTCGCCAGCAACAGTGGTGCGAGCCAGGTGGCGCGCGAGCGACGCCTTTCGAAACCGCCGGAGTTCTACGGCGGCGTCCCGGCGATATACAGAAGCCTCCTGAGAGAGGTACTGTCGGCGCCGGGCGGGGCAACACCATCACAATCTGAGTCGCCCGGGGCACCTGAATCGCCTGGGTCGTTTGGGTCGGCGTGGGGTCCGGGGCGGCAGGTGACGCGGCGCGAGCCGGCGACATGCGGGCTGTCCCGTCCTGTGAGAGCGATATCACTTGTAGCAGCCGATCTCGTGCCCACGGTAGCGGCATCGCAGGTGGATATGTTCGACCCGCATATAGCCGTCGACCCGACCCGAGCCGTCGATGCGGTCGTGGGTCGGGTAAGGGAGAAGTTCGGCGTGAAGAGCCTTTTTCCGGCGAGCCTGCTTGAATGCGACAGAAGAGATAGACTCCTGCTGGCCTGGGAGGCTTGTTCGTATGAGGAGAGTAAACAGGTCGCTTCAGGTTGTGATGCGAGGAGACCGGCGCCCGGAGAGGTTCTACTGGAAACGAAAATGGCTTCGGGTGCTTTCCATTGTTGACGAATGGCGCGAGGTAGGCGACTGGTGGCAGGGGGAAGGGGAGAGGCGCGTTTTTGCCGTGCTTGCAGACAACGGCGGAGTATACGAACTCTGTTGCGATGAGCACGACGCCTGGCAGCTTACGAAGATCTTCGACTAACTATAGTTGAGGGAGTTCGAAGCGCCATGGGGAAGTTCGCGCATCTCCACGTGCACTCGCATTTCTCATTCCTTGATGGGGCGTCGAGCGTCGAGGCCATTGTGAGGGGCGCGGCGGAGCTTGGCATGGAGGCCATCGCCGTCACGGACCACGACAACCTCTGCGCGGCGGCGAGGCTCGTCCGGGCCGCCCGGCAGCACGGGATAAAGCCCATCCACGGCGTCGAGGTCACGCTCGAGGGCGGGAGCCACCTGGTACTTCTGGCGGAAGGGCCCGAGGGCTATGCCAACATCTGCACGATCCTCACCGAGGCTTATATGTCGAGAGACTGGGAGAGGGCCATCGCGGGCGACGGCGTAGCGCTGTTTTCTAGGAGCCCTAGCGATACGATACTAAGTGAGAGTGCAACACCGGCAACCCGACACCCGCTGGAAAACCGGGAGGAATTAACTAACCTTCGCTTAGGGCCGCCCGGGCGAGCGCTCCCGGCGTCAGGGAGCGAGGTCGTGGCGGAGTTTGCCAGGCGCCGCCTGGCACCGAGGGTGTCCCTGTCCTCGCTTGAGGAGCACCACAAGGGGGTCATAGCGCTTTCCGGGTGCATCGTGCGGGGCGCCGTTGCAGCACTCGTCCGCGCGGGCAGGTACAGGCAGGCGCTGGAGCTTGCCAGGCGGCTTGTGGACATCTTCGGGCGGGCTAGCTTCTACATCGAACTCCAGAGCCTCGCCATCCCAGGTGGCGACCACCTCATCTCCCGCCTCGTTGAGCTGGCGGAGGAAGTCGGGGTGAGGGTCGTGGCTACCAACGACGTCCACTACTGCAAAAAATCGGACTTTGCCATACATGACGTCCTCACCTGTATCCGCACGCTGACGCGGCTCGACGATGTGCATCCTGAGCGGAGGCTCAACGCCGAGAACTACTTGAAGCCTGTCGAAGAGATGACGTCCCTTTTCCGCCGCTATCCTGAGGCGATAGCAACTGCAGGCGAGATCGCCGACCGGTGCTCTCCCGGGCTTTTGCTCGACCAGAGGCTCTTTCCAACCTTTGTCCCTCCAGAGGGGACGGGGACGTCCGCCGAGTACCTCCGACATCTTGTATACGAAGGCGCCTTATCGCGCTATGGGACTATCACCCCGGCGATAAGGTCGAGGCTCGACCACGAGCTTGACGTCATATGCACCCTCGGGTATGAGGACTACTTTCTCATGGTATGGGACGTTGTGAACTTCGCCCGGCAAAAGGGGATCCGGTTCGCGGGGAGGGGCTCCGCGGCAGACTCCGCCGTGGCGTATTGCCTTTTCATAACCAGCGTGGACCCGATCGCCCGCGGCCTTCTCTTCGAGAGATTCCTCAGCCTCGAGCGGGCGCAGAAGCCCGACATCGACATCGACTTCGATGCCCGCAGGCGAGATGATGTGCGGGATTACCTGCAGCGCAAGTACGGTCCCGAGCGTGTGGCGACGGTATGCACTTTCAACACGTTTCGAGCGAGGTCTGCCGTGCGCGACGTGGGCAAGGCCATGGGGCTGCCCCCAGGGGACATAGACCGGCTTGCGAAGCGCCTTCCGCACATGTGCGCAGACGAGATCAGGGTGGCTTTCGAGAGGTACCCCGAGCTTCGCGAGAGCGGCATCTCCGTGGAGAAATACTTTCGTCTGTTCGATGTATGCCAGGCCCTGGCGGGCGTGCCGCGCCATATCGGCACCCACCTGGGCGGGGTGGTGGCAAGCCGGGTGCCTCTCGTGAGGGTGACCCCCTTGCAGATGGCGGCGCGGGGCGTAGTCATCACCCAGTTCGACAAGGACGACGTGGAGGAGGTCGGCCTCATCAAGCTCGATCTGCTGTCGCTGCGCATGCTCGCGGCGGTGGAAGATTCCGTGAGGCTGAGCGGCGTCGATTACCAGCGCATTCCCCTCGACGATGAGGCCACATACGAGATGCTGAACGCCGGGGAAACGATAGGCGCCTTCCAGCTCGAAAGCCCGGCGCAGCGGGCGCTCCAGGGGCGCCTCGGGGCGAGCACCATTGAGGACATCGTGGCGAGCGTGGCGCTCATCCGGCCGGGTCCCGTCCAGGGGAACATGGTGGAGCCGTTCGTCGCAAGGAGGCGGGGGCTTGAGGACGTGACTTACGTCCATCCCAGCCTTGAAAGGATCCTTAAAAAAACGTATGGCGTGGTGCTCTACCAGGAGCAGGTGATCGAGATCGCAACGGCGATAGCTGGCTTCACTCCGGGGGAGTCCGACCGCCTGAGAAAGGTGATGACTCACTACCGCTCCAGGGCCGAGATGGACGAGATAGGGAAGGAATTCGTGAGGAAGGCGATGGAACATGGAGCCCCCCGGGAGGTCGCCGAGACGGTGCTTTCATACATAGTTGCATACGCAGGGTATGGCTTCTGCGAGGCCCACGCGGCGGCCTTTGCGGACACCGCCTACAAGACGTCGTACCTTTTGCGCCATTTCCCTGCGGAGTTTTACGCGGCCATCCTGAACAACCAGCCGATGGGGTTCTATCCGCCAAACACCATATGCGTGGAGGCCAGACGGCGCGGGGTCCGGATCCTGCCGGTTGACATAAATAGAAGCGCCGAGAGGTTTACTGTCGAGAACGGCGCAATACGCGTGGGGCTTCTCAGGGTGCGGGGCATAAGCGAGGAGACGGCCGCAAGGATAGTCGCATCCAGAGGGCCGCTGGGGTATGCCTCCATCGAGGACTTCTTCGCGCGGGTGCCCGTGGATCGCGACCTCCTTGAAAACCTGGTGTTATGCGGCGCATTTGATTCCCTGTGTCCCAACCGCAGGGCTGCGCTTTGGAAGATCGCAAGGCAGCTGCAAAGAGCGGAGCGGTTGGGAGGTCGGTCGCGTAAGTCGGCGGTGCGGAAGAGGAGTGGAAGCGGCGATGGCCGCGGTGCCATCCCTGGTTTGGCCCCGCAGCCGTGGCGCAGCCCCAACGATGGCGCTGGCGATGACGTTGGCACCTCTTCCGAAGCCGGCATGCAGGTGCGGAGCACGCAGGCCGGGGACGGCGGCTCTCTTCGATCGTTAGGGGATATCCCCGACTTTTCCGAGGTCGATAAGTTCAAGTACGAGTTCTACATACTCGGCCTCCATCCCACGAAGCACCCGATGGAGTTCTATCGTAGCTGCCTGGCGAGGGGAGGGGTGCTCACGGCTGCCGCCGCAAAAGAGATGGAGTCCGGCACGAGCGTGCGGGTGGCGGGAGTGGTGGTGAGGCCGCACCGCCCTCCGACCCGAAGCGGAAGGATCGTGATCTTCTTCTCACTCGAGGACGAGACCGGCCTCATCGACGTGACGGTGTTCGAGGACGTGTACAGGCAGTGCGGGGGTGTGATGTTCACGAGCCCAATCCTTGTTGTTGAGGGACGCGTGGAGCGGCGGGGGAACATCGTGAGCCTAATTTCGCACGGCATTCGAAAGGATCTTCCTTGCCAGCATTGAACTACTCAGTCGAAGCGCGAGATCAGAAATCAGTATTGCTGCCCCAGGGGCTCGCGGTGTGCGTACTCCTTTGTCAAATGTCAAGAGCCCCGTTGCGTAAGCGCCGGCGACATGGAAGATCACGCCAAGCTGGCGCAGCCCAATGAACACGGCCGTTGGCTTTCCTACAGTAGATCGCCAGAAATCCGCGCTGCTTTTCAGCGTGCAGGGGCTCGCCAGGGTTGCCGGTGTTGCACTCCGGGGACGGCGCGCTCGCGGCGCGCCTCGTTCGAATTTAGCGCACGGGCCAGCAAAATTCTCGACGCCCCGCCCTAGCAAGCACCGGCAACCCTAACACCCTCAAGAAAAGTGGCGAAAACTTATGGCGCCATACTTAAGTGACTGCCAACCTGCGTTCCCAGACCGGCTGTGTGATGGGAGTATGCGCCACGGTAGGGCATTAACCTGGAAGAAGGCAGCGGTCTCGTCAACCGGATGCAGGGAGACAAGCCCCATCGCCGGGGACTGTGACTGCCCTGCTGCCAGTTACAGGTGAGGAGTGATACGAATGGCTGGAAGACGCGTGTTCGCCGTGGTACTCATTCTGATCGGTTTGGTCCTGCTCGCCAATAACCTCGGTCTTATCAACTGGAGCCTTGGCGACGCAATCCGCGTTCTGTGGCCGGTCATTCTCGTGGCCTTCGGCGTGTCCCTGATTCTCGAGGGAAGCGGCGCCAAGGCCGGCGGCGGCTGGTTCGCGGTGATCGTCCTGCTGCTCGTCGTGGGGGCCGCGGTGGCCACCTCGTCGGGCTGGGTTTCCGAAGGACGGTTATGCGGGGCGTCCGAGGCCCGCACCAGGTCGTTCGGGGTGTCGGCCGGGGCGTACCAGCCGGAGGCGGTCCAGCTGCACGTGTCGCTGGGATCCAGCCGCGTGGCCATCGGCGAGAGCGAGAAGCCGGGTTTTCTATTCACGCAGGCGACCTACTACCTGCCTGAGGACGAGCCGCGCCTTTCCCAGAGGATGTCAGGGGGTACGCTGGTACTGGACTACACCGAGAAAGGTGGCCGCACGTTCGGCATCCGCTTCCCGTCCCCCCAGGCCAGACACGAGATCCAGCTCGGAGACTCCGGCGTCGCGACTGACATCCTCGTGGATCTTGGCTCGGGAGACGGCACCGTAGAGCTTGGCCGCACGAAGGTTCGGGAGCTACGACTCGATATCGGCAGCGGTACGCTGTCTTGCCGGGCGACGGACGCTCTTGCCGAACCGAGCGAGGCCTTCGCATGCGAGGTGGGCTCGGGAAGCGTGGATATCATCAGGCTGGGAGACCTCAAGCCACGCGATGTCGAGGTGAAAGTAGGCTCCGGGAATGCCAGGGTTGATTTCCAGGGTACGTGGATCCCCGGGGAGATCCCCATCAGGCTGGATGTCGGCTCGGGATCTCTTGAGGTCAGGATACCAGAGGGGGTCGGGTTCAGCATCACGGGCCGCATCGGATCCGGCGATGCGTATATCGCAAGCCGACGCTACAAGGGCCGCGAGTTCGAGCACTCGGAGCATTTCGACACGGCCCAGGTGAGACTCAGGATCGTCGCCGACGTAGGCTCGGGCGAACTGCGTGTTCGCACGGTGGCAGCTGAGCGGATAGATGTCTGACGCGGAGGTTGGCGGGGGCGGGGGGCGGGCGGTGTTATACCTGCCCACGCTGGTGCAATACGAAATTCGTATGACATTCTTCCAGTACTGAGAAGGAGTTCCATGATTCCCGTGGAATAATCTGCAGTGGGAAATGCCGGTGGTCATCGCAAAGTCCACACTGGCTCAAGTTGCAAGAGGCTTGAAGTGGGAGGTGAACGCAGGCAGAAAAGCAACAAGCGTGTAGAGGCCGTTTCTGAGGATCGTCAGTGATTCCCCGAACGACCACAAGAAGGAGGTAGTGAGATGAGAGCAAGAAAGTTTCTTGTACCCGTCGCGTTGTTGCTTGTCCTGGCCCTGGCCACCACGATAGTGTCTGCCCAGGAGAAGAAGGTGAAATGGGAGCCCTGGGGCCCCCGGGTCGATCAGATCATCATGCCCATCATAAAGGATAGCGAAGCCCAACTCATCGCGTTCGAACGCGGCGAGACCGTGGTGCTCCCTGGGCTCGTGCGGCCTGGAGACATCAACAAGGTCAAGCAGAACCCGAACGCCGACATCACCGTGAACCTCGGGTTCCACATGTTCTACCTGTGCTTTAACATGCGCCGTGGGCCGCTGGATGATGTGGCCGTCCGCCAGGCCGTGGCACACGTAACCAACCGCGAGCAGATCATAAACCAGCTCTTCCAGGGGTACATGCTGCCGCTCACCAGTTTCGTGCCGCAGTCATCGCCTTTCCACAATCCCAACGTGCCGCAGTACCCTTATAACCCGGAGAAGGCCAAAGAAATACTGGACAAGGCCGGCTACAAGCTGGATAAGGCCACCGGCGTCAGGATCGATCCCAAGACCGGAAAACCGCTCCGGAAGATGAAGATATTCACCCCCACGTATGAGGTAGCGCCGACGTCTGCTGAGCTCGGCAAGATGATCGCCGAGGCTGCGAAGGCCATCGGCCTCCCAGTGGAGCCGGAGCCAATGGACTTCCCGGTTATGCTCGAGAAGATCGACGTGTTCGACTTCGATATGTACGTGCTCGCCTGGGGCCTTGGTCGGATTCCTGACTACCTCTACACGTTCTTCCATTCATCGCAGGATGTAGAGGCCGGGTACAACACCCCCGGCATCCGCGACCCCGAGCTCGATAAGGCCGTCGAGGCTGTATACTATCCACCAGACCTTGAAACCGCCAAGGCTGCTGCAGCCAAGGCGCAGGTGATCCTGTCGCAGAAGCTCCCCTACGTCACGCTGTACTCTCGTCCGTACATGGACGCGTGGCGCAAGGATCTGGTGACAGGGTACGTGCCGATGCTGGGCTATGGCGCCGCCCAGTACAACAACGGGTGGACCACCCTCAACATCCGTCGTGTACAGGGACCGGGCGGCACGATCCGGTGGCTGCTGCCGGAGGAGCCCAAGAACCTGAACATGTGCGTCGCGAGCTCTGCATATGAGTGGGAGGTCCTCGGCAGGATCGCCGATGGCCTCATAGCGGTGAACCCCGAGACCCTCGAGGATATGCCGTGGCTTGCGAAGAGCTGGAAGGTCGAGACCTGGGAGCCCGAGCCTGGCAAGAAGGGCACAAAGGTCACGTGGTTCCTGGAGAAGGGCGTCAAGTGGCAGGACGGCGAGCCGTTCACGTCCGCTGATATCAAGTTCACGATAGAGTACCTCAAGAAGAACGAGGTGCCCCTATACATCAGCGACCTGCAGGATGTTGTGAAGGTCGAGACGCCCGACCCGTACACCGCGATAGTGTACTTCAGCACTGTCAGCTACTGGCACCTGTATCACGCGGCCTACTCGTTCCTGCCCAAGCATATCTGGGAGGACGTGAAGGACTGGAAGGGCTTCCAGCCGTGGCTTGAGCCTCACCCGAAGGTGAAGGGCCTCACTAAGGTCATCGGCACCGGTCCGTTTATACTCAAGGAGTACAAACCCGGCGAGTACGTGCGCCTGATCAAGAACCCCATTTACTGGAGGTTGAATCCTCCGAAGAAGTAGCGCGGTCCTGCTGACCACACGACAGTAACAAAGGGCCTACGACAAGTCCGCCGCTCCAGCTCCTGCAAGTGGGGCGGAGCGGCGGACTGTGTTGCCCACATGTGTTGTGCGCGTGGCCCAGGTAGGTGGTCCGCAGGCAGGCTTACGCCAGAGCGAGGTGACGGCTGTTGGGCTTTCGCACATACTTGATTCGCCGGATAGTGTACGCATTGATCGTCCTTTTTGTGATTCTCACGTTCAACTTCGCTGTCTTTCGACTGATGCCGGGTGACGCGGAGAAGATGATAATCGACCCGCGTTTCTCTCCCGAAGCAAGGATGGCCCTGCGCAAGCAGTTCGGGCTCGACGATCCTCCCCTGGTGCAGTACTGGAAGTACATCACAAGCCTCCTGAGGTTCGACCTGGGCCAGTCGTTTGCCACCAGACGGCCTGTGGCCAGCGAGCTTGCGGAGCGCCTCCCCAATACCATCGTGCTTTTCCTGACGGCGTTCACCCTGACCATGGTTATTGGAACAGCCGTGGGCGTATACGCGGCCCAGCACAGGGGCACATTTGCTGAGACGTTCGTGACCGGGGCCGGACTTTTCACTTACGCTGTTCCGACGTTCTTCTTTCAGTTGTTGCTCCTGATGTTGTTTGGTTACTACATACGAATATTCCCCATACATGGCACGATGAGCGCCCCGCCTCCTGATGGGGCATTCCTGAGATTCCTTGACCGCGTTCACCACCTGATCCTTCCTGCCGGAAGCAACGTGATAATCGGGTTCGGCTCCTGGGCGCTCTATACGCGGAATACCATGCTTGAAGCTCTCGGCCAGGACTACATAATTACCGCCCGCGCCAAGGGGTTGCCGAGGCGCGAGATCCTTTACCATCATGCCTTAAGGAGTGTCCTGCCGCCCATTGTAACGCTGATCTTCCTGTCCTTGCCCGGCATGGTTACGGGTGCTGTGATCACGGAGACTATATTCTCATGGCACGGAGTGGGCCGCTACCTGATGGACGCGGTGCTCCAGCAGGATTACCCTGCTGCGCAGGGGGCGTTCTACCTTATTGCTCTTGCTGTCATCATATCCAATTTCATGGCGGACCTGGTGTATGGACTTGTGGACCCGAGGATACGGGTCGGGGCGGGTGAACGCAGATGAATGGCGAGACCGTAGCAGGTCAGGCCGCAGTGCAACCGGCACCAAGAAGAAAGCGTTCGGGGATCGCTGATTTCTGGGCGCAGTATCGGCGCAGGCCTTACGGGCTGGTGGGGCTGGTCATGCTCGCGATGTACATCGCGGTTGCGCTTGCTGCGCCGCTCCTTACGCCGTACGACCCGCGCAAGACGGAGTTCTTCCTTGCGGACAGGCTGGCTGCTCCGATATGGGCGAGGTTTATCATACCGCGCTTCCGGAATGCCCCGCCCACATCCAGGTACACGATTCATCCGGACCAGTGGAAGGTCGAACGCCAGGAACGGGCGAGTTTGTCTTTTGAAGAAGCAGGAGATCGGGGCGAGACCGCCGTCATCAGGTTTGAGCCGTCTGTCGAAGGCGGAGGGGGCGCGCGGAGCGAGCTGAGCTGGAAGGTCCACTACGGGTTCAACCCCCCGAATACGTTCGAAGGCAAGGTGACCTACCGGGTAGAGGCGCCCCCGGACGGAATGACACGGCTTTCGCTCGTAATCGTTGACCCCGAGGGCAAGGAGTATGACATATGGGGCACGGCTGTGTATGGTGAGCAGGACTGGACGACAGCAGCACTGGACTCGCGGGACCTGCAGATGAAGACCAGGCTGAATATGACGATATTCGATGACCCTGCCAAGGTCATTTTCTCGACAAAAGGCGATTACAGGCTCGTCCTGAAGGCTTCAAGCGAGAGCCCGTCGGCCGAGGCAAAGCTGTTCCTCGCTCCCGCGAAGTTCAACATTCTGGGCATTCTTCACGGCCTGCTGGGGGCCGATCATATGGGGGCGGATCTTTGGGCACAGCTTGTCTACGGTGCCAGGATCTCGCTCATCATCGGTATATCCGCGGCCGTCATAGGCGTGGCCCTGGGTACAACCATCGGGATTATCAGCGGATTCCTTGGAGGACCTGTGGACGAGTTTCTCATGAGGGTCGCAGATGTGTTTCTGTCGGTTCCGACCTTGCCGGTGCTCATCATCCTGTCGGCTTTCCTTGGAAAGAACATGTGGAACATCGTTCTCCTCGTGGCAGCGTTCTCATGGATGGGATCATCACGAGTCGTGAGGTCCCAGACCCTGTCTCTCAAGGAAAGGGCTTTCGTCGAGGCCGCGAAGGCTGCAGGGGCGAGCGACGCTTACATCATGGTAGTGCATATCCTGCCGAACGTCCTGCCGCTCGTAGTGGCCAACATGGTCCTCATGATGCCCGTGGCCATCTTGTACGAGGCTTCCCTGAGCTTCCTGGGTCTCGGAGATCCCCGCATCCCGACATGGGGGCGCATGCTCCAGAATGCCCGAGCCTTCGGGGCGTTCACGGAGTTGGCCTGGTGGTGGCTCGTCCCGCCTGGCCTTGCCATCACCCTTCTTAGCCTGAGCTTCACATTCATCGGCAACACGGTCAACGAAGTCCTCAATCCGCGGTACAGGGAGAGATCATGAGATGGCGCTGCTGGAAGTAAAAGACCTGAAAATGTATTACCGGACCCTCCGGGGGCAGGTAAAGGCCGTGGACTGCGTGAGCTTCGAGATCGAGAAGGGCAAGGCGCTCGGCATTGCGGGGGAGTCAGGCTGCGGCAAGTCCAGCATGGCCATCACCGTGTTGAGGCTTCTGCCCAGCAACGGGCACATCCTGGGCGGGGAGGTCAGGATGGACGGGCTTGATCTTCTCAGCATGAGTGAGGAGGCCTTCCGGAAGGCCATCCGGTGGAGCAGGATATCCATGATATTCCAGGGGGCGATGAACGCGCTAAACCCGGTTCACCGGGTGGGTAACCAGATCGTCGAGGCCATCCTGACGCATGAGGACGTCTCGCGGCAAGAAGCTGTGGAGCGCGCACGCAGGCTCCTGGATATGGTTGGGATCAGCCCGAGACGATTCAATGACTATCCCCACGAGTTTAGCGGTGGAATGAAGCAACGTGCGATCATCGCGATGGCGCTCGCGTGTAACCCGGACCTCGTGATAGCCGACGAGCCGACCACAGCGCTTGACGTCATGGTCCAGGCGCAGGTTCTCCGGGCCATCCAGGACCTCAGAGAGAAACTCGCCCTGTCGATGATGCTGATCACCCACGATCTCTCTGTCATAGCCCAGACATGCGATGACGTGGCCATAATGTATGCGGGTAAAATAGTCGAGTACGGCACAGCCACTGAGGTATACAAGAAGCCGTTACACCCGTACAGCATGGGGCTGGTCAGCGCGTTCCCGAACATCGCGGCCGAGAAATCGCCTGTCCGGTCGGTCCCGGGGTTCCCGCCCAACCTCGTCTCGCCGCCCGAAGGATGCAGGTTCCATCCCAGGTGCCCTCTGGCTGATGACAAGTGCAAGACCGAGGAACCCGCGAGCGTCGAGGTAGGGGGCAACCATCATTCCGTGGCATGCCACAAGGTAGATGTCACCGCAGGAGGGATTGACATATGGGTGCAGTAGCAACTTCCGAGCAGGCTGCCGGGGCCTGGACCGGCGATGTCGTGCTCCGGGTCGTGGACCTCGTAAAGCATTTCCCCATCCGTCGGGGCCTCATCCAGTCGCTGCGTGGAGGCCCTGTCCCTGCGGTGCGTGCCGTAGATGGCATCAGCTTCGACGTCAGGAAAGGCGAGATATTCGGGGTGGTGGGAGAGTCCGGGTGCGGCAAGACGACCATGGGGCGCACGATTCTGAGGCTCATCGAGCCACAGTCAGGACACATCTTCTTCGAGGGGAGAGACCTCCTGGCACTCCCTTCGAATGAGATGAAACGCCTCAGGCGCAAGATGCAGATCGTGTTCCAGGACCCGTATGAATCCATGAACCCGCGGCTGAACGTGTACAGGATCATCTCAGAGCCTTTGCGCATCCAGGGAGTAGTCAAGGATGGGCATGAGGCGGTGGATCTTGTCAGCCAGGCGCTGGTTGACGTGGAGATGACCCCACCCGAGGAGTATATCTATCGGTATCCTCACGAACTTTCAGGCGGACAACGTCAGAGGATCGCCGTGGCAAGGGCGCTCGTGCTGAACCCGGATTTCATCGTTGCGGATGAGCCTGTATCCATGCTGGACGTGTCCATCCGGGGCGAGATCCTCAACCTCATGCTCCGGCTGGCGAAGGAAAAGGGGGTGACCTTCGTATACATAACCCATGACCTCGCAACGGCGAGGCACATTTGCGACAGAATCGGTGTAATGTACCTGGGCAAGATGGTGGAAGAGGGGAACACCGAGGACATAGTGAAGTTCCCGCTCCATCCTTACACCAGAGCCCTTCTCAACGCTGTGCTGATTCCTGATCCGTCGAAACGCGGGCTGCAGTCGGTCATGGCCGGCGAGGTGCCGAACCCGGTGAACCCTCCGAGCGGCTGCAGGCTACACCCCCGGTGCCCGGTAATGAAAGGCATCTGTCGCGAGAAGGAACCGGAGATAATCGAGCGCGAGGGAGGCCACAAAGTGGCGTGCCATTTTGCCTAGAGGTGCGACCGCACCTTCAGGGTGCGGTGCGGCGGCAGGTGAGGTTCACGTGAGTGGGGTGCCCAGGTCGAGGAAGGCCGTTATCGTGCTTGCGGTGCTCGCGGCTGCGTCCTGCTGCCTGATCGTGGGGACCGCGGTCAACTATATGGGCGCGGCCAGGGCGGCATCGGGATTCTCTGCGTCCATTTCGGAGATAAGCCTGGAGGGGTCGGCGGACAGGCCCGCTGTGCGTGTCATGCTCGCGTTCGGTAATGACTCCAGCTGGCGGCTTGAGGCCCTGGAGGCACACGTCAGCGTCTTTTTCGGAGAGGAGTATGTCTGGGGCAGGAGCTTCGACTGGCTCGGCGACCCGATCGTTCTGGGCCCTGGTGACGAGAAGACCGTGCCCCTCGACGTTCACCTCCCACCCCAAAAACTCCCGGCTGGTGCTGAAGGCGGCATCTGGACGGCGCGGGTGAGTGGTTTGATAGACATGCCGATGTTGGGCAAGAAGGCGTTCCGGTGCTACGGCAGCACTTCCGCCCCCGGGGCGAATGGGGTGAAGTGACAGCCATGAGTCGTACGCGTAACCGTATGTGGGACATGGTTCTTGCGACACTCCTCGCGGGGACGTTCATCGCCGGCCCGCTTACAGCGCAGGCGTTGCCCAAGCTGGTGCCGGTGAGATTCGTGGCCGCGCACGCGATTCCGTTGGTTTTCTGCGCGGCGCTCATCGCCGGCATCTGTGTCGGGTTGCAGTCAAGTAATATCCATCGAGGAATTGCCGGTGCCGTGGGAACCGTGGTGGTTGCTGGAGTCATCTCGGGCGTGGTGCAGTTGCTGCCCACCTTCTCACAGCGCAGCAGCGAGACAGCACTTGTGTCAGTTGCGGTTGGCCAGAAGACGTTCGTCCTCGGTTTAGTTCTCATCCCCGTTGTTGTTCTTGGGGTTTTCATCGGGTCGGCCGCTTCGCGCGAGGACTAAGCGATGAAAGGCGCCGGGCCGGCGGGAGAGCGCGGTGTCTCCGGCCCAAATGGCGAGCCCGGGCCTCCACCGTGACGCGGGCTAAATGGGGGTGCAGAAATACTCCCGACTTTTGGGAAGGGTTGCCGGTGACTCAAAGAGAGAGTGCAACACCGGCAACCCGGCAACTACTGAGTGTGACAGGGACTTACGCAGCCTCACGTAGCTTTCGCGCGCACTCATGCAGCGACCTTGAGCTGGTAGTCGTACACCATCTTCGAGATGTCGGCGATCCTGGCGAAGCCTTCATCGATGTCGGGCACGTTCTTCGAGAGAACGACCAGGATGTAAGGGCGTGACGCGAAGACTACGCCCACGTCGTTGGCGACACCGCTGACATCGCCCTCCTTGTGTGCTACCACGAGCCCTGGCGGCAGCTTCCCGGGGAGGCCCACGTGGTAGATGGGGTGGGCCATATCATCGAGGAGCCTTGTCCCAAGGGCCGGATAGTCGCGGCTGAAGTCCAGGACTCCCTGAACGTACTTGGCCATGTCCGCTGCGCAAGTGATGTTGCGGCCCTCTGGGAAGACCACTTTGCCGCCGAGGTCCCTCATGAATGCCGCGATGTTGTCCTTCCCGAGGTGGCGTACGAGCATCCTGTACGCCACGTTGTCGCTGATGGTTATGGCGAGATTCGCCAGCGTGCGCAGGGAGTAACTGTCGCCGTCCCGCGCGGCGAACTGGAGAATGCCCGCGCCGTCCTGGTAATCCAGGGCGCTGTTGTAAACGACCCGGTCGTCCCAGCTTGCTTTGCCGCTCGCCACGAGATGATTCAGGTACAGCACCACCGGCACCTTTACGGTGCTTGCGGCCGTGATCGGCTCGCGATCGTTTATCCCGAAGCTCGCGCCTGAAGCAAGATCCCGGAAGTATATGGCGTACGTGGCGTCCTGGGACGCGATGTACTCCCCGAGCATCGCCTTGAGCGGCGCATAATCCGGGGCTGGAGGACGGTGTGTCGTTGCCCCGGGCGTGTTACCCGGGTGTCCTGGCGCGACACGCGTTCCGACAAGTCCGTACGCGGAGGCGACCAGGAGCGCGATTGCCGCCGCGGCAACGATGATCCAGCGAAAGAACCTCGTTTTCCTCACAGGTCATCCTCCTCTCGTCAAGCTCATGTTTTGGGGTTCCTCAGGGAAACCCCAGCTCACCTGCGTATTATACGATCCCGACGACAGTGCGGCCAGGGTAATTTATGGGTCACATTCAGGGTGTGGAGCCACCTCGTGGAAACTCCGGCAGGAGATCGCATGTTGGCGATGAATGATCGACACAATACACCCTTCGAGTGGGCAACCGTCTCCGGGTTGTACGCCTTCCGCTGGGCTGGCTCCGGGGGCGGGCACGGGGGCGAGGGAGAGCGTTCCCCGCGAGAGGGGTGAATGGCGGGAATGGGGCTTCGGAGGAGTGGTCTGGATGGGTGAGCCAGCGAAAGCGCCGGGCGACATCGTGAGGGGGCCTGGAGGCGCGGCCTGTCCGCAGCCCCTGCTTGGGGCGAAGCCGCAGGCCAGCGTGGTCGAGGACTTCGCCAGGTATGTGTCCCCCGGGAGGGTGGAGGTGTACCGAGCCCTCGGGTTCGACGCGGTTCCTGGCAGGCGCGAAGGGGTGTACGTCTGGGACCTAGACGGCAGGCGATACATCAACTGCCGGTCGAGCGGGGGCGTGTTTAACCTTGGGCATCGCCCACCCGCAGTGGTGAACGCGCTCAAGGAAGCGCTCGATGTCCTCGACATCGGGGACCACATGCTCCTCAGCGAACAGCGGGCCAGGCTCGCTGCCAGGCTCGCTGAGCTTACCCCCGGCGACATCACGTATAGCTTTTTCACACCGAGCGGCGGCGAGGCGTGCGATGTCGCCATCAAGCTGGCCCGGGGTTACACGGGCCGCCCAGGCGTTGTCTCGGCGATCGACGGTTACCATGGTCACACGGGATTTGCCCTTTCGGCAGGGGATACCCGCTTCAAGAGGCACTTTGAGCCGCTCATGCCTGGGTTCACCCAGGTGCCTTTCGGGGACATCGACGCCGTAAGGCGCGCGGTTGATGAGACCACGGCCGCCGTGATATTCGAAACCATCCCGGCCACGGCGGGGATCATCATTCCGCCTGACGACTTCTACCCGGCTGTCAGGAAGATCTGCGATAGCAGAGGCGCCCTACTCATCCTCGACGAGGTGCAGGCCGGGCTCGGGCGGACAGGCCGCCTGTGGGCCATCGATGAGTGGGGCGTGGTCCCGGACATCCTGGTCCTGGGCAAGGGGATGAGCGGCGGGGTTTACCCTCTATCTGCGGTGTGCTATAGGGAGCACGTCGATGAGTTCTTCAAGCGGAACCCGTTTGTGCACCTGACCTCTTTCGGTGGCGCGGACCTGGGGTGCGTGTGCGCCCTGGCGATGCTTGACGAGATCTGCCGCCCTGGGTTCCTGGACCACGTGGAGGAGATGGGCGTGCGTTTCGAGCGCGGGTTCGCGCGGCTGAAAGAGAAACACCCGGAGACCGTGGCGGGCTGGAGGCGGCGCGGGCTGATGATGGCCTTCGAGCTTGCGGAGGACAAGCTTGGCCCCATGATGACTTATGCCCTTGGCAAGAACGGTGTAATCGCCGTGTTCTCCGACTTTCGCCCCAGGGCGATGCAGATAATGCCGCCCCTCATAATACAGCCTGCCGAGGTGGACGAGGTGCTCGACGCGATGGACCGGGCGCTTGACCTGGTGGAGGGCATGGTCGCCGCCGGAGTGCCGGCCCCGTACATCCCTTGAAAGCGACTGAGCGAAGGTGCGTTAGTCCTCGTCCCTCTGCCAGTAGTTGGCGGGTTGCCGGTGTTGCACTCGGGGACGGCGCCCCAAGCGGGGCGCGCTTCGCCAAAACCGGGCCCGTCGGGCAAGTGGCCGGATTTTGACACCCCTCGGGCAGGCACCGGCAACCCCTCCCAAAAGTCGGGAGCATTTCTGCACCCCACTTAGAGCCATGGAGGGAACGTCCAGGTGGATCCCTACGTTTTGAGGCTTGACGAGATCGGACCCGAGCATGATGCCCTCGTGGGCGGGAAGGCGCGCAACCTCGCCAGGCTGATCCGCGCAGGGTTGCCTGTGCCCCTAGGGTTTGTCATCACGACCGCAGCCTATCTTCGGCATGCGGCAGGGGACCACTGTGATGCGCGGGGGATAGCGGAGCCCGAGAGCGGAGCGTTGCTCTCGCCCATGAGCGTGCCGGACGACTCAAGCGCCCCGGGCGGGGAGCTGCCGACTATGGATGCCGGGTGCCGGGCCGACTCTGGGCCGCAGCGGGAGATCGCGTCCACCCTGTGGAGCGCGGTCCGCGAGGCCTACGAGGAACTTCTGCGCTTTCATCCGGCCGCGTCTTGTGCTGTACGATCCTCTGCTAACGTAGAGGATGAGGTGGGGTCCTCGCATGCGGGACAGTACGACACGGTCCTCGGAGTGGAGGACTGGGATGCCCTGGTCGAGGCCGTCCTCGCCTGTTGGGGATCGCTGAATGGAGAGAGAACGCGCGCGTACTCGCCGCATCGCGAGACACGACGTGGTCGGCGCCACCTGGAGCAGGCTATGGCCGTAATCGTGCAGCTCGAGGTGCCCGCGGAGGTGAGCGGCGTCCTCTTTACCCTCAATCCCCAGTCCGGCAAGGAGAACGAGATGCTGGTTGAGGCCACCTGGGGACTGGGCGAGGCGCTGGTGGCGGGGCTCGCCACCCCTGACAGATTCGTGGTAGACACCTGGGCGGAAGCGGTTGTGGATGTGCGGGTGAGCGACAAAAAGGTTATGGTGGCGTCCGGTGGTGCGGGGCCAACACCTGTGCCTGACAAGATGCGGACAAAGCGCACGCTCGATGACGGGGCTCTGCTACGCCTTGCCCGACTGGGCGAGAAGATCCAGGAGGAGTATGGCCTGCCCCAAGATATCGAGTGGGCCCTGTCCGGTAACCAGATCTTCATACTTCAGGCGCGCCCCCTCACAGCTTTTTCTTTCGCGGCAGATTTCGGTGAGTGGACGTCGGCGAACTTCAGAGAGGTGATGCCCGGGTTTGCCTCTTACCTGAGCCAGTCCATGTCTTTCCACCACGATTTTGCCCGAGCGATGGACGAAGTCTTCAAGCGCATAAGGCTGTACCGTAAGGAGGACGCAGGCACGAGGTGGGCGGCGACATTCTTCGGCCACGGCTACTGGAACGTGGGCGCGGCCAAGCGGGTCGCGGCGCGGGTCCCAGGATTCAGGGAGCGCGCCTTCGACAGGACGGTCGGGATCGTCCCCTCGTATGAAGGGGACGGAGATGTGACCCCATGGACGCCTGCGACGGTCCTGCGGGCGCTTCCCTCGCTTTTCGCTCTGAAGAAGCATTACCGGCTCGCGGTCGAGGAGGCTAGACGTTTTATCTCGTGGTTCGACGCAAATGAGCGCAAGTGGGACGAGGTGAAGCCGGAGGCGCTTGACGACACTGACCTCAAGTCGTGGGCGAAGTTCGCCATCGACCTGCATTGGCGGGCCAACCGTTGGGCCCTCGTGATCTCTCTCCTCGGGACGCAGGCCCAAGACGACTTTCATGCCACGGTAGAGAAGCTCAACAGGCACGCCAAAAAAGCAGGCAGGGCGGTATCCGAAGCCCGTCTTCTCACCGGCATCTCCCGGATGGCCACGGCGAGGCCCCTGGCTGCTCTCTGGGAGCTTGCCAGGTTTGCCGAGGCAAGGCCCGTGGTTGCAGACACTCTGAAGAGGCTGTCGCCCTGGGAACTCTCGGAGGTGTTCAGACGATGGGAGGCCGAGGCAGGGGACGGCTTGTGTACCACCGGCGGCGAGGCGCCCGATTTGGGGGAGTTCTGGAGACGGTTCGCCGCGTGCATCTCGGAGTTCCGTTATATGTCGGAGGTTGACGAGGACCTCGCTGTTCCAAGATGGTCCGAGGACGTGGCCCTCCCTCTCTCGATGCTGCAGGCGTGTTTGTCTGGAGAGGTCGGGGAAGATCCGCGCCTGCAGATAGCCCGCCAGGAGCAAGTGCGTAGAGAGGAGGAACAGGTTGCCGCCTGCATGCTAAGGGCGCCCGGCTGGGCCGCCTGGCTCAACCCATTCCGGCTTCGCGGGTTCCGCGCGCAGCTCGAACTGGTGAGGCGTCTTGCGTGGTGGCGTGAGGAAACCCGCGTGTATCTGAGCCGCGCAAGGTACCATACGAGGCGCTTCCTCAAGGAGCAGGGGAGGCGCTGGGCGGCAAAGGGCATGCTCGGCGCGGACGACGACATCTTCTGGATGTCCCGGGACGAAGTGCTCGGCTTGCTTGAGGGATCAGCTGACTTTCGGAAGGTACGTGAGACGGTCAAGAGAAGGCGCCGCATCCCCGTGGCATACAGGAACTTTGTCCCTCCACCTGTGATCCAGC
Source organism: Bacillota bacterium (assembly GCA_014360195.1). Classification (GTDB taxonomy): domain Bacteria; phylum Bacillota; class SHA-98; order UBA4971; family UBA4971; genus UBA6256. The sequence goes on from JACIXY010000001.1 coordinate 234,364, forward strand.
CGGGCCCCGCTCGCGTTCTCACGAAGCGTTCTCTGGCTCCTCGCGCACGCAGCACGGAGGATACAGTCGCCATGGTATACCTCAACCGCCAGAATACCATGCCTGCTCCCGTGACGGAGGCTGCGAGCGCGCATCAGACGTATACGGGCGTGGGCTGCTCGGCAGGGGTGGTTCGCGGCGTCGCCAGGGTGATCAGATCTCTCGACGAAGCGGGCACTCTCCGGAAAGGCGAGGTCCTGGTGGCCCCCTTTGCAAACCCAGGCTGGATGCCCCTTTTCAACGTTGCGTCTGCAATTGTGCTTGAAGAGGGAGGCCTTCTGTCCCATAGCGCTGTGGTTGCCAGAGAGTACGGAATTCCAGCGGTGTTGCAGGTCGAAGGGGCGACGACCAGGCTGCACACCGGAGATCTCGTAGTTGTCGACGGGGGGCGGGGCGTCGTTGAGGTGCTCCGAAGGAGCCACGAGGAAGGCTAATGATCAGGCTGGCTCCGCGAAGTTCATCGCGGGTAGACCCTGCTCTGTCCGCCGAGCCGTAAACCCCACCTGACGCGGTCCAAAGTGGCGGGCCGGGTGATTGATTGGCGATGTGTTATCCTGGCGCGTTCAGTCCGTTACCGGCTCCCAGTCGAACAGCTCTTCGTCTGCGAGGCCGAAGATGTGCTCCGCAGCGGCCTCCTCGTTTTTATGCTTGAGGACGTCGGGGAGGGAACGCTGTACAGTGGGTTTGAGCCTGACGACCACGGCTTTTCCGCGAGATGTGATTCTTGCGCATGGATCGCCGGACGCGATGTTCTTGATGTTGCCCTTACCGAACGTACAGCCCGTTGAGAGCTGCAGCCCGTCGTTCATGCAGGCAACCGGGGGCGTATCTCCTGCGAATGACTCGACCGTGATGCCGAAGTACTTCTTCGCGCGGAGCTGTTCGAGGGCAAGGAGTCCCATCCTGTAACCGATAACTACGTACGGACCAAGATGGCCGTGGAACTCTCTGATCCGCCCCAGAACCTCGTTCATCATCCTTCCCTCCCTGGGACTTGAGGCCGTTGTCACGGGCAGCCGTCTCCGGGCCTCCCAGGAGGCGGTGCCGCCGGAGTGTCGGGTGCCACCGCGCTGCCCACGAGGCGGCACGAAGAACCGACAACGCGCCGCGCCGTGGCCTGCGTGCCGCGACCACGTGGAGAGCGGCGCGAAGGCGCGCCTTTGCGTTTGCCTGTGATTTCTCTTTTGCCTTACGATATTAGACAACGGGCTTCCGAGTCCTTCTCCAGGCTCTCCAGCCGCTCCTCGAGTTCCTCTATTCTGTGGCTGAGGGATTCAAGCGCCGACTGGACGGGGTCTGGCAGGTTCTGGTGGTTGAGGTCAATCCCCGGGACGCGCTTGCCGTACCTGGCGACGACCCTGCCCGGCACGCCCACCACGGTCGCGCCGGCCGGCACTGGCCTCAGCACCACGGCCCCGGCGCCGATCTTCGCCTCATCACCGACCTCGAATGACCCCAGTACCTTTGCTCCGGCGGCTATGACGACGCGGTTCCCAATGGTTGGATGGCGCTTACCCTTCTCCTTGCCGGTGCCGCCGAGGGTCACTCCCTGGTAGATGGTGACGTCGTCGCCGATCTCCGTGGTCTCGCCGATCACGACGCCCATGCCGTGGTCAATGAAAAGGCGGCGTCCGATGCGCGCTCCAGGGTGGATCTCTATCCCGGTCAGGAAGCGCACTACGTGTGAGATGAGCCTTGCGATGACGAACATCTTCCTCTGATAGAAGAAATGGGCGATCCTGTACCCTATGACCGCGTGAAGCCCAGGGTAGCACAGGATGACCTCGAGCACGTTCTTGGCTGCGGGGTCCCGCTCGAATACGACCTTGATGTCCTCACGAATGCGCTCAAACATGGGAAGCTCCCCCCAACTATGAATTCGGGATAATACCCTAGTATTTCAGTCGGGTTTGTTGTATTATAACACACGAGGGCGCGATGCGCTAGGGGTTGGACGCCCGGCCGCCGGACCAGGCTCTGCAACCAGCAGGGCGCGCAGAGCGCAGGCCGAGGTTACGAGGAGACGGACAGGAACTTACGCACCCTCACTTAGGGATGCAGAGGAGCGCCCGCAAGGCAGCGCGCAAAGCACGAATGGCGGGCTCGGCTGGTGGATGCGAGCCCCAGCAGCAGGAGCCTTCGAAGTGTTCGAGGAGAGTGATTGTCGTGGCAAGAATCGCCGAGAGCGTGCAGGACATTATCGGGAGGACACCCCTTGTCAGGATCCGTCGGATTGCTGGAGGGCTACGGGCGGAGATCGCGGCGAAGCTGGAATTCATGAATCCAGGCGGGAGCGTGAAGGACCGCACCGCCCTCGGGATGCTCCTCGCAGCGGAGAAGGATGGCAGGCTTGGACCAGGGTCGGTCGTCGTGGAGCCAACCAGCGGCAACACGGGGATCGCCCTTGCGATGCTCTGCGCATCGCGCGGCCTGCGCCTCATCGTGACCATGCCTGAATCTATGAGCGTCGAGAGGCGCAGGATCCTTGAGGCTTACGGCGCAGAGGTTGTGCTTACCCCCGCCGGCGAGGGGATGGCCGGGGCGGTGCGCCGGGCCGCAGCCATCGCAGGTTCAACGCCTGGGGCGTTCATGCCCCAGCAGTTTACAAATCCCGCAAACCCTGACATCCACCGCAGAACGACGGCGAGGGAGATCTGGGAGGATACCGACGGCAAGGTGGACGTGCTGGTCGCGGGGGTGGGCACAGGCGGAACCATCACGGGGGTGGGCGAAGTTCTCAAGGCCAAGAACCCTTGCCTGCGCGTCGTTGCGGTGGAGCCGGAGGAGTCCCGGGTACTCGAGGGCGGACCGGCCGGACGGCATGGAATCCAGGGCATCGGCGCAGGGTTTGTGCCTGACGTGTTGAACGTCGGCATCATAGATGAGGTCGTGCCTGTGTCAACCGCTGACGCCGTTCTGATGGCCGGCAGGCTTGCCAGGGAGGAGGGCATCCTGGCAGGCATCTCCTCGGGCGCGGCGCTTGCGGCCGCCGTGCGCGTCGCAGGGCGGCCCGAGAACGAGGGGCGCCTCGTGGTCGTGGTCTTCCCTGACGGCGGCGAGAGGTACCTATCAAGTGCCGGCTGAGCGGCGCTTCGTTACAAGACGCAGCCGCTGGGCGCTTGTCGGTCGAGGTCCCGCCGTCTCGCCGAGGCATCTCTACCGACCACGGCTGCTATGTGTCCTCTGTTCTGCGCATAATAGCCACAGAGCAAAAGAACGTGGCAACGCAAAGCTAGGTGAGGGTTCAGCAATGCTTCCCACTTGTGGGAAGGGTTGCCGGTGGTTGCACGAGGGATGTCAAAACCCGGCCACTCGCCTGACGGGCCGGATTTCGGCGAAGTGACCCCGCTGGAGGCGCCATCCCCGAGTGCAAAACCGCCGCTAACCCACCAGATGTGGGCACACTGCGAGGAACCAATGAGTCCTTACTCAGCTGCGCAGGACGGAGGCTGATACAGGTGGCTGGCAACAGAAACAGGAGCTTGCTCTGGCTCGGAATCGGTCTTCTTGTCGTGGTGCTCGTGGTGGTCGGAGTGTCAAGGGGCAGGAGGGTGGCCCTCGCGAAAGAGCCCACAATAAGGGTTTACCTGTCGGACCAGAAGCGGGTCCAGGCGATGCCCATGGAGGAGTACGTAGCTGCCGTGGTGGCAGGAGAGATGAAGAACTACTGGCCAAAGGAGGCTCTAGCGGCTCAGGCGATCGTGGCGCGCACGTTCGCGCTCAAGACTCTTGAGGAAAAGCGCGGGAAGGGACCGATGGGTTCGGACATTCAGGCAGGGTTCAAGCAGGCCCAGGAATTCAAACCGGAGAACATAAACGACGCAATCAGATCGGCCGTCCGTGAGACGCGGGGGAAGGTCCTCACCCACAACGGCAAGCTCATCGACGCGTGGTTCCACTCGAACGCCGGGGGTATCACGGCTCTCGCCAAGGAAGGCCTGAACTTTCGCGGTCCCGAGCCGCCCTACACCGTGGTCAAGAAAAGCCCCGACATGACGCCGGACGTCCCTGTCGAGGACCGCGTCTGGTCGGCGACGTTCAGCACGGCCGAGATCGAGGCCGCTCTGAATGAGATCGGGATCCCGGTCAGGGGGATAACCGGCATGACCATAGCAAGCCGGGGTCCTTCAGGGCGTGCGCAGACGATAACCATCCGCCATTCCGGCGGGGACGTCACGATCGGCGGCAACGACCTCCGGGTGGCCCTCGACCCCATGCGCATGAGGTCTAACCTCATAACGAGCCTTGAGGTTCGCGACGGCCAGGTGCGCATGAGCGGCAAGGGTTTCGGCCACGGCGTCGGGATGAGCCAGTGGGGCGCCCACAACATGGCGAAGGCAGGGCGCCGACACGAGGAAATCTGCACCTACTATTTCAAGGACGTGAGGGTGGAAAAGCGCTGGGCGTAGCCCATAGCGTGGAGGGAATTCCATCGTGGGAGTGGAAAGAAGAGGGCAGCGGGAAGAGGTCCTGGAGCGAAGCATCACGCGGGAGGAGGATGGACTGGTGAAAGAGGAGTGCACACTGGTGGACGACGGTGCGGGCGACGCTGCGTCCGCCGGGTCCGGGCCCGTGAGGAGCGCAGCCGACGAATGTCCCGTGATGCTGCCTGAGGCGCACAGGGAGGGCGGTCAGGACGGCGATGTGCCAGGGAAGGCACGGATGCCAGGGCCGAGCCCGGGGGCTGCCGGGTCTCGCGGTGGCGAGAGGCGCATCACGCTCCGGATCACCGGAATGACGTGCGCGTCGTGCGCCGCCAGGGTCGAGCGAGCGCTCGCGAGGTCCGAGGGCGTGCTCTCGGCCCGCGTCAACCTTGCCACCGAGCGCGCTACCGTTGTGTACGACCCGTCCCGCACTAGCGCGTCCGTGCTCGTCGACAGGGTCCGCGAGGCTGGCTATGACGTGGGCCTCGCCACTGTCACCCTCGTTGTCCCGGGCATGACGTGCGCCTCATGCGTAGCCAGGGTCGAGCGGGCGCTTCGGCGCGCCCCGGGCGTCATCGACGCAGCAGTAAATCTTGCCACCGAGAGGGCCACGGTCCGCTACAGCCCCGACGAGACCTCTCCTGCCGATCTTGTGAGAGTCGTCCACGATGCGGGGTACGAGGCCCGCGAGGTCCGCGAAGGTGAAGAGGCGGGTGCCGCGAAGGACAGGGAAGAGCGCCGTCGCGAAGCCGAGATAAGGCGCCAGAGGGCCCTTTTTGTCCTTGCGGCGGCTTTGTCGGCGCCCCTCCTCACTCTCATGCTTTCCCACCTCTTGGGTGTGCACCTGCCCTCGCCTTTCACCGACCCTCTCTTCCAATTCGCCCTCGCCACGCCGGTGCAGTTCGTGGCCGGGTGGCAGTTCTACACAGGGGCGCTGGCGGCTCTTCGCGCGCGCTCCCCGAATATGGACGTGCTCGTTGCACTGGGCACCACGGCGGCATATGGGTTCAGCGTATACCAGACGTTCGTGGGTCGAGGCCACGTCTACTACGAGTCCTCAGCCGTGGTCATCACCCTTGTGCTTCTCGGGCGGCTCCTCGAGGCCCGGGCGAAGGGCAGGACCTCTGAGGCTATAAGAAAGCTCATGGGCCTTGCGCCCCGAGTTGCGCACGTGGTGCGCGATGGCAAGGAAGTGGACGTGCCCACGGACGAGGTGCGGGTGGGCGACGTAGTTGTCGTGAAGCCCGGCGAGAGGATACCGGTGGACGGGGTTATACTCGAGGGCACCTCGGTAGTGGACGAGTCCATGCTCACCGGCGAAAGCATCCCCGTCGAGAAGGGCCCCGGCGACGAGGTCACCGGGGCGACGGTCAACAGGCACGGGTCGTTCAAACTCCGTGCGACCAGGGTGGGAAGGGACACCGTTCTCTCCCAGATCGTACGGATGGTGGAAGAGGCGCAGGGGTCGAAAGCGCCCATCCAGCGCGTCGCCGACGTCGTCGCAGGGTACTTCGTCCCGGTGGTGCTTGGGGTGGCGCTCGTGGCCCTCGTAGGGTGGCTCATCGCCACGGGTGATCCCGGCCGCGCGTTCTTTGCGTTCACGGCGGTGCTGGTGATCGCGTGCCCGTGCGCCCTCGGCCTTGCCACGCCGACTGCCATCATGGTGGGCACAGGGAGGGGAGCTGAAGCTGGCATCCTCATCCGTGGCGCGGAGCATCTCGAAAGGGCGCACAAGATCGATACCGTGGTGTTCGATAAGACCGGGACCATCACCAGGGGCGAGCCGGAGGTGGTAAGCGAGGCAACGGCCCGAGCTGCGGGAACGTCAACAGCCGCGGTTGTGGCAACGGCAACGGCTGCACCTGCGACGGCGGCAACGGCCGGGGTTACGACCGCGGCCGGGATCCCAGCTGGGGTTGCGCCCGCGGCAGAGCGGGCAGCAGCAGGAGACGCGTCGGCCACACCACGGGCGCAGGTCGGGCCTCGCGGCGGGCGCGAGCCGGCCCGCGAGATGCTGAGGCTGGCGGCGTCGGCCGAGATGCGGTCTGAGCACCCGCTTGGCGCGGCCATCGTGCGGCGGGCCCACGCCCTCGGGATCGAGCCGGCGGAGCCCACGCAGTTCGAGGCAATCCCGGGGAAGGGCATCCGCGCCCAGGTGGACGGCACCGTCGTACTCGTCGGGACGCGACGTCTTCTTGAGGAGAACGGCGTGGACGTGCCTTGCGGTCTTGATGAGGTACGGCACTCCATGGAGGCGCAGGGGCAGACCGCGATGCTCGTGGCGGCGGACGGACAGGCCCTCGGTGTCATCGGCGTGGCTGATACTGTGAAGGAGACTTCGCGCGAGGCCATCAGGGCCCTTCGTGCCCTGGGCGTGGACGTGGTCATGATAACGGGCGACAACGAGCGCACGGCCCGGGCCATCGCGCGCCAGGTGGGCATCGAGAGGGTGCTCGCAGAGGTGCTCCCGGGCGACAAGGCGAGGGAGGTGGAGCGGCTGCGCGCCGAGGGCAGGGTCGTGGCCATGGTCGGCGACGGCATCAACGACGCGCCGGCCCTCGCCGCGGCTGATGTCGGGATAGCCATGGGGACCGGCACCGACATAGCCATGGAAGCGGCGGATATCACGCTCATTCGAGGGGACCTTCGCGCCGTGGCCGCGGCCATCCGCCTCAGCCGACGCACTATGGCAACTATCCGCCAGAACCTGTTCTGGGCCTTCATCTACAATGTAATTGGCATCCCACTCGCGGCTTTCGGCCTTCTCTCCCCGGTGATCGCCGGGGCGGCCATGGCGTTCTCATCGGTGTCGGTCGTGACCAACTCCCTCAGGTTGCGCCGCTTCGACCCGCTCAGGTAGGAAGCGCAGCGATTATGGCATCCGCCATTTTGTCGGTGGTGGCGTTGCCACCGAGGTCTGGCGTAAGGACACGGCCTTCGGCCAGGACCTTCGTTACCGCGGCTTCGACGGCGGCGGCGCGTTCAGCCTCTTCGAGGTGTCGCAGCATCATGGCGCCGGACAGGATCGTGGCGATGGGATTTGCGATCCCTCGCCCCGCGAGCTCGGGAGCACTTCCGTGTACGGGCTCGAAGACGGCTATTTCGTCCCCGATGTTGGCCCCGGGAGCGAGTCCCAGCCCGCCTGCAAGTCCCGACGCGAGGTCCGACACGATGTCCCCGTACAGATTGGGCAGGAGCAGCACGTCGAAGCTCTCTGGTGCCATCACGAGCTGCATGCACAGGGCGTCGATGATGCGATCGTCGAACTCGATCTCCGGATAGTCGCGGGCCACCTGACGGGCGCAGTCTAGGAAAAGCCCATCAGTGAGCTTCATGATATTGGCCTTGTGGCCGCAGGTCACCTGACGTCGTCCCTCGCGCCTGGCGAACTCCATCGCGGCGCGGGCGATGCGTTCCGAGCCTTTCCGAGTAATGACTTTGACCGTTTCTGCCGTGTCCTCGTCCACCCATCGCTCCTTGCCCGCGTATACGTCCTCAGTGGCCTCTCGAAAGATCACGAGGTCCACTCGAGCATACCTTCCGGGCACGCCGGGCAGCGTTCTAACCGGGCGGACATTGGCATAAAGGTCGAGAGCAACACGCAGGCCCACATTGACGCTGCGGAACCCGCTTGCTACAGGCGTCGTGACGGGGCCTTTGAGGGCGACGCCGGTCCGTCGCACCGACTCGACGACCTCGTCGGGGAGGGGAGTGCCGCAGCGCGCGAGCATTTCCGCACCTGCCTGCACTTGCTCCCACTCGATCGCAGCTCCGGTGGCTTCGAGCACTCGCTTTGCCGCGAGGACCACTTCCGGGCCGATGCCGTCCCCAAGGATAAGCGTTACTCTGTGCGACACGGTCTATCCCTCCGGCGGACCGGCTTTGATGTCGTCGGTCGCACGTAGTCGCGCATAAGTAAGTCCTTACCCGTCCGGCGGATTGGTGCGATGGTGCTTGCAGTTCACGCAAGGTCACAAGCCAAGGTGGAATCCGCCGTGCTTACGGATGTGTGCCGCAAGACCGCCGTCCTCGAAGATTCGCTGCATGAACCGGGGAAGCGGACTTGCGTTGACGGTGATGCCGCGGGTGAGGTTGTGCACGGTGCCGCGGCAGAGGTCGACCTCGAGCTCGTCCCCGTCGAGGATGCCGCTGGTGTCGCACTCCACCACGGGCAGGCCGGTGTTCACCGCGTTTCTATAGAACAGCCTGGCGAAGGATGCCGCGATGACCGCTCCGACCTTCGAATGGATGAGTGCAAGGGGCGCCTGCTCTCGAGAGGAGCCGCACCCGAAGTTCTTTCCCGCCACGATGAAGTCTCCAGGCTTGAGCCTGGCATGGAACCCGGGGTCAAGGTCCTCCATCACGTGTTTTGCGAGTTCGTCCATGTCGAGCGTCTTGAACTTGTACTTGCCGGCGATGATGTAGTCGGTATTGATGTCATCGCCGAACCTGTGGGACCTTCCTCTCAGCACCACCTGGCTATCACCCCTGTGATAACCGACCGTCGGCCGGGCCTTTTGCTGGCTTGTTACCCAAGGAACTTCCTGGGGTCCGTGATCTTTCCTGTGATGGCCGAGGCCGCCACCGTCGCAGGGGAGGCGAGGTATATCTCGGCCGCGGAATTACCCATTCTCCCCTTGAAATTGCGGTTGGCGGTGGATATCACGACCTCGCCGTCCGCGGGCACGCCGGCATGGGTGCCGACGCACGGTCCGCATCCAGGGACAAGTACCGTGGCGCCTGCTTCCAGGAGGATCTTCAGCACTCCCTCGCGCAGCGCTCCCATGAGGACCTGCTTGGACGCTGGCGCAACCACGAGGCGCACGGAGCGGTGTACCGTCTTTCCTTCCAGTATCGCGGCGGCGACGCGGAGGTCTTCTAGCCGGCCGTTCGTGCAGGTCCCGATGAAAGCCTGGTGAATCTCGACTCCTGAAAGGTCTTGGGCATCACAGACCTGGTCCACCTTGTGCGGACGAGCTACTTGCGGGACAAGCCGCGAGACGTCGAACTCTCGTGCGTCAGCATAGCGAGCGTCTTCGTCGGCGAAGACCGGGTGGAACTTCTTCTTTGATCGACCGCGTACCCACGCGAGGACCTCTCCGCTGGGCGCTATAATTCCAGCTTTGGCACCCATCTCCACTGCCATGTTGCACAGCGTGAACCTGGCGTCCACCCCAAGGTGGCCCACCGCCTCGCCGCAGAACTCGCAGGACATGTATGTTGCACCGGAGGCTGTAAGCCTCCCGGCAAGGTATAGCGCCAGGTCCTTGCTATATGTACCCGCCGGCAGCCGGCCTCTGCAGACGATCTTCATGCTCTCCGGCACCTTGAGCCACGTCTTGCCCGTAATGAGGGCTGCCGCGAGGTCCGTGGACCCTACGCCCGTGGAGAAGGCGCCGAGGCCGCCATAGGTGCAGGTATGGGAGTCCGCTCCTATGACAAGGTCTCCTGGCACAACGTGCCCGCGCTCCGGGATCAGTTGGTGACACACGCCCTCGCCGATGTCATACAGGATGATGCCTTGCTCCCTGGCGAAGTCCCTCATGAGTTTGTGCAGGTTCGCCGTCCCCTCGTTGGGGCTGGGTGCGCCGTGGTCTATCACCATGGCGACCTTCGCGGGGTCGAAGACCCTCTCGCCGCCCATGTCACGGAAGGCCTTGATCGCAAGAGGCGATGTCCCGTCCTGCCCCATTACGAAGTCCACGTCAGCGAGGACGATATCTCCGGCGCGCGCATCGTTACCCGAGTGGGTTGAGAGGATCTTCTCGGCGATGGTCTTACCCAAGCTGACGATGCCTCCCTTGTGCGTTGGCGCCGCTCGCTGCTACTTGTGAGCGGACATATCCCTTTTGGCGTCTTCGTATATATATACAAGTTCTTTATCGAAGAGGGGGCGTTTGAGGTTTACCGCAGCGGCGCGCACTGCGGGCAACATGGCCGCCGCCTCCTCGTCAGTGAGGTTGATGCCGTATTCAAGGAACTTCGCCTTGAGCGCATGTTTCCCGGAATGCTTCCCGATGATGATCTGCCTCTGGAGCCCTACTTCCTCTGGCGGAAAGACCTCGTAAGTCTTGGGATTCTTGAGGACTCCGTCCGCATGGATGCCAGACTCATGTGCGAACGTGTTTGTGCCGACAATAGGCTTCGAAGGAGGTATCTCCCTGCCCGAGGCCCTCGCCACGTACTCGGAAACCTCCCTGAACCTGGTGGTTTTGACCCCGAGGTCGATGCCGTAGATGTGCTTGAGGGCCATTACGACCTCCTCGAGAGCCGCGTTGCCCGCACGCTCGCCGAGACCGTTCACAGTGACCCCGACGTACCTGGCACCCGCCTGCACGCCTGCCAGGGTGTTGGCGGTCGCCATTCCGAAATCGTTGTGGGTATGAGTCTCGATGTCCAGCCCGGTCTGCTCGCGAAGGGTCTTGACGCGGTCATACATGGTCAACGGATCCAACAGGCCGACGGTGTCGCAGTAGCGGAGCCTGTTCGCGCCCGCGCCCTTCGCTGCCATGGCGAACTCAAGGAGGAAGGCGGGGTCAGCGCGGCTTGCGTCCTCGGCGTTGACCGATATGTACAGGCCATGCTGCGCTGCGTACACCACTGCCTGCGTCATGGCGTCGAGGACCTGCTGACGAGTCATCCGAAGCTTGTGAAAGATGTGTATGTCGGAGACCGAAATGGATATGGCTACGGCATCCACTCCGCACTCGATCGAGGCATCTATGTCTGAGATGACGGCCCTGTTCCACGCCATGATGCTGGCCTCGAGGCCCGCGTGGGCGATCGCCTTGACTGCTTCTTTCTCGTCGCCGCCCATGGCAGGGATCCCGGCCTCGATCTGGTCAACACCGATTTCGTCCAGCATCCTCGCGATTCGCAGCTTCTCCGTGAGAGCAAACACGACGCCTGCTGTTTGCTCGCCGTCCCGCAACGTTGTGTCAACAAGCAGCACCTTCTTGTCTCTGTCCTTCATTGCTCCTTCCCTCCTCTTTTCCAGTAGCGGGCTTGCATACATATGCACACGCTGCCGCGGCCGTATCGCAATCCCGTGCTGTGTCGCCTGCTGACGACCGATCAGCGGTCTGCATGTGTATGTATATGCTATTACACTACACTCTCGAACGTCTTCCTGTCAAGAGCAGATTTAGACCATCATGCCTTTTTCGGGAGACCACGGCAGAGAAGTCGGGCGTCCTGCAACCTCTGTCAGCATTCACGCTTCCGGCGGGAGGGTGCCCGGCAGGAAAGGGCATAATCTGCGAGAAGTATAAAGAATATAGAGCAGGCGCTGCGAAGAACGGGTCTACGGGGGGCTTGCTGTGGTTCTGGTCTCGTGCAGTTATGTACCACTCGAGATCCCGCTCGCCCTCGGGATACCTGCGAAGAGGGCCGTTTTCCGGGAGCCGGGCGCCTCCTGCGAGGCGTATCTTCCGCGCGACTTCTGTCCCTACGCGAAGGCGTTTGCGCGGGAGCACGGGCAAGACTGTGTTGTCGCTATAGCGGGGTCGTGCGATGCCATGCGGCGCGCCTATGACGCGCTACGATACTTTGGACTCGCCCGCGAAGTTCATTTCGTGGATGTGCCGAGAAGCTGCGGTGGCGGAGCAGAGGCGTACTACGCCGGGGTTCTGAGAGACTTTGCCCTCGAGCTGGCGCATGCCGTCCGGCGCGAAAGAGGCGATGCCGGAGCATCCGCGCACGATGTGGACGGGCCTTTGTTCCAGCGACGACTCGTCGCGGTCATGCAGTCCATGAATTCGCTTCGCCAGGGGCTTTCACGCCTGTTCGAGCTTGTGGCCGAGGGCCGGATATCGGCCATGGACGCCATCGGTACAGCGCTCAGGGTGAATGATGCCCTTGGTACCAGGCCCCGGGGCAACTGGGACAGTGCTTCAGGTGCGCCTGCCGACGCAGGGGCGGCACGAGGCAGCGAGCGCGGAGGGTTCATGAGCACGGCGGGCACGGCGGTGGTGCTGGAGGGCGCGATGCGCCTCGCGGGACCGTGCGGGCCGGGCGCCGGCGGAAGCGGGGGAAGCGGCCAAAGCCGTAGTGGCGGCCGTCCCGGCGGAAGGGCGCGGGTCGGGGTCTCGGGGACATGCCTCCTGGAGCCTGCGCTTCTCGGCGTGCTCGAGGAGGTGGGGCTGGCGGTGGCCTTCGTAGATTCGTGCCTTGGTCCGCGCAGCTTTGATTTCCGTGTCCCGACGGACGAAGGCGTGGGCCAGGCGGAGGGAGACCCGCGTACGGACGCGGGTGCTGACGAGAATGCGGCGGCCGGTGTAAACTCCAGCGTAATCCCCGGCGGGAGCCTCGACCCGTTTTACGCGCTAGCCCACGCGTACCTCGGCAAACCCGCATGTCCCAGGATGTTCGTGGGCGATATGCGAGCACAGCATCTCCGAAAGCTCGTGCGGTCATGCGGGGTGCACGGGATCGTATACTTCGCGCCGAAGTTTTGCGACCACGCGTACTACGATTTCGCGGAGCTAAAGAGGCACGTGGGAGAAAGCGAAGGGCTGCCCATGCTTCTTCTGGAGGGGGAATACGGGTCGGCTAGATCCGGCCAGACCCTTACGCGCGTCACCGCGTTCAGGGAGATGCTGGAAGGACGGCTGGGGCTGGGATGATGCACTTCGGCATCCCATCAAGGTTCTGGCAAATGGTGGGCCAGGCTGCCGGGGGCGCGGCCCGCCAGACTGCCACGCGAGGGGCCAGATGGACGGTGGTCCGTCCGGAGGTCCTACTGCGCTGGAAGTTGGCATACAAGGTCGCTTCAGCGGCGCTTCCGTTGCTCGAGGCGCGCGGGGCGAAGGCATACCAGGTTGCGGCGATAAGGTGCGTGCTCTCTGACTTTGCCGATGCCTACCTCGGCAGGAAACCATGCATATTCACGAGCGCCTTCGTGCCGACCGAGCTGGTTTACGGCCTCGGCGGCGTGCCGTTCCTCCCCGAGGCCGCGGCGGGCCTTGCGGCGGCCTTCGGGCTTGCTGCCAGGAGCCTCTTTGCTTGCGAGGCCCTCTGGTACTCGCCGGATCTTTGCAGCTTCCACCGGGCTGGACTGGGCGGGGCCGCGTCGGGTCTTCTGCCGCGACCGTCCGCTGTCATCGTCACATCCCACCTGTGCGACGGGGGCAAGAGGTCGCTACTTCACATCAGCAGGCTCGCCGGATGCCCGTTTTACATGCTGGACGTCCCGTACATCCCCTCCGACCGGGCCACGCGGTGGCTTGCTTCCCAGATCGAGCACGTGGCAGGGGACCTCGCGCGGCGCGTGCCGGGGCTTTCCCTCGAGGGGCTGGCGCAGGCGCTTCACCGCTCCAACGAAGCTCTTGCGGAATACGAGCGAGTCTCGGCACTGAGGCGAAACGTGCCGGCCCCGTGGCGCGGGTCCGAAGCGCTGAACTACGTCCTTCTGTTCCTGTGGTCGTGGGGAAGCCCTTCGCTTGCACCGTTCTATCGCGCGCTCCGGCTGCATCTCGAGCGGACGATTGCCACAGGTGACTTCCCGGTCCGGGACGAGCGGCACAGGCTCCTGTGGCTGAACCTCAGGCCCTACTATGATACAAGGGTGTTCAAGCATCTCGAAGGCGACCGGGCTTCGTCGGTGGCTTTCGAGGAATACAGCTTCGCATACTGGCCCAGCCTGGATCCCCGCGATCCCTTCGCGAGCCTTGCGGAGAAGATGATGTCAAACTTCGGCTGGGGCCCGATCGAGCGCCGGCTCGAAGCCCTCGAGAGGCTTGTGGACGACTATTCCGTCGACGGGGTGGTGCAGTTCGCCCAGTGGGGGTGCAGGCAATCCAACGGCGGTGCAGCAATCATCGCCAGGGAGCTCAGGAAGAAGGGCATTCCCTTCCTCAACCTGGATGGAGACGGGGTCGACGCGAGATGTGGAACTGAGGCGCAGGCCATCACCAGGCTCGGGGCCTTCATAGAGCTTCTCGATGCGCGGAGGGGCTGGTGATACGGGATGTTTGTGGCGGGAATAGACGTGGGGTCAACAACCACGAAGGCTGTCCTCCTGAGTGACGGGAAGCTTGCGGGGACGCACGCGATGCCCACGGGGGTGGACCTTGCCGCCGCGGCTGACGAGTGCCTTCGTGTGATTTGCCGCGCGGCTGGTGTGGGCCCTGACAGGCTTGCGGCCCTCGTGGCGACCGGGTATGGCAGGGACAGGGTGACCGGTGCCGCGAGGACGGTGACCGAGATCACGTGCCACGCCCGCGGCGCGCGGGCCCTCGTCCCGTCGGCGCGGGTGGTGGTAGACGTTGGAGGCCAGGATTCGAAAGTCATCCGGCTGGACGATGACGGCATGGTCGCGGACTTCGTGATGAACGACAAGTGCGCGGCGGGCACCGGCAGGTTTCTCGAGGTGATGGCCGCGAGGCTGAACGTTCCGCTGGAGGAGTTCGGCATGAGGTGGCGAAGGGCGAAAGAGGCTGCGCGGATCTCCAGCACGTGCACGGTGTTTGCTGAGTCGGAGGTCATAAGCCTGCTCTCGCGTGGCGTGAGCCCCGAGCCCATAATCAGGGGCCTGTGCGATGCGGTGGCGGATAGACTCGCAGGGATGGTGCATCGAGTGGGCCTTGGCGGAGGGCTTGTGATGACGGGCGGGGTGAGCCGGAACGAGGGCGTCAGGAGGTCCCTCGAGGAGAAGCTGTTCGCGCCGGTGACCGTTCCGGAGGGATCCCAGTTTGCCGGGGCGTACGGGGCCGCCCTCATCGCTTTCGAGCTAGGTGAGGGTGCAGAGATGCTTCCGACTTTTGGGAGAGGTTGCCGGTGACTCAAAGAGAGAGTGTGACACTGGAGGTGAGGTCGCAGCGGCTGGAACTCTCGCCCGCATGCCACCGTTGTACATGAGTGGTTTTCTTCCGACCGCCCGTCGCGGACGTAGACACACGCCGTGCCATCGCCTGTGACGGGCTTTTCGCCGGGTTATCCTGGATCGCGGCTGGTGCAGAGCGTCCCGAGCCCGCTCCCGATGCCGAGTGCCGCGACCATGAATCGGCGGCGGGCGAAGAGTACCCAAGTGGTCGGCTTGGGCTAAGTGACGGTGCAGAAATGTCCCCGATTTCTGAAAGGGGTTGCCGGTGACTCAAAGGGAGAGAGCAACATCGGCAACCCGGCAACCAGTGGAAAATGGACGAGAACTAACGCACCCTCACTTAGCACCACAGACATACAACTACAGTCGGAAAGGGGGAACGCGTTGCCGTGATCGAGGTGAAGAATCTCACTAAGATGTACGGCAGGGCAAGAGGCATAGAGGACCTCACCTTCTCCGTGGAGCAAGGCGAGATCCTCGGATTTCTCGGGCCGAACGGCGCCGGGAAGACCACGACGATGCGGATCATAACAGGATATCTGGCGGCGACCTCGGGCACCGTCAGGGTCGCGGGGTACGACGTGTTCGAGGACCCCATGGAGACGAGACGGAGGATCGGGTATCTCCCTGAGAACCCGCCCCTCTACCGTGAAATGACGGTCAGGGGCTACCTGCACTTCGTGTGCGAGATCAAGGGTATTCCGAAGTCCCGGCGTGCCGGGCACATCGCCCGGGTCGTGGAGGCGTGCGGCCTGGGCCCGGTCTACGGACGTCTCATCCAGAACATCTCGCGCGGGTTCAAGCAGAGGGTGGGGCTTGCCCAGGCGCTCCTCGGAGATCCGGACGTCCTCATACTGGACGAGCCCACAGTTGGGCTTGACCCGAGGCAGATCATCGAGATCCGGGAACTCATCCGCAGCCTCGGCGGCAGGCACACGATAATACTTAGCTCGCACATCCTGCCCGAGGTGAGCATGGTGTGCGGCAGGGTTGTCATCATCAACAACGGCCGCCTCGTCGCCATGGACACCCCGGAGGGCCTCGGGCGCAGGCTGCGCGGGTCGCGATGCCTTGCTGTGCGCGTGCGCGGCCCGAGGGACAGGGTCGTGGCGGAGGTAGGCGCGCTTGCCGGCGTGAGGTCGGTCTCGGTCGAGGGGGCCGAGGCAGGAAGGAGCGCTGACACATCGCACGGGGCGGACGGCGAGGTGCTTCTGTCGGTTGAGACGGAGCTTTCGGCGGATGTGCGTGAGGCCCTCTTCTTCAAGATGGCCGAGCGCGGATGGCCCATCCTGGAGATGAGGTTCGTCGACCTCAGCCTGGAGGACGTATTCCTCAGGCTCACCACCGAGGAGAAGCTGGAAGACGCATCGGAGGTGGCGGCAGGTGCTTAAGACATGGTCGATCTTCAAGCGTGAAGTCGCGGCGTACTTCCTCTCGCCCATCGCTTACGTTATGGGAGCGGTGTTCCTCGTGCTCTCCGGGTACTTCTTCTCCATCCTCCTCTTCGCGACCAGGACAGCGAGCATGCAAGGGACATTCGGAAACATGGCGGTCACGTTCATCTTCGTGGCCCCGGTGCTCACCATGCGACTCCTTGCCGAGGAGAGGAAGCTCGGCACGGACGAGCTTCTCCTGACTTCCCCCGTGACGATCACCTCGATCGTGGTCGGGAAGTACCTTGCGAGCGTCTTCACTTACCTCGTGTTCCTGGCGGTCACCCTTATCTACCCGGCCATCCTCAGACACTATGGCAGCCCTGACATGGGCCCCATCTACTCCGGCTACCTCGGCATGCTCCTGTTCGGCGCAGCCTGCCTCGCGGCAGGGACTTTCGCATCTGCGCTTACTGAGAATCAAATGGTCGCCGGGATCGTGGGGTTCGGCATCCTTCTTCTCTTCTGGATCCTGGGCTGGGCTAGCGCGGCCGTCACAGGACCCGTCGGGCAAGCGATATCGATGCTATCCATTCTGAAGCACTTCGACGACTTCCAGAAGGGAATCATAGACCTTTCTCACACCTTGTACTATCTCAGCTTCATGTTCGTCTTCCTGTTCCTTGCTGTAAGGACCATCGACTCCAGGAGGTGGAGCGCATGAGATTTGCGATTCCTCGCGCGTGCCCGGTGCGCAGACTCATGCTGAGCCGCAGGATGCGCTATGGGTCCAATGCTCTGGTGCTGACATGCGCCGTGGTTGCGATAGTTCTCATGGTGAACTTCATCGTGGCGCGTCACCCGGCCAAGCTGGACCTTACGCAAAACAAGATGTACACCCTCTCAGAGGAGACGCGCCAGGTCCTTCGCAAGGTTGACCGGGACATCAAGATAACGGCCTTTTTCCCTGAGGGGGATGCCATGGGCGAGATGGTGAAGGACCTTCTCAAGGAGTACACGCGGCTGTCGCCCAACATATCCGTGTCGTTCGTCGATCCGGACAAGAACCCGTCGCTTGCGAAACGGTACGAGATCACTGCATATGGCACGTCGGTGGTTGAGTCGGGGTCGAAGTCCCGCAAGGTGATGCAGTACGACCTCGTAGAGTACAGCGGAGAGTCCCAGATGCCGGGGTTCGCAGGAGAGCAAGCGTTCACTCGCGCTATAATCGGCGTGCTTCAGGAAGAGGAGAAGTCCGTCTACTTCCTCGTGGGTCACGATGAGCGCGACCTCGTGCAGGACTACTGGCAGGCGAGGTCGTTCCTCGAGGGCGAGGGGTACACCACGAAAACTGTCAACCTGGCGACCGAAGGCAAGGTCCCCCAGGATGCGGCGCTCCTGGTGATAGCAGGCCCTCAAAAAGACCTTGCGCCGAAAGAGGTCGAGGCGGTCCAGGATTATGTCAACCGTGGCGGCAGTGTCATGGTGCTCGCCGAGCCGCTGCGGCAGAAAGGGCAGCTTTCGAACCTCAAGGCCATGGTTGCCAGGTGGGGCGTGGGCATGAACGATGATGTGGTCATCGACCCTGCGAGCCATTACTTCCTCGACGCAGGGAGCCCGATTCCCGAGGTGCGGTACCACGACATCACCATGAAACTCGTCACCGAGAAACTCGGGTGCGTGCTGCCCAGGAGCCGGAGCCTGTATGAGGTGAAGGACACGAGAGACTCTGGCGTTACTCTGACGGCGCTCCTCGAAACCTCCGGCGAGTCGTGGGGCGAGACGGACCTTACGGCGAAGCGGGTTTTGTTCGACGCGAAGGCTGACATCAAAGGGCCGCTTGTCCTGGCGTACGCTGTCGAGCGCGCCCTGGAGCCGAAGGCCGAGGCGAAAGAGGCCGGGGAGACGCAGGCAGGCTCGGCAGGCGACAGTGCGAAGGAAACGGCCGGAGCGACGGGCGCAGGCAGCGCAGGGTCGAGGGCGAGGATGCTCGTGGTGGGCAACGCGAGCTTCCTCGACAACGACGTGGTGACGTTCCAGGGGAACATCGACTTCTTCATGAACTCCGTGGGCTGGCTCGTGGGCAAGGAGGAATCCATCACCATTCGGGCCAAGTCCCCGAGCTTCAGCCGGGTGTACCTCACGGGCCAGCAGGCAAGCCTCGTGTTCTACTCCACGGTTGTCGGGCTGCCGCTGCTGTTTGTGCTGGTGGGTGGCGGTATCTGGCTGAGGAGGCGTAACCTATGAAGAAGTTCGCGAGCACTTTCGTCGCCCTTGCGGTGCTGGTGGTCCTTGGGGCGTACATCGTTTTCATAGAAGGTGTGAGGCCCCCGGACAAAGACGCCGGCAAGGTCCTCATCAATGTGCCGGCTGATGACGTTACGCACGTGGCCATAGAACAGGCGTCGGGCCGGGTGGAGGTCGCAAGGAGCACCGGCGACGGCGAGGGCAAGTGGGGGATCACGTTTCCCAGGCCCGTTGCGGCGAGCGAGGCCGCGGTCAAGGCTCTCGTCGATGCCGCTTCGAAGCTGAAGTGCGAGAAGAAGGTGACGGAGAGCGCTGGTGCCGGTGATCTCGAGGCCTTCGGGCTCGAATCCCCGTGGCTCAAGGTCACCATTGATACAAAGCAGGGGAAAAAGACCATCCTCGTGGGGGCGGAGACGCCTGTCGGAAGCGCGCGCTACGCAAAGCTGGCCGACTCCGACCCGGTCTACACCCTCGCATCGAGCACCGTGTCGGCCCTTGCCAAGAGCCTCGACGATCTCCGCGAGCGGGAGATCTTCGGGGTTTCGAGCGATTCTGTGACCGCCCTCCGCCTCGTGGCGCCTGGGGGACTGGATATCAGGCTGGAGAAGAAGGACGAGGCGGAAGGCGAGTGGCGCATCGTCCACCCATTCAACGACGAGGCCGACAGGTGGAAGGTGAGCGACCTCGTGTGGGACCTTACCGGTCTTACCGTTAGCGAGTTCGTTGACGACGACGGCAAAGACCTCGCGCGGTGGGGGCTCGACCGCCCGAGGTTGCGCGTGGACGCTCACAGCTCCGAGCGACCCTCGCCGCTTGAGCTTTTCGTGGGCGCTCCCGGCCCGGACGGCAAGGGCTTCTACGTGCGCACTTCCGACTCACCCTCAGTGTACCTGGTCAACCCGGCCGCGTTCTCGCCTCTTGAAACCGGGGCGCTTGACCTCGTGAAGAAGGAACTCATCTCGTGGAACGACGACGACCTGATACGCGTCACCTGCGTGGACCAGGGCAAAGCCGTGGCCTTTCTGAGAGACGGCAAGGAGTGGAAGACCGTGCCGCCTGACCTGGGTACCGGGACGGCAGCCGGACTCCTGCCCCGCGGCACGCCCGCGCCGCAGGCGCCTGAGGTCGTCAAGGAGGGCGAGAAGTGGCAGCTCAAAGCGGGCGAAAAGAGGTATTCGTCGGAGGACATGGGCAAGCTCTGGTCAGCCCTGCGCGATGTCACCGTGGCGACGGTGGTGCAGGGCGCGGTGGCCGGGGCCGACGATGCGCGCTACGGCCTCGACCGGCCGCGGGCTCGGGTGGAGCTCGACCTCGGTGACGGCAAGGTCCTCGAGCTTAGGATAGGGGGAAGGGCCGACCGGGGTGAGGGATATTACGCGACCGCGACCGGCAGAGGCCTCGTATATGTTGTCGAGGAGAAGAAGGTGCAGGCGCTGGAAAGCGCGGTCAGCGCGTTCTTCTAAGTGAGGGTGCATTAGTCCTCGCTCCTCTTCCAGTAGTTGCCGGGTTGCCGGTGTTGCACTCGGGGACGGCGCCCCAAGCGGGGCACGCTTCGCCAAAATCCGGCGCGTCCGGCTAGGCAGCCGGATTTTGACACCCCTCGTGCAATCACCGGCAACCCCTCCCAAAAGTCGGGACCATTTTTGCACCCCCACTTAGGTGTACCTGTGACGCTCCTTGTGCCATGCCCACGGAATCCGCGGCCCGCTGCGACGTGCGGCGGGCCTCAAGTTTTGCGCACGTATAGAGGACTTCGGGATCCGGGCGGTGAATTACTATAAGTTAGCTAACGCAAGAGGGTGAGCCACCACCGGAGAGGCAGGAGGCTGGCACATGAGCGCCACCATGTTCACCGAGGGCATCTTGACGGGCGTTCGGTCGTACTGCAACCGGGGTCCCGCGATCCATCCCAGGCGGGCAAGGCGCGCGGGCGCGGCGGGCGTCTTGATCGCCGCGATCTTTGTGGCGCTTGTGCTGTTGGTTCCGCTGACGGGAGCGGACGCCGCCAGTCCTGGAAGCGGGGGCGCTCATCTCGCGGTCCACTTCATTGACGTGGGCCAGGGCGACTCCATCCTTGTTCAGGCTCCGTCCGGGAAGACGATGCTCGTCGACGGCGGTCCGGCCGACGCGTCCGGCCGGCTCGTCGCCTACCTGAAGGCGCAGAACGTCTCGAGGATCGACGTGCTGGTGGCCACGCACCCTCATGCGGACCATATCGGCGGGCTCATCGAGGTGCTCCGCACCTTCGTGGTGGGCCTCGTGGTGGACTCGGGAAAGGTCCATACGACGGCCACGTACGAGCGATTCCTTACCCTTATCGATCAAAAGAACATCAGGTTCCGCCTGGGAAGAGCGGGGGACAGCATAGATCTTGGCCCCGGCCTCGACGTGAGGATCCTTCACCCGTCCGAGCCGCTTCCTGAGAACATGAACGACTGCTCCGTCGTCATCAGGCTGCAGTACGGCAAGGTTGGCTTCCTCTTCACGGGCGATGCGGAGAGGGAGGCAGAGAACGCGATACTGAAGAGCGGAGCGGACCTTCACGCGACTGTCCTGAAGGTCGCCCATCACGGGAGCAGGACCTCGTCGAGCCCATGGTTTCTCAAAGCAGTGGAGCCCGCCGTCGCGGTGATCCTCGTGGGAGCAGGCAACTCTTACGGTCATCCTCACCGGATAACCCTTCTGAACCTGGCGGGTTACGTGGACAGGGTCTACCGCACCGACGTGGACGGCGACGTGGTTGTGATCACAGATGGGACCACGTTTCGGGTGGACACTGCGCGCGGCAAGCCCTGACCGCAAGGAGGAGTTTCGGTCCATGAGCGAAACATATATACGATCAACGAAGAGGGAAGGTGACGGGATGCTCGACCTACTGAAGTTGGCTGTGACAGAGGCGCCAGGGTACGCGGAGATCCGATATCACCGACGCCTCCAGACGGCCATCGACGCCCGCAACGGCGCGCTGAAGCGCGTGGAGCGGCGCACGCTCGCAGGCGCGGGAGTGCGGTGTCTCGTGGATGGGTCCTGGGGCTTTGTGTCGACGACCGACGTAACTCGGGAGGGGTTGCGGAGGGCCATCGCCGAGGCTTCCGATGCAGCCAGAGCAGGTGCCCGCCTGCGGCGTGAGAAGGCGAGGCTTGCCCCGGCTCGCCTTGGGAAAGGGGAGTTCATCTACCAGACCTGTGACGACGAGCCAGATATCGCCGCGAAGATCGAAGTTGTTCTGGGGGCGGAGAGGCGCATGCGCGCCTCGTCGCCGCTTGTGGTGGGGAGCATTGTGATCTACACCGAGTATGCGGATGAGAAGTACATTGTGACCTCTGACGGTGCGGAGGCGCACATTGTGGACCGCAAGCCCAGCTTCCACGTGTTCGCCACGGTCGGGCGGGGGGAGGAGCGCGAGACTGGCGCGAAGGGATGGGGGGTCACCGGCGGCTGGCATGACCTCATGAGAAAGCGCGACCTCAACAAAATGGTTGACGAGGCCGTCAACCTCGCTGTAAGGAAACTCGACGCAGGCTATGCCAAGGGCGGGCAGTACACTGTCATCCTGGACCCGCAGCTCGTGGGTGTCCTGTCCCACGAGGCGATAGGTCATACGGTGGAGGCTGACTTCGTGCAGAGCGGGTCTGTAGTAAAGGACAAGATCGGCGAGAAGGTCGCATCCGATCTCGTGACGCTGGTGGATGACGGCACGATGCGGGGCGCAGCCGGCATGGTGCTCGTGGACGACGAGGGTGTGCTGGGCGAGCGGACGGTAATCATCGACAAGGGAGTGCTTCGTAACTACCTCCACAGCCGCGAGTCTGCGGCGGCGTTCGACACGGTGCCTCGTGGCAACGCGCGGGCGTTCACTTATCGCGATGAGCCGATCATACGAATGACCAACACGTTCATCCTTCCGGGCGATTCGAAGCTTGAGGACATGATCGCGGGTATCGAGGACGGCTTCTTCCTCAAGGAAATGGGTCAGGGAGGCCAGGCGGACGCCACTGCCGAGTTCATGTTCGGGATCTCGGAGGCGTACAGGATCACGCATGGCAAGATCGGCGAGCTTGTCAAGGGTATAACCATCTCCGGCCAGGCGTTCGAGGTGCTGAAGAGCGTGGATGCGGTCTCCAGCGACTTCGAGCTCGACCTGGGTTCGGGTCACTGCGGCAAGTGGCAGCCTGCTAAGGTCGATGCAGGCGGGCCGTACGTGCGGTGCCGGGTGACCATCGGCGGACGCCATGAGTGAGGGAGGGCGTGGCATGAAGAGCCTGGAACTTTGCGATGAACTGGTGCGGCGTGCAAAGGCGATGGGGGCGGACGAAGCCGAGGTTTACTACCTCAGGACGCGCAAGCTCGAGGCGGTCTTCGAGAAGAACGACCTCCAGGTGCCAAAGGGCGACACCTACGAGGGGGTCGGTGTACGCGTGATCCGCGGCGCAAGGCAGGGATTCGCCGCAACGAACGTGCTGACGGACGAGGCGACGGGCGACACCATCGGAGCTGCGCTTGCCATAGCGGCGGCATCGCCGGAGGACCCGAACCACGTTCTTCCGGAGCCGTCGGAGGCGAGGCCAGTCCCCGGGCTCTACGACGAGAGGGCCGAGGCCCTTGCCCTCGATGACGCGCTGGACCTCGGGCGCAGGTTCGTGGAGGCGGCGAGGGGATACGACAGTCGGGTCACCATTGACTCTGCCAGCTTCGTCGTGCAGATCGGTGAGCGCGCCATCGTGAACTCGCGGGGCGTGCGCCTATCGGAGAAGGGGAGCAGTTTCTCATGCGTGGGCATGGGATTCGCCCGCGACGGCGACGACGTCTCGTCGTTCGACGTGGAGTACTCGGGATCATGCGCGCTCGCTGACATAGATCCGGAGGCAAGCGGGCGGCGTCTCGCCGAGAAAGTGGTGAAGGCCCTCGGAGCCAAGACCATCCCGAGCTTCAAGGGGGCTGTGATAATCACGCCTTATGCCGGCGTCGAGCTCATCGCCCAGCCCATCGCGTTTTCGGCAAGTGCCGAGAACGTCCAGAACGGAAGGTCGCGGTGGAAGGGGAAGCTCGGGGCGAGCGTGGCGTCGGAGCTTCTCACTGTAACTGACGATCCGCGTATCCCTGCAGGCGTAGGGTCGACTTCGTTCGACCGCGAGGGCGTGCCGCCCGAGCCTCTCGAGATTATCAGAGGCGGGGTGCTTGGCCACTATCTTTACAACTGCTACACTGCGCGCAAGGACGGGGTGCGGTCTAACGGGCGTGCGGTCGGAAGCGACCAGACGACGCCCGGAATCGGCACCACCAACCTCATCGTCGCGCGCGGCGCAACCCCCCTTGATGAGATGATCCGGAACATTCCGAAGGGCCTCATAGTCAACAGGTTCTCGGGCAACCTCGACCCCGTCAGCGGCGACTTCTCAGGCGTGGTCAAGGGCGGCCACTACATCGAGAATGGCGAGATCACAAAGCCGGTCAAAGAGGTGATGATCGCAGGAAACATCTACGAACTGTTCGCACACATAGTAGCCGTATCAAGAGAAGCAGTAACCATCGGCGACATGAGGCTGCCTTACGTCCAGCTCGAAGGTGTGTCCGTGACGGGCAAGTGAGGGCGGGCGCTCCCCTTGCAAGCACCCAACAGGGAGGGGATGAGGGGTAGCCGGATTTGGACGGATTGGAGGCGATCGTATGGGTTGCAATGGGTTACGGGAGGTCCATGTATCGGACGTCACAGCTGCCATCAAGAAGCTGTGTGTCAGCGCGAACTGCAACGTTCCGCGCGAGACCATAGGTGCGCTCGAACGCGCTGTGGAGACGGAGGAGTCCCCGGTGGGCAGGGAGGTTCTCAAGCAGATCCTCGAGAACCACCGGATCGCGCGGGAAGAAGGAGTCCCTGCGTGCCAGGACACAGGGGTGGCGATGGTCTTTGTTGAAGTAGGGCAGGATGTCCACTTCGTCGGCGGCGACCTCTACGCGGCCATCAACGAGGGCGTGAGACAGGGCTACACCGAAGGGTACCTTCGCAAGTCGCTTGTAAACGACCCCCTTTTCAAAAGGGTGAACACCGGGGACAACACGCCTGCCATGATCTATGTAGATATTGTTCCCGGCACGGATGTCAAGATAACGGTGGCGCCCAAGGGCGGCGGCGCGGAGAACATGAGCGGCATCGCCATGCTGGCGCCAGCGGCTGGGGTGGAGGGCGTGAAGAAGTTCGTCGTGGAGCGTGTCCAGAAGGCCGGCTCTAACCCCTGCCCCCCGGTGGTGGTCGGGGTCGGGATCGGAGGGACCTTCGACCGGGTGGCGCTCCTCGCCAAGAAGGCGCTCCTGCGCCCTGTGGGGTCCCACAACCCTGACCCGGCATACGCGAAGTTGGAAGAGGAACTCCTCGCAGAGATCAACAAGCTCGGCATCGGGCCGCAGGGGTTTGGCGGGAGGACCACGGCGCTCGCCGTGAACATCGAGTATGCGCCCTGCCACATCGCGAGCATGCCCGTGGCGGTGAACCTCAACTGCCACGTCGGCCCGCACGAAACCGTTGTGCTCTGAGCGTCTAGCTGAAGGAGGCATCACAGGTGGCCATCGAGATATCTACTCCGCTCACTGATGAAGTCGTTGCCCGGCTCAAGGCCGGCGACAACGTGAGGATATCGGGAATCCTGTACACGGCGCGGGATGCTGCGCATAAGAGGCTGGTGGCGCTGCTTGCCGAGGGGAAAGAGCTCCCCATGGATATCCGGGGGCAGATCGTATACTATGTCGGTCCGACACCGGCGCGCCCCGGCCGGGCCATCGGCTCAGCAGGGCCGACCACCAGTTACAGGATGGATTCGTATGCCCCGGTTCTGATGGAGCACGGGCTCAAGGGAATGATCGGGAAGGGAAGCCGTTCCCAAGACGTGAGAGATGCCATGGTGAGATTCAAGGCGGTGTACTTCGCTGCCATCGGCGGCGCCGGCGCGCTCCTCGCGAAGTGTGTGAAGGCATCGGAGCTTGTGGCGTACGAAGACCTCGGTCCCGAGGCTATCAGGAAGCTCACGGTGGAAGGCTTCCCGGCCGTCGTGGTGAACGACATATATGGAAACGATCTCTACGAAGAGGGCGTGCGCAAGTACCGTGTGAGCTAAGCGTTGAGCTAAGCGTGGGTTCAGAGTTCAGTGCTATCTTTGCAGGGGCTCGCGGTGTCGCATATCGGAGAGGCGCGCCTGCGACCTCGCTCGTCGCGTTCAGCGCTTGAGGAGGCTCGCCGAATCGCGCGCACCCATCGTGCGGGCACCAGCGACCCCGCAGCTTCTGCCACGCCGGCACAGATTTGTGAAGCGACACTTGGACCTGGAGCGGATGCAGCGGCCAGGCTGCCCGGGACGACAGGCACCGGGAGGAGTTCGCAGTGAGGCGGGTACCCGGGCCGGTCGCTCTCGGGCATGTTTTGGTGTGCTCGCATGTTCGTGGATCGAGGGAGGATGTGAGTATAGGGATGTTGAGGCCTATTGTGTGGAGCGGGACAACCCTCGAACTCCTCGACCAGACCCGGCTGCCGTTGGAGAAGAGGTATATCAGGTGCGTAAGCTATCGGGATGTGAGAGACGCAATCCGCACGATGAAGGTCCGAGGGGCGCCAGCCATCGGGGTGAGCGCCGGGTACGGCATGGTCCTGGCGTCCCGTGAGCTCGGGGCGGATGACCGCGACGCATACATCGAACGACTGAAGGCCGCGTCCCGGGATCTCGCGGACGCAAGGCCGACCGCCGTGAACCTCGCGTGGGCGGTGGAGAAGATGCTCGGTGTTGCCTTGGGGTGTTCGGACTGGCGGAAGATCCCTGAGGCCATGGAAGCGGCCGCCCGCGCCATGGAGGCGGAAGACGTGGAGGCGAACCGGCGGATCGGGCAGAACGGCGCAAGCCTCCTTGGGGATCCGGCGACGGTGTTGACGCATTGCAACGCTGGAGCCCTCGCGACGGCTGGGTACGGCACTGCGCTGGGCGTGGTCCGGGCAGCGGTGGAGCAGGGGAAGCGCGTGCACGTTTTCGCCGACGAGACCCGCCCGTATCTCCAGGGCGCGAGGCTTACCGCGTTTGAGCTCCTGGAGGACGGCATTCCGGTGACGCTCATCACCGACAATATGGCCGGTTACGTGATGAGCCTCGGCAAGGTCGACTGCGTCATCGTTGGGGCCGACAGGATCGCAGCCAACGGCGACGTGGCGAACAAAATAGGCACCTACAGCTTGGCGGTGCTCGCGAAGGAGAACGGCATTCCGTTTTACGTAGCGGCTCCCATGTCAACGCTTGACCTTGCGTGTCCGACCGGTCGCGACATCCCCATAGAGGAAAGGGATCCGAGCGAGGTCACGGAGATGTTCGGACACAGGATCGCCCCAAAAGGGGTTGGGGTATTCAACCCTGCGTTCGACGTCACCCCGGCGCGATATGTTTCGGGCATCATCACGGATAGGGGAGTGGCTTATCCTCCGTTCGAGAAAAGCCTCAGGGATCTCGTGGAGGGTAGCGTCCCGGAGGCACGCAGCGCGTGCGGCGGGTCCCCGCAGGATCCAACACCCCCGGAGGATTCAACATACTCGTAGTACAGAGACGGTAGTACAGAGACGTAGGTACTGAGACGTAGTACAGAGAGTAGGGTGGAGTGGGATGGACGAAAGGAGAATGTTGCCTATATTGAAGATCTATCCCGGACAGATCTCTTCCTATGTGATCGTCTGCGGCGACCCTGGAAGGACTCATGTCATCGCGCGTCACCTCGAGGACGCGCGCGAGGTCTCGTACAACCGCGAATATCGCGTGGTGAACGGCGTATACCGGGGCACGCCGGTGACAATCGCATCCCACGGCGTTGGAGCGGCCGGGGCGTGCGTGTGTTTCGAGGAACTTATCAAGGCCGGCGCCAGGGTCCTCATCAGGGTCGGGACGGCCGGATCGCTCAGCCGCTCCATCGTGGATGGGGATCTCATCGTCGCCACGGGTGCCGTGCGGGAGGACGGGGTGACGGACCAGCTTGTCCCGCTGTCCTTTCCTGCCATCGCGGACGCCAAGGTGGTGGATGCCCTGTACGAGGCGGGTGTAGAGCACGGCGCCAGGCTGGCCAAGGGCGTGGTGCTCACGGTGGGGGCGTTCTATCCGGGCATCCTGCCGCTCCCGAACGCAGAGATGAGCCGGGCTGGAGCCATAGGCGTCGAGATGGAGGTGTCGGCCCTCCTCATCGTGGCTGCGCTGCGCGGTGTACGCGCGGGCGCGATCCTCGCGGTAGACGGCATGGCCATTGAGTTCGAGGGCGATGCCTACAACCCCAACCGCGATGTGGTGGCAAAAGCCATCGAGCTCGAAGCCGAGATCGCCCTTGACGCCGTCGCGCGACTTGCGCGCGAAGAGGGATAGAGAAGACGGGCAGAAGAAGGATGGATGGAGAAGAGAGACAGGCAGAGAAGGGCGGCAGAGAGAAGCGAGGTGAACGTCTTATGCGTGCGGTTGTTTTCGACGGCAACCGGCTTCTTGTGCGGGACGACGTCCCCGCGCCCGTGAGGGGCGAGGGCGAAGCCCTTGTGCGGGTTCGGCTCGCCGGAATATGCAATACCGACCTCGAGATCACCCGAGGATACCTCGGGTATACCGGCATCCTCGGCCATGAGTTCGTCGGGACCGTGGAGGATGCGGACGACCCTGGTCTGCTCGGAAAGAGGGTCGTCGGCGAGATAAACGTACCTTGCTGGGAGTGCCCTATGTGCCGCATGGGTTATCCTCGCCACTGCGAGCGCATCCGCACCATGGGGATGCGGGCCTGGCCCGGCTGCTTCGCTGATTACACGGTGCTGCCCTGCGAAAACCTCCATCTGGTTCCGGGGTCGGTGAGCGACCAGGAGGCTGTCTTCACCGAGCCGCTCGCGGCGGCGGTGGAAGTGCTGGAGCAAGTCCACATTCGCCACTCCGATAGTGTCGTGGTGCTCGGCGACGGAAAGCTTGGCCTTCTCGTGGCCCAGGTTGTCCACGCCTCGGGGCGCCCTGTGGTCCTCGTCGGACGACACCAGGAGAAACTGGACATCGCGCGAAAGGCCGGCGTCGAGACAGCGCTCTCCGGGTCCCCGGTCTTGCCGCCAAGGGCTGACGTGGTGGTGGAGTGCACCGGAAGCCCGTCGGGGCTGGCGGAAGCGGTGGCTCTTGTGCGCCCGCGCGGCACGATCGTTCTCAAGAGCACGTTTCACGGCGAGGCACCTCTGAACCTCTCGCCGGTGGTGGTCAATGAAGTGACGTGCGTCGGCTCCAGGTGCGGGCCGTTTCCACCTGCCATGCGGCTCCTGGAGGAACGGAAGATCGATACCGCGAGCCTCATCAATGGCGTCTTCCCGGCGGCCCGTGCCATAGAGGCGTTCGAACAGGCAGGGAGGCGGGGAAGCCTCAAGGTCCTGCTGGATTTCGGCGGCGGCGCATCGTAGCTTCATGCCCCGGCGATGCCAGACGCAGCCTCCAAGAAACCCACTGTCCGCGCAGTTCCCGGAAGACCCGAGTCGGCCGCGGATGCGTGACGTATGGAACGGGAAAAGGTTGACGAGTGACTCAGGACGCACGTCAGCTGTCGGCCCGATCGACGGCAATAATGGAAGGTCCATACGTAGCAGAGTGTCATTAGGATGGTGAAGGCAGGATGAGCAAGGAGGCAGATCGAAATCCCGGGTTCGATACTCAGGCGATCCACGCCGGGTGGGATGGGAAGCACGCGCTCGGTGCCCTGAACCCGCCGATCTACCAGACGTCAACCTTCGTGTTCGACAGCGTCTCCCACGCCCAGAAGGTGTTCTCAGGGGAGTCTGCAGAGTACGTGTATACTCGCGGCAACAACCCAACCCTGCGGCTCTTCGAGCAGAAGATGGCCATCCTGGAGAAGGGGGAGAAGGCGGTGGCCTTCTCATCGGGGATGGCGGCGATCTCGTCCGTGCTGCTCTCTCTGCTCAAGGCCGGGGACGAGCTTTTGACCTCCCGGACGCTCTACGGCTCGACCTACCACGTGGCGACACAGCTCCTTCCGCGATACGGTATAAGGGCGAATTTCGCGGACCTTGCTCACCCCGGCGCGGTTCAAGCCGCACTGACCGATGCGACGAAAGTCGTATACCTTGAAACCCCCGCCAACCCAAGCCTCGAGCTTGTGGACATCGCCGCCACCGCCGAGGCGGCCCATCGCCGCGGAGCCATAGTTGTGGTGGACAACACCTTCGCGACGCCCTACTTCCAGAACCCGCTTGCCCTCGGTGCCGATGTGGTGGTGCACTCGTGCACCAAGTACATTGGCGGGCATGGCGATGCCCTGGGCGGGGTAGCGGTTGCGCGCGACCCTGACTACATCTTTCGGCTGCGCTTTGACTTCCTGTGCGACCTCGGCGGCGTGCTTTCGCCGTTCAACGCGTGGCTTCTCTTGCGGGGCCTCAAGACCCTGGGCGTTCGGATGGAGCGTCATGCCAGCAATGCGCTGGCCGTGGCGAGGTTTCTGGCGGGCCACCCGAAGGTCGAGCGCGTGCTGTATCCAGGCCTCGACGAGTTCCCCCAGCGCGAGCTCGCCAGGCGCCAGATGCGGGGATACGGCGGCATTGTGTCGTTCGAGGTGAAGGGCGGCTATGACGCTGCGGTCCGCCTCATAGACAGCCTGCAACTGTGCACCATCGCGGTGAGCCTGGGAGACGCGGAGACCCTCGTGGAACATCCGGCGTCCATGACGCACCGTGAGTATCCCAGGGAGAGGCTGGCCGAGTTCGGGTTCAGCGAGGCCCTCGTGCGCTTGTCGGTGGGGCTTGAGAATCCGGAGGACATCATCGCCGACTTCGACCAGGCGCTTCGGCGCATCTGACGGGGCTAACACTACTAATCCTTCATCCGGCGCACAGGAACCGCCCGGCCGAAGCCGCAAGGAAACACGCCACGCACGCCACCGCAAGCGGCAGGAGCGCCGCGACCGCGGTCCACCTGGCGCTTCGGGTTTCATGCCAGATGGTCCATAGAGTCGTGGCGCACGGGTAGTGGAGCAGGGAGAACAGGATGAGACACACGGCCGTGAGCGGAGTCCACCCGTTTGACACGAGCAACTCTCGAAGCGTCTCCAGCCCGCCGAGGTCCACCATGGCTCCGGCGCTGGAGTACTCCATCACGAGGATGGGGATGACTATCTCGTTTGCGGGCAGCCCGAGGAGGAACGCGGCCAGGACGTGACCGTCGAGCCCGATGAGCTGTCCGAAGGGCTCAAGGAAGCCTGCAACGTGGGCGAGGAGGCTCGCGCCGCGCACCATCGAGTTCCCGAGTATCCACGTGAGGGCTCCCGCGGGGACTGCCACCGTTGCTGCCCTCACGAGCACGAACAGGGCGCGGTCGAGAAAGGACCTCACGATCACCCTGATGACCTGCGGTTTTCTATATGGCGGGAGTTCGAGCACAAAGAACGACGGGATCCCGCGGAGAAGGCTGCGCGACAGGACCCATGACACGCCGAGCGTGACGGCAATGCCCAGGAGCACGGTGCCGAGGAGCGACAGAGCAGCGGCACTTTGCAGGCCAGCTCCGAAAAACATGGCGGCCATCGCTATGAGCGTGGGGAATCGCCCGTTACATGGGACGAAATTGTTGGTGAGGATGGCGATGAGCCTTTCTCTGGGCGAGTCGATTATCCGGCACGAGACCACCCCCGCTGCGTTGCACCCGAACCCCATGCACATTGTGAGGGCCTGCTTGCCGTGGGTGCCGGCTCGCTTGAAGAAAGCGTCGAGGTTGAAGGCCACCCTCGGCAGGTAGCCCAGGTCCTCAAGCAAGGCGAAACATGGGAAGAATATCGCCATCGGCGGCAGCATCACCGACACGACCCACGCAAGACTCCTGTATGCCCCCATAACGACGACGCCTGTCAGCCAAGACGGGGCGCCGGCCCATGAGAACAGGTCCAGGAGCCGGTCCTGTCCCCAGAAAAGCGCGGCGCCGAGGAGCCTTGACGGAACGTTCGCGCCCGCCAGCGTTATCCAGAACACCACACCCAGCAGGGCGAGCATGATTGGGTACCCGAGCAGCCTGGACGTGAGGATGTCGTCGAGGCGTGTGTCCCAGTCGCGCGCGGGCCGAGTGGCGCGGCGCACCGTCTTCTGGCATATGGCCCCGGCGACCTCGTATATCCTGGTTACCATGAGGTCCCGGACGTCTCCAGGCATCTTCGATCCTGCCTCCCGGGCTGCCTCCACAAGATCGAGAAACTGCCAGCCGGCCATGCGGTTCACGCCGGGATCCCGCTCCTCGCAGCCACGGAGCGTGCCGCGCTCCTGGGTCTCGTATCTTGCGACCACTGTCTATTCACCCTCTCGCTGATGGCTTCGATCAGGCCGGGGTCGCCATCTATGAGCCGTAGGGCCACCCAGCGGGGCGAGATCCCCGGAGCGACCTCGGCCATGACAGCGGAGAGGCGTGGTTCGATGTCGGCGACCAGCGCCTCCACCTCCGGGCTATACGTAACCCGGAGGGGCCTTGTGGCCAGCCGTCCGCTTGCAACACTGGCGATGGTGTCCATGAGCGCCGGAAGGCCGTGGCCGGTTCGCGCCACGGTAGGCACGACGGGAACTCCGAGCTCAGAGGAGAGACGGTCCACATCAACGGAGATCCCCTTGCGCCTCGCCTCGTCCATGAGGTTCAGGCACACCACGACCCTCGGCGTTATCTCCATGATTTGGAGGACGAGGTTGAGGTTGCGCTCAAGGCACGTCGCGTCGGTCACCACGACCGTCGCGTTGCCCCCGCCGAAGCAAATGAAGTCCCTCGCAACTTCCTCCTCCGGAGACGCGGCAAGGAGGGAGTACGTGCCAGGGAGATCGATAACACGGTAGGTCATCCCGCAGTGCGTATAGGTGCCCTCCGCCACGACCACGGTCTTGCCCGGCCAATTGCCGGTGTGCTGGCCAAGCCCGGTGAGGGCGTTGAAGACGGTGCTCTTGCCTGTGTTGGGGTTGCCCGCCAGGGCGACGGTACAGCACGTGGACGCAGGCGCGGGTCCTGGTCGGACGTGCCAGGGCATACGACCGCCGCGTGGTACGTGCAATGACGGATGGCGCATGGATCCCACAGGGTTCACCTCCATTACAGGTGCAGGCGCCGGGTGCGTAGCAGGTCGCCTGTCAGGGACCGGGGTTCGGGGTCGGCGCGCCGAGACGGGTCAGGGTGCGGCCGGACGGGTTGTGCGTGCACGGAACCACGGGCATCGGCGGAGCCAGGCGGAGGTTCGGGCACGATAGGCGGCTGCTTTCTCGACGGGGGCAGGCTCAGACGGGGGGAAGACCTCTACCATAACCTGGTTTGCTTCTCGCGTCCGCAGCGCGATGAGGGTTCCCTTCACATCATACGCCGTGGGATCGCCCGCAGGGCTCCGACGCGCCGGCCTTACGCACGCCCCTGGAACGAGACCTACGTCGAGGAGTCGCCTCCTGGAGAGGCCCGTGGCCAACAGGCTCGTGACGCGGCACGTGGAGCCGAGGGGGGCGTGCGAAAGCGGAACATGACCTTCATTGCTATTCCATGGGCCATTCATGAGCCAGTTTCCCCTCCGCGCAGGTGGGGCCACCTCGTCTGCCTGGTTGCGCACCCGGGGGCAGGTGCCCGGGGCAGAACCGGAGGCAGCCAGTAGTATACTATGAAGTCTCGGGTAAGATCGGTGACCGGAGAGGGTGCCTGCGGTGTCGGGCGTGCCGTTTGCAAAGGAGAAGGCGAGGTGCTGTTGCCAGGCGAGCCAGCGAATGGTAGAATACGTATGGACGCACAATTGTACAGCATTCGAAGCTGGCAGGTGCCCCGTCAGGGGAGAATAGGGAAGAGGCAGCAGGGCAAGCCCTGCAAGCCCGCGGTTCCCGCCACTGTACCCGGGGAGCAGCCTTGCACGGCCACTCCAGTCTGTGTCCCTGCGTTCGGCGGTGCGGCGATCTGGTCGTGCCTTGGATGGAGGGGCGCTGGGGGAAGGCGCGAGGCGTGTGCGAGGATCCGGAAGCCAGGAGACCTGCCTGCCAGTATAACCTTGCGCCTTCGGTGAAAGGGAGTGGCAGGTTGTTTTCTTGCGAGCAACAGGCCCCGGCCGAAGGCCGGGGCCGTGGCGTGCTGACATGCGGCATTCGGCAGGGTCGCGGGCTCGGCCTGTGCGACGACGGGGCTCAGCGTGCGACCATCTTGTCCCAGCCAGGATGCACTCGTCCTGCTGGACCGGCGGGGCGAGGCACCGCCCGATGCCAGTGCGTCTGCCGATGCCTCTCCGACACCCCGCGTCATGCAGAGTGTGCCGGGAGCCGGTGGCTTTCGAGGAGATGCCGCGATCCGACGGTGGCCCATGGGACAAGATGACTTCGCCGCACCCAGCGTGTCTAATCGTACGAAAGGAGGCCTCGAAGCATTATGGTTCCGCTCAAGAGAACGCGGACGGCACGTCACGGGATAGGTCTCGCCCTTGTTGTGGTGTTGGCCGTTGTCGTGTGGGGACTGCACATGTCGCAGGGCGCCGGAGCATCGGCCAGCCGAGCGATTACCGTGACCGACGACCTTGGCAGAAACGTGGTGTTATCGCGCCCGCCCGAGCGCATCATCTCGATCGCCCCCAGCAACACGGAGATCCTTTTCGCTCTGGGTCTTGCCGACAGGGTCATAGGCGTTACCGATTCCTGCGATTACCCCGTGGAAGCGAAAGCCAAACCGAAAGTGGGCTCCGTCCAGCTCGACTACGAAAAGATCATAGCCATGCGTCCCGACCTCGTAGTGGCGGTCGGAAGCCTTCAGCGCCAGGCGGTCACAAGGCTCTCCGAGCTCGGCATCACGGTCCTCGCGGTGGACCCGAAGAGCATCGACGGAGTCCTTCGCGCCATAACGCTCATCGGGAAGGCCACTGGCACGGAGGACCGGGCGTCTGAGATCGTAAGGGAGCTCTCGGCCAGGATGGAGCGTATCGCCCAGAGGATAGCCAGCCTCAAGCCATCCGAGAGGCCGCGCGTCTTCGTGGAAATCTGGAACGAACCCCTCATGACGGCGGGTCCGGGGACTTTCATCGACGAGCTTGTGTCGGCAGCCGGCGGTCAGAACATCGCCCACGACGCCAAGTCGGAATGGCCCGAGTTCAGCCCGGAGGCCGTGATAGAGCGCGACCCCGAGGTGGTGATCTTGACGAACTTCAACAGGACTGAGGCCCTGGCGCGTCCCGCCTGGCATGGGATATCGGCTTACAGGACGGGGCGGGTGTATGAGGTGCACCCGGATCTCCTGGTGCGCCCTGGCCCCAGGCTTGTGGACGGGCTCGAAGCCCTCGCGAGGCTGTTCCATCCCGAGTTGTTCAGGTAACGTGCACGAGACGGGAATGCCACTAAGTGGGGGTGCAGAAATGCTTCAGACTTTTGGGAGGGGTTGCCGGTGACTCAAGGAGAAAGCGCAACACCGGCAACCCGGCGACTACTGGAAATGGGGCAAGGACTAACGCACCTTCACTTAGCTGTATGGCCAGCCGCGTGGACCTGGTCTTCGACCAGGTGCCTGTTACCGAGGCGTCTTGCGGGGACGACAATCCCACACAAATTCGCATAAGAGCTTGCGGTTTGTGGCGGCGACAATTCGCAAAAGATTTTATGCCAGATGCGGCGTCGGGCGGATGCTGGGAAACTAGAGCTAAGGAAAGGTGGGTGTATCGATGACAGCTCCCACGCAGGGTGGAGGCCGGGTGTGCCCTGATGGGGCGGGACCCCGCGAGGCGGCAGGTGCCGGTGCGGCCCGGCCGGCTGGAAGAGGGCCGGGCATGGACCTGGCGGGTCAAAGCGGGAGAGTTGCCAATGTGCGCTCCGTGTGCTTGCACGCGCCCGGGGGGATGCGCCCCATCTGGCAGGCGGCCCATTTGCCCGTCCTTGTCCTGGGCCTCGCCCTGGTCATGCTGGTTGCTGCCGGCACAGGCTCTGTGCGGATTCCGCCGACCGAGGTCGCAGGCATACTGATTCATCGACTATCCTTTGTCCGCGGGGGCGGCGCTGCCCTGCAGGCGGAGTGGCCGGCATCCCACGAGGTCATCCTCCTTCAGGTGCGCTTGCCCCGGATACTGCTTGCTGCCATGGTCGGGGCTTCCCTGGCCACCGCTGGGGCGGCGCTGCAGGGCCTTCTCAGAAATCCCCTCGCCGATCCGTACGTTGTGGGGGTGTCAGCGGGGGCGGGGCTTGGCGCGACCATTGCCATGGTAGCCGGGGTGCCCGTCTCCATCCTGGGGGTCGGCTCCGTCCCGATTCTCGCCTTTCTCACCGCCGTCGCCACCATGGTGGTCGTATACTCCCTCGCACGGGTATCGGGCAGACTTCCGACGGACACGTTTCTGCTTGCTGGCGTGGTCGTGGGGTCGTTCCTCTGGGCGGCGATATCGTTCCTCCTCGTTGTATCCGGCGATACCATGCGCGAGGCGATGATGTGGCTCATGGGGAGCCTTTCGAATAAAGGATACGCCCACGTGAAGATGGCGTTTCCGTACATGGCGGCCGGCATGGCCGCCCTCGTCGTGCTGGCTCGCGACTTCAACCTCATCAGCCTGGGCGACGAAGAGGCGCGCTACCTTGGCCTCGACCCCGAGGAGTTCAAGCGCGTCGCGATAGTTGCCGCCTCGCTCGTTACCGCGGCGGCCGTTTCGGTCGGCGGCATCATCGGGTTTGTGGGGCTCGTGGTTCCTCACACTGTAAGGCTTATCTTGGGGCCGGACCACAGGGTCCTCATGCCCGCGTGCGCCGTCGTAGGGGCAGGCTTTCTGGTGGCGGCGGACACCCTCGCGCGCGTGGTCATAGCGCCGGGGGAGATCCCGGTGGGAGTCATCACGGCCCTCGCAGGGGGGCCGTTCTTCCTGTATCTATTGAGGCGTCGGAAGACGTGCGGGGTGCTGTAGCATGAGATTAGATGTGTTTTCCATCCGTTGCATGTACGGTATAATAACGGCGCTGGACGGTGTGTCGCTCTCGGTTTCCGGGGGTGAACTCGTCGGGGTGCTCGGCCCGAACGGGTCCGGCAAGACCACGCTCCTGCGGGCGAGGGCAGGGGCGCTGCGCCCGATAAGTGGGAAGGTGACCCTGGACGGGCGGGACATCCACAGGATGAGTGCAAGGGCCGTGGCACGGCGCCTCGCGGTCGTCCCGCAGAACGGATACACGCCGTTCTCGTTCAGCGTGAAGGACATCGTGCTGATGGGCCGCTGGGCCCACCTCGGGAGGTTCGCCGGGGAGACTCGGCGCGACATCGAGGCCGCAGCCCGGGCCATGGAGGCGACGCAGGTGGCGCATCTCGCTATGCGCCCCATCACAGAGCTGTCCTATGGGGAGAGACAGCGGGTCATGGTGGCGCGGGCGCTTGCCCAGGAGCCACGGATTCTGCTGCTCGACGAGCCCACGTCGCACCTGGACCCGAGGCATCAGGTGGAGATCATGGATCTTGTGTGGAGCCTCTCGCGGCAGGACGGCCTTGGGGTTGTGGCCGTGCTGCACGACGTGAATCTTGCTGCCCAGTACTGCGACAGAATAGTGATGTTGAAAGGCGGACGTCTTGCGGCGTCCGGCACGCCTGGCGAGGTCATCACAGCTCAGGTTATCGAAGAGGTATACGGCGTAAGGTCTTGCGTCGGACCGCACCCCGTGAGCGGAAGGCCCCAGGTGGCGCTGGTGTCGGGTCTGGCGTTAAGTATGGGTCCAGGAATGCTCCCGACTTCTGGGAGGTGTTGCGGGTGACTCAAAGAGTGGGTGCAACACCGGCAACCCGGCAACTACTGGAAAAGGGACAAGAACCAACGCACTCTCACTTAGCGGAGTTACGGTGAGCCGGTCGTGGGCAGGCCGGTGATGCTGGAGGCGTGGGCGATGATACCGAAGGCATGAGCCATTCGCAGGAGGGGGTGGAGTCCGGTTGGGGCTGGGTGTTGTCGAGAAGACCAGAGGTCTTCCTGAGTCTTGCACAGTGCCGGCGGGCCTTAAGAGAGGCCTCGTCCAGGTCTATACTGGCGACGGCAAAGGCAAGACCACGGCGGCCTTGGGGCTAGCCCTGCGCGCGGCGGGGCACAGGTTCCGTGTGGTCGTGATCCAGTTCGCGAAGGGAGCGAGTTACACCGGGGAGCTCTTCGCTCTGGAGCGGCTGTATCCGGAGGTGCGCCTCTTCCAGTTCGGACGCGACTGTCGGAGGGCCTCGGCGATAAGACAGGGGTTTGCCGGGTGCTGGGGGTGCGCCGAGTGCTTCCTGCGGGAGGGCGAGGTGACCGATGAGGACCGGGACCTTGCCCGGAAGGGTCTCGCCATGGCGCACGACGTGGCTTCCAGCGGCTCAGCGGACATCCTCATCCTCGACGAGATCTCCCTCGCAGCGCATTTCGGGCTCATTTCGGTCGAGGACATCTTGAAGATTATCGATGGCAAGAGCCCAGGTGTAGAGCTTGTGCTCACGGGCAGGAAAATGCCTGAAGAAGTGCTCGCCCGCGCGGACCTCATCACGGAGATGCATCAGGTGAGGCACCCCTTCGAGCAGGGCGTCATGGCACGCCGGGGGATCGAGTACTAGATACCTGGATAGTCAGGCAACGCGAAAGGGTGGCGAATGTGAGCCGCATCAGGTTTGGCACAGACGGCTGGCGGGCCGTCATGTGCGAGGATTTCACTTTTCCGAACGTCCGCGTGGTGGTCCAGGCCATTGCGGGCTACTTGAATGAGACGGGCCTCGCCGGCAAGGGGGTCGTGGTTGCCTACGACGCCCGGTTCCTGTCAGAGAGATTCGCGCAAGAGGCGGCCTCGGTTCTTGCGGGAAATGGCATAAACGTCTGGGTTACGTCGCGCGATACACCCACGCCTGTTGCCGCCCACGCAGTCGTCCATGGGAGGCGAGCCGGGGCCGTCATGTTCACGGCGAGCCACAACCCTCCCGAGTACAACGGCGTGAAGTGGATCCCGGAGTACGGCGGTCCGGCCATGCCTGATGTGACCTCTGAAATCGAAAGGCACATTGCAGAGGTTGAGGCCACTGGGGAAGTGAAGCGTACCGGAGCCGCCGGCGCTCAGGGCGCGGTGGACAGAACCGCCCGTACTGCCTCCATCGCCTCCTTCGATCCAATGGGCGATTACGTTGACCACGTCTCACGCCTGGTGGACCTTGACGCCATCCGCCGCGCGCGGCTGCGTATCGTGTACGATCCGCTGCACGCGTCCGGCCGCGGGTATCTCGACCGGATCCTGCAATCTCGTGACGTGGTTGTCATAAATGATAGGCGGGACCCGCTGTTCGGCGGAAGCTCTCCCGATCCCTCGGAGGAGAGGCTGAAGGACCTTGCCTCAAAGATGAGGGAGGTCGGCGCAAACCTCGGGCTTGCGACGGACGGCGACGCCGACAGATTCGGGGTCATTGACGAGGACGGGACGTTCCTCTCGCCAAACCAGGTCATCTCGCTCCTCGTTGCGCACCTTGCCCGCAATCGCGGGATGAAGGGCGTCGCCGTGCGGACTGCGGCCACGAGCCATATGGTGGACGCTGTTGCACGTGCTTGCGGGCTCGAGGTGCGGGAGACCCCAGTCGGCTTCAAGTACATATCGGCGGAGATGAGGCGCGCGAAGGTGGTCATCGGCGGCGAGGAGAGCGGGGGCCTCAGTATCGGCGGTCACGTCCCCGAGAAGGATGGTATCCTCGCGTGCCTGCTTGTGGCCGAAATGCGCGCTGTCACGGGGCGGCCCCTCAAAGAGACATTTTACGCCCTCATGGACGAGGTCGGTCCTTTCTACAGCCGGCGGGTGGACCTGCACGTGGAGGGTCCGGCCAGGGAGAGGGTCATCGGCATGCTCTGTGACAGCCCCCCGTGCGAGGTTGCAGGCGTGTCAGTGTCGCGCGTATCGACCCTGGATGGCGTGAAGACCGAGCTTGCCGACGGAAGCTGGTTCCTTGTCAGAGCGTCCGGCACAGAGCCGGTGGTCAGGATATATGCCGAGGCTCCGAGCGAGGAGCGGCTCTCGGCCATCCTGGACAGCGCCCGCAGGATCGTTGAGACCGGGGATGCGGCAGCCACATGGGCGTAAGTGCTGCTGATTCGGGAGTCACCTGCGCGGGTTTGAGGGGCCCGCGGTGTGTGACGCTCGGCACGAGGTGAGCGCAATGGGTTCCTTCGGGTACGGGACGAGGCGTGGGCCTTTCGCAGCGTACTTCCTTGTGGCGCTCGCGGGAGCAGTTGTCGGTGGGCTTCTCGTGGGCGCCATACTGCTCAACGCCGTCGACAGGCGGAT
Source organism: Bacillota bacterium (assembly GCA_014360195.1). Classification (GTDB taxonomy): domain Bacteria; phylum Bacillota; class SHA-98; order UBA4971; family UBA4971; genus UBA6256. Next base: position 274,510 of record JACIXY010000001.1, read on the forward strand.
GGCCGCCCTGCCGCAGGTGCCGGGGCCGGACGGAGGGGCGGGGCACGCCGACAGGGCGCCTACAGAGGGTGCTCAGCCTCCGGCGGTCGGCGGGTCGACTTCCATAGTGGCGGCCATCGCGAGGGACGTCGGTCCGTCGGTGGTAAAGATTTCGACCCTCCGTGAGAGAGTGTTCTACAATTTCTTCTTCGAGCGCATGGTCCAGCGGGAGGAGGGCCTGGGCTCAGGGGTTATCTTCGACCCTCGCGGCTACGTGCTCACGAACTATCATGTGATCGAGAAGGCGACGCAGATCGGCGTGGTGCTGAGCGACGGCCGCGAGTTCACTGCGAGAGTCGTGGGCGGCGATTACTATACTGACCTCGCCGTACTACAAGTGAAGGGCGATAACCTTCCCGTGGCACGGCTGGGTGACTCAGACGCGCTCCAGGTGGGCGGACTCGCTGTGGCGATCGGAAACCCATTCGGGTTCGACCACACGGTGACGGCGGGGGTCATAAGCGCCCTCGGGAGATCTCTCCCCCTCGACGAGGAGCAGGGGATCTATCTTGAGAACCTCATCCAGACCGACGCTCCCATCAACCCCGGGAACAGCGGAGGTGCGCTCGTGGACGAGACCACCGCCGTCGTGGGGATTAATACGGCGATCATTCCACAGGCCCAGGGCATAGGGTTTGCGATTCCCATCAAGACCGCAAAGAGGATCGCGTCGGAGATAATCGAGTACGGCAAGGTCAGACGGCCCTGGATCGGCATCACGCAGGTGTGGGCGATAACCCCCGAGGTCGCGCGCGACTATCGCCTTCCGGTCGATAGCGGCCTTGCCATCGTGAGTTACGTGCGGCGAAGCCCCGCCGCTACTGCAGGCCTCCGTCGCGGCGACGTTATCATCTCCGCTGGAGGCAAGAGGGTCAGAACCATCGCCGATCTGCGCGAGGCGGTGAACTCGGCCGGGATCGGCGGCCGCCTTGATCTCGAGGTTTACCGGGATGGTCGCGTGGTCGAGGTGACGGTCACGGTGGGCGAGGCGCCGTAGCTTCTACGTGTGCTGCGACGGCGCCCCTTCCTGTCCACGCGGCCCTGTCTCCTCTGCGCGCCTGTTTCGAGATTGGGGGATAGCCCGGCCCGCTGCGTCAGCGGACCCATGGGGCATACTGGAGGGCCTTCGTCTCGTACATGCGCCGCGCATCCTCGTATGCCTTTGCTGCCTTCATCTTCTCGTATGTACGCCTCGCTATCTCGTCGGCGTTCGCACGTGGCACCCTCGTTATCTCGATCCTCACGTCGCCCAGCACGATGAACATGGCCAGCACCTCCGCGTAGGGTTTTGGGTAACCTCAATAAGATTAAGCCTTGCATTAACATCATAAAGCCATCGATTCACAATGTCAATATCCAGATCCAGAAAAGTTATCATGGGCCCAGAGATCTCTGCATGACCAGGGCATGCCAATGAGGGCGCCCCGCGGCCGGGCGGGGCGCCCTCATCACAGGGGACTTTACATGTTTGGGGGGAGCCTACAGGCCGGTCGGGCTTTCGACAAAAACCGTGGGTATGCCAAAGGCGTCCTCGATGTGCTTTGCGAGCGCCCGCGGCCCCAGGGTCTCCGTGGCGTAGTGGCCGGCGAAGATGACGTTTATCCCGGCATCCCGTGCAAGGATGGCCGCCCCGTGGCTGGTCTCCCCGGTCAGGTACACGTCTGCCCCTGCCTCCACTGCCTGCACCAGATCCGGTCCGCCACCGCCGCTGCATATCGCTACCCGCGTAATCGCAGGCCTTCCAAAGTCGAGGAGTTTCACCGGAGAGCCGAGCCGACGTTCGACCATGGCGGCGAAGTCCTGCACGCTCGTCGCTTTCACCTCGCCGATGAGGCCGATGAGCGAGCCTCTGTACCGGAGGAAGGGCTTCGCGTTTACAAGGCCGATCATCTTCGCGAGTTGTGCGTTGTTGCCTACTTCCGGGTGCATGTCCAGTGGGAGGTGGGCGGCGTAGAGGCCGATGCCATTTTCGATGAGGAACCTGACGCGGCGGTAGAGTGCCCCTCGCAGCGGCGCCTTCTCCCAGAAAAGCCCGTGGTGGACGAGGAGGAGCTCGGCACCGGCTTCCTGCGCGCGCGTGAAGGCCTCAAGGCTCGCGTCCACCGCCGCTGCGATGCGTGTGATGTCCCTGTATGTCTCCACCTGAAGCCCGTTCACTGAGGAGTCATCGATTTCGGCGACACGGAGATAAGAATCGAGGTGCTCTGTGATTCGGGAAAGCTGCATAATGGTCACCACCTGCTGTTTTCTCTGGTGCCACCGGACGTTGCGGCGGTCTCGGCGGTCGCAGCAGTTGCGACGGCTGCACCGGTCACAAACCGATCATATCACACCGCTGGGGGACTCCGCCACACCGATGGGGCGGGACGTGCTCGATGGGGCAGGAGGAGGCCACCCGCTCCAGCATCCAAATGAGGGTTAGTGAGGCTGTTGGTCTTCTCCAGCCACTGCCAGCGTGATCCTGCGTACCGGCGACGTTCCGGGACTCTGCTCGAGAGGGTCGCCATGAAGTGCGGAAGATCAACAGTCTCGCTCGTCAGGTTCCCTGGTTTCCTAAGTATGAGGTCACTAGTTTTCTCCGTTTTCCGAGGTCTTGGGTTGCCGGTGATTGCACGAGGGGTGTCAAAATCCGGCTGCCTAGCCAGACGGGCCGGATTTTGGCGAAGCGCGCCCCGCTTGGGGCGCCGCCCCCGAGTGCACCACCGGCAACCCTGCACGGCACGTGTGCTCTCTGAAACCGGCGATTACTTGTGGCGATCTACTTAGTGGCTGTCGAGCTACCGGTGTTGCGCTCGGGGACCGCGTTCCAGGCACAGCGTGCTTCGCCAGAACCCGGCCCATCCGGCAAGTGCCCGGGTCTTGGCATCGCTCTTGCGAACACCGCGCGCGCCTCCTAAAGCTGGGAGCATTTCCGCATCGTCTCTCAGGGCGACAGCCGGGACGCTGGACCCGGGAGAGTTGTGCACAAAAATGTTGACACCACTCCTCGCCCGGTGGTAGACTAACCTCAGGGTGTTTTCCCACAACCTGGCCGCGCCCCGGCTACGAGGAGGCTGTGTCATGTCAGTGTCCACGAATTCCCTTCAGAGAAGGATCGACGCCTTTTCCAGCAGGCTTACCAAGGTGAAGAACGAAGACCTTTACTTCTATCTGCAACAGGTCGACGCCCTCGACGGCGCGAGGGTGGAGATCGGTGGCAGGTGGAAGGTGATATTCTCCTCTTACTCGTATCTCGGCCTCATCACTCACCCAAGGATCAACGCCGCCGCCAACAAGGCGACCGAGGAGTTCGGGACGGGCACCCACGGCGTGCGAATCCTCGCTGGCACCACGAAGCTGCACGTGGACCTCGAGAGAAGGATGGCGGAGTTCATGAGGACCGAGGACGCCATCGCTTTCAGCAGTGGTTTTCTGGCGAACGTCGCCACCATCGCGTCGCTTATGGGAAGGGGCGACGCAGTGATATGCGACAGGCTGTCTCACGCGAGCCTCGTTGACGGGTGCAGGCTCTCGGGGGCGGAGTTCCTCTGGTTCGAGCACAACAGCCTCGACGACGTGGAGCGCCTCCTCGCCGATGCAAAGGACAAGTACCGCGGCAAGCTGGTCATAGTGGACGCCGTGTACAGCATGGACGGCGATGTGGCGCCCGTGCCGGAGCTCATCGAGCTTGTCAACAGGTACGACGCGTGGCTTCTCGTGGACGAGGCCCACTCCCTGGGCGTTCTGGGAGATACGGGCCATGGCATCCAGGAGTACTTCGGGCTTCCTGCGGGGGCGATACATATCCTGACGGGGTCGCTATCCAAAACCATCCCTGCGGTCGGAGGATACGTGGCCGGCAAAGCTGACTTCATCTCGTTCCTGCGGCACAACGCCCGCGGGTTCGTGTTCTCCGCGGCGCTTCCCCCGGCGGCGGTCGCAGCCGCGCGTGAGGCCTTCGACGTCATAGAGGAGGAGCAGTGGCGTATCGGAAAGCTGCGCCACAATATCGAAAGGTTCGTGGGCGGGCTCAACGAGCTTGGTTACAACACGCTGAATACGAAGAGCTCGGTGATCCCCATCGTCATCGGAGACGAGGAGACCACTCTCAGGCTCACAATGCTCCTGCACAACGAGGGCATATTCATCTGCCCGATCCTGCCGCCGGCGGTTCCGCCGAAGACGTGCAGGCTCCGTGCGAACGTGCTCGCGTCCCATACTGACGAGGACATCGATTTCGCTCTCGAATGTCTCGAGCGTGCCGGAGAGAAGCTGGGCATCATCGGGGCAAGGAGGCGCGCCGCATTATGAAGGCGGTCCAGTTCCTCGGCACCGTTCCCCGCTACCTCCTTTCCAAGGCGGCGGGCGCGTTTACGGAGAAAGCCTTTTATGGCCCCGTCTCCGGCGTCGTGCTGCGCGAGGTGGAGGAGCCAAGGCTGCCCAGTGCGAATTGGGTGAAGGTGAAAACTCGATATTCCGGGATATGTGGGAGCGACATCAATCTCATCCTCCTCCATGATAGCCCAAGCTCGTCGCCGTACGTGTCGTTTCCGTTCACGTTCGGGCACGAGAACTGCGGCACAGTCGTGGAGGTGGGCGCCAACGTGGACGACATCCGCGTCGGCCAGAGGGTGCTTGTGGACCCGGTCCTCTCTTGCGGTCCCCGGGAGATAGCCGAGCCGTGCGAGTTCTGCAAGCGGGGCGACTACTCGCTCTGCCAGAACTTCACCGAGGGCGTCGTATCGCCTGGGTTCGCCATAGGCCTTTGCCGTGACACCGGGGGCGGTTGGAGCGAGCGCTTTGTCGCTCACAAGTCCCAGATCATCCCACTGGATGACGACATAACGTTCGAAGATGCGGTCCTTGTGGACGCGTTCTGCTCCGCGCTCCATCCGGTCCTCCGTAATTTCCCGGATGACCGAGATACCTGTCTCGTGATGGGGGCCGGGGTCATCGGCATATCCGTCGTGGCCGCCCTGCGTGCCCTGGGGAGTCGGGCGCGGGTGGTCGTGATGGCGAAGTACCCGTTCCAGGCTGAGCTTGCGCGCAGCTTTGGGGCCGATGCCGTGGTATGCTCGCGGGAAAGCGACGACTACTTCAAAGACCTTGCGGACATCCTCGGCGGCAAGGTGTTAAAGCCCATGGTTGGCAAGAGGATCGTGCAGGGTGGAGCGGACCTCGTGTTCGAGTGCGTGGGAAGCTCAACCAGTATCGATGATGCTTTGAGGTTCACGCGGTCCGGAGGCAGGATGGTGCTCGTGGGCCTTGCGGCGTTCCCGAGAGGGGTCGATTGGACGCCTATCTGGCTCAACGAGATCACGGTCCGCGGGTCGTTCTGGTGCGGTGGCGAGACTTATCGGGGGGAGAGGACGACCACCTATAGGCTTGCGTACGCGCTTCTCAAGGAGCGGAAGGTGTCGCTCGCCCGCCTCCTCACTCATACGTTCAGGCTCAAGGATTACAGGAGGGCCATTGAGGCGAACCTGCACAAGTCCACGAGTAAGGTGGTCAAAGCCGCTTTTGTGTTCGACTGACGGCTGACGGCCCGTTCCGTTCGCGCGCCGCCCACGCGTACGGCTGTCAGCATGTCGCAAGACAGGCCTACGTGGGAAAGCACGAGGGCGACGTCTCCGGCTCGCTCGCGCCGAAGATGTCGCCCTCGAAGCATCAAGGCGCAGAGCCGCGGGTCCGCGCCGGGGACCGGTGTCATTTGCCGCCTGACGGGGCCTGGCCAGGGGAGCGGCCGAGACTTTATCCGGGCGCCCCACCCGGCGCGTCGTCCCCGAGTGCAACAAACGCGACCCCTCCCGGAAGTCTGGAGCATTTCTGCACCCTCACTTAGGTCGGTCGTCGGCGTATGTCCGTGCCGGGAGGAGTCGGGCGTGCACCTCGCCGGTGCGGGGCGGGCTGACAGATACCGGGACGCCCACTCGCCGCCGCGGCGCATAGCGACCACCTCGCGCGGCATAATAATCCCGAGCTTCTTGTAGCCGCGGGGGGTGGCGGTGAGTGTACAGAGCAGGCAGGGTATGTGCGGGACTTCTCTTCCTCGTGGCCCTCGTGGCCGTCATCTGGCATGTCCGTCCTTACGGCCGCCCGGCCGCCGTCCGCACCTGGCGTGTGGCAGCCGGCACGGGCACGGGCGTGGGTACGAGCGCGAACATAGGTACAGGGACGGGCACGGCCGCGACCGTGGCCGCGGCGCCGGCATCGTGGGATCTTGCCAGGCCCGGGCAGGCTTACGACTACAACTTCGACCTCATGGCCCGCGTCATCTCGGCGGAGGCAAGGGGCGAGCCCTACGTGGGCCAGGTGGCCGTGGGCGCGGTCATCCTCAATCGGGTGGAGCACCCTCACTTCCCCAAGACCATCCCGGGGGTCATCTTCGAGCCTGACGCATTCACCGCGGTGTCCCAGGGGACCATTTGGTTGCCGCCGACGGCATCATCCGTCCGCGCAGCTCAGGACGCTCTTGCCGGATGGGACCCCACTGGCGGGGCGCTTTACTACTACAACCCGGCAAAGGCAACCAACTGGTGGATCACGACCAGGCGTTTCCTTGTGCAAATCGGGCGTCATGTCTTCTTCAGGTAAGCTCAGGTGAGGTGGAGCGCATGAGACGAGAGTGGCTGCGCTTCGGAGGAGTCGCCCTTGTCCTCCTCCTGGGCCTGGTGGCCTTTCGTGAGTACAGGCTTCGACGCGAGATCGAGCTAAGGACGGAAAACCAGTACCAGCGGGCGTTCCAGGAAGTGGTCTACCACCTGGACGGCCTCGAGCAGGAGCTTGCGAAGGCTCTCGCGGCGGGTTCGATGACCCAGACGGCGAAGGCATTCGCCGATGCGTGGAGGCACTCGGAATCGGCGAGGTCCGCCATAGGCCAGCTCCCTATCGGGACCGTACCCCTTTCCGCCACAGAGGACTTCATCGGCCAGGTGGCGGCTTTCACTTACACGCTTGCACAGAAAGGCGCCTCCGGCGCGACCATCAGCGATCACGAGTGGACGATTCTTCGTGATTTCCGCAGGCAGGCGAAGTTCGCTGCTGAAGAGCTTGCGAAGATGGGCAGAGCTTTTGCCGCCGGCGCGCTACGGTGGACGGACTTCCAGCGGGACACGATGGCGGCTGCAGCCACCCGGCCAGACCGCGCGCCTGACGGTGCACCGTCGAACCAGGTCACCAAGGGATTCAAGATGCTCGAGGACGGGATGACGCGGTTCCCATCCCCGGACCTCGAAGGCGTGCTCCCCCCGCCCACCAAGAAGCTGCCGCAGGTGCCCGGTCCCATCGTCAGCACAGATGAGGCCGTGCGGGTGGCCCTGGACTTCATTGGGCCGTCAGTGGTTGCAGGCAGACGCGCCAGGGTCGTAGGGAGGATACCGTCCGATCCCGAAACGTACAGAATCGAGATCCCGGCAGGCAAGGGTCGCGGCGCCGTGTGGGTGGATGTCTCGGTCAAGGGCGGGCGCGTCCTGTGGGTGATGGACGAGACCCCGATCGGGCCGGCCACGATCACCCCTGCTATGGCCGAAGGGATTGCCGCGGACTTCCTCGTTTCAAGGGGCTTCGAGAACATGCGGCGGATCTCGAGGCAGGCCCATCAGGGAGTCGCGGTGATAGGGTTTGCTTATGAGCAGGACGACGTGCTCGTGTACCCGGACCACGTGCTCGTGAGGGTGGCGCTCGACACCGGAAGGGTGGACGGGTTCGAAGGTACGAACTACCAGGTGTTCCACAGGACAAGGCGGTACACGCCACCTGGCGTGACTGAGGGCGAGGCAAAGGCTGCGCTCAACCCCAGGCTTGACGTGACCGCGTCGCGGCTCGCGGTCATCATGGACGACTTCTACAGAGAGACGCTGGTATACGAGTTCCGGGGCACGATAGACGACCAGACCTACCTCGTCTACGTTAATGCCGACACCGGCGAGGAGGAGAAGATAAAAAGAGTGGGCCCCCAGGGTATCGAGACGATATGATGCGTGAGTACGATGTCGTGGTAGTCGGAGCGGGGCCGGCGGGCTCAACCGCAGCACGGGTCGCGGCCGAGCGGGGTCTCGCTGTCCTCCTCATCGACAAGGCGAAGTTCCCGAGAGATAAGCCCTGTGCCGGCGGGGTGACAGCTAAGGCCCTGCGCGAGCTTGGATTCGATCTTCCCGATGCTGTCGTGGAGCGTGACATCATGGGGATAAAGCTTATCTCGTCCGGCGGCAGGTCGGTTTCGGCGAGGGATTCGAAGAGGCTCGGGGTCACAGTTCGACGCGCCATTTTCGATAACTTCCTTGCCACGAGGGCCGTGGAGGCAGGGGTGGATTTCCTCGATGACGCGCCTCTCATAGGCCTCGAGACAGAGGTGGGGGCCCGGGGCGAACGCTACGTGGTGACCACGGGCCGTGGCCGATTCAGGGCGAGGGCTGTCATCGGCGCCGACGGGGCATGCGGAAGGACCGCGAGGCTCGCGGAGATTCGAGACCGGTGGTCCAAGTGGGAACTGGGTGCATCGGTTTCCGCCGAGGTAGACCTTCCCCCCGGCCTCTTCACCGAGGGCGCGGGCGAGTCCGACCTCATCGAGCTGTACCTTGTTCCACCCCTGCGGGCGGCGTTTGGCTGGGCCTTCCATCGCAAAGGCGGGCTGCACGTGGGCGTGGGCGCGACGGCACTCGATGCGCCCAGGCTTGCCGGAGTCTTCCGCGCTCACTTCAGCCGTGTCGCCAGGGTCCACCGATTGCAAATTCCGTGCCCCAGGGCAAGAGGGTACATGCTGCCTGCGGGCGGAGTCAGCCGGGCCGTTGCCCGCGGCGCAGTGCTTCTGGCGGGGGACGCTGGCGGGTTTGTGGACCCGTTCTCGGGCGAGGGGATATACGGCGCTATCCGGAGCGGTAGGATGGCTGCGGAGGCCATCGCCGACGCCGCAAGGTCCGGCGACTTCTCGGATGCGGCACCGGTGTACACCCGAAGATGCCGCAAGGAGTTCTCGAGAGAGTTTCGCCTCTCGATGCTCCTTGCGGCTGTGCTCGGGGTGAAGGACGGCCTCCCGTTTGCTATGGTGGAGGCGAACCCGGACCTCGCGTTTCTACTTGCGGATATCCTGTACGAGCCAGGCTCTTACAGGCGCCTGTTCGCGGCAAGCCTGCTCCGGTCTCCCAGAGTTCTCGCGAGATTCCTCATGGCTCGGCTCGGTTTCGTGTCCACCGGCAGCGTGCGTATCTCGCGATGAGCGTGGTCATGCGCCCTCCATCATCCCGAGTCTCAATTCCTCTGCGACCCGGGCTATGAAGAACGAATTGGTTGGGGCCTTGCCGTCGCGTAAGGCTCCGCACTGGCCGAAGACCTTCTTGAGGTATCCCACGTTTCCGTGCTTCCAGGTCTTTTGTATTGTGTATCTGATCGCTGCTTCTACGATGAGCGGAGTGGTTTCGTGCTTCTCGGCGATTTTCGGATAGAGGCTCTTGGTGATGACCGCAAGGAGGCCGGGGTCGGATCTCACCATCTCGATGGCCTCCTTTAGATACTGGTAGCCCTTGAAGTAGGTCGGTGTGCCCATCCTGAAAAGGACCCTGGCCACCTGGTCGCACGTGCCGCTGTATGCGGCGCCAGGTGCCGTGCTTCGAGTTCTTACGGGCAGAGCTTTATCGACGCCGGCGACCTGGCGTATCCGGCTGAGGAGGCACGCGCCGTCGAACGGTTTCAGAAGGTAGTAATCCGCGCCAAGCCTTGCGCTCCTTTTCACCATGCTCTCCTCCTCGAACGCGGTGACGATGATGATGCCGGGCTTTCTGGCCAGGTCCATTTCTGCAAGGCGCTGCAACACTCCCAGCCCGTCAAGATAAGGCATTATGATATCGAGGAGGACCACGTCGGGCTTCACCTGGACGATCATGTCGAGCGCCTGCAGGCCGTCTTCTGCTGATCCGGCCCACTCGAGATCGGGCTCTCCCCGGACGAGAGCCTCAAGGACTTCGCACATGTCCCGATTGTTTTCCGCCGCCATGACTCTTATAGTGCCATCCATGGCGCGCCGCTACCTCCTTTCCCCGGCTCGGAACATAATATTGGTAGTTCTCTATCTTTTGCAATATTCCTCTAAGTGCTGCGTGGGGCGAGGTTGTGGGAGTATTCTTCTGATGGCTGTCGCCTGGGGAGGACAATGGGTAGGCACGGGGTCTCGTCTCCCACCTGATATCTCCGGCGCACGGTGAAGTGCACCGCTCGGAACGTTCTAAGTGAGGGTGCGTTAGTCCTTGTCCCTTTGCCAGTAATTGGCGGGTTGCCGGTGTTGCACTCGGGGACGGCGCCCCAAGCGGGGCGCGCTTCGCCAAAATCCGGCCCGTCGGGCCAGTGGCCGGATTTTGACACCCCTCGTGCAATCACCGGCAACCCCTCCCAAAAGTCGGGAGCATTTCTGCACCCCCACTTAGCTGTTTGGAAGGCTGCGAAAGTCCTGAGGCGAGGCCCATATGACCGATGAAGTCCCATACTCACCGCGCCGCGTCTTGCGAGAACGTGCGGGGCATCAGCGCCTTTATGCGGCGTAGCGGCGTAGGGGCGGAGGGGCGTAGCGGCGTAGGGGTGTATGGAGTTGCGCGCCCGGATGCTGAATGAGCCCCCCGACGAATAAGCGCTCGAACAAACGGGGCAGGAGATCCTCGCTGCGCGCGGCGGCCTTGCTACCACTTGTCACCCGCCGACAACGGACCCGTGAGGGGAAAAAAGAGCATGAAATGGTGCGCCTAGCAGGACTCGAACCTGCGCACCCGGCTCCGGAGGCCGGCGCTCTGATCCTCTGAGCTATAGGCGCACTTCCAAACATAATGATAGCAGCTTTGCGGCGGCGTGTCAAACGTATCGAGCGCCCGGGCGGGGACGAATGGGGGACCCCAAGAAGCTGGACGGGCGCTCCCTGTGCACCTTGCTGTTTCCGCAGCTTCCACGCTCCGGTGCACAAAACCGCCCGCCCCCACCTAGTATATGTGTGGGATGTGTTCTCCAAGAGAAAGCGAGGTGACCGTGGTTGAGGTGGCTGAAGGTGCTGTGGAACGTGATCACCAGCGACGCGGTGATGGAACCGCTCATCATAATCCTTGTAGGCTACGCTCTTCAGGTGTACCAGAGGAACCGCAGATACCAGATAATCCTCGATACCACCGTGGACATCGTGGACTACATCGAAGAACACTACAAGGAGTGGGGGATAAAGGGCCACAAAAAGATGGAGAAGTTCATAGAGCTTTTCGTGAAGGAGTTCAAGAAGGCCACGGGCAGGCCTCCACGCAAGGACGAGATCGAAACGGCTGTTCTCAGGGCCGAGGCCCACGTCCAGCGAGCAAGGCGGGGTGAGGCGCTGCGCTCGCGTGACCGCAGGGTGGCATGACGCGGAAGATTGCATGGGGCCAGCAGGGCCAGCAGGTCCGCTGCGACAAGGCATCTCAAAGGTTCGCGCGCCCGCCGAAACCTGCGCTGCCTGCACAACCTGGACCTGCGCCCTCCGTTGACAGGACCTGCCGCCGTGGTATAATTTAACCGTCGTACGCGCGAGGTACCCGGGAGGGTGAACTTGTGGTTTCCGCAATTTCAGAGGTATATTCGGCCGGGCGGCGCTGGTTCCTGTCCCGAGTGAACACGGCGAGCCCGGCACAGGTTTTGGTGGCGGGTTTTGCAGCTCTCATTCTGATCGGCGCCATGCTCCTGGCTCTCCCTGTTTCGTCGAGGGACGCAAGGGCGCTCGCCTTCCTGGACGCCCTGTTTACATCCACGTCAGCGGTCTGCGTGACCGGCCTCGTAGTGGTCGACACCCACGACCAGTTCTCCCTCTTCGGCCAGCTCGTCATATTATGTCTTATCCAGATAGGCGGGCTCGGCATCATGACAGTGTCAACCCTCATCTTCCTGCTGCTCGGCAGGAGGGTAACGCTCCGGAGCAGGCTTCTCATCCAGGAAGCAATGAACCAACTGACTCTCGAAGGGATGGTCCGGCTCATCAGGAGAGTGCTCCTCGTGACCGCGGTCGTCGAGGGTCTCGGTGCGCTTCTTCTGACCATCCGATGGTCATTCGACATGGGCTTTCCCAGGTGCCTTTATTACGGGGTGTTCCACGCGGTCTCGGGATTCTGCAACGCGGGCTTCGACCTTTTCGGAGGGTTCAGAAGCCTTACCGGTTACACGGCAGATATTTGGGTCAACCTCGTCATGACCGGCCTCATCATCATTGGGGGCCTCGGGTTCTCCGTGGTGAGCGAGGTCATCGCGCATCGCAGAGGCTGCAGGCTCAGCCTGCATGCCAGGGTGGTGCTGCTTACCACCGGTGTTCTCATTGCCGCCGGGACGATCGTCATCTTCCTGCTCGAGCTGGACAACCCGGCGTCCCTGAAGCCCCTCAGCCCGCTTGGGAAGGTGCTGGGAGCGTACTTTCAGGCTGTCACGCCGCGTACCGCAGGGTTCAGCACACTGTCGGTGGCGAACCTCCGGGGCGCGACCCAGCTTTTCCTCATCATCCTCATGTTCATCGGGGCGTCTCCGGGGTCGACAGGCGGCGGCATAAAGACCGCGACGTTTGCGACGCTGCTCCTTGCCGTGCGGAGCGTGGTGAGGGGAAGGGAAGACGTGGAGGTCTTCGAGCGGAGGATCCCCCACAGGATTGTGTATAGGGCCCTCGCAGTGTCCATGATATCGCTTGCCCTTGTGATCGTCATCACGATGGCCCTGTCGATAGTCCGCCACGACGGCCTTCTGCCGGTCCTCTTCGAGGCGACATCTGCATTCGGCACGGTCGGCCTGTCTATGGGGATCACGCCGAGCCTGTCGGCGCTCGGCAAGGTTCTCATCATATGCACGATGTTCGCAGGTCGCGTCGGCCCTCTCACGGTGGCCACGGCCATCGCCCAGAGGCAGCATGCCGCCAATGCGGTCAGATACCCCGAAGAGAGGGTCATGGTTGGATAAGAAAGACATGTTGCAGCAGACACTCGGGTTAGCATAGTATGTAGTCGATTCGAGGCCTACTTAAGTGGAGGGATCAACGCATGCTGCCGACGCCTCGCAAGTTCACCCTGGTCGCCGGGAGCGCTGAGGGCGACACCACCCTGACCGCGTTCGACAAGGCGCTTCTCGCCGCGGGAATCGGGAACCTGAACCTCTTGAGGGTATCCAGCATTCTGCCGCCTGGCGCCGAATACATGGACGCGCTGGACATACCGCCGGGCTCGCTGACTCCGACGGCCTACGGGTCCGTAGCGAGCGACGTTCCGGGAGAGCGTATCGCCGCTGCTATCGGTGTAGGCATCGTTTCCGGCAGCTTCGGGGTGATCATGGAGTTCGGAGGAAAGTGCTCCAGGGAGGAAGCCGAGAGGATGATCGAGAAGATGATCCATGAAGCCCTCGCCGTCCGGAACGCTGTCCCGGACAAGGTTCTCATAAAGAGCACGGAGCACGTGGTGCAGAAGATCGGGTGCGCCTTCGCCGGGGCAGCCCTCTGGTACTAAGTGAGGTTGGCGTTGCTGGTGCTTGCACGAGGGGGTCAAAATCCGGCCACTTGCCCGACGGGCCGGATTTTGGCGAAGCGCGCCCCGCTTGGGGCGCCGTCCCCGAGTGCAACACCGGCAACCCCCGATGTTGGCAAGGCGGGGGAACCAACCCCCACGTAGGAGTGTCCTCTGGGAGCCTGTCCGGGAGCGGGGGCAGAAACCCACGAAGGGGCGGTCATCCGAAGTTGCCGTCGGGCTGGAGATGCTGCATATGAGTATCCTGGTCGAGAAAAGAGAAGGATTCCTCGGTGCAAACAGCGACTACGGGCGGGCCGACATAGTCATCCTGGGGCTTCCCATGGACTTCACCACAAGCTGGCGACCCGGTGCGCGGGGCGGGCCTGCCAAGATACGGGAGGTCTCCTTCTCGCTCGAGGAATACAGCCCGGCCCAGAGGCGGAGCCTCGCGTCAGTAAATGCTGCTGACATCGGCGATGTCTCCCTTCCGCTGGGCAATACCGAGAAGAGCCTCGACGCTATCGGAGAGGTGGTGGAGGGGATCGTTGGAGACGGCAAGATCCCGTTCGCCCTCGGAGGCGAGCACCTCGTCACGCTTCCCTGTGTACGGGCGGTTGCCGGGGCGCGCGAGGACCTCGTCGTCATCCATCTCGACGCCCACGCGGACCTCCGCGACGAGTTTGCAGGACAAAGGCTTTCCCACGCCACTGTCCTGCGGAGGGTCGCGGAGATCGTTGGGATGGACAACCTCTACCAGGTCGGCATCAGGTCAGGGGCGGCTGAGGAGTTTGCGCTCGCCCGCGGGGGCCCGCACAGGATCGACGGGGCAGTGCCGGCGGCGGTCCGGGCGGCGCTGGAAGAGGCAGGGGACCGGCCGTGCTATGTGACGCTCGACATCGACGTGGTGGACCCGGCGTTCGCGCCGGGCACCGGAACCCCTGAGCCGGGAGGGTGCTCGTCCTCCGAGATCCTCGAGGCTGCCCAGCTCCTAGCCCGAGCCAACATCGTCGGCTTCGACCTGGTGGAAGTCGCGCCCCCCTGGGATTTCTCCGATATCACCTCGCTGCTTGCAGCGAAGATCGTCCGCGAGTTGCTCCTCGGGGTAAGCGCCCGCCTTGCGTCGGGAAGATGGACCTGAAGGGGGCTATAGCGCGGAACTCCGCCGGAATTGCCATAGACTAGCTCCTGCGTGTATAATTGGATCGTCGGCCCGGCGTGTACGGATCGCGCCGGGCTCATAGAATGCGCTTTGAACGAACGCGCTTTGAGCGCGCCTTTGAGGTCGGAGCCTGTGCAAGGTAGATTTGCGCTTTTGAAGGAGTTTTTCGTGCGGTACAGGTCCAGGTATATCCTGGGCGTTCTTTTCCTTGTGGCCGTCGATGCCCTGCAGCTTCTGGTTCCGCGAATCCTGGGCAGGGTGACCGACGATTTCCGCGCGGGCAGGCTTGATGGCGCCGGGCTCGTCCGCTACGTCGGTCTTGTCGTGGGTATCGCGCTTCTGGTTGGCATCGGCAGGTACTTCTGGCGGATGTACATAATGGGGACCGCCCGGCTCATCGACTACACCCTCAGGAACAGGTTCTTCGCTCACCTTGAAACCCTCTCCGCGAACTTCTTCAACAACCACAAGACGGGCGACCTCATGGCCCACGCCACCAACGATATCCACGCGGTGCGACACGCCTTCGCCCAGGGCATCGCCCTGTCGGTTGACGCAGCGTTCCTCACGGTTGCCACCGTCGCCATCCTGGTGCGCACCATTGACCTGCGCCTGGTGGCGCTCGGGCTTGTGCCGCTTCCTTTTGTCGCCTTCATCGTCACGCACTTCTCACGCCTTATACACTCGAGGTTCCGGAAGGTCCAGGAGACGTTCGCCGCCCTGACCGACCGCACTCAGGAAAACCTGAGCGGCATACGTGTCATCAAAGCGTTCGTCCAGGAGGAGGCGGAGATAGAGAAGTTCACCGAGGCCGCCCAGCGTGTGGTTGACGCCAACATGCACCTTGTCAAGATCTGGGGGCTGTTCTGGCCGCTGGTGCAGTTTGTGGCGGGCCTGAGCTTCGTGGTGGTGCTGGGCTACGGCGGCAGGCTGGTGATCTTCGGCGATATCAGCCTCGGCGACTTCGTTGCGTTCGGCGGGTATCTCGGCATGGCCATCTGGCCCATGATGGCGATCGGGTGGGTTGTCAACACCCTGCAGAGAGGGATGGCTTCCGTGGACCGGCTGAACGTGATATTCTCCACGAGGCCGGAGGTGCAGGACGCGACCGACGTAGTGCCTGTGAGCGAACTAGAAGGGGAGGTCGAGTTCCGCAACCTCGTGTTCGCGTACCCTGGCGAGAGCGAGCCGGTCCTCAGAAACATCGATCTTAAGATCCCGGCGGGGCGCACCGTCGGCATCCTGGGCCGGACGGGCAGCGGCAAGACGACCCTGGTGAACCTCCTCCTGCGCCTGTACAACCCGGGTCCGGGCGAGCTCCTCGTCGATGGCATCGACATCAACAAGATCCCCCTTGCGGTGCTGAGGCGCGATATCGGGTACGTGCCGCAGGACAACTTCCTGTTCTCCACGTCCGTCCGGGGGAACATCGGGTTTGCCAGTGACGACTTCTCCATCGAGGAGATCGAGAGGGCTGCGGAGGTCGCGGGGGTGGCCGGGGATGTGCGCGGGTTTCCTCAGGGATTCGACACGGTGGTGGGGGAGCGCGGGGTGACCTTATCCGGCGGCCAGAAGCAGAGGGTTGCGATAGCGAGGGCGCTCGTGAAGAACCCGAGGATACTCATCCTCGATGACTGTTTCTCCGCGGTGGACACCGAGACCGAGGAGAGGATCCTGAGGTCGCTGCGAGGGATCATGCGGGAGAGGACGACCATCCTTATATCCCACAGGATATCGACGCTGAAAGAAGCGGACGAGATCATCGTGCTCGACGGCGGCCGGATCGTGGAGCGAGGGAACCACGAGTCGCTTGTGGCCGCAGGGGGCATTTACGCGGACATCTACGAGCGGCAGTTGCTCGAAGAAGAGCTGACCTCTGCCGGGGAGACGTGAGCCATGCCTGATTTTCACGAAGAAGAGGCCCTTGGAAAGGCATACGACGCCAGGTTGATGAGGCGCCTGCTCAAGTACGCCGCCCCGTACTGGCGGCTTCTCCTCGTGTGCGTGGTGCTCCTCTTCGTCATCACAGGCACGGACCTGGTGCAGCCGTACCTCACCAAGATTGCCATAGACGATCACATCAACGCGCTGGGTGCGCCCATGCTCGCGTTTGCGCCAGGCCGCGAGCCGGTCCCGGGCGTTGCCATGCGCGGCATGGTCTTCGTGCGGGAGAAATGGCTTCCAAGGGGCTTTCAACGCGAGACCGGGGAAGGGGCTCCCGTGCCCGCGCGCATAGAGCGCGTGGATGGACGCTACTTTCTCGTGATGCACGACGCTGGTACCGGGACCGTGAGCAGGCAGGAGCTTGCTCCTGAGGAAGTGCGCAGGTTCAGGGAGCGCGACGCGGCGAGTGTGCTGAAGCTGGCGCTCATGCTCCTCGGCGCCATGGCCCTTGGCTTCGTTCTCAACTACATTCAGGTTTACATCCTGCAGTACACGGGCCAGAAGATCATCTTCAACATGAGGGTGGAGATATTCCGCCACCTGCAGGGGCTTTCGCTATCCTTCTTCGATAAGAACCCCGTCGGCCGGCTTGTTACGAGGGTGACCAACGATACCGATGCCTTGAACGAGATGTACACGGCGGTCCTGGTGAACCTCTTCAAGGATCTTTTCTTGCTCGCGGGCATCGTCATCGTGATGCTCAGGATGAACTTGGAGCTTGCACTGGTGAGCCTCGCGACACTCCCCATCATCCTGGCGGTGACGGTGGTGTTCCGGGTGCAGGCGCGCGAGGCCTACCGGCTCGTCCGCACGAGGCTTGCCCGGATCAACGCTACGCTTGCTGAGAACATCTCGGGGATGAGGATCATCCAGATATTCGGCCGCGAGAAGAAGAAGTTCGAGGAGTTCGACGCGATAAACAGGGATTACCTTGCAGCCAACATGCGCGAGCTGCGCGTGTACGCGATCTTCAGGCCCGCGATGGACCTCATATCCTCGCTTGCCCTCGCCCTCCTTATCTGGTATGGTGGTGGCCAGGTGCTTGCAGGAAAGCTAGAATTCGGAGTGCTGTACGCGTTTATAAGCTACATACAGCAGTTCTTCAGGCCGATCAACGATCTCACCGAGAAGTACAACATCATGCAGTCAGCCATGGCGGCGTCCGAGAGGATATTCATGCTTCTCGACACGAATGCCCGCGAGCCAGACCCGGTAAAGCCGGTCTCCCTCGGGCGGCCGCGCGGAGAGATCGAGTTCCAAAACGTGTGGTTCGCCTATAACGGTGAGGACTGGGTCCTGAAGGACGTCAGCTTCAAGGTCGAGCCCGGCGAGACCTGCGCCTTCGTCGGGGCGACAGGGGCCGGCAAGACCTCGATCATAAGCCTCATCGGGAGGATGTACGAGATCTCGCGGGGCCGGATCCTCATAGACGGCGTCGATATCCGGGACATTCCCAGGCACGAGCTTCGCCGACACATAGGTGTCGTGCAGCAGGACGTGTTCCTCTTCACCGGCGACATAGAGAGCAACATCAGGTTGAATAGCAGCAAGATCGCCGAGGAGGATGTGCAGGAGGCTGCAAGGTACGTCAATGCGGACACGTTCATAAGACGCATGCCAGGCGGCTACCGCGCCGAGGTGAAAGAGCGGGGCGTGACGCTCTCGGCAGGGCAGCGTCAGCTTCTCGCGTTCGCAAGGGCGCTCGCATTCGACCCGGCCATCCTCGTGCTGGACGAGGCTACGGCCAACATTGACACCGAGACGGAAGCGCTCATCCAGGACGCCCTCGCGAAGCTGGTGCGGGGTAGGACGACGCTCATCGTGGCGCACAGACTGTCGACCATACAGAACGCTGACAAGATAATCGTGATCCATAAGGGCAGGGTACGCGAGGTCGGCACCCACCAGGAACTTCTCGCGAAGCGCGGCATATACTATCAGCTCTACCTCCTCCAGTACAAGGAGGAGTTCGGGCGGGGGGCAGCCCGCGAAAGCCGCGAAAGGCAGAGCGGCTGACCGCCTTTTGGCGCGGGATCGCAGGACCGCGGGATCGCATGCTTGCGGGTTCGCATCTATTCGGATGCGGCTTCGTGGTTCTCTCTCTTTGAGCCACCGACAACCCCTCCCAAGAGTCTGGAGCATTTCTGCACTCTCACTTAGCTCGTTGAGGTTTGGCGAGGTCTAAGTATGAGGTCGTTAGTTTTCTCTCGTTTTCCGAGGTCTTGGGTTGCCGGTGATTGCGCGAGGGGTGTCAAAATCCGGCTGCCTAGCCACACGGGCCGGATTTTGGCGAAGCGCGCCCCGCTTGGGGCGCCGTCCCCGAGCGCAACACCGGCAATCCTGCACGGCGCGTGCGCTCTTTGGAACCGGCGATTACTTATGGCGATCTACTTAGCAAGCCGGAACGCGCGGGTCTCGTGAGGGGCGGAGGAGCGCCGGGCTACGCGCTATGCGGCCTGGACGATGTGGTGTATAATTGCCCCGGAGGGAGAGAGATGCCGGGGCATGTTTTCGTTGATGCCGCAAGGTGCACCCGATGTGGGAAGTGCATAGCAAAGTGCCCGGTGGGCGCCATGTCAGGCGCGAGTGGTCAGCCGCCGGTCGTGGACCCGTCGAAGTGCGACGGGTGCGGGGAATGCTTCAGGGCTTGCCCTGAACGCGCCATGGCTCTCTCCGGGGGCGCAGAGGGGGTGCTCTGGCTGCTTGCCGGGGGTGGGCGCGCGGCGTTGGAAGCCGATGAGGCCCTGGCTTCGGCATTGCCAGGGCTCGAACGGGGAAGGCTTGTGCGCGCGGCGCGCGAGATCCTCGACCGGGGCTATGCGGGCCGCCGGGCGCCTGCGCCTGCAGGTGCGCGAGCCGAGGGAGCGGGCAGGGCGGCAGGGCAGGGGAGCGGCGCGCCTTGCGCTGACCACGCTGACCACCAGGAGGGCGCGAAACCTGCCCCGCCGGCGGTGATCGCGTACAGTGTGGAGATGGGCCGCGTGTTGCAGCTTGCCGCGAAGGTGGCGCCGGTGAACACCACCGTCCTCATCCTGGGGGAGTCGGGCGTGGGCAAGGAGGTCGTTGCGCGATTCATCCACAGGACGAGCCCGCGCCGGGATGGCCCGTTTGTCAACATCAACTGCGGCGCAATTCCCGCCACTCTGCTGGAGTCGGAGCTTTTCGGCTACGAGTCGGGGGCGTTCACGGGCGCGAGACGCGAGGGCAAGCCGGGGATGATCGAGGTGGCCTCCGGCGGGACCCTGTTCCTCGATGAGATATCTGAGCTGCCCACCGATCTTCAGGTGAAACTGCTCCAGGTCATCCAGGAGCGAAAGCTCGTGCGGGTCGGCGGGGTGAAGCCTCTAGACGTGGACATCCGCATAATCGCTGCGACGAACCGCGACCTCGCGGCCATGGTTGCAAGGGGGGAGTTCCGCGCGGACCTTTTCTACAGATTGAACGTCGTGCCCATCACCATACCGCCGCTGCGCGAGCGGCCGGACGACGTCATCCCCCTCATCTACCACTTTCTCGACAGGTACAATAGGGCCCACGGTTACCGAAAGACCATAAGCGAGGAAGCGCGGGAGGTCCTTACGAGATACTCATGGCCTGGGAACGTGCGGGAGCTTGAGAACCTCATCGAGCGCCTGGTGGTCACCGTTGAGGGCGACGAGATCGGCGCGGGCGACCTGCCCCAGCAGATCCTCGAGGAGGGCGGGACGCGCCGGCCCAGGGTCGTGGTGGGCGGGATCATGCCGCTGCGCCAGGCGATCGAGGAGGTCGAGAGGCAGATCATCGAGCGCGCCCTCGCGGAAAAGAGGAGCACGTACGGCATAGCAAGGCTCCTCGGCGTGAACCAGTCCACTGTGGTCAGGAAAATCAAGAAATACGTGGGTAGCGGCCGGAGCGGCCTGAAGGCCGCTTCGACCCACGGAAGTGGCTAAGTGAGAGCGGGTTACCAGGAAGTGGGAGCATTCCTGCGTCCCCATTCAGTAGCACCCAGTTACAGGTGGAAATCCTGGTGTGTCGTCACTTGCCCTGACGGCTGAACCTGAATAGCCGACCCCTGGCACCTTATGCCTGATGCCTGACGCCTGACCGCTGGCCGCTGACGGCTGACATGGGTCACGCATTTCCGGTCAAGCGTTCCTCATGTCACCGATGCGGCCCGACCAGTGACGTAGGTCGCCGATCCCTTGGCAAGATAATGCGCCGGTGCATTGAATGATGCACAAGTGCATTATCCTGTCTGGCGAAAGCTCAAGGCCCGTGCGCCAGGGGCACTAAGTGGGCACCGGGGGCGTCGTACGCTTGCTGCCGGGTCGCCTGGGGCGGCGCGACGAACGACCGCTCGCGGCGGGAGAGGCGAGGCATACGCCCAATCGTGTCCACACGGCTCGCGGCCCGCATGCCACGGCGCACAGCCCACGGGCAATGGACGTATCCCGCCGGGTTCACGCCGGACCCGTGTCACCGGAAAAGGATAATGCATTGGTGCATTAGACGTGGGTGCGCTGTGTTGGGTGTGCGCGGCGTGCAGAGAGCCGATTGTGACAGGCGGCACAAAGGGTTCAGGCCCTTCCCTGTCGGGGCTATTGTGACAGTGTTCACAAACGGCACGGTTCTTGCTATACGGTGCTGGCGGTAGTTGGGAGGCAGGCGTGCGTGTCTCGCCACGCCGGCGAAGGAGGAATCGGGATGGCGTGCGAAGAGTGCACATGTTTCGGCAAGGTGACCGAAGAACAAAAGAACAAGGTGAGGGAGATCATCGAGCACTACCGGGGGAAACCCGGCGTGCTCATCCAGGTTCTCCACGAGGCGCAGCAGGTGGTGGGGTATCTCCCCAGGGAGATCCAGGTTATGGTCGCCGAGGGGCTTGACATTCCATTGAGCGAGGTATACAGCGTGGTCACGTTCTACGCGCTGTTCTCGCTCAAGCCCAAGGGGCGGCACCAGATCAGCGTGTGCAAGGGCACTGCCTGCTACGTGAGGGGCGCTGAAGACATCCTGAACAGGCTGGAGCAGGATCTCGGGATCCGGGCGAAGGACACCACGAGCGATGGAAAGTTTTCTATGGAGGTCGTCCGCTGCATGGGCGCGTGCGGCCTCGGCCCGGTCGTTAGGGTGGACGATGACATCTATGCACGGCTCAAGCCCGACAGGCTGAAGGAGATCCTTGAGAAGTACGACTAGGTGGAAGGCGTGCGAGGGAGAGTTTGCCGGACCGTTGCGGCGTCGGATCGCCGCCTGAGAGTAAGGAGGCTGGTCACATGGATTCTTACCGTGCGCATGTCCTGGTGTGCGGGGGCGCAGGCTGCGTTTCCTCAGGATGCAAAGAAGTCGAACAGGCCTTTCTAGACGAGATAGCAAGGCATGGCCTTGCCGGCGAGGTCAGGGTGGTAAGCACTGGGTGCATGGGCCCCTGTGAGCTCGGCCCGGTTGCCATCATATATCCGGAAGGGGTCTTGTACCGCAAGCTCAAGGCCGAGGACGCGCGAGAGATCGTCGTCGAGCACCTGCTGAAAGGCAGGATCGTCCAGCGCCTGCTGTATGAAGCCCCCGATACGCAGCAGCGTGTCCCTACGTACGGCGATATCACGTTCTTCAACAGGCAGGTCCGGATCGCCCTGCGCAACACGGGTAAGATCGACCCGCTCAACATAGAGGAGTACATCGCCGAGGATGGCTACGCCGCTCTGGCGAAGGTCCTCACGGAGATGACGCCGGAGCAGGTAGTCGACGTTGTGAAGCGCTCCGGGCTGCGCGGACGCGGAGGAGCGGGGTTTCCGACGGGCCTCAAGTGGGACTTCACGCGGCGCGCAAAGGCCGACCAGAAGTACGTCGTCTGCAACGCAGACGAGGGTGACCCCGGTGCGTTTATGGACAGGAGCGTGCTGGAGGGCGACCCCCACAGCATCATAGAAGCTATGGCCATCGCGGGCTACGCCGTCGGCGCTTCCCAGGGGTACGTGTACGTGAGGGCGGAGTATCCCCTCGCCGTCAAACATCTCAGCCACGCGATAATGCAGGCCCGCGAGTACGGGGTCCTCGGCAAGGATATCTTCGGCAAGGGATTCGACTTCGACCTTGACATCAGGGTCGGGGCCGGCGCGTTCGTTTGCGGCGAGGAGACGGCGTTGCTCGCGTCTGTCGAGGGCAGGCGAGGCGAGCCGCGTCCGAGGCCGCCGTTCCCGGCTAACGAAGGTCTCTGGGGCAAGCCCACCCTCATCAACAACGTGGAGACCTACGCGAACATCCCGCCCATAATCCTGAAAGGGCCGGAGTGGTTCGCGAGCATCGGCACGGAGAAGAGCAAGGGCACGAAGGTGTTCGCCCTCGCCGGCAAGATCAATAACACCGGCCTTGTCGAGGTGCCCATGGGGATACCGCTCGGTGAGATCATCTTCGACATCGGCGGCGGCATCCCGGGCGGCAAGAAGTTTAAGGCCGCTCAGACCGGCGGGCCGTCGGGCGGGTGCGTGCCGGCGGAGTTCCTGAACACGCCCGTCGACTATGAGTCTCTAAAGGAACTCGGCACGATCATGGGGTCGGGCGGCCTCATCGTCATGGACGAGGACACGTGCATGGTCGACCTCGCCCGGTTCTTCCTGGAGTTCACCCAGGACGAATCGTGCGGCAAGTGTGCCCCGTGCCGTATCGGGACGAAGAGGATGCTGGAGATACTCACAAGGATCACCCGCGGCCAGGGGCGCGAGGGCGACATCGAGCGCCTGATAAAGCTGGGCACCTGGATAAAGGAGACCGCTCTGTGCGGCCTCGGTCAAACGGCTCCAAACCCTGTGCTCACGACAATACGCTACTTCAGAGACGAGTACGAGGCGCACATACGTGACAAGAAATGTCCCGCGTCGGTGTGCGCGGCGCTCTTCGAGGCGCCGTGCCAGAACGCGTGTCCTGCGGGGGTTGACGTGCCGAGGTACATCAGCCTGATAAGGCAGAAGAGGTACCAGGACGCTGTGAAGCTCATAAAGGAGAAGAACCCGTTCCCCGCGGTGTGCGGCCGGGTTTGCACCCACCCGTGCGAGGGCAAGTGCAGGCGCTCGCAGCTCGACGAGGCCGTGGCTATATGCGATCTCAAGAGGTTCGCGGCCGACTGGGAGCTCATGAACCCGCTGCCGCCTGACCGGCCGGTGGTCCGGAAGGATGCGAAGGTGGCTATCGTGGGGTCCGGCCCCGCAGGTCTCACAGCCGCGTATTACCTTGCGGGCTTCGGCTACCAGGTCACGGTGTTCGAGGCGCTCCCCGAGGCCGGTGGAATGCTCAGGGCGGGGATTCCCGAGTATAGGCTGCCCAAGGACGTCCTTGACGCCGAGATCCTGGCCATATGTCGCAGGGGCGTGGAGATCCGCACGGGCGTAGCAGTGGGCAAGGACATCACCCTGGAGGACCTGAAGGAGCAGGGGTACAGGGCCATCTTCATCGCGGTCGGCGCCAACGTCAGCCAGAAGCTGGGCGTGCCTGGGGAGGATCTTGAGGGCGTTATCGGAGCGGTGGAGTTCCTGCGAGAGGTCAACATAAACGGTCGCCGGAAGGTAGGCAAGAAGGTCGCGGTCATAGGGGGCGGCAACGCTGCCATTGACGCGGCCCGCACGGCCCTGCGCCTCGGCGCGAAAGAGGTGCACATCATCTACAGGCGCCAGCGCGAGGACATGCCGGCGGACAAGAACGAGATCGCCGAGGCCGAGCGCGAGGGGGTCAAGATCCACTTCCTGACCGCGCCGTCCAGGATGATCGGCAGGAATGGCAAGCTTCTGAACATGGAGTGCGTGCGGATGTCTCTGGGCGAGTTCGACCGGACCGGCCGCAGGCGCCCCGTGCCAATCGAGGGTTCGAACTTCATCATTGACGTGGACATGGTGATATCCGCCATCAGTCAGAGGCCCGATGCCTCGGTGGTGCCGGCCGGGTCGCGCATCGAGGTCACTAAGTGGTCCACGATAGTGGCCGATCCGAGGACCCACGCAACCGGCGAGCCCGGCGTGTTCGCCGGTGGGGACTGCGTGAACGGGCCGGACACGGTGATCCAGGCGATTGCCGACGGCAGGCGCGCCGCCGAGGAAATAGACAAGTTCCTGGGCGGCACCGGCGAGATCCCGGTAAGCCCGGACCTCGGCAGAGAGCTTGCTGGGGAGATCCACGAGGAGCGCATGGCACGTCAACGGCCGGAGAAGCTTGCTATTCATGAAAGGAAAGGGAGTTTCCGCGAAGTCGTGTCGGGTCTCTCGGAGGCCTGCGCGCTGTACGAGGCAGAGAGGTGCCTCCGGTGTGACGTTGCCTCCTCCGGGGCGGAGCACGCGGATCGCCTGATGGCACGCTGAGGATGGGGGTGACGGGGGATGAATGGGATCGTCCTGAGTGTGGACGGCAAGAAGGTTGAGGTCGCAAGAGGGACGACCATCTACGAGGCGGCCAGGGCAGCAGGAATCGACATTCCGGCCCTCTGTCATGACCCCGCGCTGCCCCCTGCAGGGGCGTGCAGGCTTTGTGTGGTGGAAGTCGAAGGCGCAAAGGGGCTTGTTGCTTCGTGTGCGGCGCCGGCTGCAGATGGAATGGTGGTCACGACCGAGAGCCCCAGGATCGCCGAGTCACGGCGGTTTGTCATTGATCTGCTGCTGTCAGACCATCCAAAGGACTGCCTGACGTGTGAGAAGAACGGCGCCTGCAAGCTGCAGGAGTATGCGTACAGGTACGGGGTGCGCTCACCGAGGCTCGTGGGGCGGACCAGGAAGCCTTCGCTGGATCAAGACAATCCCTTCATCGAGAGAGACAACGAAAAGTGCATCCTCTGCGGAAGGTGCGTCCGGGTGTGCCAGGGGGTGCAGCAGGTCGGGGCCATCGACTACGCCTACCGTGGGTTCGATTCGAAAGTGACGCCCGCTTACGATGAGGGGCTGGACGAATCCCCGTGTGTGTTCTGTGGCAACTGCGTGGCGGTCTGCCCGGTAGGGGCCCTCACGCCGAAAATGGAAAAGATGACGGGCCGCGCATGGGAGAAGTCCAGGGTGCGGACGATATGCCCGTATTGTGGCACCGGCTGCGCCATATTCCTCCTCGTGAAGGACGGGAAGGTCGTGGGGGTGGAACCGGCGAAGGACGGCCCGGCGAACCACGGCTGGCTGTGCGTGAAGGGCAGGTTCGGGTACGAGTTCATCCACCACCCTGACAGGCTCACGCAGCCGCTTGTGAGGCGCGACGGCAAGCTCGTCCCGGCCACATGGGATGAAGCTCTGGATCTTGTAGCCTCGCGCCTCGGCGAAGTGAAGCGGCAGCACGGACCGGACGCAGTGGCCGGGCTTTCGTCCGCGAGGTGCACCAACGAGGAGAACTACGTCATTCAGAAGTTCATGCGCGCCGTTATCGGCACGAACAACATCGACCACTGCGCGAGGCTGTGCCACGCATCGACGGTGGCGGGCCTCGCCGCGGCCTTCGGGTCCGGGGCGATGACCAACTCCATTGATGAGATTCCCATGGCCGACGCCATCTTCGTCATCGGGTCCAACACCACGGAGACCCATCCCGTCATCGCGCTGCGGGTCAAGGAGGCGGTCCGGCAGGGCGCGAAACTCATCGTGGCCGATCCCCGCAAGATTGAGCTTGCCGAGATGGCCGACGTTCATCTGCAGCACATCCCCGGGACGGACGTTGCCCTCCTGTGCGGCATCATGAGGGTCATCCTGAAGCAGGGGCTCTATGACGAGGAGTTCATAGCCACGAGGACGGAGGGGTTCGAGGAGTTCGCGCGGTCGCTGGAGCCCTATACGCTCGAGTTCGTGGAGGGTATCACCGGCGTGCCAGCAGGGCACATTGTGCGGGCCGCGCGGCTTTACGCGGAGGCGGAGCGCGGGACCATCCTTTACACGATGGGCATCACGCAGCACACCACCGGGACGGACAACGTGCTCGCCATCGCCAACCTCGCCATGCTCACCGGCAATGTGGGCAGAGAGGGGACGGGGGTAAACCCGCTTCGGGGCCAGAACAACGTGCAGGGCGCGTGCGACATGGGCGCGCTCCCGGATTTCCTGCCTGGCTACCAGAAGGTGGATGACGAGAGAGCTCGGGCCAGATTCGAGGACGCGTGGGGTGTGGTCCTTCCCCGGCATCCCGGCCTTACCGTGGGCGAGATGTTCGCCGCTGCGGAAGAGGGCCGCGTGCGGGCCATGTACATCTGCGGTGAGAACCCCGTGGTATCGGACCCTGACGCGACACACGCGAGAAAGGCCCTGGAGAAGCTGGACTTTCTGGTCGTCCAGGACATCTTCCTTACGGAGACGGCGGCTCTCGCCGACGTGGTCCTGCCCGCGGCGAGCTTCGCAGAGAAGGATGGCACGTTCACCAACACGGAGCGGCGTGTCCAGCTTGTGTCGAAGGCCGTGGACCCGCCGGGAGAGGCGAGGGCCGACTGGGAGATCGTCGTGGACCTCGCGCGCCGCATGGGCTACCGCATGGAGTACACCTCCAGCGCCGAGATAATGGAGGAGGTAGCGCTCCTTACGCCGATCTACGCGGGCGTCCGCCACGGGAGGCTCGGGACGGGGGGCCTCCAGTGGCCGTGCCCGTCGGTGGACCACCCGGGCACAAGGTTCCTGCACAAGGAGAAGTTCTCAAGGGGACGTGGGAGGTTCTCGGTCGTGGAGTTCATCCCTCCCGACGAACTTCCCGACGATGAGTTCCCCGTGGTCTTCACCACGGGAAGGGTGCTCTACCATTACCATACTGGATCCATGACCAGGAGGTCGGAGGGGCTCAACTGGCTGTGTCCTGAGGCGTTTGTGGAGCTTGACCCGGCGACGGCGAGAGAGGGCGGCATCTCCGACGGTGATCTGGTCAGGGTGACGTCGAGACGTGGGGAGGTTGTGGCACGGGCGCGGGTGAGCGAGCGCATCGGGCCTCGCACCGCGTTCATGCCGTTCCACTTCGCGGAGGCCGCGGCCAACGTGCTCACCAACCCTGCCCTCGACAAAATCGCCAAGATTCCAGAGCTTAAAGTGTGCGCAGTGAGGGTGGAACGCGCGGGCCCGCCGGGCGAGCCCCTGGGGGCATCCGGCACGACGTGCACCACTGCGGCGGGCAAGGCCGCACGGTGTGCCACGGCGGGGCACATCACAACGAACGGCATCGACCTTTCTAAGGTGGATGAGATATTCGAGGGGTTCGAATCGCGCGAAGGCATCCTGATACCTATGCTTCAGAAGCTTCAGGATGCGTACGGGTATCTTCCGAGGCCTGCCCTGGAGCGTGCGGCGAAACTCGTCAAGGTGCCCCTGGCCCGCATATACGGCGTGGCGACGTTCTACGCGCAGTTCCGCTTGAGGCCGCGCGGCCGCAATATCATCCGGGTCTGTCAGGGGACGGCGTGCCACGTAAGGGGCGGGCTCGAGATCCTCAAAGAAGTTCAGGAGACCCTCGGGATAGGCCCGGGCGAGTCCACGGAGGATCTGCGTTTTTCGCTCGAACCCGTGGCATGCCTCGGCGCTTGCGGCCTAGCGCCCACGATGATGGTCAACGACGACACGTATGGCAGGCTGACGCCCCGAAAGGTGCGGGGGATCCTTGAGAAATACAGGTGACGTCACGGCGGTCATCCTGGCCGGCGGGAAAGGATCGAGGATTGGGCGGGACAAGGCCCTTATCCCCCTGGGCGGGCGGCCGCTCGTGGAACATGTGCTTGGGCGGGTGAGGCCCCTGGCCGCGAAGGTCCTCATCGTGACCTCAGGACAGGATGGCAGGGACTCCCTGGAGTTTCTGAAGTGTCTGGGCGCGGTGGAGGTCGTCACCGACCTCTTACCGTGCGGAGGACCGCTCGCCGGCATCCACGCGGGGCTTACGGCGTCTCCGACAGACCGGTGTGTCGTGGTGGGGTGCGATATGCCCTTCCTTTCGACTGCGCTCCTCGCGCACCTGGCGGGCGGGCTTGCCAGGGCCGACGCGGTCGTGCCTCGCATGGCTAGCACGGGGTTCGTGGAGCCGCTTGCGGCCGCCTACTCGAGATCGTGCGCTCGGGCGATCGAGCGGCTGCTGGCGCAGGGGCCCTGCAGAGTTGCGAGGCTGTTCGACGAAGTGCGGGTCGAATACGTCGACGAGGACGCCTGGCGCACGCTCGACAGTGAAGGGCTATCGTTCTTCAACGTCAATACGCCCGTGGATCTGGCGCGGGCGACGCTGCTCATGGAGGATTTCGCGGATGGCCGAGACGCCTGGTGTAACGTGCACCTGTCGCGTGGTCAGGTATGAGCGAGGGGTGCCGAGAGAGGTCGCTGACGAGGTGCCCACGGAAGCGCTCGTGCGCCTCGACGTCAACGGAGAGCGGGCGGCGATGTTCTCGTGCAGCCCCGCAGACCTGGAGGCACTTGGTGTGGGGTATCTCGTAACCTCCGGATTTCTCCAGACCAGGGACGAACTCCTGGGCGTGCAGGTTGTGGACGGTTGTGATATCATCATAGACGTGCGGTTGGCGGCTCAGGCGGTGCGGAACCCCAGCACGCGCGACGCGGCGTGCGGATGGCAGCACGAGATGGGGCCTTCCCCGGAAGGGCTGGCCTTCCGGGCGGATGATCTTCTTGCAGCCATGGACGGCCTTCTCGCTAGGGGGGAGGTCTTCCGTCGCACCGGGGGTGCCCACTTCGCCGCCGTTATCGACCCGGCGCGAGGGTGTGAGCCCGCGGTCTTCTTTGAGGACATCGGGAGGCACAACGCCATCGATAAAGCCATCGGCGGCGCGTTTCTCAAGGGGATCGATCTCGCCCGCGCAGGCCTTGCCACAAGTTGCCGGGTATCCCGGGAGGCAGTGCGAAAGGCCGCTTTGGCGGGATTGCCCCTTATCGCATCGAGGGCGGGTCCTACGGACGAAGCCATCGCCTTTGCGGACCAGCTTGGACTGACCCTCGTTGGGTTCGCAAAGGGCGGGCGGATGAACATCTACACGCACGAAGCGCGGGTGGGGCGGGTTTCGTAGCGAAATCGGCCGAAAGCGTTGCAGGAGAACCCGGAAGGGTCGAGAATTGTACATCTCGGCCCTGGAGAGCGTCCCGAACCACGCCTCAACAAGCTGTGGTTTTGTCCTTTGCGACATGGGTCAGGCGCGAAGAGGCGCCTGCTTAACTTTGTGCGCGGCCCCGGGTTGCTCCCCGGATGGCGGGCGTAAGGAGGAGTGCTTGGCGACCATGGTAGCAAAAACCTTCAGGGGAGGAGTACATGCTCATTATCACAAGGAGGACACTGCCTCGAAGCCAATAAGGAGGCTCCCACCTCCGGCCAGGGTCGTGATCCCGCTCCACCAGCACACCGGTGCGCCGTGCGAACCCCTCGTCAAGGTGGGGGATGAGGTCAAGGTCGGACAGAAGATCGGCGATAGCTCCGCACGGCTGACCGCTCCGGTCCACGCAAGCGTATCAGGGAAAGTTGTTGGTATCTCTTTACATCCGCAGTCGGGCGGAAGGGACGTCCTCTCTGTGATCATCGAGTCCGACGGCAAGGAGACTCTTGACGAGCACGTGGAGCCACGCACCGACGTGGACCACCTCAGCGCCGACGAGATCAAAGCGGTAATCCGGGAGGCGGGGATCGTGGGCTTGGGCGGCGCGGCGTTCCCGACGTACTTTAAGCTGACGCCTCCGCCGGGCAAAAGCTTCGACACTGTGATCCTCAACGGCGCCGAGTGCGAGCCTTACCTTTCGGCTGACCACAGGCTGATGGTAGAGCGGCCCGGCGACATCGTGGATGGGGCAAGGCTTCTCCTTAAGGCGACTGGTGTGAACAGGGCCTACATCGGAATAGAGGAGAACAAGCCGGACGCCATCGAGGCGATATCGAAGGCTGTGAAAGGCGACGACCGAATCTCGGTCGTGCCTCTCAAGGTCAAGTACCCGCAAGGCGCCGAAAAACAGCTTATCTGGGCCATCCTCGGGCGTGAGGTCCCGTCGGGCGGGCTGCCCGTAGATGTGGGAGTAGTCGTGAACAACGTCGGCACGGCAGCGGCGGTGAGGGACGCCGTCTTCTCCGGAATGCCGCTTGTTGAGCGTGTCGTCACGGTGGCTGGGTCGTGTATCGCAGAGCCGCAGAACGTGGTCGTGAAAGTCGGCATGCTGGTGAGCGACCTCATCGAGGCGTGCGGCGGGTATTCGGCCCCGCCCGCGAAGGTCATAATCGGCGGCCCGATGATGGGGGTTGCGCAGTTTACCACCGACATCCCCGTAACAAAGGGCACGTCCGGGGTGCTGCTTCTCAGCAAGGATGAGGCCGCGCCTTGCGATGCGATGCCGTGCGTGAGGTGCGGCAAGTGCGTCGAGGCTTGCTCCATGAGGCTCATGCCCCTCTGGATTGCAAGCTATGCAGAAGCGGGCAGGTTCGACGACGCTGAGCGCATGAACGCCCTCGACTGCATCGAGTGTGGCTGCTGTAGCTTCATATGCCCGTCGCGCAGGCGCCTTGTGCAGGCGATCAGGCTTGCCAAGTCCGAGATCATGGCCAGGAGGCGCAGGGCTCAGGCGAAGTAGAGCCAGGTCGCTTGTTCAAGGTTCGCGCCACTGCCCCGATTGGCTTTGCTTGTCGGGTTGCCGGTACGCAGGTCTTGTTGCGGCGCCCTGGTTGGGACGCCGTCCACGGAGTGCAACACCGGCAGCCCCCGGAGAAGTGGTGGGGGTCTGTGGATTCTTTCGGTGCTCAGGAAGTGCGTTCTCTTCTGGGGGGATCGATCGATGGATGGAACCGGACTCATAGTATCTTCGTCGCCGCATCAGCGGGCGGCCGTATCGACGCCGGTCATCATGAGTGATGTCATCCTCGCCCTCATGCCCGCTGCCCTGGCCGGGGTATGGTTCTTCGGGCTCCGGGCGCTCGCCATGATGGTCGTGTGCGTGGCGGCGGCCGTCGGCACTGAGGCAGGTCTTGAAAAGCTCATGAAGAAGCCCGTAACTATTGAGGATTACAGCGCGGCTGTGGCAGGGTTCCTGCTGGCTCTCGTGCTACCGCCGGACCTGCCGCTCTGGATGGGCGCTATCGGCGCTGCGTTCGCCATGGCAATAGCGAAGTTCATCTTCGGTGGGCTCGGGCAGAACATCTTCAACCCTGCGCTCATCGGGCGGGCCGTGCTGCTGGCCTCGTGGCCGGTGTTCATGACGAGGTGGAGGTGGCCCATTTTCCAGGCGCCGTGGATACCGGATTTCGATGCGGTAAGCTCTGCAACCCCGCTCGCCCTCTGGAAGCTCAATGGGATAAAGACGCCGTACCTAAACCTCTTCCTCGGCAACGTAGCAGGATCCATAGGGGAGACCTCGGCCCTTGCCATCCTGGTTGGTGCGGCGTACCTGCTCTGGCGTGGTCATATTAGCTGGCGCATTCCGGTAAGCTTCATCGGAACGGTTGCGGTGCTTACGGCGCTCTTCGGTCAGGACCCGGTCTTTCACGTGCTTGCGGGGGGTCTCTTGTTGGGCGCGTTCTTCATGGCCACGGATTATGTTACGAGCCCGGTCACTCCGAAAGGGCAGATCGTCTTCGGAGTCGGGTGTGGTGTGCTGACGGTGTTCATCAGGCTATACGGCGGTTACCCCGAGGGCGTGTGCTATGCGATCCTGATCATGAACGCCGCCGCCGCTCTCATAGACAGGCTTACGGTGCCGCGCAAGTTCGGGGAGGTGAAGAAGGTTGCGTGACGTGTTGAGGTTGGGTTTCATCCTCTTCGCGATATGCGCGGTGGCCGCGGGGGCGCTCGCGTTCGTGAACGACATCACTGAGGAGCGCATCGCGGCACAGGCCGCCATGAAGCTGGAGCAAGCGCTGGAAAGCGTGGTGCCGGGTGCAGAGGAGTTCAGGGACGAGACAGATAGAGTGCTGGCGCTAAAGGCTGCAGTGTCTGACGGGGGGAGGCCGGAGTTCCCGCTGATCAACAGGGTGTATGTGGGATACGACAACGGGGAGATGGTGGGAACGGCATTCGCCTGCACTCCGTCCGGTTACGGCGGGCCTATCGACGCCGTGGTCGGCGTCTCACGCGATGGCGTCGTGACAGGGCTTACGGTGGTGAAACACACTGAGACCCCGGGGCTGGGCGCGAACATCACGAGCCGCGACTTCCAGATGCGCTTTGTCGGCCTGCGGGCAGGGATTCCAGTAAAGGTTACTAAAGACGGCGGTCAGGTGGAGGCCATCACCGGGGCGACGATCTCATCCAGGGCGGTCGCGAGCGCGGTTGACCAGGCGCTTCGGCTGTTCGAGCTCGTTACGCGAGAGGGGGTCTGGTGAATGAGCTTTAGGTCGGAGCTTACAAAGGGCCTTGTCAGGGAGAACCCTACTTTCAGGATCCTCCTTGGGATGTGCCCAACCATGGCAACTAGCCTTGCCATCTCCAATGGGATAGGCATGGGGATCGCAGCTACCTTCGTGCTCGTTGGGTCGAACGTGATCGTGTCGATGCTGCGAAACGTCATTCCGTCGAGGATACGTATCCCCTGTTACATCGTGGTGATAGCGTCGTTCGTCACCATGGTGGATCTCATCATGGCCGCGTTCGTGCCGAAACTGCACGAGGTCCTCGGGATATTCATCCCGCTCATCGTCGTGAACTGCATCATCCTGGCGAGGGCCGAGGCGTTCGCGTCCAAGAACGGGGTGCTGTACTCGCTTGCTGATGGGATCGGCATGGGCCTCGGGTTCACCCTGGCCCTCACGGGGCTGAGCGCCATCAGGGAGCTCCTCGGGACCGGCACCCTCCTTGCGGTGCCGGACTTCGGGTTTCCCGGGTTCAGGATATTCGACCGCAGCCTTGCGGCGGTCATGGTGATTCTCCCTCCTGGGGGCTTCATCACGCTAGGGCTTTTGATCGGCCTTCTCAACTCCCTGACCCGGCGGAAGAAGAAGGCGGCGCAGACATAAGGCCGGGCACAGGATCGTGACGGGAGGGATACTGCGTGGGCGAGATACTGGTGATATTCTTCGGCGGGGTGCTGCTCAACAACTTCATCCTGTCGAGGTTCCTCGGAATATGTCCGTTCATAGGCGTATCAAAGCAGGTCGAAACCGCGACCGGCATGGGCATGGCGGTTGTGTTCGTGATGGGCGTGGCATCTGTAGTGACCTGGATGGTCGAGCACTATATCCTGATGCCGCTGGGCCTCGGCTATCTCCGGACCATCGCCTTCATCCTCGTGATCGCCGCGCTCGTACAGCTTGTAGAAATGGTGATCCAGAAGGTAAGCCCGGTGCTGTACAAGGCCCTCGGGATCTACCTGCCGCTCATCACCACCAACTGCGCGGTGCTGGGAGTGGCGATTCTGAACATAACCGAGAAGTACAACCTGCTCGAGGCGGCGGTGAACGGTATCGCCGGCGCATCCGGGTTCACGCTGGCGATAGTCCTGTTCGCGGCGATAAGGGAGCGCATGGACCTTGCACCGATACCCGAGTCGCTGAAAGGCTTTCCCATGGCCCTCATAACGGCGGGCCTTATGTCCATCGCGTTCCTGGGGTTCGTCGGGTTCAGGCTGAAAGAGCTTTTCGGCGTCATGTAGGATTTCGCGAGGGGTGAGCAAGGGATGATTTACCTTAAAGCGGTCCTTAGCCTCGGACTGATGGGGGCGGTATTTGGGCTTGCGCTTGCTCTCGCCGCGAAGAAGTTCGCGATCGAGCAGGACCCCAGGCAGGACAGGATTGTGGAGGTTCTTCCCGGTGCCAACTGCGGCGGGTGCGGCTTCCCCGGGTGCAGCGGTCTTGCAGCTGCAATCGTCGCCGAGAAGGCCCCTGTTGACGGGTGCCCCGTGGGTGGTCCCGCTGTGGCCGCGAAGGTTGCGGCCATCATGGGCGTGGAGGTCGGAGCGGCGAAAGAGAGAAAAGTGGCCAGGGTGCTGTGTCAAGGCAGCTCTGATAACTGTGGGTCGAGGTTCGTGTACGACGGCCTTTCCGACTGCAAGGCAGCGCAGCTTGTGGACGGCGGTGCGAAAGCGTGCGTGTACGGCTGCCTCGGCCTGGGGTCGTGCGTGGCGGCGTGCTCCTTCGATGCGCTGCACATGGGGCCTGATGGGCTTCCCGTGGTGGACGAGGAGGAGTGTACGTCCTGCGGAAGGTGCGTTGCGGCCTGCCCGAGGGGCATCATCCAGCTGGTCCCGGCAGCTCAGTCCGTGACGGTCCTTTGCAGGTCGTACGCGCGAGGCGCGGAGGTCCGCAAGACGTGCAAGGTCGGATGCATCGGGTGCGGACTGTGCGTGAAGGTGTGCCCGACCGGGGCTGTCACCGTAGAGAACAACCTTGCCGTCATTGACCCGGCGAAGTGCGACGCCTGCGGCAAATGCGTGGAGAAGTGCCCGACGAAGTGCATCGTGATGAAGGGTGCGAAGGCAAGCGCCGACGCCCTCGCGGCAAGCTAAGTGAGCATGAAGGACCGCGTTGAGAGAGGAAGGCCCGACCCGTATTTCCTTGCGGGCGGGCCCACCGCGTGTCTTCTCATACACGGCTTCACCGGGTCACCTGCGGAGATGGCTCCAGTCGCGGAGTACCTTCAG
This sequence comes from Bacillota bacterium, assembly GCA_014360195.1. GTDB lineage: Bacteria > Bacillota > SHA-98 > UBA4971 > UBA4971 > UBA6256. The sequence goes on from JACIXY010000001.1 coordinate 309,606, forward strand.
AGCCGAGGCTTCACCGTCCACGCTCCTCTCCTCGCTGGCCACGGAACGACGCCGGAGGACATGGAGAAGACAGGATGGCGAGACTGGGTGCGAAGCGCGGAGGCAGGGTACGAGTTTCTTGCCGGACGTGCGGAACGCATCTATACGATCGGTCTGTCCATGGGCGGGCTGCTCGCCCTGCATCTTGCTGCAACGAAGCCCGTGGCTGGTGTCGTGGCCATGTGCGCGCCCATCCGCCTCAAAAAGCGCACTGCGCTTCTCGCACCCATCCTCCGGCACGTTGTTCGGTTCATCCCGAAAGGGTCGCCCGCGCCACCGTTTGCGGCCGATCTGTGGAGCTACGACCGCACGCCGGTTGCGTGCGTGCCGCACCTCCTGCGTCTTATCCGCATCGTCCGCCGCGAACTTGGGGCGATCTCGGCTCCGGCCCTCGTGGTCCAGGGCGCAGGCGACCAGACCGTCGATCCTGAAAGCGCCCGGTTCATAGTGGAGCATCTTGGATCGCGGACAAAGAACCTCCTTATGCTGGCGAACTCTGGCCACCTGGTCACCCTCGACCAGGACCAGGGAACGCTCTTTTCCGCTATCGCGTCGTTTGTCTCCAGGATAGCGTAAGTGCGGATTTAGAAGACATCACCAGTCTCCCAAAGGGTTTCAGGCTGCCGGTGCTTGCGCGAGGGGGCGTTGAAGATTTGGCAGGCCTCGACGCCAAATCTAACGAGGCGCCCCGCAAGGGCGCCGTCCCCCGAGCGCAACACCGGCAACCCCTGGAAAAGTGGTAGAGACCTTTGAACCCACACTTAGAGGTTTTTCTCCATCTTCCTGATGCTTTCGCGCGCGATGGCCTCCTCGCCTTTCTTCACCAGTCTCTTCACCATCTGGCCGCCGACCTTTCCGGCCTCCCTGACGCTGGGTGCGTCGGGGTCTTTCATGTCGTCGGCCAGGCCGAGATGCTCCGCAGTCTCCCACTTCAGTCGATCAAGCTGTCGCAACGTTCTCAAACGGTCGTTGTTTTTCTTCCTTCCCAAACTGTGCGCTCTCCTTCCCTTGCGTCCTTAGAGGCATCTCATCCTTATGATTGCCACATCCCGGGAACATATGACAGACCCTGTGCGGACACACGGCGAGCGGCCGGGGCCTGCCCCCGTTGCCGATGTGCTAGCCCAAATGGCTGCTTGTCAGGGTTTAGGAGAAGTGATACACTGTGTCCGGGAAATCCGTCGGGGGGTGCGATTCAGTTGAAGTGGGAGTACGGGCGCAGGCGAAGAGGGAGAAGGCAGCGATTGCTGGTCCTTTTTCTCATTCTTCTCCTGGGTGCTCTTACTGTTGCTGGTTATGCGCTTGTGAGGTTCGGCGTCCTCCCATGGCCGCAGAGGGCCACTACTGTGCACGGCGAAGGTGGCGGCAGGGTTGCGGGCACCGGCGCCGCTGAACCTGAGGAGTATGTGGAAAGCCAGTTCCTGATGGACACATATGTCAGTATACGGGCGTTCGGCCACGGGGCTAAAGACGCCGTTTCCGCGGCGTTCAACGAGATGCGCCGCATTGAGAGTCTCACGAGCAGGTTTGTTCCAACAAGTGATGTTTCCCGGGTGAACCAGGCGGCTGGCCTGGACCCCGTCCAGGTGAGCGATGAGACCTTCATGCTCCTCGAAAAAGCCCGAGAATGCTCGGACCTTTCCGGCGGAGCCTTCGACGTCACGATCGGGCCGGTGATCGACGCATGGGGTTTTGGCACTGAGAATCCCCACGTGCCGGACCCTGACGTCCTTGCGAAGGCCGTAGCCCTCGTGAACTTCCGTGCGGTGGAGCTTGACCCCGCCCAGAAAACGGTCAGGCTCGCCACTCCGGGTATGTCCATCGATCTCGGCGGCATCGCCAAGGGCTACGCGGCAGACCGGGCGGCTGCGGTGCTGCGGGAGCACGGAGTCAAGCACGCCCTCATTGATGCAGGTGGCAATATCGTCGCGGTGGGCTCCCGTCCTGACGGGAAACCGTGGCATATCGGGATAAGAGACCCGAGGGGCTCAAGCCCAACCGACACCATAGGCCCGGTGGTTGAGATAAGCGACGGAGCGGTCGTGACGTCCGGCGATTACGAGAGGTTCTTTGTCGAAGGCGAGCGGCGTTACCACCACATCTTTGATCCCAAGACGGGCAGGCCCGCGGATCGTGCGGAGAGCGTCACGATCATCGCACCAAACTCTGTTGATGCCGACATGCTTTCCACTGCAGTATTTGTTCTCGGCCCGTTGGAAGGGCCGAAGATCCTGGAAGGGCTCAACGGCGTCTCGGCGATGGTGGTCGGTGCCGATGGGCGACTTGTGTTCTCGCCCGGGTTCCCGGCGCATTGATGTCGCCCGAGCGATCTTTGAACTGGCACTTTATCAGCCAGGGGTGGGGATGCCACATTGAGGTTCGTTCTTGCGTCCGCGTCGCCTGCGCGGGCTGAACTCTTGCGGCAGATCGGGCTTCGCTTCGATGTTGTGCCAAGCGGGATAGCTGAAGACATGGTCAATGGCAACGACCCCGGGGAAAGCGTCGCGGCCGTTGCTCTGGCCAAGGCACGCCACGTGGCGCGTAGCGAGCGCGACGCGGTGGTCATTGCGGCCGATACTGTCATCGTGCTTGACGGTGAGGTGCTCGGCAAGCCGGCGGACGCTGATGATGCTCGTAACATGCTTCGCCGAATGTCCGGGCGATGGCACCAGGTGGCAAGCGGACTTGCGGTGGTGGATGCGCGTTCCGGACGCGAAGCCGCCTGCCACGAGGTCACCCTGGTGCGCATGGCGAGCCTCTCTGCGAGCGCTATTGACGGGTACGTGGGGACGGGCGAACCGCTTGGCAAGGCGGGTTCGTATGCCATACAGGGTCGAGGCGCGCTCTTTGTGGAGAGGATCTCCGGGTGCTACTTTAATGTGGTAGGCCTTCCCATCGCCCGGCTCGTGGATCTCGCCCGCGCCGTCGGCGTGGACCTCATGCGCGAAGCCTTCGGGGGGTATGGGGTATGCGGGAGCACCCAGGGCAGCGACGATCCTCCTTCACGATGAAGGAAATGCCGGCACAAGAGCGACCCAGGGAACGCCTTCTCCGGGCGGGCCCCGAGGCGCTCTCTTCCGCGGAACTCGTGTCTATCATCCTCGGCACGGGCGTCCGCGGCCAGACAGCCCTCTCGCTTGCGGGCGCGGTCTTGCGCGCTTTCGGCGGCCTGCGTGGGATAGCGGCGGCTTCCACCCGCGACCTGGCCAGCCACAAGGGGATCGGGCCGGCCAAGGCGGTGCAGCTCAAGGCCGCCATGGAGCTGGGCAGGAGAGCCGTGACTCTCGAGCCGGAAGAGCTCGTCCAGGTGAGCGGGCCGCGCGATGTGGCGAGCCTTCTCATGGGCGAGATGCGCTACCTTGACAGGGAGCATTTCAGGGTGGTGCTGCTCAATGCGAAGCACCGGATCATAGACGTTGTGACGGTGTCCGTGGGGTGCCTCGACAGCTCGCTCGTTCACCCGAGGGAGGTGTTCAAGGAGTGCCTCAAGAGAAACTCCGCCTGCGTCATACTGGTGCACAATCACCCGAGCGGCGATCCGACGCCGAGCGGCGACGACATTGCAATAACGCGCAGGCTGGCAAGCTCCGGTCTCATTCTCGGGATAGAAGTGCTTGACCACATAATTGTGGGAGACAACAGGTACTCAAGCCTTAAGGAACTCGGCCTCATGACACCCGCCACCGCGACTTGCTCGGGGGCATTGTCCTGGCACGAGCCCTGGCCGGGCCCAGCTGCCTGTGCTGCCGGAAGGGAGAATACGAGCTGTGATTCTTGACCCTATCCTCGCCTTCTTTTCCAAGGATCTCGCCATTGATCTTGGGACCGCCAACTCCCTGGTTTACGTGAAGGGCAAAGGGGTCGTCATCCAGGAGCCGTCCGTGGTGGCGATCCGCAAAGACACAGGCGCCATTCTCGAGGTTGGGTCCGCCGCCAACCGCATGGTGGGCAGAACCCCTGGGAACATAGTGGTCGTGCGCCCGCTCAAAGACGGCGTCATAGCTGACTTCGACGTGACCGAGATGATGCTCCGCCATTTCATCGTCCGGGCGCACAGGGGGCGTGCAGTCGTTCGGCCGAGAGTTATCATAGGAGTGCCGTCAGGTGTGACCGAAGTAGAGAGGCGGGCCGTGATCGATGCGGCGCTCCAGGCAGGGGCTCGTGAGGCGCACCTCATCGAGGAGCCTCTCGCGGCTGCCATCGGCGCCGGTCTTCCCGTCTTTGAGCCTTCGGGCAACATGGTGGTGGATATCGGCGGAGGCACCACGGAGATAGCCGTGATATCCCTTGGGGGAATCGTGGCCTCAAGGTCCATTCGCATCGCAGGGGATGAGATGGACGAGGCCATAGTGCAACATGTCAAGAAGGTCTACAATCTTGTAATCGGGACCAGGACAGCCGAAGAGATCAAGAAGCAGATCGGGTCGGCATGCCCCCGGCACCCAGAGGCTACCATGGAGGTAAAGGGCAGGGATATGGTATCTGGCCTGCCGAAGACCGTGCGTATCTCCGCAGGCGAGGTCGAGGAGGCGCTCCGGGAGCCCATCGGGGCCATCGTCGAGGCTGTGAAGATGACTTTAGAGAGAACGCCGCCCGAGCTTTCCGCGGACATCATCGACAAGGGGATCGTTGCTTCAGGCGGTGGCTCTCTTCTAGAGGGCATCGAACAGGTGCTTGCGGATTCCACGGGTATGCCGGTGCACCGCGCCGACGAGCCTCTCACGTGCGTCGTGAGGGGCGCGGGCAAGGCCCTCGAGGAAATGGATCGCTACCGGCGGATGCTTACGAGCTCATCGCGGATCGGACAGAGAAGCTGACTATGGCTGGCAGGGGTGACGCGCCTGTGCAGCAGGAGCCCAACGGCAAGCGCTACGGAGTTGCAATGGTTGCAATATTGCTGCTGCTTGTGGCGCTCCTTTTCGTGACCTCCGGCGAAAGGGAGTCGTTATCGCCGCCGGAGAGCGCCGTGCGTGAGGTGCTCGCGCCTTTGGAAAGGGTCTTTTTCCGCGTGGCAAGCGAGATAAGCGGGGCTGTGCACACCGTCGCGAACCTGCGGCACCTTGTTCGCGAGAATGACCGACTGTACCTTGAGATATCGCGCTTGATGGCGGAGAACGCCCGACTTGAAGAGTACAGGCTCGAGAACACACGCCTGCGGAAGCTGCTGGATTTCCAGGCCACCCTCGACTACCCGACGTGCGCCGCGCAGATCGTGGGCAGGGATCCGGGCAACTGGCTCGGGACGGTTACCATCAACAAAGGGACGCGCCATGGCGTCAGGAAGAACATGGCTTGCGCGACCATGGAGGGACTCGTGGGCAGGGTGCTGTCAACGACCCCGCGCACCGCGACCGTGCTGCTCATCCTCGATCCCAGGAGCGCGGTGGGAGGCATGGTGCAGCGCACAAGGACCCTCGTCCTACTGGAGGGGGATCCCGCGAGACCGGGCCTTTGCCTTGTGAAGTCCCTCACCCCGGAGTGCGACGTGCAGGTGGGAGACAGGGTGCTCTCATCGGGGCTGGGTGGCGTCTATCCGAAGGGCCTGGTCATCGGGGAGATCGTGGAGGTAATGCCGGGAAAGTATGGCGTCGGGAGAGCGGCGTACCTCAAGCCAGCTGTCGACTTCGCCCGGCTTGAAGAAGTTCTGGTTATTACTCGCAGTCCCGAGCCCGCGGGGGTCCCGGCGGAGGCTCGTGCTCAGACTCCGGGACAGTCGCCGGAGGAGGCGGCACAGCAGTGAAGCATCTTCTCTTGCTCTGCGCTGGCACGCTCCTTGTTGTGCTCGAGACAACCGTGGCCCCGTTCGTGGCGATCCGGGGTGTGAAGCCGGATCTGGTGTTAGTCCTGGTGGTGCTTGTGGGAATGCTTTCCGGGTGGAAAGACGCGGCACTCGTCGGCCTTTTCACGGGCTTCATCGAAGATGCGTGTTCGGGGCAGTTCCTGGGGCTTTTCATGCTCACCCGCACGGTCGTGGGCATCGGGGCGGGCCTCTCATACGCGAGAGTGTTCCAGGACCGCGTCATCGTGCCGATTGCCCTGGTCTTCCTCGGTGGGGTCGTCGGAGGAGGGCTGCACAGCTTCCTGTTGTCGTCCTTCGGGGTACCTCTGCCACTTTCCTTGGCGACCTTTCGGGTGGTCCTGGTGCAGGCGCTGTACTCGGCGGTGCTTGCACCGATCCTTCTCAAGGGGGTCACCCGGCTAGACCTGTACGTGAGGCGGGCGTCCGAGCGCCGCCAGGCCCTCTAAGTTAGGGTGCGTTAATTCTTGTCCGTCTTCCAGTAGTCGCCGGGTTGCCAGTGACCCAAGGAGAGAGTGCAACACCGGCAACCCCTCCCAAGAGTCGGGAGCATTTCTGCACTCTCACTTAGGCGCGGAGGCTTGCGCAAGAACGGCGGGAAGCGACCAGGGGGGAGATCATGCCCGAATCCCCAGCGCAGAACAGGCTGAAACACCTTAGTTTCGTGGTCCTCGCGGTGCTCGTGGTTCTTGCTTCGCGTCTCTGGCACCTCCAGATCATGCGGGGCGACGTGTACGAGGCGTTGTCGCGGGGCAACAGGGTGCGCGTGATCCCGGTCCCGGCACCGAGAGGAAAGATACTCGACCGCCATGGCGTGCCCCTCGCAACCAGCCGCATGGCGTTTTCCGTGTCCATTGTGCCTCAAGACGTGCCTGACATGGAGGCAACGGTCGCGCGCCTTGCTTCCATCCTCGGCATATCCCCGGCGAACATCAGAGAAAAGCTCGCCGCCCCGAGGCGGCCTTTCGAGCCTGTGAGGCTCAAAACAGACGTGGACCCCGCCGTGGTGACGGCAATAGGCGAGCAGCGCACCGACCTTCCAGGGGTGGTCATCGAAGAGATCCCGGTGCGTAGCTACGTCTATGGTGACTTCGCAAGCCATCTCATCGGTTTCATAAGAGAGATCGATTCATCCGAGCTGAAGTTGTATAGAGACAAGGGCTACCGATCTGGCGACCTCATAGGCAAGGTGGGGGTCGAGAGGACCTTCGAGGAATACCTCCGCGGTGTCGATGGCGGGGAGCAGGTGGAAGTCAACAGCCTCTCTCAGCCCATCAAGGTGCTGGGAAGCCTTGCGCCCATCCCCGGAAACGACGTGGTGCTCACCATCGACCAGAAGGTCCAGGCCGCAGCCGAGCGCGCCCTCTCGGAGCAGTTGCAGGAGCTTTCCAAATCGCCGAAGACCAGGGGTGCAAAGGCCGGGGCGGTCATCGCCATGGACCCGAGAACCGGCGAGATACTTGCCATGACCAGCAAGCCTTCGTACGACCCCAACATGTTTGTCGGCGAGGTATCCGCCGAAGAGCTCAACTTTCTTTCATCAACGCCGAGCCCGCAACCGAACCGGGTGACCAGCCACACCTATCCTCCAGGGTCGGCGTTCAAGGTCGTAACCGCGCTTGCGGCGCTCGAACGTCACAAGGTCACGATGGACGACAGGTTCGTATGCACCGGCCGCGACCCCCAGTCGGGGAAGATGTGCTGGACCGTCGAGCGCGGTAGGGGCCATGGCAAGCAGGACCTGGTCGCAGGGATCGCAAACTCGTGCAACATCGTGTTCTACGAACTGGGGCGGCGAGTCGGCATCGACGATCTGGCGATGTACGCCAGGATGTTCGGCTTCGGGCGACCCACCGGGATTCAGCTCTTTCCAGGTGACGCATCAGGCCTTGTGCCTGACCGCGCCTGGAAACGGCTGAACTTCAAGGGTTACGATCAGATATGGTACCCAACGGAAACGCTCGATGTTGCCATCGGACAGGGGGCCCTCCTCGTCACACCGCTCCAAGTCGCGAACGCGTACGCGACCATCGCCGCCGGCGGGATCATGCACGTGCCGATGGTCGCCCGGGCCGTGCTCACGCCCGACGGAAAGGTCATCCGCGAATTCGCGCCGAAAGTGGCCGGGAGCGTCAATGTATCCCGGGAGTCTTTTGACATCCTCAAGCAAGGACTTGCAAAGGTCGTCTCGGAGGGCACCGCCGCCGGGGCTTTCAAGGGGTTCCCGGTTCCGGCGGCAGGCAAGACGGGCACCGCGCAGAACCCCAGGGGCGACAGCCACGGGTGGTTCGCGGGGTTCGCGCCTCTGGACGGCCCGGAGATAGTCGTCGTGGTCCTGGTGGAACACGGGACCAGCGGGTCGCTGGCCGCAGCGCCTGTCGCGAGAAAGGTGATGGAGGCATATTTCGGGCTCGACCAGAAACAGCCTGAAGCGCCAGGCTCCGGCACGGCTCCCGGACCGGCCGGGGACTCCCGGGACCAGGTCGTGCGTCCCGCCGATGAGACGGGCGGCACGATTCCAACACCTGGGACAAACCAGGAGGCGAAAGCCCCGGGTGAGGTGCCCGGTGAGTTGCCCGATGAGGTGCCCGACGGCTCGGCCGCCTCGCACCAGGGGCCCGGAGGCATCCCTTCACCTGAGGTTGGGCGGTTACCGGCCCCGTGACGCGGCTTCCGGATGAACGTGCTGCCGGGTTGCGTCCGCCGCATGTTTTCCGTGGCGACGGGCAGGAATTGCGTTTTCCTCTGGTGAAAGTATTGTAGCACTAGGTGAGGGTGCAGAAATGCTCCCGACTCTTGGGAGGGGTTGCCGGTGACTCAAAGAGAGAGTGCAACACCGGCAACCCGGCAACTACTGGAAGAGGGGCGAGAACTAACGCACCCTTACTTAGCCGTACCACCCGAATGGGGCTTTGGAGGAGGCGTGCGCGGCTGCCCATGAAGACAGAGGATGTCATATTCAAGGGAACGAAACGGGGCCTGTGCATCATCCTGCCCCACGACGAGGACTTCACAAGGCTCAAGGGGAAACTGGCGGATAAACTGGAGAAGACTTCGGGTTTCTTCGCTGGGGCGACCCGCGCCGTGCTGGATATCGGCGAGCTTGCTCTCTCCGAAGAGGATGTGGGTGAGCTGGTGAGTATAGTCGAATCGTTCGGCATGTCGGTCTCGCGGGTCGCCGGCGGAATCGGCCTGGCAACGGTGGCGGAGCCGCCGGCGGCGCGCTCTGCGCCGCCAGTGCCATCCAGGTCGGTGCCGCCTCACCAGCACCCGCAGGAACAGGAGCGGTCCTGCGGTCATGGTCGCGCAGGTGAGGCGGAGATTTCAGCCTGCGCGCGTAGCGAGACCCTCCTCGTCCGGAGGACCCTCCGGTCTGGTCAGCGCGCCGCCTTCGCTGGGAACGTCGTGGTGCTCGGCGACGTGAACCCCGGCGCTGAGGTGGTGGCTGGGGGGGATATCGTGGTTGTGGGTGCCTTGCGTGGGGTCGCCCACGCCGGGACGCCCGACAACAGGAGTGCCATAGTGGTTGCGCTCAGGTTCATGCCCACCCAGCTCCGGATCGCTGATGCCATCGCAAGGCCTCCGGACGGCGAGAGCAAGGCCCCGCGGACCCCGGAGATGGCGCGAATCAAGGACGACCAGATAGTGATCGAGGCCTACTCTGCGAGAAAGGCCGAGCTGGAGGAGGAGCCTGCATGGAAGGAAGGGTTATAGTGGTCACCTCGGGCAAAGGAGGCGTGGGCAAGACCACCGCGGTCGCAAACATCGGGTGCGGCCTCGCCTCTCGGGGTAAGAAGGTGGCCCTGGTCGACGCTGACATCGGACTACGTAATCTCGACATCGTGCTCGGCCTGGAGAACAGGATCGTGTATGACATCGTCCACGTGATCGAGGGCAAATGCCGGCTGCGGCAGGCCCTCATAAGGGACAAGCGGTTGCAGACGCTATTCCTGATGCCTGCGGCCCAGTCCAGAGACAAGGAAGCCGTGCAGCCGGAGCAGATGAAACAGCTCACCAGGACCCTCGCTCAGGAATTCGACTATGTCGTCATAGACTGCCCTGCCGGCATAGAAAGAGGGTTCAAGAACGCCATCGCCGGCGCGGATGAGGCTGTCATCGTGACTACGCCGGAGGTGTCTGCGGTGCGCGATGCCGACCGGATCGTCGGCCTCCTCGAGGCACAGGGTGTGAGCGGGCCCAAGCTTGTGATCAACAGACTCCGGCCGGAAATGGTGAAGCGCGGTGACATGCTCAACGTCGACGACGTGATAGACATCCTTGCCATTGACCTCCTGGGGGTCGTTCCCGATGACGAGTCCGTGATCACCTCCACCAATAAAGGCGAGCCTGTGGTGCTCGACGGGGCCTCCAGGGCCGGGGAGGCGTTCAGGCGCATAGCCGCGAGGATCGATGGGGAGGATATCCCGTTCATGTCTCTGGAAGCCGGGGGCTTCTGGTCCAGGCTCAAGCGGTTTATTGGTGTGGGAAGGTAACTCTGGGGGGAGGGGACGCGCCGTGTTCGACTTCATGTCACGAATCCTGGGCGGCAAGTCGAGGCCAGGCGGGCCAGGGAGCAAGAGCCTCGCGAAGGAGCGGCTCAAGCTCGCGCTGGCGTGCGACCGCGTCGATGTCTCCCCACAGATGTTCGAGGGTCTCCGCGTAGACCTTGCGAGGGCTGTCTCCAAGTACGTTGAGATCGACGAGGCAGGCGTGAAGCTCAAGTTCGATTCGTCCGACAGGAGGCTTGCGCTCGTGGCGAGCGTGCCTGTGATCGGAATGAGACGGGGGAGCGAAGCGGCCCGCCGCAGCAAGGACAGAAGGTGAGGGCACGTCGGTGCTCCTTGACAGGCGTCTTCTACGAAACCTCGACTACTCGCTGGTCTTCGCGGTGCTAGCCCTCTGCCTCGTTGGGTTCGTGATCGTGTTCAGCGCGACGCGCGGCGGTATCGGTCCCGGGTCTCCGCAGGACCCGCTATACTTCGTCAAGAGGCAGGTTGCTGCCTTCATCCTCGGGACGCTGGCCTGCGCTGTCATCCTCACCACGGACTACAGGCTCGCGGAGAGGGCCCACCAGGTGCTGTACGTCGGCAATGTGGGCATGTTGGCGCTTGTGCTTGTAATGGGGCACAGGATCTCAGGAGCGCAGAGCTGGTTTAGGCTTGGCCCCGTCGCGCTGCAGCCGTCGGAGCTCGCGAAGGTAGCACTGATCCTGACCCTGGCCCATCATCTTTCTGAGGCTCACGACATAACCACTCATCGCGGGCTTGCGCTTGCGTTCCTGCACGCGGCTGTCCCTGCAGGGCTCGTGCTGCTTCAGAACGACCTGGGAACAGCCCTCGTGTTCTGTGGGATAACGTTTGCCATGCTTTACGTGGCGGGGGCGCGGGGGAAGGATCTCCTTGCTGTGGTTGGTGCCGGGGCACTCGCGTCGCCTGTCGTATTCTTCTTTCTCCTCAAGGACTACCAGCGGGCACGGCTCTTGGCCTTCCTGAACCCATACGCCGACCCTACGGGTACAGGGTATAACGTCATCCAGTCCACCATCGCCATCGGATCCGGCAGGTTCTTTGGGAAGGGTCTGTTCCATGGCACGCAGGCGCAACTCAACTTCCTTCCGGCCCACCATACCGACTTCATTTTCTCGGTCATCGGAGAGGAGCTCGGTTTCATCGGAGCCGTGGCTGTGCTGACTTTGTACGGCCTGGTTCTGTGGCGCTGCCTGCATGCTGCGGCCTGCGCGAAGGACGCCTTCGGGCGGCTGGTCGCAACGGGCGTTGCCGCGATGTTGCTCTTTCACGTGCTGGTCAACGTGGGCATGACCATGAGCCTCATGCCCGTTACCGGCATCCCTCTGCCGTTCCTGAGCTACGGCGGTAGTTCGCTCATGGCCAACCTCGTCGCCATCGGGTTTGTCCTCGACGTCTACATGAGGCGGCAGAAGATCCTATTCTGATCACCGCCATTTCCCACCTTTGGCTGTCGAGTGAAGGTTCGTTAGTTCCTCCCAGTTTGCCAACATGTCGGGAGCATTTCCGGACTCTCACGTGGCGGCCGGCTTCCCCCAGGACTGTGCCGTGCTGGCTGCTGGTCCCTGTGCATAGGGGGCGCCGGGTCACAATATACTCTTAACGTGGCGGGATGGGGCTTTTCCATGAGAGGGGGAGCGCGATGCCGGCCAGGCTAGCCCGCGACGCCGCAATTTCGCTTCTGATCTTCGCTGTGGTCCTGGCGGTTACCAGGACCAACCTGGCGGTCGCGACAGCAGTAAGGCCCTACCTGGAGGCGGTTCTGACTCGCAGCACCAGCGTTGCGGAGATCGGCAGGACGGTACGGGATGCGGCCCTGGACCTTCTTACCTGGAACCCGTGGTCGCAAAAGCCCGTCGGCGCACGGAAAACGGTGGGAGATGACGAGCGAAGCGGAGCACGTTCCGGAGAGCTTGCAGGCGGAGGTCCCGACGACGCTCCCGAGGCCCCTGATATCTCCGAGCCTGCTGCGCTGTCCCTTGTACGCCTGCCTGAGGACGGCGGTGTGAAAGACTCCGCCCTCGCCGAAGACAAGAGTGTCGCCCTGAACGTGGCGGACCCGGTGACGAACCGGGGGCCTGGCGAGGCCCGGGCCCTGCCTCCACACGGGACCCGGATCGGCCCCCAGGCCGAGGGGGAGGGCGAGGTCGGCGCCGGGGCCGCACCTTCGCACCAGGGCGCCGGTGACGGCTCAGCCGGCGGGGGCCAGCAGAAGCTTGCCACACGCACGGCGCCAGCCAGCCTCAGGCCCGCGCCATCCACCCGTGACGGCGCGAAGCTGATAGCCCCGGCAAGCGGGCAGGTGACCTACGGGTTCGGTTACAGGATTCACCCGATCTACAGGAGGCGTCTCTTCCACGAGGGTATAGACATCGCCGCGCGCGCCGGCACCCCGATACGGGCAGCGGCCGCGGGGAAGGTCCTCCGCGCCGGTCCCTGCGGGACTTACGGCAAGATCGTGGAGCTGGACCATGGCGGTGGGGTCACCACCCTCTATGCCCACTGCTCGACGGTCCTTGTCAAACCGGGAGACGCCGTGCGCGCCGGGCAAAAGATCGCAGAGGTGGGCAGCACAGGCCTTTCCACCGGTCCGCACCTCCATTTCGAGGTTTCGGTGGATGGGAAACCCACGGACCCTTTCGCCTACCTCGAAGGGGGCAGGCGTGACAGGTTGTGAGGATCGCCCGCATCTACGGGATGGAGTTCCGGGTGAGCCCGTTCTTCCTCCTCCTGCTCCTTGCCTATGCCTCGGTTGGCCTGCTTCGCGAGACCCTTCTTGTGTTCTGGATCGTGCTCTTGCACGAGCTTGCCCACGTCGCCGTGGCGGGATGCTTTGGCATCCGCGCCGAGCGTGTCGAGCTGCTGCCCTTCGGCGGTGTCGCGTCGTTTTCCGAACCCCTCGTAGTGAGCCCGGCTCGAGAGGCTGTTATCGCCATCTCCGGCCCCATCCATAACTTCGCCTTCGCGTTCCTCGCCGCCGCTCTGGAACGCAGCGGCTATGTCGCGAGCGGCCTTGCCCGGTTCCTGGTTGAGACGAACATCGCCATTGGCCTGTTCAACCTTCTTCCCGGCATCCCCCTCGATGGAGGCCGCCTGCTCCGGGCCGCCCTGGTCCCCCGCATGGGGCCGGTAAAGGCCTCTGGGTTGGCTGCCGCCGTCGGGCGCCTGGTCGGCCTGGGCGTGCTCGTAGCGGGAGGAGCCCTCGCGTATCTTGGGCGGTGCAACGTGCTGGTCCCTGTCCTTGGGGGGTTCCTCGTGTTTGCGGCATCGCGGGAGGCCCGCATGGTATCCTGGGCCAGGGTGAGGGACACTCTCAGGAAGAAACGCGAGTTCCTTGCGGCAGGCACCATGGTCGTGCATCTCCTTGCGGCTCACGAGACAGCGCTGCTTGGGGATGTGGCGCGACGGTTCGTCCCTGGGAAGCTCAACGTGGTGGTGGTGTTTGACAGGGAACTCGCGATCCGGGGGCTGGCAACCGAGGTGGACGTCCTGAGGGCCATGACCCAGCACGGCCCGGACGCCCCCGTGAGAACCGTGGCACCGTGAGAACCAACACCTGGATGTTCCCGTAGCGCAGGCGGGTGGAATCTGATAGAATGTGGTCGGATGGCCGACGTCCCGGGTGGTTTCGGGCGCCGGCATGTGTGAATACTATGGCTGGTGTGATAGTGTATACCCGGTGGGACGGTGCATGCAGATAGATTCGCGGCTGCTCGACGAGATCCTCGAAGTGGTGGAGAGGCCTGCTCGCTATGTGAACGGCGAGTGGAACGCCGTGCATAAGCGCCCCGATGAGGTGGATGTCAGGGTTCTCCTGGCTTTTCCCGATACCTACGAGGTGGGGATGTCCCATCTCGGCCTGAAGATCCTGTACTACATACTCAACCAGCGCGACGACGTCGCGTGCGAGCGTACCTTCATGCCATGGGTGGACATGCACGCCGCAATGAAGGATAAGGGCATCCCGCTGTACTCCCTCGAGTCGCGCCTACCTGCCCGCGAGTTTGACATCCTCGGCTTCAGCCTCCAGTACGAGCTGTCGTACACGAACGTCCTTGCGATGCTGGATCTCGCGGGGATCCCCGCCCGCTCCGAGGCAAGGGGAGCGGACGACCCCCTGGTCATTGCGGGAGGGCCATGCGCCTACAATCCGGAGCCGGTGGCGCCGTTCTTCGACGCCATTCTTCTCGGCGAAGGAGAGGAGGCCGTGGGCGAAATCGTTGATGAATACAAGCGGGCAAGGCGCGAGAGCCTTTCCAGGCGGGAGATGCTCGAGGCCCTGGCACGCGTTCCCGGCGTGTACGTGCCGTCCCTCTATGAGGTTGAGTATCGCGAGGATGGCAAGATCGCCAGGATCTTCCCGACAAGCCCGGCCGCGGCCTACCCGGTGCAGAAGAGAGCGGTCAGGGACCTTGGCACCGTGCCGTTTCCCGATAAATTCGTGGTGCCGTTTGCCGAGATCATCCACGACCGGATCATGCTCGAGGTTTTCCGTGGGTGCACTCACGGTTGCAGGTTCTGCCAGGCAGGCATGGTTTATCGGCCGGTGAGGGAGAGGGACCTCGACGACCTGTGCGAGCTTGCAAGGCGTCTTGTGACGAGCACAGGTTATGAGGAGATATCTCTGATGTCGCTATCCAGCGCCGATTACTCACGCATCAGGGAACTCGTCTCGAATCTCCTCCAGCGCTATTCCGGGTCGGGCGTGGCGGTTTCTCTTCCATCGCTTCGAGTAGACTCGTTTTCCGTTGATCTCGCAAAGGAGGTGGAGAAAGGAAGGAAGACCGGGCTAACCTTTGCCCCGGAGGCGGGGACGCAAAGGCTCAGGGATGTTATCAATAAAGGTGTGACCCGGAACGATCTGCTGGAGGCGGTCAGGGCGGCCTTCGCCGCCGGGTGGCAGGCGGTCAAGCTGTATTTCATGATCGGGCTGCCCACCGAGACCGAGGACGACCTCGCCGGCATCGTGAACCTGGCGAGGGAGGTCCTGGCTTGCGGCAGAGAAGAACTGAGGCGTGCCGGCACGACGCGGTCACCCCAGGTCACGGTGAGCGTCTCATCCTTTGTGCCGAAAGCCCATACACCATTTCAGTGGCACCCCCAGGCACCCATGGAGGAACTCCTCGAGAAGCAGGACTACCTCAAACACCACCTGCGTGGGAGAGGGCTGAAGCTGGCATGGCATGACGTCAAGAGCAGCTTCCTTGAGGCAGTGTTCTCAAGGGGGGACAGGCGCCTCGCGGCGGCGCTCGAGGAGGCGACCACTCTTGGATGTAGGTTTGACGCATGGCACGAGGAGCTTCGTTTCGACAAATGGCAGGAGGCCTTCGCCAGGTCGCGCGTGGACCCGAAGTTCTACGCAAATACACACTGGAGCTACGATGACGTGCTGCCCTGGGACCATCTCAGCGCCGGGGTATCGAGAGACTACCTCGTGGCTGAGTCCAGGCGGGCAGCGGAGGGCGTTCCAACTCCCGACTGTCGGCTCGGAAAATGCGTGAAGTGCGGGGTCTGTCCGCAACTTAAGGTGGCGCCGCGCATCCTTGCAAGGCCTGTTGAGGGGGTGTCGTAGTGGAGCGGAATGCGCCCTCCTCTCCAGGGAAGCCGCAGGCCACTTGCAGGATCAGGCTGACAAAGACAGGGCCTGCACGGTTTATGTCGCATCTCGATTTCATCCGCGCGGTCGAAAGGGCGGTGAGGCGGGCTGACCTCCCCGTGGCGCTGACGGAGGGCTTCCACCCGCACCCGCGCATGTCCTTTTCGCCGGCGCTGCCGGTCGGGGTGGAGAGCGAGTGCGAGCTTGTCGATGTGGACCTTCGCGAAAGCCCCAGCGTCGACGAGGTGGCAAGAAGGCTCGGGTGCGTGTTGCCGCCCGGGATGCGTCTTGTGTCGTGCGTGGTGTTGCCTCGGGGTGGGCCGTCCCTAAGTTCGATGATCCGGGCCGCGTCTTACCAGGTGGACTTCGCACGCGACAATATCGCGGGACGTCCGGATGTCATCGAAGCCGCCATAGAGGGGCTTCTTCGGGCTGACGCGATTCCTATTTCCCGCACGACGCCCAAGGGTACGAGGGAGTTCAACCTGAGGCCCCTGATTTATGATCTGCGGCTCCTACGGGGGAATGGAGCCGTCTCGGTGCACATGTTGGTCGCCGCCGGGCCGCGGGGGCATGTGCGGCCCGACGACGTGGCGCGAGAGATCGCGCGTCGGGCGGGCCTCGGGCCGGGGGCGCGTCCTGCGAGGATCGTGCGAAAGGAGTTTTACGTGGAGAGGGACGGGAGATTCCGCCCTCTTCTCTAACCGACGACCCGGCCGGCGGGGCTAGGACATGGGCTCGGCCTGGCTTTCCCCACAGGGGAGTTATTTCGAGGAGTGAAAATGAATGTCCAAGGAAATAGTGGTGAACGTGCGGCCGGGAGAAACCCGGGCCGCTGTGATAGAGAACGGACACCTAGTGGAGATCCAGATCGAGCGACAAGCCCACCAGAGGTATGTCGGGAACATTTACAAAGGCCGCGTGGAAAACGTGCTTCCGGGCATGCAGGCGGCCTTTGTTGACGTGGGGCTCGAACGCAACGCCTTCCTCTATGTGGAAGACGCGCTGAAGGCGAGGGAGGGCCAGTTCGATGATCTGGACGTGGAGGATGTGAAGGCTCTCTCCATAAAGGACATCCTGAAGGAAGGACAACAGATAATCGTTCAGATCACGAAGGAGCCCATCGGGACAAAGGGGGCGAGAGTGGTAACCCAGATCACGCTTCCCGGGCGAAATGTCGTGCTCATGCCCACAGTGGACTACGTCGGAGTGAGCAGGCGCATCGCCAACGACGAGGAGCGTGCGCGGCTGAAGAAAATCGCGATGAGGGCCAAGCCCCGGGGCTGCGGGGTCATCGTCCGCACCGCTGCGGAAGGGAAGGACGAGAAAGAAATAACGCAGGAGATCGGGTTCCTGGTGAAGCTGTGGCGGCGTATCAAAATGAAGGCCCGTCGCACTCCGGCGCCCGCTCTCTTGCATCGCGACTACGATCTCATCTACCGAATAATGAGGGACCTCTTCTCGGAGGACGTGGACCAGTTCATTGTGGACGACGCCCACGAGTTCGAGAAGGCCAGGGACCTTTTGAACATCATGTCTCCGCAGCTGAAGGGGAAACTCAAGTACTACGCGGGAGAGGAGCCCATATTCGACCATTACGGCATCGAGGAGGAGATCGAGAAGGCGCTGCGGCGCAGGGTGTGGCTTTCGTGCGGCGGGTACCTGGTGTTCGACCACACCGAGGCCCTCACAAGCATTGACGTCAACACGGGCAGGTTCATCGGCACCACCAACCTGCAGGATACCGTGCTCAAGACAAACCTTGAGGCTGCAAGCGAGATCGCGCATCAGCTGAGGCTGCGGAACATCGGGGGTATCATCATAATCGACTTCATCGACATGGACTCCGAGGAAGCCCGACAGCAGGTCATAAAGAGGCTGGAGGAGGAACTCCGGAAAGACAAGACGCGCGCCACGGTGCTGGGCTTCACACACCTTGGCCTCCTCGAGATGACGCGGAAGAAGACCCGTCCCGGCCTGGAGGAGGTGCTTTCGCGACCGTGCCCGTACTGCGACGGGCGCGGGCGGGTGCTATCGGAAGAGACCCTGGCCCTCCGGGCGGAGAAGGAGATACGGCGCATGGCAGCCAGGCAGGCCGAGGAGGCGATGCTTGTGTCGATGCACCCCAGCGTCGCGGCGCTTCTCATAGGGCAGGGAGGGAGCAACCTCTCCAGGATCGAGCAGGAAACCGGCAAGGTGATCTATGTCAAGGGCAACCCGGCGCTTCACATCGAGGACATGGACGTGGTCGCCACGGGAACGCGGGAAGAGGTCGAGAAGCGCGCGCTCCCTGTAAGTGTGGGGGACGTTCTCGAGGTCGAAGTCCAGGAGCCACACGCCTCGAATCCCAGCAACGGGATAACGCGTATCGACGGATACATCGTGGATATCGACGGCGGCGGAAATCTTGTGGGCAAGAGGGTCAAGGTTGAAATAGCCAAGGTGTTTCGAACGTACGCGCGGGCGAAGCCTCGAGACATCGCAGGCGGCGGTCCGGGTCCCGGCCTTGACGAGGCGAGCCTGCAGGCAGGAACGGGCAACGGCGGCGTTTGACACGGCGGAAGAGGCTGTGGTAAACTTCGCATTGTGGGCGCGTGTCGCCATGCCGCTCGGGGCAGGCTCCCGATGAAAACGCGCAGGATGAAGGCCCTCGCGTGCCTGGCCCCGGCGAGTCAAAGCGAGAGGAGACGCGAAAGTCAAGATGTATGCGGTGATCGAGACAGGCGGAAAGCAGTACTGCGTGAAAGAGGACGACGTCTTCCGCGTTGAGAAACTGGGCCAGGAGCCGGGGAAGACCGTGGAGTTCGACCGGGTACTGATGGTGGCAGATGACGAGGGCGTCGTCACGGTTGGAACCCCGTATGTTCCGGGCGCGAAGGTTATCGCCAGGGTGATCTCGGAAGGGAAGTCCCGCAAGTTACTGGTGTTTAAGTACAAGGCGAAGAAGAACTACAGAAGGCGCTACGGCCACAGGCAGCCCTTTACGGAAGTGCGTGTGCAGAGCATCCAGCCGGAGACTCCTGCGGCCGGTTCGGATACACCCGCAAGCCCTTCTGATAGCGGGGAGGTATGATGGATGGCTCACAAGAAAGGTGTAGGTAGCTCAAGAAACGGTCGCGATTCGAGGTCAAAGAGGCTCGGCGTGAAGGAGCACGCGGGCGAGTTCGTCTCCGCGGGGAGCATCCTCGTGCGGCAGCGGGGCACCAGGATACGCCCGGGCGTGAACGTCGGAGTGGGGGGGGACGACACCCTCTACGCCAGGGTCAGCGGCCGCGTGTCGTACGAGCGGTGCGGCAGGGACGCGAAGCGGGTGAGCGTGTACCCTGTAGAGGTCGCGGGTTCCTAGATCACGCGAGCTGCGGGCCAGGTTGCGCGAGGGCGCCCCGCCTGGGGTGCAGCGGCACCATGTTGCCAAACCCACCATGTGGCAGGGGGGCGTAGTCGCGTTCCTTTGAGATGCATGCCGCGGCATGCGACGGCACGAAACGCGCCGGAAAGGAGCGTTGCCGCTGTAAGCGAGGGTGCGTTAATTCTTGTCCGTTCTCCAGTAGTTGCTGGGTTGCCGGTGACTCAAAGCGAGAGTGCAACACCGGCAACCCCTCCCAAAAGTTCGCGAGCATTTCTGCACCCTCACTTAGGTTGGAACCCAGAATGTAGCGGCGAAAGCCGCCGCCGGAGGAACCCACCGTGTGGGCCTTGCCGGAAGGCTTTTCGCACGGCGGTGCCCGAAGTACATAGCCCTCCGCAGGTGTGTGGGAAAGCCTGCGGGGGGCTTTTGCATGGCTCGCGCGGGGCACGCCGTGAGTTCCGGCAGGGAAACCCGGGGCGATGTGGAACAATAAGAGCGGCGAAGTGAGTGGCGGAGTGGGCGTCGCCCTGCATGAGTCGTCGCGCCTGAAGGCGGCGCGGCTGCCTGGCGGCGCGCGAAGGAAAGATACGCCTGAGGTGAGCCGCATGTTCGTGGATACCGCGAGAATTTACGTGAAAGCTGGGGACGGTGGGAGGGGCGCCGTGAGTTTCCGCCGCGAGAAGTATGTCCCGGCCGGAGGTCCCGACGGGGGAGACGGCGGCGACGGCGGCGACGTGATAGTGCAGGCGGACGGCTCCATGAACACTCTCATGGACCTTCGGCACAAGAAACACTATAGGGCGGAAAACGGCCAGCCAGGTGCCGGGGCTAACAAGCATGGAAGGAACGGAGCGAACGAGGTGATAAGGGTCCCCCCGGGCACAGTGGTGCGCGATGCTGCCACACGGGAAATCCTCGCGGACCTCGTATCGGCGGGGCAGTTGGCCATCGTCGCCAGGGGCGGCAAGGGCGGCAGGGGCAACGCCCGGTTTGCCACAGCGACGAGGCAGGCGCCGCGCTTCGCCCAGCCGGGTACGCCGGGCGAGGAAAGGTGGCTTGAGCTGGAGCTCAAGCTCCTCGCCGATGTCGGCCTCGTGGGGCTGCCCAACGTCGGAAAGTCCACGCTGATATCGACGATATCCGCTGCCAGGCCGAAGATCGCCGATTACCCTTTTACCACGCTCGTCCCCAACCTCGGGGTGGTCGACGCTGGAGACAGCAGGAGTTTCGTGGTGGCGGACATCCCCGGGCTTATCGAGGGCGCGCACGCCGGTGCCGGGCTCGGCCATGAGTTCCTGAGGCACGTGGAGCGCACGCGGGTTCTCGTTCATGTCCTCGATCTCGCGGCCCTGGACAGGGACCCGGTCCGCGATTTCGAGGTGGTCGAGGGTGAGCTTCGCCTTTACAGCCCTGAGCTCGCAGCCCGCCCGACGGTGGTTGCGGCGAACAAGATAGATGTGCCTGAAGGAAGGAGCCGCCTCGGCAGGGTGCAGGAGGCGTTGGGATCCCGCGGACTCGCGGTCTACGCCATTTCAGCCGTAACCGGCGAGGGAGTGCGGGACCTCGTTTCCGCTGTGGCCAACTATGCGTGCCCGCAGAAGGGCTGACGGGGGGAGGGCCGGTCGTGACGCATGATGCCACCTCTGTGAAAAGAGACGTAGGGAAAATCAAAAGACTTGGCATCATGGGTGGCACGTTTGACCCAATACACTACGGGCATCTTGTCACAGCGGAGGTCGCGAGGGTCAAGTTCGGCCTCGATGTGGTGGTGTTTGTGCCATCCGGCGTGCCTCCCCACAAGCACGGAGTGGAGATATCGCCCGGGAGAGACCGTTACATGATGACGGTTCTCGCAACCGCGACGAATCCGTACTTTGAGGTATCCAGGGTGGAGCTTGACCGCCCGGGGCCCTCGTACACGGTGGACACCGTCAGGGAGTTTCGGACAAGGTACGGGCCCGGGACCGAGCTTTACTTCATTACGGGGGCGGACGCGGCTGTGGAGATATTCACGTGGAAGGACGCCCACGAGCTCTTGAAGATGTGCGCGTTCATAGTGGCGACCAGGCCGGGGTACTGCACGACGCGCCTCGAGGCGGAGCTTGGCCGCGCCCGTGCTGTTTCGACGCACGGGGTCTTTGTGCTCGAGGTGCCTGCCCTCGCTATCTCGTCCACGGATATCAGGGCGCGCGTGAAACATGGGGACCCCATCCGTTATCTTCTTCCTGAAAGCGTGGAAAACTACATAAGAAAGGCCGGACTGTACCTGTGACCCGCCGGGATCCTGCAGCAGTCTGCTGTGGGCGTTTACAGCGAGCGGCATCGGTGGTATAATAAGCTTGACGAGATGCAGGAGCTGGAGAATCTAGGAGCTGGAGGTCAGGCTGGGTGCCGTAAGATCACGAGCGCACGCGGGAACCAGCGTGCATGCCCAAGTGAAAAGTCCCACCAGTGTATATCCTTGTTTTGCGGGTTTCCGTGGTTCAGGTCTTTCCGTAGGCGGAATCCGATCGGGGGCAGTCAAAGCCGATACGCAGCACAGCGGCCATCCACGGTGAAGTCGGTGGCCGCGCCACGATCTGAATAGAATGTGCGGATGGAGAACCAAGGTATCTTGCAACCTTGGTTTTTCTTTCATAATAAAGCGGAGGTGGTATGCGGTGACAAAGACCCTGTATGTGGGGAACCTGCCCTGGGCGGTGACCGAGGAAGACCTGGCCGAGGCGTTCAGGGCGGTGGCGGATGTCAAGGGTAGTAGAGTTATTACCGACAGAGAAACGGGCAGATCGCGCGGGTTCGGTTTCGTAGAGGTTGACGATGAGGATGTGGAGCGCGTGGTGGCGGCGATGAACGGCGCCGACATCGGAGGAAGGCAGATTATCGTCAACGAAGCGAGGCCGCGCCAACCAAGGTACTGAGCGCCTTGCGATACGCCGACGCGAAAGCTGGTCGAGGCGAGGCAGCGGGGCAGGGAGACCGGCGCGATTGCGGGCGCTTCCTGGTACATTTAGCTGAACCGATGCGGATGGGAGGCGGGCAGGCATAGACCCACTATCCATTGCTGAGATAGCCCGTGCTGCTGCGGAGGACAAGAAGGCCCAGGACGTGCTGGTGCTCGATGTCCGGGAGCTGACGATAATAGCCGACTACTTCGTCATAGCGAGCGGGACCTCGCGCACGCAGGTAAAGGCCATCACCGATGCTGTAATGCACGAACTCAAGGAACGAGGCGTGCTACCCCGACATAAGGAGGGTACCGTCGAGGGCGGCTGGATAATCCTCGACTACGCTGACACGGTGGTTCACGTGTTTCACGCCCGGGAGCGAGAGTATTACGACCTCGAGCGCCTCTACAGGGGTGCGCGGGTTGTGGGGGGCCGGGTCGGGGAGGGTTCGCGTGCCTTGTGCACCGAGCCGCGTGAGGCTCGTCGGTCTTGACTTGCCCGAGAGGGTCTGCTATAATCGCAGTGAACCGCAGGGAGCAACTGAATACGCGATTATATGTCTGGGGACGTAGCTCAGTTGGGAGAGCGCGTGAATGGCATTCACGAGGTCGTGGGTTCGATTCCCATCGTCTCCACCATTTTTTGTCTTCATAGTGACGTGTGGTCCTTTGGCCGCTGACTCGAGTCGTCGTCTGACCGCTGACTCGAGCGACGCCTGTGAGCCGCCCCCCGTCCGCGCGGACGGGGGGCGTTCCCGTTTTGACAGCCGCTGGCGATATCGCCCGCAAACCATCTTCATGGGCTAGCCTACTACAACAGGAAATCCCTGTTGCACATTGAACCTCTATGGCGCGACCCGGAACAGGTCAAGGGGGTGGTTTCATGTTCGACCTCTCGAGGCGGCAAAGGTTCGTCGTGGCTGTGTTACTCGTTGCATTCGGTGTTGGCGGCGTCGTGCTCGTCGCAAGACGCCTGGCCGGGGGCGATGTTGTGCTGATGCCGGGCCCGGTGCCGCTTGCCGATGGCCAGCAGGTTGAGGCCGCGGAAAGGGACGAGCCGGCGAAGGACTCGTCCGGCGGCGGCAAGGTTACGGTGCACGTATGCGGGGCGGTGACCACCCCGGGCGTGTACACGCTCCCTTCAGGCTCGCGCGTGGCCGACGCGGTGCGGCTCGCAGGTGGCCTTGCGCCCGGGGCATGCCCGGAGCTTGTGAACATGGCTAAGGTTCTGTCCGACTCGGTGCAGGTTTACATACCGATGAAGCCTGCAACAGGGTCCGGGGCGGGCGCGAGTTCGGGCGCAGGTTCTGCCGCGGGGTGCACCGAGCCTTCACGGGTGTCCGAGACAGACCATATGCGTGTCAACATCAACACGGCCGGCCTTGCGGAGCTCGACTCGCTACCAGGCATTGGCCCTGCGCTTGCCCGGAGGATAATCGAGCACCGGAACGCGAAAGGCAGGTTTGAGAGGCCGGAGCAGCTCACGGACGTGCCCGGGATCGGCCCGAGGAAGTATGACGCCCTGAAGGACCTCATCGCTGTGCATTAAGAGAGAGTTCAGAAATGCTGCCGACTTTTGGGAGGGGTTGCCGGTGCTTGCGCGAGGGGCGTCAAAATCCGGCCACTCGCGCGACAGGGCGGATTTTGGCGAGGCGCGCCCCGCTTGGGGTGCCGTCCCCGAGTGCAACACCGGCAACCCGCGCCAAAGTCGAGAGAGTTTCTGAACCCCCTCTTAGGGTCAACGACGTCCAATGGAGGCGCGTGACCGTGCAGAAAGACGCAGTCCTTCAGTGCGCGCTCGTCCTTTTCGGTTCCGGCGCGGCGATGATGAAGGCGTGGGGACGAGTCTCTCTTCTGGGTCCTGCAGCGCTGCTCGTAGCAGCAGCGGTCTGGCAAGTGTGGCGTGGGGTAAGGGGAAGGGGGAGGGGGAGGGGAGGGTCGCAAGGTTCTGGGCCTGGGAGCCTTGCCCTCTGGGCTCTTGTTCTCCTCACTGGCGCGGCGTCCATGAGGGTGGCGCTGTCCCCGGGGCCATGTGACCGGGCTCTCCAGAGGCTCGCTTCCTGCGGGAGCGTCGTGCTTGTCGGTGTCATCGACGGCATCCCGGACGTAACTCACGATGGCCGATGGCGAGGTATCGTGAGGGTTCAATCGGCAAATGGCGACCCGGGCGCATCGGGGGCGAGGGCCCTCCTTGTCGTTGATAGCGACGAATCTATTCAGGCTGAGCTTGTGCCAGGCGCGAGAGTGGAGGCATCAGGGCGGTTCTACCTTCCACAGCCCCCGGCAAACCCGGGGGAGCCTGACATGAGGGTCGTCCTCGGCTGCCGGGGCGTGTCGGGGACGCTGTACGTTCGCAGTCCTGACGATATCAGCCTGCACTCAACGCGGCGGCCGGAGGTGGCCGCGGCCCTGGCCGCAGCGCTTCGCCATCGCCTGGTGGAGGTGATCCGGGCCACCTTGCCGCAAGACCAGGCAACGCTTCTTTCGGGTATGCTCTTCGGGCGCGCCCCAGAGAAGATACAGGACAGGCTTCAGGCTACGGGCACTGCCCATCTCTTCGCCGTGTCGGGCCTGCACGTCGGGCTGGTGGCGGCAGTGCTGTGCGGCATTCTGGCCGGCCTCGGCCTACGTGGACCCGCCCTTCTGGCACCTGCGCTGGCGGGCAGCTGGCTCTACGCGGCCGCCTGCGGAATGCGTCCCTCCGTGGTAAGGGCGGCGATGATGCTGTCATGCGCAGGCGTCGCGGCCCTCATGCGTCGCCCCGGAAGCGTCCGGGGCGCTCTCTACCTTACGGGGCTTGTCATGCTGGGCTGCAATCCCCTTCTCGTGTTTGACCCCAGCGCCCAAATGTCCTTTGCAGCGGTTTTCAGTATCGTGCACCTTTCCCCGCGCATAAGGCAGCTCCTAAGGAGACTCCCAGGCTGGCTTGCCGACTCCCTCGCAGCATCGCTGGCGGCCCAGATCGGCGTGATGCCGCTAGGCGCATGGTACTTCGGGCAGGTCTCACCGGTCGCGGTCGTCGCAGGCATCCCCTGTCTTGCTCTTGCGGGGATGGCGGTCGTCATGGGGTTCGTGGCGGGCCTTGTGGGGATCGTCTACATCCCGGCCGCATTCGTGCTCAACACCGGGAATGCTCTGGTGCTGCTGGCCCTGGAGCGGGCGATCGATGTGCTGGCAAGCGTGCCTTTCGCATCCCTTCCTGTGGCGCGGCCCCCGCTATGGGGACTCCTCGGCTTCTACCTCGCGCTGTTCGCTGCAGGTGGGCCGAGATGCGTACAACGGGCGCTCTGGGCAAGCCGCCGTCATTTCGCAGTGCTGGGGCTGGCTGCCGCCGCAGCTGTGGTGTGGGTCGCTGCAGTGAGGCCGGGCGCACTCGAGATCGTGTTCCTTTCGGTTGGGCAGGGCGACTCAAGCCTGATCCGGAGTCCTTCTGGTCGGACCATCCTGGTAGACGGTGGTGGCCTCCTTGGACCGGAGCGCGACCCCGGGGCGGAAGTCGTTGTGCCGTACCTGCTGCGCCGGGGTGTAAGGCGACTCGACGTGGTGGTCGCCACACACCCCCACCAGGATCACATCGGCGGTCTCTTTGAGGTGGTCCGGCGTCTCAAGGTGCAGGTTCTCGTGAAACCCCCGGTCCCCGAGGATCTGAGGCCGGACCTCGACAGGCGCCTGGTAGCCGTTGCGCGAGGAAGAGGCGTTCCCGTCGTCGAGGTTGTGCGGGGCGGCCGCCTCGACCTGGGAGACGGTGTCACCATTGACGTCCTCCATCCACCTCCCACCGATTCAGGCCACATGGTACAGGATCTTAACGACCTTTCCATCGTCATGATGGTCAGCTTTCGGTATATGCAGGTACTGCTCACAGGGGATGCCGGGCCCGAGGTTCTCGCCGGACTTGTACAGGAGGGATGCGGCCTGGACGCGGACATCCTGAAGGTGCCACACCACGGGGCCGCAGGGGGGTGTCCACTGGAATTTCTCCGGTCAGTGTCCCCTGCCTGGGCAGTGATACCGGTCGGCCCTAATACGTTCGGACACCCGGCTATGGGCACCCTTGAAGCGCTGGCCCGGGCGGGAGCGAATATCCTCCGTACCGATCTGAACGGGGCGGTGACCGTCAAGGGGCAGGGGAGGCGGGTCCGGCTCTCCACCATGCGTGGGACGTAACAGACGGGCGAAAAAGGTCGGTTCGTGGAAGGAATGACGGACTTTGGGTAGAAATCTATATATCCTCCAGGTAAGTAAATAGAGCCTGCGGGCGCAGTGAAACCCGCGGCCGCAAAGAACCCGGGTCTTATGACCCTGCAGGAAGACACTGCAAGGCCGCGAGAGGTGTTTGGAAAGAGGGGGTGAGCGCGGGGCCTGAAGCCTCTTGTGGTTATCGGGGGTAGACGGTATCCGGAGAACAGCTGGGGAAACGACTACCGGGTTACCCGAATCCAACACGAAAGGGGGGATTCCCTGATATGCGCGCCTCAGGCGCGCCACGTCAGGGAAACCAGTTGAAGCGAGTTATTGTCTGCGTCATATGTCTCAGCCTTCTCGTTATGCTTCTCGCGGGATTCTCCTCTGCGTCAGCAAGCTCCAAGGTCACGATAACGTTCTGGCATGGAATGGGATCGGCCCTGGGTAAGACCCTGGACGAACTGGTTGCGGAGTTCCAGAAACAGTACCCGGACATCATTGTGAAGGCTGAATACCAAGGCAGCTATGGGGCCCTCAACCAGAAAATAATGGCCGCGCTTGCAGCGAAGAAGCCTCCGACAATGGCGCAGGCGTACGGCAACTGGGTGGCTGAGTATGTGAAGGCCGGTGCCGTGAAGCCGGTTGAAGACTTCTTCGCGGGTCCCGGCGGGCTCTCGAAGGATGAAATCGAAGACTTTTGGCCGGAGCTGCGCGTCGGCTGCACCTTCGACGGGAAGATGTACACCCTTCCCTTCAACAAAAGCGTGGCCATCTACATCTACAATCTCACAGCTCTCAAGGAGGCTGGCCTTGAGCCGCCCAAGACCTGGGAGGAACTCCTCGCTGCCTCGAAGGCGATGACCGTGGTGAAGGACGGCAAAGTCACGCGCTACGGCATGGTGCTCAGGCCCAACGTTGACTACTTTGCCAACCTCCTGTTCACCAACGGCGGCCGTTACCTGGATCCGAGCGGCAAGAAGGCCGTGTTCAACGGCTCTGAAGGCGTCGAGGCTCTTCAGTTCATGGTTGACATGCTTCATAAGTATAAGGTCGCCTACTACATCCCGGGCTATGCTGACGCTGACTTCGGGGCCGGCAAGACATGCGGGTACTTCGCCACCTCAGCGAGCTACTCGTACACCGACAAGGCGGTCGGCAGCAAGTTCGAGTGGGGCATCGGCCCGATACCGTACAAGAAGGGCCCGGCCGCCCCGGTGGCCGGCACCGACCTCGTCATGTTCGCCTCTGCCACCCCCGAGGAACAGCAGGCTGCGTGGAAGTTCATGAAGTGGCTCACGAGCCCGACCCAGACGGCATACTGGGCCATCAACACCGGCTACATCCCTGTGAGAAGGTCTGCGCTCTACCTGCGGCAGATGAAGGAATGGATGGCTGCCAACCCCAGGAACGCGGCCAGCCTCAACGCTCTCAAGTTTGCGGTGACCGATCCGAACATAGCGGAGTGGCAGGACATCCGCGAGATCATAAGCCAGGCCGTGGAGGAGGCGTTCCTCGCGAAGGCGACCCCCAAGGAGGCTCTGGACAAGGCGGCGGAGAAGGTCAACGCTCTCCTTGCTAAGTAAGTCGCCTTCTGGTGTAACCGTGCTCTAAGTTGCGGGATGAACGGTCCGGGGCGGCTGCACGGGAGTTGCCCCGGACCGGTTGTCCCGTCCGTTTCCAGGGGAGGAGGCGCATCCGTGATCCGTGAAAGAAGGGCCCTGTGGTCTGCCGTCATATGTGTTATCACGGTATTCGTGGCTGCCTGCGGTCTCGCGGCCGCCGAGGATGCCGAATGGGGCTTCTATTTTGGGTATCTTCATTCCCACACCTCGTACTCTGACGGAGCGCTCACCCCTGAGGAGGCGTACGCATACGCAAGGGATGTTGCCGGCCTCGATTTTCTCGGGATCACGGAGCATGGCTACTACATGTTCGAAAACCCCCACCACTGGGACGCCCTTGTGGAGGCCGCGAAACGGTTCACTGAGCCAGGGAGGTTCGTGGCGTTCAGAGGCACGGAATGGACCCACGGGGCCGGACACATATCCGTCATCGAGGCCCCGGAGCCGTGCTCGCGTGACATGCAGATCAGCTTTGATGACCTCGTAGCCTGGATGGAGGGGAAGAACGGCATCGCCAGCTTCAACCATCCGGGCAGAAACGAGCAGGGAAACTGGGACGATTTCAAGTACTCGCTCGGCGGCAACAGGACCATAAGGCTCCTCGAGGTCGGCTCCGGCCCATACCCAAGGAACACTTTCTATGAGGCATCATACATCCGGGCCCTCGATCGCGGCTGGCAGGTAGGCGCCATCAACAGCCAGGACAACCACAGGGCCGACTGGGGCAGCGCAGCGGATACCAGAACGGGCGTGGTGGCACGCGCCCTCACACGTGAGGACCTCACGGAAGCGCTGCGGGCGATGCGCACTTACTCCACGGAGGATAGGAACGTGCGGGTGAGGTTCACGGGAAATGGCAAGTGGATGGGGGAGGTCTTGCCGCTTGGCCAGGTCGAGTTCGAGATCGAGATAACCGACCCTGACCCCGGCGATGCCGTGGAGAAGGTGGAGGTAAGATCCAATCGTGGGGCCGTCCTCATAACGTTCCGGAGCTCAGGCGACGAGGGCGGGCCAGACCGGCCTTTCAGGCGGGCCTTCCCACTTGTACCTAGGCAGGGCTACAGCTGGTACTACCTGCGCGTCGAGCAGAGAGACGGAGACGTGGTCGTGACCAGCCCTATTTGGGTTAAGAGCCGGTCGGAGCTAATGATGGTCGACCTTCGGTTCGATGTCCCGTTTGCCAAGAAGGGTGCGAAAGGATATCTGCGTGGCGATATCGTGAACCTGGGCGCCGACCCCATGCACGGGGTCATCGTTGAGTTCGCGGCGACCGTGGGGGAGCAGCGGATGCCGATAGGAGCGGTGAAGGCCGATGTCGGACCGGGTGCGACTGTGCCCGTCTCGCTCGAGTGGGCATGCCCAATAAGCGGCGACGTGACACTGACCGCCACGGTGATCGATCCGTCCATGCCTGCGTACACCGAGAATGTCTACTCGATTCCTGTGCGGATACTTCCGGAAACCTTGCCGAAGATCGTGGTGGACGAAGGCCACAACAACCGCTCAAGCGGCTTTGCCGGTAAGTTCCTTGATGTCCTGGCTTGCGCCGGGTACGAGGGCGTGCTGAACCAGGGGAGGATAACGGCCGAAACCCTCAGGGGAGCGTCGGTCCTCGTCATCGCCAACCCTGAACCCGGGATCTCTCTGACGCCTACGACTCTTGACAAGTCCGAGCTTGCTGCGATACATGAGTTCGTCGCTGGCGGAGGCGCACTCATCCTTGCGGGCTCGTCGGATGCATCCGACCCGTCCCGCAGCGTGGGGCAGCTCAACGGGATTCTGGCATCCGTCGGCTCGTCGATGAGATTCTCCGACGACGAGGTTCAGGAGGAGAAAGGCTCCGTGCCGAGCTCAACGGTTACGTGCATCCTGACCCCCGACGGCGAGAAGGTTCTCGGCCCATTGTCCCTGCCGGTTCGCATGACACAGGCATGTTCCATCGCGGATGATAGGTTCGGCGACCTCGCCGGGCGTAGCGGCGTGCTGATCCTTGTGGTTGGGGGCGAAGGAACGAGGAGCGCCGACACCAACGGGAAAGGCCCGTGCCATCTCTATGCGTCGGGGCCCGTCGTGTGCGCCTCCGAGAACATCGGTAATGGGCGCGTGGTCGCCATCGGTGCGCCGGTTTACTCGGTTTATGATTTCCGCCCTGACCTCGGTAACGAGGAGTTCATGTTAAAGCTCGTTAGGTGGCTGGAATCACGGTGACGGGCGGGTCTTATCCTGTGGTCGTATTTTGTAAGGTGGTGCTTTCAGGTGCCGGTTCGACGGTTCACGGCGAAGGACGCAGCTAGACGGCGCAGGTATCTCAAGGAAACCTTCACTGCCTACCTCTATCTCTTGCCCGCCACTGCAGTGCTCGTGACGTTCCACTTTGCGCCGGTGTTCTACGCGTTTTACGTCAGCTTGCTTGACTGGAACTACATAAGCCCGAACCCCACCTTCGTGGGTTTCGCAAACTACGCTGCGCTCCTCAAGGACTCTGACTTCATAACGTCCTTGATAAACACGGTGTACTACGTCATAGGCACGGTTCCGACCTCTATGGCAGTTGCGCTGTTTGTGGCCATCCTGCTCAACCAGAAGATCAGAGGGCTTGCGTGGTACCGCACGGTGTATTTCCTGCCTGTCATCACCGCGGCCAACGCTGTGGCCATAATCTGGTTCTGGATATACCACCCTGACTACTCCGGGCTTCTGAACGGTCTCCTGGACAGGCTCGGGCTGCCCATTCAGTCATGGCTTTTGGACCCGAAGTGGGCCATGCCCTGCATAATCCTGATGAGCATCTGGAAGGGACTCGGGTACAACGTCGTCATTTTCCTGGCCGGATTGCAAAACATCTCCAGCGAGTACTATGAGGCGGCGCAGATAGACGGCGCGAAGGGTTGGTCCATATTCAGGTACATCACCTGGCCGCTCCTGTCGCCGACCACGTTCTTCGTCCTCATCATATCGGTCATTGGGTCGTTCCAGGTGTTCAGCCAGGTGTACGTTATGACCAGGGGCGGGCCGCTCAAGAGCACTCTCGTAGTGGTGTACTACCTCTACAAGATTGGGTTTGAGGACTTTAAGATGGGCTATGCGTCAGCGATGGCGTATGCGCTTTTCATGATCATCTTCACCCTCACGCTCCTGCAGCGGAAATACATCGGCTCACGGGTGTACTACCAGTGAGAAGGAGACGTATCTAAGATGAGGCATCAAGCAATGAGCCGCGTGAAGACCCAGCACAGCCCCGGCGCCACGGCCGCCCGCATCCTCCGGTCCCTCGGCATCCACGCTCTTCTTCTGGCGGGGGCTACGATCATGCTCGCGCCCTTCGCCTGGATGATCTCGACATCGCTGAAGGATTACAGCGAGGTGTTCACGGTTCCCATCAGGTGGATACCGTCGCGCCTGGTGTGGTCGAACTATGTGGACGCCTGGAACGAAGCGCCCTTCGCGAGGTACTTCTTCAATAGCGCGTTCGTGGCGACAGTCACCACGATAGGGCAGCTTGTCTTCTCCGCACTTGCCGCCTACGCTTTCGCAACCATGAACTTCTTCGGTCGGGAGGTCATCTTCACGCTTTTCCTGGGAACCATGATGATCCCGGACCAGATGACTTTGGTCCCCAACTACGTGCTCCTGTTCAGGCTCAACTGGATCGACACCTACTACGCCCTCATCGTGCCCTGGCTGGGGAGCGTGTTCAGCATATTCCTGATGCGGCAGTTCTTCCAGACCATCCCGAAGGAGCTGTACGACGCGGCTCAGATCGATGGTTGCTCGCGGTTCGGGTACCTCTGGAGGGTTATGGTGCCGCTCTCCCGGCCTGTGTTCATCACGTGCGGCCTGTTTACGTTCATCGGGAGCTGGAACGCGTTCCTCTGGCCTCTCATCGTAACGAACACCGATAGAATGCGCACGATCCAGGTTGGACTGTCCACGTTCATGCAGGAGCACGGCACCGTGCCGACACTGTTGATGGCTGCGTCTACGATGGCTATAATGCCTGTAGTGATCGGGTTTTTCTTCGTGCAGAGGCAGTTCATTCAGGGCATCGCGCGGACAGGCCTGAAGAGCTGAGTGGGAGCTCGTTAGTTCCCCCGAGTTTGCCAACATCTGGCGGGCTGCCGGTGTTGCACTCGGGGACGGCGCCCCAAGCGGGGCACTCTTCGCCAAAATCCGACCTGTCGGGCGAGTGGCCGGACTTTGACACCCCTCGTGCAAGCACCGGCAACCATTTCCCAGAGTTAGGAGCATTTCTGTACTCTCACTTAGGCCCGCGCGTGGGGTACCGTGCGCGAGCCAGGCAGGAGTGAGGCGATTTACGAATGGCCGCGGGACCAGGAGACGTGGCGGGCGACATAAGATCCGGGAGGCTAAAACCGGTTTACCTCCTGTACGGGGAGGAGGAGTATCTGCGCGACGAGGCGGCGCGGCGGATGGCCGACGCATGTCTCGACCCGGATATGCGGGATTTCAATTATACCGTATTTCGGGCCGGCGAGGTCGACCTTGCGTCTGTGGCTGCTGCGGTCATGTCACCTCCGGCGTTCGCTGAAAGACGCGTCGTGGTCCTGCGCGGGTTCGACGAGCTCTCCGCGGACGAGCAAAGAGCGTTTGTCGGCGCGATTCAGAGGATGCCACGGACCAGCCTGGTCATCCTCATCGCTGCGACAGCGGACGAAAGGACAAGCGCTTGTAGGGCGATCGCAGAGATGGGGAGGGTCGTGCGTTACAGGCGCCTTTACGAGAACGAGGCAGCGGCGTGGCTCGCCCGGCACGCAAGGGAGCGCGGCATCGATTTGAGGCCCGAGGCCCGCGAGTACCTGGTGAGAACCCTCGGCACGAGCGCTGCAAGGCTTGCTGAAGGTTTTGAGAAAGCGTGCAACTACGCAGGGATAGGGGCTGGGGGAACAGGACCGGCAGATAGCGGCGCGGGCGGGCGGCACAAGGTCACGCTGGATGACGTCATGGCAGCGTCCGCGAGTGAGCCGGCCCTCGGCATATTCGACCTCGTAGATGCCATCGGGCAAAGGGACACGGCGAAGGCCGTGGCGGCCGCGCGCCGTCTCCTCAGCTTCGGAGAGGTGCCGGTGCGCATTCTTGCCATGATCGCCCGACAGGTGAGACTCATTCTGCAGACGAAAGCCCTCGAGGCAGAGGGCGCGACTCTGAAGAAGATTGCCGCCGCCACACGCCTGCAGGACTTCATGGTGCGCAAGTATCTTGCCCAGGCCAAAAACTTCGACACCGAAGACCTGGAAGACGCCTTCATCGCCCTTGCCAGAGCGGATGTGGACCTCAAAACCTCCGCTGCCCCTGAGGGAGTGGTGCTGGAAAAGCTCATCGTGCACCTGTGTACTTACAGGGCACGCGGCGTATCCACATCCTCGCTGCTATGATAACCTGCTGACGACACTGCCCTCGTGCCCTCGCCCGAACACGTGGGACGACCTGCCGGGCACAGGCTTCGTTCTACCGGGTACAGGCTTCGTTCGCACAGGGGGGAGCCGGTCCGGCCCTGCGCGGGCTTTGCCATCGTGTCGTCTTCCTGTGCAACGGGGCCTGCCGGCCCCGAAACGTCTCCTCGCGCGCAACGGTGTCCCCCGACCGATCTATCTGGCACGACACCCGAATCCGGCATGATACCCGGAAAGCCGCTCCTGGCTCACTGGCGCTCACCAGCGGCTCGGCTTGTGTCTTGTGTCAGCAGGGTGCTCGGTGTGCTACTGCTGGGCCACCGGCGCCCCCGGTGCTCCCGCAAGAGCAACGAGCTTCCTCGAAAGGCGGGACTTACGCCGCGCCGCCTGGTTCTTATGGATAACGCCCTTCTTCGCGGCCTTGTCTATGGCGCTTATGGCTTTCCGCAGTGCAGCCTCGGCCGCCGACAGGTCGCCCTGCGCGAGCTGCGCCTCGTACTTCTTCACGGCGGTCTTGACCGAGCTCTTTGTGGATGCGTTGCGCAGGGCCCGCATCCGTGCCGTCCTGGCTCGCTTCGCTGCTGACTTGATGTTAGGCAAACGCTTCAACCCCCTTGCAACTTGGCCGATCACGAAACCAATTCTACCATGAGCCGCCCAGGACTGCAACACGTCTTGAGGACTCAAAAACGTGTGGGAGCCGGCGGCGGTGGATACAGAGCCACGCCGGTGGGAAAGATACGACACGAGCGGGGGTTCTTGCCCAAGCTGCCAGAGTGGAGAGTGATGACGAGTGCGGCTATCTGGTAGACGGAGCGTGCGGGTGATAAGGGGCCGCGGCCTGCGGGCTCCGCGCGGAGGTGCGAAGCCATCCCGGAACGGGCCACCGGACGTCATCTGGGATAGCTTCGGCGTGCGAACTGACCTTGCGGTGGAAGCACGCGAATTCGTCGCGCGCAGAACGGGCGCTGAGATCCCTGGGGTCCTCTCGGAGACCGAAAGGACCCAGTACGCGACCATAACCCGGGTGAAGGTCGTCACAGAGGAAGCCGAGCGGGCCCTCGGAAAGGTGCGGGGCAACTATGTCACGATAGAATCGCCGCACCTTCGCAGCCGAAGCAAGGAGATACAGGAGGATCTCGCGCAGACCTTCGCCCGTGAGTTCCTGCGGCTTGCGCCCCTCGCCCCCGACGCGACAGTGCTCGTGGCAGGGCTCGGCAACTGGCAGGCCACGCCCGATGCCCTTGGGCCGCGCACGGTCGAGTACCTCACGGTCACCAGGCACCTTCACGGCCTGGTGCCCCCTGAGCTTCGTGGCGGCATGCGGCCGGTGTGCGCCATCGCCCCGGGCGTGCTGGGCCTCACCGGGATCGAAACCGGGGAGATAATCCGGGGGGTTGTGAGCAACGTCAGGCCGGACCTCGTTGTGGTGGTAGACGCGCTTGCGTCCATGTCAACGAGCCGGCTCGGCACGACCATCCAGATGGGCGACACGGGCATCAGGCCGGGGTCGGGTGTAGGTAACAAGCGCCTCGGGATCACCAGGGAAAGCCTGGGTGTGCCTGTGGTCGCCGTCGGCGTGCCGCTAGTGGTGGCCGCGGAAACCATAGCCCTTGATGCCATGGAGTTCGTGCAGAGTCAGGGCGGAGGGCCAAGAGGGGGTCCGGCGCAGGGCGGGCCGGGTGCGGCGGAAAGGCGGCAGTTCCTGAGGCAAGCGCTCGCCCCATACTTCGGGGCCCTTGTCGTTACACCCAAGGAAATCGACGACCTTGTGGAGGACCTCGCCACCGTCGTTGCGGGCGGCCTCAACGCCGCACTTCATCCGTCCATGGATTGGGACAGGATACTCGCGTACCTCTCCTGATAATTGATACTTTGCCAGATACGAAAGCAACATTAGTCTAAATCCCCCACCCGGCTCATATAGATGAGTTAAGCAGGCAAGGCTCGCCCTGGACGGGCTGGACAGGCGAGCGCTGCGACCGGCAGAGTGGGGGTACGTTGAAATGGGGTCCGTGTGGAGAAGCCACAGGTGGTCCTGGCGCGCTCGAAGGCGCCCTCAAGCTCAGCTTGCTCGACACCGCGCCGCCACAAAGCCCTGGGGTCCTGCTTTTCTGTATTCTGCAGTACTGCTGGTGGGCCTCGGCGTGGGGCTCGCCGGCTTTCTGGAGCTTGGGACCGCCCCGGCCGGTGGGGGGATCCTTCCTGTGCTCAGCGGGTTCCTTGTGGAGGGCGAGCGGAGGCTCACCGACGATACCCGGGCCATGCTGAGCGCCATCGCGCCGCACGGGCTTGTCGAGAGCGCCATTCCCATGTTCGCGCAGGTCCGAAGCAAGGAGGCGACGACGTCCTTGGGGCTCGCGCCCCGGGGGATCCGATCCCTTGTACTGGCGCTCTCCGAGGCAGACCTCGAGGACCCGAGGACCTTTCTCACTATTGGGATACCGGGATTTCGTACCTCGGCAAAGGCCCCTCCGGCTGCCGCAAGGCACGGAGCCGCCGACCGGGGCGCAGGCCCGCCGCAGGCCCCAGCGCGTGACCAGGTCGGGCTGCCCGACGAGACGAGCACCCTCGAGCATCCGCCGGCCGGCCCGGGAAGCCCGGTCCGCCAGCGGGAGCCGCTGCCGCCGCCCGTCGTGGTTCCGCGCCCGCTGCCTGCGGAGCCTGGCGTAGAGGAGCCGCATCGCGTCCCGACGCGGGGGTGGGGCGACGAGCCGCTTGTGTTCATCTACCACTCGCATAGCTCGGAGGCATACAGGCTGACCTCGGGGGCGGACCACGTGTGGGGCAGTGAGGAGGGTGTCATCGCCGTAGGTGCCGCGCTCGCGAAAGCTCTTTCGGAGAAGTACAACATTCCTGTTCTCCACTCGCGCAAGATCCACGACTACCCGGTGTGGAGGGAGGCGTACATCAACTCGTATAAGACGGTTTCTGACGCCCTGGAGAAACACCCCACGATAGAAATGGTGCTCGACGTGCACCGGGACGCGGGAACGACGCGGCTCTCAGGTCCGCCCACCGTGGAGATAGGCGGCCGGAAGGCCGCGCGGGTGTTCATCGTCGTGACGACGGACCGGTTCGGGCTTCCCCATCCGAACTGGCGCGAGAATCTAGCCTTTGCCTACTACCTCAACGCAAAGATGGATGAGATGTACCCCGGACTGTCCCGGGGGATCAACGTGCGTGACGACGCCAGGTGGAACCAGCACGTCCATAACAGGGCGGTCATCCTGGAGATCGGCTGTGAACAGAACACAAGGCAGGAAGCGGAGACAGCGGCAGCGCTCCTTGCGGATGTCATAGCATGCGTGCTGGAGGATATCCAGCGATGAGGTGGATGGCTGCTGCCCGGGCGGGTGGCTGGGCCATGTGCGTCGTTCTGTTCGGCGTGCTTGCCGCGTGTGGTTTGAACCTCGTGGAGCGGGCCCAGAACGACCTTATTGGTGTGGACAGGCCAGTGTCGTCTGTACGCATCGAGCGTGTTGCGAAGCACGGCTACCTGGTCTACCTGCTGGGCACCTCGTATTGTGTGGACCTTGGCGACGAAGTTGCCGTTGCGCGACGCGCTCAGCTGAGGACCTCACTCGTTGCCCGCGAAGGCGCCCGCCGCGCCGCCGCGGCCGCAAGATGCGCTGCTCACGTCATGAGCGAGGCCTGTACCCGCCTTCGGACCTGGCTCCAAAATCTCTGGGCCACCTCCGGGTCGGGCGGGGGTTGCCGCGATCCGCGGGCCGTCGAGAGGAAGGACGGATCGTCCCGCATGTCGAAACCAACCATGGACGTGCAGCGTGAATCGATCACGGGACCCTGAGGAGGTGGAGCCCGGAGTGTATTGCATCACCCACTTCATCGCAGGCGCCATCATTGGAACGGCCGTCCCCGGCCCGGTCAGCGCGGCCTGCGCAGGGCTTGTGAGCCACGCGGTGCTCGACAGCGTGCCGCACTCAGAGTACAGCCGCGCTTCCCAAGGCGTGCTGGACGTCGTCTGCACATGTCTCTTCGCCCTGGGCATACTGATGGCAGGGGCGGACGTGCGTGCCATCGCAGGCGGCCTCGGCGGGGCGCTGCCCGACCTGGAGGTTGCGGCGGCTTTTCTGTTTCCGAGGGCGTACAGGCCGCACGGACGCCTTAGCCTGGTCTTCCCGAGCCACAGCGGGCTTATACGGCACAGGCGCCTTGTGTTCCCGTGGGGGGCTCTTACGCAAGCCCTTGCCATCTGTGGGCTGGGAGCGCTCTTTTTTTGGGCTTTCTGACAGCGAGTCGTCCGACAAAGCGGATATCAGGCTCGACGGGCCAGATTTTGGTGAAGCGCGCCCCGCTTGGGGCGCCGTCCCCGAATGCAGCACCGGCAACCCGACACCTGCCAGAAAACCAGAACGGACCAATGAACCCTCAGTTAGGAATGTTCGGTGCCTGATGCTGCGTGCGGCCGCCGAGCCGTGAAAACGCGCTTGACAAAGGATGAAACAGGGTGGTATGTTTATCGCGGGAAGTTTAGCACTCTGGTCGTGCGAGTGCTAACGAAGGAGGATTCGTGATGGGCTTCCAGCCGGTGATGGACGCCAGAAAAAGGCGCATACTGGAAGCAGTCACCGATGACTATATCAATACCGCGGAGCCGGTAGGGTCCCGCACGATTGCGCGCAGGTACAACCTGGGCGTCAGCCCTGCCACCATTAGAAACGAGATGGCAGACCTGGAAGAGTCGGGCTACCTCGAACAGCCCCATACGTCCTCCGGGCGCATCCCGTCCGAGAAGGGTTATCGCTTCTATGTGGACTTCATTATGAAGCGGAAGCCTGTCTCCGAAGACGAAAGGGCGCGCATCAGGCGAACCCTGGCTGAAAAGCGGCGCGAGATCGACCTGATAATCGAGGAAACCGCGAGAATACTCGCGCATCTGTCCAGGTACGCCGCTTTCGTGCTGTCGCCGATCTCGAGGGCAGGAGTGTTCAGGCGAGTCGAGATTCTGCCGGTTGACAGCCGGAATGTCCTCGTTATTCTCATCATAGATCCCGGTTTCGTGCGCACACACCTTATTGCGACGGGGCGCCCCCTGACGAGGCAGCAGCTAGCGCACATTGCGCAATTCCTCAACTTGCGGCTCGCCAATCTTCCACTATCTCGCATAGGGACGCAGCTCCTCCGCGAGATCAAGTCCGAGCTCGACGACTACAACAGCTTCGTCGACGCGACAATCGAGGCAATTGCGCAGTCCCTCGAGGACCGGCATGAGGAACAGGTGTACAGCGACGGCCAGGTGAACCTCCTTGAGCAGCCGGAGTTTCAGGATATCTCGAAGGCCAGGACGGTGCTGGAGTTCCTCGCCGAAGACGACGCACTTTACGAGCTTCTCTCCGGCGTAGTGGAGACAAGGGGCGTGACCGTCACCATCGGCCGCGAGGCAGGGCATCCCAGCATGAACCTGTGCAGTATGGTGAGCGCGCCGTATGAAGTCCGGGGCGTCCCCATGGGCGCGCTTGGCGTGGTCGGCCCGACCCGCATGCATTACTCGCGCGTTGTGGCTTTGGTTGAGTTCGTTGCCGAGAACCTCGGCGATATCCTCACGAGGATCCTGGTCATGTGACGCATCCAGGCGGTTGCCGGGTGTCATCAGGCGTTTTTCGGCGCATGGGGTTAAGGTCAGCTTAGCCCCATGAAACTGTTTCGGGGAGAGAGGGGTTCTTTTGAGCGAGCGGCGCAAGGCAACCGAGACCGGCGGGAATGAGAGGATGGCGGCGCTAATCTCCAATGCCTCCGCGCTTCGAGCGGTGGCATCGGCCGTCGAGGGGACCATCGGCCCCAAGGGCCTCGACACCATGCTTGTAGACAGGTTTGGGGACGTGGTCGTGACCAACGATGGGTGCACGATCCTGGAGCGTATGGAGGCAACGCATCCGGCTGCGAAGATGCTCATCAACGTCGCCAGGGCCCAGCAGGAGGAGATCGGTGACGGAACCACGACCGCTACGATTATGGCGAGTGCCCTCGTGCAGGCTGGCCTTGACATGGTGGCCGATGGCGTGCCGGTGCCGCGCCTCATAGAGGGTGTGAGGGTGGGTGCCAAGGCCGCCATCGAGACGCTGGAGCGATCTGCCCGGCCGGTCGCCGGGCTTGACGATCCCCTGCTCCTGCGCGTGGCACACACGGCGGGAAGGGGCCACGAGGACATAGCCATGCTCGCCGTGGACGCTGCGAAGCTCGTAGGCATGGATAACCTCCTTGACCCGGCCTTTCGGCTGCGGGATGCCATCGTCGCTCAGGAGGGAGCGAGGAACGAGGTATTCATGGGGGTCATCGTGAAGAAGGGAAGGCACAACAGGCACATGCCTGCGAGCGCGGTTCCCGCGAGGATCCTGGTGCTCGATGACGCGCTCCAGCCTGAGAAGCTCGATGACGAGGCGCTCGCCACCGAGCGCGGCATCGAGAGGCACCTTTCTCTCCAGGAGGAGTTCGAGCGTAACCTGAGACGGCTTGTGGCGTGCGGGGTCAACGTGATCCTGGTGGACCGGGGTCTTGCGGACATCGCAGAGGACGTCCTCACGGACGCGGGTGTCATGGTCGCAACGAGGGTGTCCTGGCGGGACCTTCGCAGGGTTGCCGAGCACACAGGCGCCCGCCCCGTGAAGCGCTCATGGCTCGCCCGGTCGGCCGGCGAGATCGAGAAGGTCCTCGGGAGGGCCGAGAGAGTGTACGAGGACGAGAAGCTTTCGGAAATCCGAATAGTCGGGGGCCGCGGCAAGCCGATGGCGACGATAGTGGTGGGGGCGGCGACGAGCGACGTCGTCGGGGAGCGCGAACGGATCGCCCATGATGCCGTCTCGGCGGTCCAGGCCGCAGTCAGGGGCGGAGTGGTTCCTGGCGGTGGCGCGGCCGAGATCGCCGCGGCGAGGCGCCTTGCGGCGGTGAGGCAGGAAGTGAAGGGCATGGCGGCTTACGGCGTAGACTGCGTTGTGGCCGCGCTCAAACGGCCGCTTGCCCAGATCGTCCAGAATGCAGGGTACAACCCCCTTGAAAAGGTCGAGGAAGCGCTGGTGGCCCAGTCCGCGAGGGGCAGCGACAGCCTCGCCGTGAACTGCGATACGGGCGAGATAGCTGATATGCTGGCTCTAGGTGTCGTGGACCCGGCACCCGTGAAGCTTTACGCCCTGAGGGCGGCGGCAGAGGTTGGAGAGGCTGTCCTCAGGATTGACAGGATAGTGAAAAAGAGAGAGGATAACGTGGGTGAGGCGAAGGAGGCAGACACGTGAGCGAGGAGGCTTTTGAGGCCCAGGGCTGTGCGCCCGCCGATGACGGGACAACCAGGCAGGAGGTTGCGCCGGACTCAACCCAGGAGACTCGCGCCGCCGACCAGTCCACGGGAGAGGCCGCGGAGGGTGCAGAGAGCGCGGAGAACAAGGTGGATCTCGAAGCATTGCTCCGTCAGGAAACGGCGCTCAAGGAAAGGTATCTCGCCGGGTGGCAGCGGGCTCAGGCTGACCTGGAGAACCTTAAAAAGCGTGTGGCGCGTGAGCAGGCGGAATTCCGCACGGTGGTCGTGGAGGCTCTCGTCAAGGACATGCTCCCCGCCCTCGACAGTCTGGAGCGGGCGGTAAAGCACGCGAAGACGAGCGCAGCTGACGAGGGCATAGCACAGGGCCTGGACCTTGTGATGAATAAGTTTCTGGAGTTTCTCGAGAGGGAGGGCATAAGGCCAATCTCGGCTGCCGGGGAGCCGTATGACCCCATGAGGCACGAGGCTATATTGCAGGTGCCCACCAGCAAAGTGGAGGAAGGCACCGTTCTCGAGGAAGTTCAGCGAGGGTACGCGTCCAGGGACCGCGTGATCAGGCCCGCGCTCGTGACGGTGGCGTGCAGGCCTGCCCCGCAGCCCGAGGGGGCGGCCACCGATGCAGCCAATGACGCTGACGGGGCTGGCGGAGCTGGCGGAGCTGGCGAGGAGATGGAAGCCGGCGACGCGGGTAGCGACCGCGAGTAGGCGTCCCATCCCGCGGTGCCGGGTGGCCCGAGGGGTAGACGCCTGTGCGGACGCGCGAGATGTATCGCCGACGTTTCGCCGTGCGGTTGCGGTTCGGTGGGCAGCGCTTCGCAGAAAGTGCACGTTTTGTAGATAGTGCAGGAGATGAGGGGGTAGGACGATGTCACGAGTGGTAGGAATAGATCTCGGAACGACCAACTCAGTCATCGCCGTGATGGAGGGCGGCGAGGCTAAGGTCATCCCGAACGCCGAAGGTTCGAGGCTCACTCCCTCGGCTGTGGCTTTTTCCAAGACAGGAGAGCGAATGGTCGGACAGGTTGCCAAGAGGCAAGCTGTCGTCAACCCTGAGAGAACCATTCTGTCCATCAAGAGAAAGATGGGCACGACCTACAGGGTAAGGATCGACGACAAGGAGTACACGCCACAGGAGATCTCCGCCATGATCCTCCGCAAGCTCAAGGAGGACGCCGAGGCGTACCTGGGGGAGAAGGTGGAGAAAGCCGTCATAACTGTCCCCGCGTATTTCACTGATGCCCAGCGGCAGGCGACCAAGGACGCCGGGAGGATCGCGGGTCTCGAGGTCCTCCGGATCATCAACGAGCCGACTGCAGCCGCTCTGGCTTACGGCCTCGATAAGGGCCAGGACCACACGATCCTCGTGTTCGATCTGGGCGGCGGCACGTTCGACGTCTCAATCCTGGAGCTTGGGGACGGCGTCTTCGAGGTAAAGGCCACTTCCGGCAACAACCTCCTGGGCGGGGACGACTTCGACAGGAGGATCGTGGACTACGTAGCGGAGGAGTTCTCAAAACAGCACGGCATAGACTTGCGCAAAGACAGGGTCGCCCTGCAGCGGCTGACTGAGGCTGCGGAGAAGGCCAAAATCGAGCTGTCGGGGCTTCTCACGGCCAACATTAACCTGCCGTTCATCGCGGCTGACTCAAGCGGGCAGCCCCTGCACCTG
This sequence comes from Bacillota bacterium, assembly GCA_014360195.1. GTDB lineage: Bacteria > Bacillota > SHA-98 > UBA4971 > UBA4971 > UBA6256. The sequence goes on from JACIXY010000001.1 coordinate 352,017, forward strand.
GACATGACGCTGACCAGGGCGAAGCTGGAAGAGCTCACGCAGGACCTTGTCGAAAAGACCCTCGGGCCTACTCGAAGGGCGCTCGCAGACGCGGGGCTTGAGCCCAAGGACATCGACAAAGTGATCCTCGTTGGCGGACAGACCAGGATGCCCGCGGTACAGAGGGCCATCAGGGACCTCATCGGCAAGGAGCCGCACAAGGGCGTGAACCCCGATGAGGTGGTGGCTCTCGGAGCCGCCATCCAGGCGGGCGTGCTCGCCGGCGAGGTGCGCGACGTGTTGCTTCTCGACGTGACCCCGCTGTCCCTTGGTATCGAGACGCTCGGCGGGGTGTTCACGAAGCTCATCGAGCGCAACACGACCATCCCGACCACCAAGAAGCAGATATTCTCGACGGCGGCTGACAACCAGACAACGGTGGAAATCAACGTGCTCCAGGGCGAGCGGCCAATGGCCGCCGACAACGTGTCCCTGGGGAGGTTCCAGCTTACCGGGATACCCCCCGCGCCCCGCGGGGTGCCGCAGATCGAGGTGACCTTCGATATCGACGTAAACGGTATAGTCCACGTGTCAGCCAAAGACCTCGGAACGGGCAGGGAGCAGAAGATCACCATCACGTCATCGAGCGGCGTATCACGTGAGGATATCGAGCGGATGGTCAAGGAAGCGGAGGCCCACGCCGAGGAAGACAAGCGCAGGCGCGAAGAGGCTGAGCTCCGTAACGAAGCTGACTCGCTCATATACACCGCCGAGAAGACCCTCAGGGAGCACAAGGATAAGATATCCGGCGATCAGGCGGCGAAGGTCGACCGAGCGAAAGAGAACCTGCGCTCTGCGCTTGCGGGCAAGGACATCGCAGCCATCAAGGCTCGCAAGGACGATCTCCTCGGCGCGCTGCACGAGGTGACAACGGCGATGTACAGCCACGCCCAGGCGGCCGGACCCAGTGCCGGTGCGGGTGCGGGCGGCGACGGGGCGACCGGGACCGGCGGCTCTTCGGGAGGCGCAGGAGGAGCCAGGTCAGGCGGGCGCGACGATGTCGTCGACGCCGAGTATAAAGAGGTCAAGGACGAGTAACCCCGCATCTTGCGGCTTGTGCGCCGCATGTCCAGGGGTGTGAAGATTGGCAAAGCGCGACTACTACGAAGTCCTGGGTGTGGACAGAAACGCAAGCCAGGATGAGATCAAGAAAGCGTTCCGGAAGCTTGCGCGCAAGTACCACCCGGACATGAACAAAGAGGATCCCTCCGCCGAGGAGAAGTTCAAGGAGATAAACGAAGCGTACGAGGTGCTATCCGACCCGGAGAAGCGCCGTCGCTACGATCAGTTCGGCCATGCCGCGGAAGGCCCGGCCGGCGGGCCTGGCGGCATGGGCGGCTGGGATTTCGGCGACTTCGGCACGTCGTTCGACAGCATCTTCGACATGTTCTTCGGCGGCGGTTTCGGCGGGACGAGGGCTGCAAGGCCGGGCCCGGAGAGAGGCGCCGACCTCCGCTACGATCTCGAGATTTCGCTGGAAGAAGCCGCCTTAGGTCTTGAGAGGGAGATCGAGGTAGTGCGCCTCGATACTTGCTCCAAGTGCGGCGGCACGGGGGCGAAGCCGGGCACATCGCCTGTCACGTGCCCGGTGTGCGGTGGTCGAGGCCAGACCACCCAAGTGCGGACCACCGCCTTCGGGAGGTTCACCAGCATCACCACATGCCCCCGGTGCGGAGGCGAGGGCAGGGTGATCGAATCGCCGTGCCAGACGTGTCAGGGCCGGGGCAGGGTCCGCAAGCGCAAGAAGATCAGGGTGAGAATCCCCGCCGGAGTGGACTCCGGAATGCGCGTGCGGGTGGCCGGTGAGGGCGAAGCCGGGGTGCGCGGCGGGCCGCCGGGGGACCTCTTCGTCTTCATCACCGTGAGACCGCACGAGGTTTTCCAGCGGGAAGGGAACGATATATTCTGCGAGATCCCTATAAGCATCTGGCAGGCAGCTCTGGGTGATGACATAGAGGTGCCCGCCCTTGAAGGCAGGGCGTCGCTTCACATCCCGGAGGGGACTCAAACCGGCACAGCCTTTCGCCTGCGGGGCAAGGGGATTCCCGATGTACACGGCGGTCCCCGTGGAGACCAGTACGTCAGGGTGAAAGTGGTGACGCCGACGAGGCTCACAGACAGGGAGAAGGAGCTTATCCGGGAGCTCGCGAGGCTACGGGGTGCGCACAAGACCGACGATGGGCCGAGAAGTTTCTTCCAGAAGGTCCGCGACGCGTGGGAGCGCCACGCGTGAGCGGGGGCGTCCGAGGTTCTTCGTACCCGGGCTCACCACGGCCGGGTCCACGGTAGCCATAACCGGCCAGGATGCCCGCCATATCCTTCGCGTCCTCAGGCTTGGGCCCGGCGATGAGATCGAGGCCGTGGACGGCGCCGGGGCGGAGCGCCGTGGCCTCATCATAAGGGCCGGAGGCGACGAGGTGCTGGTGATGCTGGCAGAGGGCAGCGACGTATGCCGCGAGCCCTCTGTATTCATTACTATTCTTCAGGGGCTTCCGAAGGGCGACAAGATGGATGAGGTCGTCAGGAGGAACACCGAGATAGGCGTAAGCCGGTTCCTGCCCGTGGTGACCGAGCGTACCGTGGCACGGCCGGACCCGTCGGGGGCTGCGAGGCGGGTGCAACGGTGGAGGCGGATCGCGCGTGAAGCCTCCAAACAGTCCGGGCGGCAGCGCGTGCCGGATGTGCTTGACATCATGGGCTTCCAGGAGGCGCTCGAGCAGGTGGCCTCCGGCACCGGCCCGGATGCATCCGCGCCGGACGACCGCCTCATCATCATGCCCTGGGAGCTGGAAAGAGCGCGGAGCATCCGAGACGTGCTGCGGGAGCGCCGTGGAGCCCGCGACATTCTCGTCTTCGTCGGGCCGGAGGGCGGGTTTTCCCGGGAAGAGGTTGGACAGGCTGTCGCGTGCGGGGCCGTAACGTGCGGGCTGGGCCCGAGGATACTCCGGACGGAGACGGCGGGCCTCGTGGTGGCTTCGATCATCCTGTACGAGGCCGGGGAGATGGGGTAGTTGCCTCAGAAGACGCGAAGATGCGCCTTCTACACTCTAGGGTGCAAGGTGAACCAATACGACACGGAAAGCCTCGCAAGGCTTTTCCGCGAGCGCGGCTACGACATCGTGGACTTCGAGTCCCTAGCGGACGTGTACTGCATCAACACGTGCACGGTCACGAGCACAAGTGAAAAGAAGTCCAGGCAGGCCATTCGCCGGGCGAAGCGGCGGAATCCTTCAGCCATCGTAGCTGTGGTGGGTTGCTATGCGCAGGTCGCGCCGGATGAGGTGGCTTCCATACCCGGGGTCGACGTGGTCGCCGGGATTCGGGAGAGAGGAAAGCTCGTGGACCTTGTGGAGAAAGCCATGCAGGGCCAGGGTCCTGTGGTCGAAGTGCGCGGAGGCCGCCCCGGCGGCCCCTTTGAGGAGCTTCCTCTCGCGGGGCCGCACGCGAGGACTCGCGGGTTCATCAAGGTCCAGGAAGGCTGCGACGAGTTCTGCTCCTACTGCAGGGTGCCATACGCGCGTGGAGCGTCGAGAAGCCGGGACCCCGAAAGCGTGCTTGCTGAGGTGCAGAGGTTCGTGGAGGCGGGCCACAAGGAGATCGTCCTGACCGGTATCCACCTCGGGGCGTACGGCAGGGACCTGGGCGAGCTGGGGAACGGCGTCCGTCCGGACCTTGCGTGGCTCGTAGAGCGTGTCCACGAGGTGCCGGGACTCGGGCGGGTGAGGCTGAGCTCGGTGGAGCCTCTCGATGTGGATGAGCGCCTCATACGGGCTGTGGCGGCCCTTCCCAGGGTCGCAAAGCACTTCCACATACCGCTTCAGAGCGGCGACGATGATATCCTGGCGATGATGAACAGGAGATATCGGGCGTCCGACTACGAGCGTCTTATCGACCGGATCCGCGAGGAGATTTGGCCCGTGGGCATCACCACCGACATCATGGTGGGCTTCCCGGGCGAAACGGAGGAGAGGTTCGCGCGATCCTGCGAGTTTGCGAGGCGCATCGCTTTCTCGAGGATGCACGTGTTCGCGTACTCGCCCCGGCCCGGCACCCGCGCCGCCCGCATGAAGGCGCAGGTGGACCCCGCCACGAGGCACGCGCGGAGCGAGACCATGATCGCGCTAGGGCGCGAGCTCGGGCTTAAGTTTCACCAGAGCTTGGTGGGGTGCCGCGAAGAGGCGCTGGTGGAGGACTATGAAGTTGGCCGCGGTGTCGTGCGTGGGATCGGTAGCACCTACGTGAGAATCGAGTTTCCGGGAGAAGCGGACCTCGCAGGAGAGCTTGTCCCGGTGTCAGTTGTGGCTGCGGACCCGGACGGGGTCACGGCAAGAAGAGTTTTTCAACCAGAGGTCGCAGAGGAAGGATCGGAGAGGCGCGGGGAGAAGTTATAATTATTAGGGAGGGACTGCAATGACGGCTACCGAGACCGAGGCCCGTCCGCGCGTCGACGGGGTGGAGCGAGAGTGCCTGTTCTGCAGGATCGCAAGGCGCGAAGTTCCGGCGGATGTTGTGTACGAAGACGACCAGACGTTTGCCTTCCGCGACATCAATCCCCAGGCGCCCGTTCACGTGCTCGTCATCCCGAAGCGGCACGTAAGTTCCCTGGCCGAGCTGGCCGAGCCCGATGAGGCCCTGATGGGGCATCTTCTGGTTGTTGCCGCAAGGCTTGCATCCGAACTCGGGGTCGGCGACGGGTTCCGGGTGGTGGGAAACTGTGGCGAGATGGCGGGCCAGAGCGTCTTCCACATCCACTTGCACATTCTCGGAGGAAGACGACTTGGGTGGCCCCCTGGATGACTGCCCTCCACAGGCCGGTGCGGGTTGCGGCGCAGGGCGCGGCGCTGCGCAGGTTCGAGATTGACATGTGATCGAGCGCTGGGGTATAATCTGGCGTAGGTCTTTTCGGCGAGTGCCCGACTGGTCTCCGCCACCACAGCTGGCTGCCTCAAGTCGCAGCACCGTCGGGTAAAGATCGTGGTTGCGGAGGGAGGGAGATCGGATGTCGGAGGTACGTGTCGGAAAAAACGAATCCCTCGATAGCGCGCTCCGCAGGTTCAAGCGGGAGTGCCAGAAGTCGGGAGTTTTCGCTGAACTTCGGAAGCACGAGCATTACGAGAAGCCGAGCGTGCGGCGGAAGAAGAAGTCTGAGGCCGCGCGCAAGCGTAGGTTCCGCTACTAGGCTTGGCATAGCGAGTGGTGCCCGACTCTCGTCGGGCATCATCTGTTATGAGGCGGAAGGCAGGCCACCGGGCCGGAGTAGAGCGGGGGGTTGAAATGAGGCGCACATCCCATCGAATCACCGTGATTCTTCTCGCCCTGGCGCTGGCGGGCGGGTTTGCGCTCACGCTTGCGGCGGGACGCGTATGCTCGCAGCAAGCTCCGGAGGACAAGACTGTATACGTGCTCAGCGTAGAGGGACCTATTGAGCCGGGCCTTGCGGCGTACCTGAAGAGAGGGTTCGAAGCCGCTCGGGACGCCCGGGCCGCGTGCGTCCTGATCGAGGTCGATACCTTCGGAGGCCGTGTTGATGCCGCCACCGAGATACGCGATCTCATTTTCGACCTCGGGGTACCTTCCGTGGCCTTCGTGAAAGGGAGGGCATGGTCGGCGGGAGCGCTAGTCACGCTCGCCGCCGAGAAGATCGCGATGGCTCCCGGCGCGAGCATCGGGGCGGCCGAGACCATCCCGAAGGAGGAGAAAGCCATCTCCGCGCTACGCGGCGAGTTCGAGGCAACTGCCGAGGCCAGAGGACGTGATCCCAGGGTCGCCGCGGCTATGGTCGATGCCGACATAGTCATAGAGGGTCTCATAGGACAGGGCAAGCTCCTCACCCTTACGGCGCAGAAAGCAAAGGAGCTTGGGCTCGCCGATCTCGTGGCGGGCACCAGGGGGGAGGTCCTGCGCAAGTTCGGCTTCGCCGACGCGGAGCTCGTGGAGGTGCAGCAAAACTGGGCTGAGAAGGTCGCCCGTTTCTTGACGGAGCCGACCGTAAGCTCGATACTTCTCATCATAGGCTTCCTGGGGCTCCTCTTCGAGGTTACCTCGCCCGGGTGGGGAGTGCCGGGTACGGCCGGATTGGTGGCCCTCGCGCTCTTTTTCGGCGGCAGGATGATGGCGGGCATCGCCGGGTGGGAGGTCGTGGGCCTCTTCATCCTGGGCTTCATCCTGCTTATGGTGGAGGCCTTCCTTATACCCGGATTCGGCGTCGCAGGCATCGGCGGGATCGTGGCCATATTCGCCTCGCTCGTCTTGAGCTTCAGGGATCTGCGCGAGGCCGCGTTCGTGATCTCATTCTCCCTCGTAGTTACGGCGTTCATCGTTGCAACGGCGTTCAAGTACCTCGGGAGATCGCCCGCCATCGGACGGCTCATTCTGAGAACGAGCGAAGCCGCCCGCGAAGGTTACGTCGCGACGCCCGAGCGTCAGGCTTATCTGGGCCGGGTAGGAAGGACTCTGACCGTAATGCGGCCGAGCGGCACCATACTCGTCGACGGCGCAAGGCTTGACGCGGTGTCAGAGGGGGATTTCATTCCGAAGGACGCCGTCGTAGAGGTCGTGGACGTCGCGGGGCCGCGCCTCGTGGTGCGCGTCCACGAGGAAAGTGAGCAGCGCATCTGACGCGTGAACCTCGAAAGGGAACCATCACACCATCACCATAAACGTAACCGGGAGGTAATGGAGTATGGAGACAATGGGAGCGGCATACGCGTTTTTGATCCTGCCTGTCCTTATCATCGTCGGTTTGCTCATCCTGCTGAACTTCGTGCCGGTGGGGCTCTGGGTATCCGCGTGGGCGGCCGGGGTGCACGTGGGCATCTTCACCTTAGTGGGGATGCGCTTGCGCCGGGTTCCGCCGGGGCGGATCATCCTGCCGCTCATCAAGGCGGTGAAGGCCGGCCTTCAAGTGAGCGTGGACAAGCTGGAGGCGCACTTCCTTGCCGGAGGCAACGTCGACCGTGTGGTTGACGCGCTCATCGCGGCCCAGCGGGCGGAGATCAATCTGTCGTTCGAGCGGGCGTGCGCCATAGACCTTGCGGGCAGAAACGTTCTGGAGGCCGTTCAGATGAGCGTGAATCCGAAGGTGATCGAGACGCCCGTGGTGGCTGCGGTCGCGAAGGACGGCATCGAGCTCAAGGCCAAGGCCCGGGTGACGGTGCGCGCCAACATCGACAGGCTCGTTGGCGGCGCGGGTGAGGCCACCATCATCGCGAGGGTCGGCGAAGGCGTGGTGACAACTGTGGGCTCGGCCGAAAGCCACAAGGAGGTGCTGGAGAACCCCGACAAGATCTCCCGCACCGTGCTGAGCAAAGGCCTCGACGCGGGCACCGCCTTCGAGATACTTTCCATCGACATAGCCGACGTGGACGTCGGAAGGAACATCGGCGCGCAACTACAGATGGACCAGGCCGAGGCCGACAAGAACATCGCACAGGCGAAGGCTGCCGAGCGGAGGTTCGCAGCGCTTGCGCGCGAGCAGGAGATGAAGGCGCAGGTTCAGGAAATGCGCGCAAGGGTGGTCGAGGCGGAGGCCGAGGTCCCGAAGGCGCTTGCGGAGGCGCTCCGCTCGGGCAAGCTTGGAGTCCTCGATTACTACCAGTTGCAAAACGTGCTGGCCGACACGCGCATGAGACAGTCTATAGCAAGTGTCAGCGAACCGCGGGAGCCCGTTGATGCGCCGCCCGCTGAAGACGAGAAAAAGAAGTGATGATCTGATGGATGCCATTTTCGGGCTTCTGTTTCTGCTCTATATGGTTGCCGTGGCCATAGCGGCCGTCTCAAAGGGGCGCCAGGGGAAGACCAGAGGCGCGGGCGCCCCGTGGCCCCGGATACCGCCGCTGGAGGCGCCGGGGACAGGGACCGGCGCGGGCGTGCCGGCGAGCCCCGCTGTCGGCCCGGTGGCGTCCGAGGCCGAGGACGATATGACGGTGCAGCCCGGCCGCGCCCTCGAAGCCCGTCCGGAACCTCCGGCTTCCGAGGGGTCGGCCGCGACGCACCCGGTGTACCAGCGGGCCCCTGAGGAGACACGTGGGCGCGGGACGCGTCGGCGCTCGCCCGAGGAGTGGTTCTCTGAAGAAGGCCTTAGCCTGGAATGGGCGGAGGCTGGGGCATGGGGGACGGACAGGAGACCGGGCCGCCTCTCCGCGTCTTCAAAGCGCCGCGTCAGCGCATCGACCGAGGACCGCCGGGGGCGGCGCGACCTGCCCGAGGCGCGGGCTGCTACGGACATCATAGGCGAACTCGGCCCCGAGGAGCTCGTGCGCGCGATGGTGCTGGCTGAGGTGCTGGGCCCTCCCCGTGCCCTTAGACGCAGAATCAGGCTCTGAGTGAGGGTGCAGAAGCGCTTCCGACTTTTGGGAGGGGTCGCCGGTGACTCAAACATGAGGAGGACCCCAAAATGCGAACGCCCGACTGAAGCCTCCGGCTGCAGCCGGGCGTCATCGTCTGGTGGCAGGATCTAAGTATGAGGTCATTAGTTTTCTCTCGTTTTCCGAGGTCTTGGGTTGCCGGTGACTCAAAGAGAGAGTGCAACACCGGCAGCCCTGCACGGCGCGTGCGCTCTCTGGAACTGGCGATTACTTATGGCGATCTACTTAGGGGCAAGTTGCCCTGCGTGCAGGAATACACTTAAATAGTGCTGACGGTGTAACCACGGCCGCCTCCCCGGTCAGGTGCTCTGTGAAAGGGTCCGGTGGCGCGGAGAGCGGCCTGGCCCGAAAGGGACGGGAGGCACGATGCAGGCTGGTGGCAAGGACGGCATAACGGGCCGCGTAGAAGAGAGGCTTGCTGACCTCTTTGAGATTCCGAAGAACGTCCTCCTCGACATGCCGAGGATCGTCCTCGTGGGGAACGTGCAGCTGACTGTGGAGAACCACCAGGGCATTGTCGAATACACGCAGCAGCGGGTCAGAGTGGCGACTTCGAGAGGCGAGGTCGCGGTGGAAGGCAGGGGCCTATCCATCAGCAGGATCACGAAGACCGAGATAGCCATCGATGGGCGTATACACCGCATCGCGCTGTGGGAATAAGACTTACCCCGCCACGGGGAGGGGTGGTCCGTGGCTCTCGCGGACCTGTGGTCTTACTTCAAGGGGTATGTTATAATAGCAGTCAAGGGAAGGACCCTTGAGAAGTTCGTGAACACGGCCCTGGCGCGCGGGATAGACCTCTGGGACATATCCAGGGTCGACGACCGCTCCCTCGTCGCAAGGGCCTATCTTCACGATCTTCCCTCTCTTGGGCGGATACTGAGGGAGACGGATTGCCGGGGGCGAATCGAGGAGAAAGTGGGCGTGCCGTTCCTCGTGAGGAGGCTCGCCAGGCGAAAGGGCCTCGTCGCCGGTGCAATCCTCTTTTCTGTTGCGCTGTATGTGCTCTCGTCGTTCGTCTGGTTCGTGGACGTCTCAGGTGTCGAAAGGACGAAGCCCGAGGCCGTCCTCGAGCTGGCGGCGAGGCACGGGCTTCGCCCGGGTGTGCTGAAAAGATCCATCGATCCCGGGAAAGTCGCCAGGAGCATCCTGGCGGAGTTCCCCGACCTTGCGTGGGCGGCCGTCCACGTCAGGGGAACGATGGCGAGTATCGAGGTTGTAGAAAAGACCCTGCCTGATGTGAGTCCTGGTGTGGTGGATGTGGTGGCGGCGGAGGACGCGCTCGTTACCAACATCATCGTGCTCTCCGGGGAACCGCTCGTGAGCGAGGGCGACACGGTCACGAAGGGCCAGGTGCTCATCGCGGGGCTCATCCTTTGGCCCCAGGACCAGGATGGCGAGTCGAAGACGGTCGAGGTTGTGAACGCCCGCGGAATAGTTCTCGGCAGGGTTTGGCGGACCCATTCGGAGAAATGCAGACTGGTGAAGGAGATCGTCACGGAGACGGGCAGGGTGGCCCGGACGCGTCGCTTTACGGTCGGCGGGCTCACCTTTGTGGTCGGCCCGAAGGCTCCGCCCTTTGCCGACTACGAAGAGGACGAAAGATCGTACGCGGTGCCTCTTGGCGGCTGGTCCGGGTATTCCATCGGGCTTGATGTCGCGACGTATCGTGAGGTCATCCGCCGGGCCGAGGTCCTCGACAGGGATGAGGTGCTGGCCGAGGCGCGCGACAGGGCGCGAAGGGCCCTCGAGGCGAGGCTGCCACGAGGTGCCAGGGTCCTTGACGAGAGGGAAGACCTCAGGTACTCTCAAGGCGGAGTCCTGACGCTTACGATGACGATAGAGACTGCAGAGGATATAGCGAGGGAGAGGAGGCAAGAGCGGGAAATTGAACGTCCAGACCGCTCCTGAAAGGCTACCGCTCAGGGACGTGCACGAGGCCATGGCCCTCTTCGGAAGACGCGATGAGACGCTGCGACTCGTTGAGAAAGAGCTTGGCGTCACCATATCGTCCCGCGGGGACGATGTGGCCATCGATGGTGACCCGGTCAAGGTGGCAAGGGCTCGCCAGGTGCTCACGGAGCTTCTGGAGATCGTGAGGGCCGGCCATCGGCTCACAACGGGCGACATCAGGTACGCTATAGATATGGTGAGAGAGGGCAGTGGGACAAGCCTCGTGGACGTCATGAGCGACGTCGTCCAGGTTACCACCAGGGGCAAGCGGATATGCCCCAAGACCCTGGGCCAGAAGAGGTACATCGAGGCGATGCGGAGGTCGGGCATAGTCTTTGCCATCGGCCCCGCCGGCACGGGCAAGACTTATCTCGCCATGGCGATGGCCATTGCGGCGCTCAAGAACAAGGAGATATCGCGGATCGTGCTGACGCGCCCCGTGGTTGAGGCCGGCGAGAAGCTGGGCTTTTTGCCGGGCGATCTTCAGGAGAAGGTTGACCCGTACCTGAGGCCTCTCTATGACGCCATATACGACATAGTCGGCGTTGACACGTTCAGAAAGCACATGGAGAGAGGCATCATCGAGATCGCGCCTCTTGCGTACATGCGCGGGCGGACTCTTGATGACTCCTTCATCATCCTGGATGAGGCGCAGAACACCACGCACGAGCAGATGAAGATGTTCCTGACGAGGATGGGGTTCGGCTCGAGAGTGGTCGTGACGGGGGACCTCACCCAGATTGACCTTCCGAGCCGGAAGTTCTCGGGTCTCGAGGAGGTCCAGTATATCCTGCGGGGCGTCGAAGGGGTCGAATTCGTGTACCTCACCGACAGGGACGTGGTGCGCAACGAGCTTGTCCAGAAAGTCATAAGGGCTTACGAAAGGTACGAGCACGAGAAGGGAGAGGCATAGGGGGGAGTCGCGTGCCTGTTCCGACGGGAAAGCCTGCCGCAAACCTGACAGCGGCACCGGAGAAGAGGATTGGGCTCTGGTCCGATCCTGTGCTTCACCGCGCCCTGGTGGCGGCAGGTGTCACCATCGCGCTGGTCCTGATCCTCTCGGCGATCCTCGTCCCGAGGCGCGTAGACCTGGAGGTCGGCCAGCCGAGCAAGGTTGACGTGGAGGCCTCCCGTGACATCATCAACCGTCCTGCCACCGAGCGGCTACGCGAGGAGGCGGCGAGGGAAGCCATAAAGGAGGCCAACGCGTCGCCGGCGAACTACGACATCAGCCTTGCTGCGAGCATCAGCGCCGAGGACACCATAGATCTCATATTCAGTGCCATTGCCGATGAGCGCCGGAAGCTGGGCGTGGTGCAACAGGGCGTAAACAATCAGGGAGGCGAACCTGCCTTGCACCGCGGTGGTATCGAGAACGCCGTCTCCCGGTTGTCCGCCAGGGCCGCCAGGGACTTCGGCACGAGGCTCTCCCGCGAGACTCTTGCTACCCTTATGGTCCTCTCCCAGGAGGAGTTTGAGGCGGCGAGGGCGGGAGCCAAGTCGGTAGTCGGACGGATCATGAGAGAGATGCGGGTCAGCAAGGAGACGCTTGACGCCGCAACGAAGCGGGCCGCCGACGCCGTCGGGTCCCTTGGCTTGCCCGACGCGACCCAAAAGGCAGTCACCGAGGTCGTTGCAAGCCAGATAAGCCCGAACCTGGTCCTTAACCCCGGAAAGGTGGAGAAGGCGCGCGAGGCCGCCATCCGTCAGGTCAAGCCGGTGATGATCCTTAAAGGCCAGGTGGTCATCAGGCGCGGCGAGATCGCCACTGAAGACCACATCGCCATCTTGCAGGACCTGGGGCTCCTCGCGCCGAGGTTCAACCCCTTCATGCTTGGGAGTATCTTCATCCTTGTTGTGGTGCTGGTCGCCGTAATCGGGGTGTACCTGTATCTTCATCGGCGTGACGTCTTTTACAGCGCGAAACTCCTGCTGCTCCTTGGCACGGTCATCGTGATGATCGCCCTTGCCGCTGCCGTGATATGCTCCATCCCATGGCCCGGTGCGGGCTTCCTGGTGCCGGTGAGCCTCGGGACCATGCTCATAGCCGTGCTCGTGGACGCGAGGCTGTCAGCTCTCTCCGCGATCGTGTTCGGCGCCCTCACAGGTGTGATCGGCGGGGGATCGTTCCCTGTGGCTACGGCAGCTACCGTCTCAGGGCTTGCGGGCACCTTCTGCGTTACCAGGATATCAGAGCGCTCTGACCTCATGCGGGCGGGCACTGTGGTGGGTGCCGCGGGAGCTCTCGTTATAGCGGCCATCGGGCCACCGGTGGGGGATCCGTCCATTTCGCGGTTCTGGTACCTGGGCCTCATAAACGGCGTCCTGTCCACAGTGGTGACAATCGGGTTTCTGCCGTTCTTCGAGAATCTGTTCCGCATAACGTCCTCCATCAAGCTGCTGGAGCTTTCCAACCCGACCCAGCCGCTCCTCAGGAGGTTACTGGTGGAGGCGCCGGGGACGTACCACCACAGCATAATCGTGGGGAACCTGGCCGAAGCCGCCGCAGAGGCGGTGGGGGCCGACTCGCTCCTTGTGCGGGTGGGCTCATACTACCACGACGTGGGCAAAATGAAACGCCCCTACTTCTTCGTGGAGAACCAGCTCATGCAGGATAACCCTCATGACAAGATAGCTCCCACTCTGAGCACCCTTGTCATAACGTCCCACGTGAAGGACGGGGTCGAGTTGGCGATTCGCCACCGGCTCCCGGAGGCCATCATTGACATCATCCGGGAGCACCATGGGACCAGCCTGGTGCCGTACTTCTACCACAAGGCCACGGACGGAGGGCGGGAGGAGACCGTGGATGAGAAGGACTTCCGGTATCCCGGTCCCAAGCCTCAGACCAAGGAGGCTGCCATAGTCATGCTGGCCGACTCGGTGGAGGCGGCGGTGCGGTCGCTGGCCAGGCCCACGCCCGGCCGAATTGAGGGGCTCGTGCGGAAGATAATAAAGGAAAGGCTTGCGGACGGGCAATTCGACGAGTGCGACCTGACGTTGAAAGACCTCGACGGGGTCGCTCGGGCTTTCGTGCGGGTGCTCACAGGCATATTCCACGCCAGGATCGAGTATCCCGACACCAGCCTCAAAGACCTCGAGGCCAAGCGGGCGTAGGCCATACGCTCGTCTGCATGGAGGGGTCGTGCGTGCCTGTTGAGATCGTGAACCTTCAGGACAGGATCGAGATCACCGGGGAGCTTTTAGCCGCACTGGATCGCGCGGTGACGGTCGGGCTTGCCCGCGAGGGAATGGACCCCGTGGGGGTCGAGGTGAGCATAGCCCTTCTGGATGACGAGCGAATCCGCGAACTCAACAGGAAGTTCCGCGGGAAGGACACGCCCACTGACGTGCTGTCCTTCGGAATGGATGACCAGGACGTGCCGGAGGATGTGGCCATCCTCGGCGACATAGTGATCTCGCTGGAGACGGCCGCTCGCGAGGCACCGGAGACGGGAGGCCTTACCCGCCATGTGGTGGTCCTCGCCATCCACGGTCTTCTGCATCTCCTCGGGTACGATCACGAGAACGACGAGGATGCCGAGGAGATGGAGGCCCACGAGCGGGAGATCCTGGCGGAGGTCGCCCTGCCTGCCGCCACGGGTGGGGCTCCCGCCTGTCACGAGGGGAGTGACGGCCGGTGAAGACCAGGTCGCTCGGAGAGAGCTTTCGCTGCGCTGTGCAGGGCGTGAAGGCTGTGCTCTCCACCGAGCGCAACATGCGCATTCATTTCATCGCGGCCGCCTCTGTGCTGGCGGCCGCGGGTGCCCTCAGGGTATCGATGGTCGAGCTTGCGTGCCTCGCCCTTGCCATCGCCCTCGTCCTCATATGCGAGCTTGCTAACACTGCCCTCGAGCTCATCTGTAATATAGCCTGCCCTGCCTGGGAAATTCGGGTCAAGACCGTGAAGGACATAGCCGCGGGCACGGTGCTCGTAAGCGCGGCATGGGCGACCGTCGTGGGTGCCGCGGTCCTCGGGCCGAAACTTGTCCCCGTGGCCCGCGCCCTGCTCCGCCTCCTCTAAGTGAGGGTGCGAAAATGCTTCCAGTTTTTTCGGAGGGGTTGCCGGTGATTGCACGAGAGGTGTCAAAATCCGGCCACTTGCCCGACGGGCCGGATTTTGGCGAGGCGCGCCCCGCTTGGGGCGCCGTCCCCGAGTGCAACACCGGCAACCCGGCAACTACTGGGAAAGGGACAAGGACTGACGCACCCTCACTTAGGTGCTTCCAGGGCGAGTTACAGCACCCGACGCGCACCGATGTACTTCGGGCCGTAGTGTGGGTCGTCGAGATCGATGACGGCGACGCCGCGTGTCCTGGACCCCGATTGGATCACCCTGTGCTCGCCCATGTAGATGCCCACGTGGGATGCTCCTGCAGCGTATGTGGAGTAGAACACCAGGTCGCCCGGGCAAAGGTCCCCACGATCCACAGGCGTCCCGACCGCGTACTGTTCGTGAGCGTCGCGCGGAAGCACGATGCCGTTGACGTAGAACACCGTGTACACGAAGCCGGAGCAGTCCACACCGTCGGCGCTCATGCCGCCCCAGAGGTATGGTACCCCCAGAAGCTGCATTGCCGTCTTGATGATGTCGTCCGCCCCCCGGCGCGGCGGCGTGCCGTCCCTGTCATAGAGGGCCACAGCATCCTCGGCGATGTACCCGGACTTGCCGCCGGGGAAGGCCACCCGCACAAGCCTGCCGCGCCTTCCGAGAACGGCAAGGCGCGCGCCGAGAGTAACGTGGGCCAGCGCCGGTCCGCCGCCCTGCTCGCTGCCGAACACGGGGGCTCTCGCAACCCGCACCACTGCGAGTTGCTTCGCGCTCGCGAAGGCTCCGGCTTCCCGTGCCGGCACGATAGCGGACTTCCTTATCCAGCCAGGGTAGTTCCCCTGCACTGGGATGCGCACCTTGGCCCAATCGCCCGCCTCGTCGATGACCACGACCTCTGTGCCGAGGTGAGCTTGGGTGACGCGCTCTGCGCCGTCCGCAGGCTCGGCTCGCACATCAGCCGTCCCGCCACGTACGAACCAGCCTTCGTGAGACGATGCGCGCGCCTGTCCCTGTATTGCGGTAGAGAGGATCGCGAGCGCCAGAATAAGAGCTATCGTCGGCGAGTATGCCATGGCAAACTCCTCCTTACGGCGGACCGAGGTGCCCCTCGTCCGCCCACCGCCCACCCTCACATAGTCCATACTATACGCCGCCGCAGCGTTGAGTCCTTGTGGCCCCGATCTGGCTTTTGTGGATACGGTGGCGGTTTTCTGCTATAATGGGGTCGAGTCGGGACGAGGAGGTTTCTGGCGTGCGAGAGCCTTCGGGTGCTGGGATGAGGACGCTCATAGCAGTCCTTGTTCTTCTCATGGCTGCGAATGTGGCCATGCTGGCCCGGTCGCTCGATCTCCTGAGGTTTCCCGGGGAGATCACCGACACCGAGATAGTGCGCGGAGGGGCGAGAGCCCTTGCCGACTACTACGAATCGACCTGCGCGCATTCCGGCCTTGCCAGGAACTCGGCTGTAAGGGACGCTCTCGCGAAGTTCAAGTTCGAGATAGAGCAGGCCGTAAGCGGCGAAGAGATCGCGTCGGCCATCACGACGTACGGCAGGGCGGTGCAGGATATCATAGCGCGCGAGGAGGAGAACCAGCGGAGAGAGCTAGTCCTGTGGATCATAAGCCAGGATCCGGCCATAAGAAGCGTCACCGGGAAGACGGTGATCACGGTGGCGCGGGGCAAGGACGGCCAGGTCACAGTGGAAGGAAAGGACCTTGCTCTCTCGCCTGAGACGACGGCGAGGCTTCGGGCTGAGCCCACCCTCGCGAGCCTGTCCGGGCCTGTAGAGGTGGAGATCCTGAACGGCAAGGCGTCCCTGGTCGCCCCTAGAACGACGCAGGACGCTCTCAGGCTCCTCCAGGCTGAGCTCGACAACCTTCGCTCGGCGCTCGAGAGCCTGCGGCGCTCGGCAGGCTACAGCCCGCTGGAGGGGCAGGGTATCGTCGTCAGGGTGTACGACGCCCCGGGCGGGTACTCGAGGGAGGACATGGTCCAGGAGAAGGACATCAGGGACATGGTCAACGAGTTGTTCGCGGCAGGCGCGTCGGGCGTGGAGGTAGGAGGCCAGAGGCTCGTAGCCACTTCGTCCATAAGGAGCGCGGGCCCGTTGCTCCTCGTGAACCAGCAGCCCATCGCGGTGAACCCCGTTGTCATCCGCGCCGTGGGGGACCCCGAGCTTCTTGCAAGTAGCCTCGAGCTCATCCGGAACAGCCTTAAACCGTGGGGCATACGCGTGGAGATCGAGAGACAGGATAATCTTGTGTTGAGCGCTTTCCGAAAGGAGGACCAGTAGGTGCTGATGCTCCGGGGCCTTTCGAGGTCAGAGAGACGGGACCAGGGCGAGGGCCGACAGCGCATGCTGCGGCTCCTTCTCGTGTGTGCCGCCCTTCTTCTCGCCCTCGACAGCGTGGCCCTCGCCCGCAGGATGTCGCTCTTTCGCTTCCCCGGGGAGATGGACGACCTGGAGATGGTGCGGCGCGGCGGGTATGCGGTGGCGCTGCATCTCCGCTCCATTGCAGAGAAGGCTGGGGTGCAGGACGTACCGTATGTGAAGGATGCGCTCTCGCGCCTTGACGCTGCCATCGGGCTTGCAGCAAGCCCTGCCGAGGTTGCCAGGGCGCTTTGCGTAGAGGCCAGAGATGCAGAGGAGGCCCTCAGCTTCGCACGCGCCGGCTTCGCCTCGTGGTCCAGGGCTGAGCAGGAGAGGCAGGCGCGCCAGGACATCCAGAGGCTTCAGGAGCAGGTCAGGGCGCTGCGCGAGGGGCTTACGAGGCTGAGGGAGGCCGCCGGCGCAGCAGAGCTCGTTGGTCCGGGGGTGGTCGTGCGCGCCTACGACGCGCAGGACGGCTACCGGAGCCGCGAGATCGTCCATGAGAGGGACATCAAGGAGATCCTCAACCTCCTGTTCCATGCCGGGGCAAGAGGGGCCGAGGTGGGCGGGCAGCGCATCATCGCGCAGTCGTCGGTAAGATGCGCAGGTCCGGTCATCCTCGTGAACCAGCAGCCTATTCCCGTGAACCCCGTGGTCATCGAGGCCGTAGGCGACCCACAGGCGCTCAGGCGCGCGCTCTCGGAGGTCAGCGCGAGATTCGCACGCGATGGGAAGAGGCTCGAGGTAAGAGAGGAGACCACGGTGACCCTGGGGGCATACAAGAGACGCTAAAGAGGTTCGGAGGGGTCGGAATGGATCATGTCAGGCTGATCGAGCTTGCGAAGGGTGCGAGGGAGCGGGCGTATGCCCCGTACTCGCACTTTCCGGTGGGAGCCGCGCTCCTCGGACGAAGCGGGCGGGTGTACACAGGTTGTAACGTTGAGAACGCGTCGTATCCGGCAGGCATCTGCGCCGAGCGGTGCGCTGTCGCCAAAGCGGTGTCCGAGGGCGAGCGAGAGTTTTCGGCGATCGCGGTCGTCGGAGATACCGAAGGGCCGTGCGCGCCGTGCGGGATATGCAGGCAGGTCCTGGCCGAATTCGGCCCCGATATCCAGGTTATCATGGCGAACCTCAAGGGGAACGTCAGGGTGGTTGCGGCGGCCGACCTGCTGCCGGGTGCCTTCACAGGGGCTGACATGTCTCGTACGTCCGGAGGAGGCGCGCGCGAGGAGTGAAGGTCGCCGACTTTGACTTCCACCTGCCGCAGGAGCTCGTGGCCCAGGAGCCTCTGGAGCGGCGGGACGAGTCGCGCCTTATGGTCGTGCCGAGACACGGCGAGATAGAGCACAGGTCCTTCCGCGACATTATCGACTACCTCGCGAGCGGCGATGCCCTGGTCCTCAACGATACTCGCGTCATGAAAGCCCGGCTCATGGGTACCCGCGAGGGGACAGGCGGGAAGGTTGAGGTTCTCCTCCTGTCCAGGGTCGACGGCGAGGGCAAAGGCGAGGGTGAACGTAAAGGCGAAGGCGAGGGCGAGGGCGAGATCTGGGAGGTGCTGGTGAAGCCCGGCAGAAAGGCGATGCCGGGTACCAGGCTCTTTTTTGGTGAGCGCCTGGTAGCCGAGGTGCTGGACAAGACTCCCGCAGGCGGCAGGATAGTACGGTTCCTTGCGCACGGGGATTTCGACCGCATCGTTGAGGAGATCGGCCGTGTGCCGCTTCCGCCCTATATCAAAAAGGAGATAGCCGACCCCGAGCGGTACCAGACGGTCTACGCGAACCGGGCGAAGCAGGCTTCCGCGGCGGCGCCCACCGCGGGCCTTCACTTCACGCGCGAGCTTCTCGAGAGAATCGAAGAGAAAGGCGTTCAGATCGTTTATATCACCCTCCACGTGGGATTGGGCACCTTCCGACCAGTGAAGGTGGAGGCCGTGGAGGAACACGTGATGCACGCCGAGTACTTCACCGTGGGCGACGAGGCCGCGCGTGCCCTGACCCGCACCAGGGTCCGGGGTGGCAGGGTGTTCGCGGTGGGCACGACGACGGTGCGGACCCTTGAGTCACTGCGAACTGGTGACGACGGCAGCGTCCTGCCGTCGAGCGGGTGGACAAGCAAATTCATCTACCCTGGATACCGGTTTCAGCTGGTTGATGCCCTTGTCACGAACTTCCACCTTCCGAGGTCCACGCTCCTCATGCTCGTGTGCGCCTTCGGCGGCTATGAGAGGGTCATGTCAGCCTATGAGATCGCCGTGAGGGAAAGGTACCGGTTCTTTAGTTTCGGCGATGCGATGCTCCTCTTGTGAGGCTTGGAGGCCTTGGGGACCATTCGGGGGTCGCGCGAAGGGGATCCGTCTGTGGCCATAATCTTTAGAGTGGTTGCGCGGGCGCCGTCGAGCCTCGCGCGTGCAGGTGAGATCATAACACCCCACGGGGTGATACAAACGCCGGTATTCATGCCCGTCGGTACCCAGGGCAGCGTCAAGGGTATCTCCCCGGATGAACTGCTCGAAATGGGGGCCGAGATGGTCCTGGCGAATACCTACCATCTGTACCTCCGGCCCGGGGCCGATCTCGTGCGCGACGCGGGCGGCCTTCATGCCTTCATGAACTGGCACAGGGGCATACTTACGGACAGCGGCGGCTTCCAGGTGGCAAGCCTCGCGGACCTGCGGAGCATCACCGACGATGGGGTGGAGTTCAGGTCGCACATCGATGGTTCCAGGCACTTTCTGACACCTGAGAGAGCCGTCGCCATCCAGGAGGCGCTCGGGGCAGACATCGCGATGGCCTTCGACGAGTGCGTGCGCTATCCGGCAGACCGCGACTATGTGAGGGACGCGATGCGGCGGACCACGGAGTGGGCGAAGAGGTGCAAGGCTGCGCACAGGCGGGAAGACCAGGCGCTTTTCGGCATCGTGCAGGGGGGCGTTTTCCCCGATCTCCGCGAGCAAAGCGCCAGGGCACTCGCCGACATGGATTTCCCTGGGTATGGGATAGGCGGGCTTTCGGTGGGGGAACCGAAGGATCTCATGTTTGAGGCCCTCGAGCACGCTGTCGCGCACCTGCCTGAAGACAGGCCCAGGTACCTCATGGGGGTGGGGACGCCCGGGGATTTTATCGAGAGCGTAAGCCGCGGCGTCGACATGTTCGATTGCGTGCTGCCCACGCGGATCGCAAGGCACGGAACGGCCTTCACCAGCGCGGGCAGGATCATCGTCAGGGACGCTGCGTACGCTCGCGACTTCTCGCCGCTCGACCCGGAATGCGACTGCAGGGTGTGCCGGAGCTACACGCGCGCCTACATCCGTCATCTCCTGAAGGCCGGAGAGATGCTTGGGCTTCGGCTGGTATCCTACCACAACCTGTACTTCCTGATACGGGTCATGCGCAGGATACGGGCGTCCATCATCGACGGCACTTTCAAAGAGACCAGGCAGGAGTTTGGAGACATCTGTGGAACTAAGTGAGACGTCGCTGGAAAAACCACAAGGCAGGGGTGAAGTCGATGCCCGCACAGCAAGGGTCGCTTGTCTCGAGTCTTCTGATGTTCGCGCTCATGTTCGCCGTGTTCTACTTCTTCCTCATCAGGCCCCAGCAGATTCAGCAGAAGAAGAGACGGGAGATGCTAAACTCTCTGCGCAAGGGCAACCATGTCATCACCGTAGGGGGGATATACGGCCAGATCGTGGACGTGAAGGAAGACTCGCTGGTGCTCGAAATAGCAGATAAGGTCCGCATAAAGACCACGCGGGCGGCTGTCGGCGCCGTGCTGGGCAAGGGCGAGTCCGCGAAGGACAAGGAGCCGGAACTCGCAGGCCAGTGACGGGATGCCTGCCGGGCCGCCCCGGTTTCACAGTGCAACATGCCAGGTGTGCCGTGGGGACGGTGGGGAGGGAGCGGTATGTCAAAGAAGCTGCCCGTTCTGTTTGCGCTATCGTCGCTGGCGCTGGTTCTTGCCATGGTTCCAGCGTGTCCCGCTCTTGCCGACGATGCGAAGGATGCACAGGAACTCGCGGTGCGCTACGTGACTGCGATCGAGTCGGGTGAGTTTGCTGAGGCCATTAAACTTGCAACAGGTGCGGCGAGGTCCTGGGTGGAATACGCAAGCGCTACGGGGGAGAAGCGCTCGGGCGTTCCTACCCTGGTGTCTTGCGAGAGCGCGACCTTCGCCGACTACCACCTTGTGAAAGTCGTGTTCAAGGACGGCGACGGCAACTTCGGTGTCAGGTACGTGAAGGCGCAAAAGTCCGGCGACGGCAGATGGTCTATAGTGGACGATGGCAGGCGCGGGCGCGGATGGGCTTCAGACAGCTTCCTTCCGGGGGTCATGTTCAAGGAACCCTGCGAGATCGACGGCGTCCGCGTGAGCGTTCTCGCCCTTCTGGAGCTTCCCGCGGAAATCAAGTTCGATATCCTGATAGAGAACACGCTCGACCACGAGGTGTCGATATACCCTCAGCTCGAGGCCTACTATACGGTTGAGACCGCGAAGATCGCAAAGACCTACTATTATCCGGTCCCAGTGAAGAGCGATATCGACGGTCCCGTGGCAGCGAAATCGTTGAAAAGAGGGTTCTTGATCTTCCCGAAGTTCATAAAGGACTTTGCTGCGGATCCGACCCTCGAAGGCCTCAAGTGGGTGCTTTACATCCCGTACGGCGTGAGCAAGCAGTTCGCGATCTCACGGTAGGCGCGTGCCCCACTGAGGCGCCCAAGTGAGGGTGCGTGAGGTCCTAGTCACCGGCCGAGTCACCGGCGATCCCTCCTAAGAGTCGGCTGCATTTCTGCACCTTCACTTAATCCGGTAATCCCCCGGGAAAGGTCGCCCATTTCCCGGGGGTCACCTGATCTTGTCTGCCTGTCCGCACGCCCTGCCAGGAGTCATCCGACCCAACGCCTAGAAAGTCGCCCCGGGCTGCCACAGCATGATGACGGAGTTTGCATCGACGCCCAGCCACAATTGATCCGCGGCCATGATCACCGGGCCCCAGTTTGCCACGAAGTCCTCGCTCACCGTCCTCGTAACATATCCTGAATCAGTGGAGGCGATCCAGAGGACTCTGCTGCCCTCGGGGGCTTGCTGCCTGAACCATGTGGCCCTCGCAAGGACGAACGTGAGCTGCTGCGGGCTCGCGAGGACCTGCGGCTCTTTGTCCTGAGGTGGAAGCGTCTTAATGTACTGTTCGAGTTGCATAAGCTCTTCTCTGGTAATGGTCCGCATGCCTCAAACCACTCCTTCCCTGGCGCTACTTGCGGTCCTAGCCTGTTTTCCTTTCAAAGCGTTCGAGAGAGCGCAATGCCAGGAGGGCACGCTCCGGCTCGACCTTCACAAGGTCGCTCGTAGGGGCATCTGCCATGATCCTGAGCAGGACGCCGCGTAGCAGGACGCTATCGCCCTCGACGGCGACGACCTTGAAGATGACGTCACCATCATAAGACTTCCTGGTGACGAAATCACCTACAGCCAGAGGCTCCGCCATCTCCCTCCCTCCAGATTTCGGAGAGTTGCCGCTCGCTGGTGGGAAGATCCTTTACTTCCCGATACAGTCTATGTCCCCGCGAGGTGTTGCGTCACATCCTGCGAGAGTCAAAGGCTACCGATCATCCCATGCACGATCAGCCGAGCGTGTGCCAGCCAGGCGTGTACGAGTCGTGTCCTGGAGAAACAGCAGATGGGTGGCGAATTGGCGCCACACAATCATCTACTCACTGGCGAAGTGCGCGTCGGACAGTCAGCCGATTTTCGGTGAATTGGTTGCTGGACAATTAGCCGACTACTAGTGAATTGTAGCGAATTGTGGACTTTCGGGAGGGGTTGCCGGTGTTGCACTCTCTCTTTGAGTCACCGGCAACCCAGCGACTGCTGGAAAACGGACAAGAATTAACGCACCCTCACTTGGCGGCACACCGGCGGCATACCGGTGCGCGGCCTCCGGCATGCTATGCCTTGGCAGCCGTGACGTCCGTCCGCGCCTGCTCGCGAAGACACCTGGTGTGAGCTAGCGGTTTCATGTACCTCCAAGCTCGCGCTTGATTTCGGAATGAGCCGAACAGTCCCTGGGAACGGGAGGCAGGAGAATGGCCCTTGTGCTTGACGATGTCAGGAAGATACCAGAGGTGAGGATCTTCGTGGAGAAAGCCAACGAGTACCTTGGCGTCATGGGCTTCACTGAGCATGGGGTGCGACATGCGTCGCTGGTCTCCACGATAGCACGGAACATTCTCGAAAGGCTCGGGCACCCCGAAAGGGAGGCGGAGCTTGCCGCGATCGCCGGCTACATGCATGACATCGGCAACATGGCCGGGCGCGACCACCACGGGTCGGTGGGGGCCGCGCTGGCTACCATGATCCTTCTCAAGGCGGGGATGGACCCCTCCGAGGTAGCGACCGTCGCGGGCGCCATAGGCAATCACGAAGAGCAGGTGGGGCAGGCGGTGAACAACGTGGCTGCGGCCCTCATCCTTGCGGACAAGTCCGACGTACACCGTTCGAGGGTGCGAAACGCCGACCCAGCCACCTTCGAGATCCACGACCGCGTCAACTACGCCGTGCTCCGGTCGTTCATCAGGGTGGACGCCCACGCCCGCACCGTCAGGCTCGAGCTCGAGATCGACACTGACATCTCGCCGGTCATGGACTACTTCGAGATATTCCTAGCAAGGATGGTGATGTGCAGGCGGGCCGCCCAGTTTCTGCGGTGTCACTTCAAGCTGGAGATAAACGGCGCCAAGCTGCTGTAAGGCGGAGCACGAGCGGCCCGAGGGCCTGCCGATTTCGTTGACAAGCCCCAAGTCAACTCATATAATGGGGTTGTGTCAGTTTGGGCGGGCAAAGGAGGAACCGGATTCATGAGGCCAGGAACCCTCTGGAGGCTTGTTGGTATCGCCATCTTGGCTGTCGTATGTGCCCTGGCCATCTACAAGCTTCCCATGAACCTCGGCCTTGACCTTCGCGGCGGCACCCGCATGGTACTCGAGGCGAGGGACACCGACACGGTGAAGGCCGACGAGGACGCCGTGGTGCGTGCCAAGGAAGTCATCGAGAGAAGAGTGAACCAGCTTGGCGTGGCCGAGCCGGTGATCTACCGGCAGGGGGCGAAGCGTATCGTCGTCGAGCTGGCCGGGGTCAAGGACCCGCAGAGGGCCAAGGAGATCATCGGGAGGACGGCGCAGCTCGAGTTCAAGGACGACCAGGGCAATGTCATCATGACGGGTAACGACCTGAAGAACGCTACGGCCGGCCCTGATGAGTACGGGAGGCCTGCGGTCCACTTCGAGCTGACTGCCGAAGGCGCGAGGAAATTCGAGAAGGCAACCCGCGAGAACATCGGCCGCCCCATTTCCATATACCTCGACCAGGAACTCCTGTCGGCGCCCGTGGTGCAGAGCGTCATAAAAGACAAGGGCCAGATCACCGGTATCGGTAGCATGGAAAGGGCCAAGGACCTCTCCATGATGCTTCGCGCAGGCGCCCTTCCGGTGCCCCTCGACCTCCTGCACAGCGAGGTGTTGGAGCCGATACTCGGGAAAGAGTCTATCGACCAGAGCAAGGTCGCGGCGATCATAGGCGCAGGCCTTGTGGTCCTTTTCATGCTGGCAATCTACAGGCTGCCTGGGACTATGGCCGATATCGCGCTCGGCATGTACGCTCTCATCGTCCTGGCAGTGCTGGCCGCTATTCATGCTGTGCTGACGCTGCCGGGGATCGCGGGTCTCATCCTGTCGGTGGGCATGGCTGTTGACGCCAACGTGATCATCTTCGAGAGAATCAAGGAAGAGATGCGGGGCGGAAAGCGCCTGCGGGCGGCCATCGAGGCTGGGTTCACGCGGGCATTTGGGTGCATACTCGACTCCAACGTGACCACGCTTATCACCGCCGGCGTGCTGTATATCTACGGGACGGGAGCCGTGAGAGGCTTCGCGGTGACCCTCGGGCTCGGCATTCTCGCCAGCATGTTCACGGCGATAGTTGTGACGAGGATTCTCATAACCGCCGTGGTGGATCGGAACCCCGAGAGATACGCAAAGTACTTTGGCGCGTAAGGAGGTTGAAACCGTGGACATAATCGGCAAGAGGCGCATGTTCCTTGCCATATCAGGGATACTCGTGGCTATCGGGATCATCGCGCTCCTCACGCGCGGCCTGAACCTCGGGGTTGACTTCACCGGCGGGTCGCTCCTCAGGCTCAGGTTCGAAAGGCCCGTCACGGCGAGCGAGGTTTCCGGAGTGCTCACGAGCAGGGAGCTTGCAGACATGGATCTCCGGAAGGCCGTGGTCCAGCCCATACGGGGAACCAGCGACGTGCAGGTTAGGGCGCAGGTCGGCGGGCGGCCCCTCAACGATGAACAGGTCGGGCGGATCGTGGCGGCCTTGTCCCAGAAGATGGGCCAGGTCAGCGTCATCGAATCCCAGATGGTCGAGGGAATCATCGGGAGGGAGCTCCTGGGGCGGGCCCTCATGGCGCTCGTGATAGCCTGCATCGGAATAGTGATATACGTGTCGTTGCGGTTTGAATTCAGGTTCGCGGTGGCTGCGATCCTCGCACTCATACACGACACCATAATCGTGCTGGGGGCGTTCGCCCTCATGGGGAGACAGGTAAATAGTCCCTTCATCGCGGCGGTGCTGACGATAATCGGTTACTCCATCAACGACACGATCGTCATATTCGACAAGATCCGCGAGAACCTCAGGCTCCGGAAGAAGGAGACCCTGGAGGAGCTCACCAACAAGAGCATACTGCAGACGCTGACGAGATCGTTGAACACCGTGATAACGACGCTCCTCGCCGTGTTTGCGCTGTTCT
>JACIXY010000001.1:377618-462587 GCA_014360195.1 Bacillota bacterium
GGGGCCAGCATCAGAGACTTCAGCCTTGCCCTTATCATCGGCCTTACGACGGGCACCTACTCGTCGATATTCGTGGCCAGCCCCATATGGCTTGAGTGGCGCATGTGGGACAGGGCGAGGCAGCAGCGCCAGGCCGCGGCGGCCAGGGCGAAGCAGCCCGGGCCGGCGAAGGTCAGATGAAGGAGTAGATGGGTGAAGAAGTAGCTGTATAAAGAGAATTTGCTGGCAAACCGGGCAGCCGGGTATTGACAAGCCCCGGCTGAACTGGTAGTCTCTATGACAAAGAAGACGGATTCCTTTAAGCTGGCCCGGCGAGGCCGGCAAGGAGCTTGCATCGCGTCCGTTTCAGCGTGTCTTTGAGGCCTTCTTGCCGACCCGGCAGGAAGGCTGATTTTTCGCGCGCAGGAGGTATGCCGTGTGACGCTTGTGGACAAGGCCCAGATCATGGATGCCGATGGGATGAGGCGGGCGATCGTGCGCATAGCCCACGAGATCCTCGAGAAGAACCGGGGCACCGCGAACCTCGCGCTGGTGGGCATCAGAACGAGGGGTTTCCCGCTTGCGGAAAGGCTTGCGGAGGCGATAAGCCAGATCGAGAGGAAGAGGCTGCCCGTAGGCGTTCTCGACATCACGCTCTACCGGGACGACCTCAGCACCATCGACGTGCAGCCGCAGGTCCGCAAAACGGAGATTCCTTTCGACGTCACGAGAAAAGATATCGTCCTCGTGGACGATGTGATATTCACCGGGCGAACGGTCCGCGCCGCGCTCGACGCGATCATGGATCTGGGCAGACCCTCCCGGATTCAGCTTGCCGTGCTTGTCGATCGGGGCCACCGCGAGGTCCCGATCAGGCCCGACTACGTCGGGAAGAACGTGCCCACCTCGCGGAGGGAGATCATCAGCGTGAGGCTTCGGGAAGTGGACGGCAAGGATGAGGTGGTGATACAGGAGCCGGAAGACTCATGAGCGTAAACCTGTGACGTTCCACCTGAGCTTTGGTTAGATGGGCACAACGAACCCCTTTAAGCTGGTCCAGCGAGGCCGGAAGGGGAGGGAGACAGGCGAAGTGTACGGTGTATACAGTGCCTCCCTGCCGGCGCGCACCCGGCAGGGAGGCTTTCGCTGTACGGACATTGAGGCTGAGGGATACGGTGCATGACGGACAAGCTACACATTGACACGACGCGATCTGCAGCGCCTGCCCCTGCGCTGCGTTGCACGGGATTCTGAGCAAAGGAGGAGGCATACGATGCCACTCAGGCACAAAGACCTGTTGGGTCTCGAGTACCTTGAGCGCGAGGAGATCGAGCTCATTCTGGATACCGCCGTGCCGATGAAAGAGATATTCACGCGCGACATCAAGAAGCTGCCCACCCTGCGGGGCAAGACCATGGTCAACCTGTTCTACGAGCCGAGCACGAGGACAAGGACGTCCTTCGAACTCGCCGGGAAATGGATGAGCGCGGATGTCACGAACATTGCCACATCGACGAGCAGCGTGGTGAAAGGCGAGAACCTCAAGGACACCGCGAGGACCCTTGAGGCCCTCGGCGCCAACTTCATAGTCATCCGCCACCAGATGGCCGGTGCGCCCCACCTTGTGGCGCGCACCGTGAAGGCTTCGGTGATAAACGCCGGGGACGGCCGTCACGAGCATCCCACGCAGGCCCTCCTCGACCTCTTCACCATCAGGGAGCGGCTGGGGCGCATCGAGGGTCTCAAAGTGACCATCGTCGGTGACATCCTGCACAGTCGTGTCGCCAGGTCCAACATATGGGGGCTCACGAAACTGGGCGCTCACGTGACGGTGTGCGGGCCGAGGACCCTCATCCCGCCGGAGATCTCCCGCATGGGCGTTGAGGTCACGTGCGACCTCGGCGAGGCGCTAGCCGACGCTGACGTCGTGAACGTCCTCAGGCTCCAGCTTGAGAGGCAGAAGAAGGGGCTTTTCCCGAGCATTCGCGAGTACTCCGACCTGTACGGCCTCACCCGCAAGAGGGTCGAAAAGTGCAAGCCCGGCGTCCTCATCCTGCATCCGGGACCCGCGAACCTCGGGGTGGAGATTACAGAGGAGGTTGCCGAAGGCCCGAACGCGGCCGTGCACGAGCAGGTCACCAACGGTGTCGCGTGCCGCATGGCCGTGCTCTATCTGCTTTCAGGGGGAGGGAAACCTGGTGAGATTGCTGCTTAAGGGAGGCCATGTGGTAGATCCCCAAAACGGCCTGGATGAGACGATGGACGTACTCGTAAGACAGGGAAAAGTGGTTGCGGTCGATACAGCTATCGACGCAGAGGACGCCCGCGTCCTTGACGTGTGTGGAAAGGTGGTGCTGCCTGGCCTTATCGACATGCATGTGCACCTGCGCGAGCCGGGCAGGGAGGACGAGGAGACCATCGAGACCGGCACCCTCGCCGCGGCGAGGGGAGGGTTCGTAGCGGTGGCTTGCATGCCCAACACCGACCCGCCCCTCGACACCGGGGCGGCCGTGAGGTTCGTGCTCTCGAGGGCCCGGGAGACCGGTTATGTGAGGGTTCTTCCGGTAGGGGCCATCACAAGAGGCCTTGGCGGGACCGAACTTGCCGAGATAGGCGAGCTTCGTCGCGCAGGCGCGGTGGCGATATCCGATGACGGCCGGCCTGTTACTAATGCCACGGTTATGCGTCATGCCATGGAGTACGCAAGCATGTTCGACATGCCTGTGATATCCCACGCCGAGGATGCCGAGCTTTCAGCGGGCGGGGCCATCAACGAGGGCTACTGGTCCACGCGGCTGGGCCTGCCTGGCATCCCCGCGGCCGCGGAGGAGACCATGGTGGCAAGGGACATCTTCCTTGCGGAGCTCACCGGGGCCAGGCTCCACATCGCCCACGTGAGCACCGCGGGGTCCGTGGAGCTCATACGGCGCGCGAAGGAGAAGGGCATCCTGGTGACTTGCGAGGCCACGCCGCATCATTTCACTCTCACGGACGAGGCTGTAGCGGGATACGACACGAACACCAAGGTGAACCCGCCCCTTCGGACGCAGCGGGACGTGGAGGCCGTGCGTCAAGGCCTTGCAGACGGGACGATAGACGTCATTGCATCTGACCACGCGCCCCACACGGCGGAGGAAAAAGAAGTGGAATACGAGCTTGCTGCGTTCGGCATGATCGGACTGGAGACCTCGCTGGCCCTCGCCGTCACCGAGCTTGTCAGGCCGGGCATTCTCACCCTTGGGCAGCTTGTGGAGAGGATGTCGTACGGTCCTGCGAAGACCCTCGGGCTTGACTGGCCTGGAATCGTGCCTGGCGCGGAGGCCAACATTACGGTGCTCGACCCTGATGCCAGTTTCGTGGTGGACCCTGCCGGGTTTGCCTCGCGTTCCCGCAACACGCCGTTTAGCGGGCGGCGGCTTTTCGGGAAGGTGGTCGCCACTGTAGTTGAGGGTCGGATCGCGTATGAGGCTGGGGTTTCCTAATGGCGCTCTGCCAGATACGAAACGACATCCAGTGGGGAAGAAGCCGTGATGATGGAATGTTTGGGGTCGGCGCCGGCAGCATCGACAGCCACGGTGCTGGAAAATCGGCAGGTAGGGCCCGGGTGCTACCGAATGTGTCTCGAGAATGACTATATCGCGCGTTGCACGCTGCCAGGCCAGTTTGTTCACGTCCGCATCCCTGGCTCGTCCCTCGACCCGCTCTTGAGGCGCCCGTTCAGCGTGTGCCTGGTGGAGCCGTCGAATGGCGCCTTCCTCGTCCTCTATCAGGTAGTGGGCAGGGGGACGAAGATGCTTTCAGCCCTTCGCCCGGGCGATAGACTCGACGTGCTGGGGCCGCTGGGAAGGGGCTTCGAGATGCCTCGAGCCGGCGCCGGCGGAGGAGGGGACGACGGCAGTGGCGGCGATGGCGGCAATAGCATTGGCAGGGGAAGCGGCGCGGTGAGGGTGGCCCTTGTGGCTGGAGGGCTCGGAATCGCGCCCCTAATCATGCTGAGCCATGCCCTCTTTCGCTCCGGCGTGGGGTTTGTGTTCGTCGTTGGAGCGCGCAGCGGCGAACTTCTTGCAGGCCTCGACCTGCTTCCGCGGGCCCCAGGCAGGGATGCCGTGCTTTCGGGGCGCTCCGCGAGTCCCGAACCTGCGGGTCCCGAAATCGTGCAGGGCGCGCACGTCCCGCCAAACGGGTGCGACACCGCCACGGATGACGCCGGGCCGCGGTACGAAGTCCACGTGGTGACCGAGGACGGCTCCATGGGCCGGCGAGGGCTTGTGACCGACGCCCTCCGCGACGTCCTCAGAGGCGGCGACATCGCGTGCGCGTATGCCTGCGGCCCTGCCGGCATGCTTCGTGAGGTGGCAAGGATGGGGGAGACATTCCGCGTGCCCGTGCAGGTGAGCCTGGAAGAGCGGATGGCGTGCGGTCTCGGAGCGTGCCTCGGATGTGCCGTAAAGGCCAGGGAGGCCACCGCCCGAAGCGGGCGCACAGCGTACCTTCGCGTCTGTGCCGACGGCCCCGTGTTCTGGGTGGAGGAGGTGGATCTCGATGGCATCGGCTGACCTCGCGGTCACCATCGGCGCGATCAAGATGAAAAACCCGGTGATAGCGGCATCGGGCACCTTCGGATTCGGGCGCGAGTTCGGCCGCGTGTTGGACATCTCTGCGCTCGGGGCGATCGTGACCAAGGGCATTACTCTCGAGCCGCGGGCAGGCAACCCGCCCCCGAGGTTGTGGGAGACGGCATGCGGGCTTCTCAACTCCGTAGGCCTCCAGAACCCCGGGCTTGCGGCGTTCATTAGAGATGAGGCGCCCAGGCTCGCCGCATGCGGGGTTCCTGTCATCGTAAACATTTCAGGCGATTCGCTTGCGGAGTTCTGCGAGCTTGCGTCCTGCCTCGAGGGTGTGCCCGGGGTGGATGGGCTCGAAGTCAACGTGTCATGTCCCAACATCCACGCCGGCGGGCGACCATTCGCAAGCGACCCTGAAGCGGTGTACAGGGTGGCGGCGGCCGTCCGACGGGTCACCGGGAAAACGCTCATTGTGAAACTTTCCCCCAACGTCGCCGGCATCGCGCGCACGGCCCAGGCGGCAGAGATGGGTGGGGCGGACGCGGTGTCGTGCGTGAACACCTACCTCGGCATTGCCATCGACGCCGAACGGAGAAGGCCCGTGTTCTCGCGGGTCTTTGCGGGACTCTCGGGCCCCGCGATAAAGCCTCTTGCGCTGCGGGCTGTGTGGGAGGTGGCGTCTGCGGTGAGGATACCTGTCGTGGGCATCGGCGGGATATGCTCTCCCCAGGACGCCATCGAGTTCCTCCTCGCGGGTGCGAGGGCGGTTGCCATCGGCACAGGGAACTTCATTTCACCCATGGCCTGCCTCGAGGTCGTCGAGGGCATCAGGTCCTATCTGGAAGAGCGAGGGATCCGGGCTGCAACCGATCTCGTTGGCCGCGCAAGGGGCCATGCCGGTCATACCGCGGGATCCCACTCCGACGAAGCATACGTGTACGAACCGAAAGAGCGCAAAGCGGAAGACGACTTTGCCGCAGGGAAGGGGCGAAGCCATGGAGGAGAACAGTGAGATCATAGTAGCTCTTGACACGAACAGTCCGGATGAGGCGGTCGCGCTGGTGGAACGGCTCATGCCAGACATCACCATGTACAAAGTGGGCATGGAGCTTTTCTACTCATGTGGCGCGGGGATCATCGATAGACTTGCGGCCCTCGGGGCGAAGATATTTCTCGACCTCAAGCTGCACGACATCCCAGTCACGGTGGGACGGGCCATGGCCGCGCTGGCGAGGCCCGGGGTGGACATCCTTGACGTGCACGCCTCCGGCGGGTCCAGGATGATGAAGGAAGGACTCGCTGCCGTGCGTGGAGCGGCCCAGGCACGGGGCGTCCGGCCGCCGAAGGTTATAGCGGTGACCCTTCTTACGAGCATAGACCGGGAGGTTTTCTCGCGGGAGATCGCCCCGGGGTGCGATTGCAACCTCGTTGAGCACGTTGTCCGGATGGCGCGTCTTGCAAAGGAGAGCGGGCTTGACGGCGTCGTCACATCGGCGTTCGAGGTGAGCGCGATACGTGAGGCGTGCGGCCGCGACTTCATCACGGTGGTCCCTGGCGTGAGGCCTGCCTGGGCCGCCGATGCGCACGACCAGAGGAGATGCATGACCCCGCGGCAGGCGGTGCTCGCCGGCGCGGACTACCTCGTGGTGGGCAGGCCCATCACGCGGGCTCGCTCCCCGAGGGACGCGGCCGCAAGACTTCTCGACGAGGTGAGGGAGGCGAGGCGGGATGCGAGAGGCTAGGACCAGTTCAACCACTTCATCAACATCAACCATTTCAGACGAGGTGCTCGCGGTCCTGAAGGAGACCGGGGCGTACCTGACAGGGCACTTCAAGCTCAGCTCAGGGCTGCACAGCCCGGTCTACATCGAGAAGTTCCGGCTCCTTGAGCGCCCGGGACTCGCCGAGAAGGTGCTTCGCCACCTTGCCGACAGGTTCCGGGGCGACGGTGCAAGCGTCGTCATAGGCCCTACCACAGGCGGGATCATCGTCGCCTACGAGGTGGCGCGTAGCCTCGGGGCAAGAGCCATATTCGCCGAAAGAGAAGGCGGCCGGCGGGTCCTTCGCCGGGGGTTTACGATAGCGCCGGGCGAGCGGGTCCTCGTGGTGGAGGATATTGTGACAACCGGGCTTTCCGTCAGGGAAGTTCTGGACCTCGTGACCGAGAAGGGCGGCGAAGTCGTGGGCGTCGGGATGCTCGTGGATAGGAGCAGGGGGCAGGTGGATTTCGGCGTCCGGGCCGAGCGGCTCGTCCGGGTGGAATTTGAGACTTATGTCCCAGAGGAATGCCCGCTCTGCGGAGAGAATGTACCATTGATCGACCCGGGGTCAAGGCGCCTTGCGCCCGAGTGAAGTCCTGTACCGGCTACCAGCGGGGGTTTGGACGGGGTTCGCGGGCGGGCGACTGGAGAAGCCGAGGAAAATGCAACCCGGAGGCCGCGGTGTGTGGGCGGGGCGCGGCCAATGCGTCGAAGCATCGGAGGCGACATAGCATGATAGAGCGTTACACGTATCCCGAGATGAAGCAACTCTGGGAGCCAGAGAACCGCTACAAGAAATGGCTGGAGATCGAGATCCTGGCCTGCGAGGGCTGGGCGAGCATAGGGCGGGTGCCAGCGGAAGCCGTTGAGGCAATCAGGGAGAAGGCCCGGTTCGACATTGCGAGGATTCGCGAGATAGAGGCGATAGTCGACCACGACGTCATAGCGTTTCTCACGAACGTGTCGGAGAACGTCGGCCCCGAGGCGCGCTATATCCACATGGGCATGACGTCATACGACGTGGTGGACACCGCTCTCTCGCTGCTGCTGCGGGACGCCGCTGACATAATCATCCGCGACATCCGCAAGGTCATCGAAATCCTCACCGAAAAGGCGCGGGAACACAAGAACACCCCCATGATCGGTAGGACCCACGGCGTGCATGCTGAGCCCATCACCTTCGGGCTCAAGCTGGCGGTCTGGGTCGCGGAGATGCGCCGGAATCTCGCGAGGATGCAGAGGGCGCGCGAGGTGGTGAGCGTTGGGAGGATCTCGGGCGCCGTCGGCACGTATGCGAGCATGGACCCGAGGGTCGAGGAGTACGTGTGCAGCAAGCTTGGGCTCGAGCCTGCGAAGGCCTCAACCCAGGTGCTCTCGCGCGACCGCCACGCAGAATACGTCACCACCCTCGCCATCATCGCGGGATCCCTGGACAAGTTCGCCACCGAAATACGGGGCCTCCAGCGTACCGAGGTATTCGAGGTGCAGGAGCCGTTCAGGCCGGGCCAGAAAGGGTCCTCGGCCATGCCACACAAGCGCAATCCCATCGTCTCAGAGCGGATCACCGGTCTCGCAAGAGTGATGCGGGGGTACGCCGTCGCTGCCATGGAGAACACGCCCCTGTGGCACGAGCGCGACATCAGCAACTCCTCGGTTGAGAGGATCGTGCTCCCCGACGCGACCACGCTCATGGACTACATGCTTCGGAAGTTCGCCGAGGTCATGGAGGGCCTCGTTGTGAGAAAGGACAGAATGAAGGCCAATCTCGAGATGACGGACGGCCTCGTATTCTCCGAGGCCGTGATGCTGGCCCTCGTGGGGCGTGGCCTCAGCCGCGAGCACGCGTACGCCCTCGTGCAGCGGAACGCCGCCAGGGCCTGGGACGAAGGGCTGAACTTCAAGGAACTCATCTTCGGCGACCCGGAGATCACCGCCGTGTTGAAGCCCGCCGATGTAGAGGCCTGTTTCGATCTCTCGAGGCACCTCGCCCACATCGACGATATCTTTCGACGGGTCGGGATCTAACCCAGGGTTCGTCAGTTCCTTCCAGTTTGCCGGCATCTGGTGGGTTGCCGGTGTTGCACTCTCTCTTCGAATCACCGGCAACCCCTTCTTCAGGTCGGAAGCATTTCTCCATGAAACTGTTGACGTCTCCCCCGTTATGTCAACGCAGCCTGGTTGAATCGCGCAAAACCGTCGGCGTACTCGGCTAAACTCGTAACTGCCGGGGAAGTTCAACAGTCTCCCCCACTCTCACGTGCCAACGCGGTGGCCTCCATTGTGACGTTGATGTGCGACTGCGCTGGTGCCCAAGCACCTACGCCTCCGCGCTTCAATATCATGCTGTAGACTGTGTCCTGCCTGTAGATTGCGTCCCGCCGCGCGGGCGTTCCCTGCTGCGGCATGGCCGGGCGGGCACCCGGGAAAAGGGCGCACAAGGGAGGGATAGCATGAAGTCCCATGGCAGAGGATGGATAAAGAAGGTGTTCCCCGGAGCGAACACGCCGGAGGGGTTTTTCTCGTTCTACGAGTATATCATCAGGCCTGATGCAAACAAGATCATAATCGTAAAGGGCGGGCCGGGGGTCGGAAAGTCCACCCTCATGAGGAAGATCGGCCAGAGGTTCGTCGACATGGGCTACGACGTGGAGTTTTTCTGCTGCTCGTCGGACAACGATTCGCTTGACGGCGTGGCAGTGCACGATCTGGGTGTCGCTCTCATCGACGGCACAGCCCCCCACGTCGTCGATCCCAAAAACCCGGGCGCGGTGGATGAGATCATAAACCTCGGGGATTTCTGGGACGAGAAGGCGCTTCGCGCGTCAAAGCGCGAGATAATGGAGGCCAACAGCGAGGTCTCCCGACTTTTTGAGCGTGCCTTCCGTTACCTGAAAGAGGCAAAGATCATCCACGATGACTGGGAGGCGTGTCACACCGAAGCGCTGGACTTCGGCTACGCCAACTGCATGGCGGACGAAGTGAAGCGCGATATCTTCGGGGATAGGCCCGTGTCCCCTGTCCGCGGGCGGCCGAGGCACCTTTTCGCGAGCGCGCTTTCGCCGGACGGGCCTGTCCATTACCTCGACACCATCGTGGGCCGACTTCCGCGCAGGTACGTCCTGAAAGGCGAGCCCGGGACAGGCAAGTCTACCCTCGCGCGCAAGGTCGGCGACGCCGCCATAGAGCGCGGCTTCGACGTGGAGTTCTACCACTGCCCCCTCGATCCATCGAAAGTCGATCACGTGGTGATTCCCGCCCTCGGGGCGGCGGTGATAAGCGGCACCTGGCCCCATCTCTTCGATGCGTCGAACGAACTGGACAGGACTGTGGAGATGAAGGTGGCTCTCAACAGGGCGGTGCTCGCCAGGTACCAGGATATCATCGCAAGCTCAAGGGAGAGATTCCGCCAGGCGCTCGGGAGAGCGACGGAGTTCCTTCACAGGGCCAAGCTGGTACACGACGAGATGCAGGCCTATTACGTGCGGAGCATGGACTTTGCGGCCGTGGACCGGCTTTGTGAGCGCGTTCTCGCGCGCACGCTCGACCTCGAGCGGGAGGCGGCCGCCCAGGTCACAGCGTGATGATGTGACAGCGTGATGATGTAGCCGCCCAAGCTGCAGCGTGATGATGCGGCCCTCAGGTGACCTCTCGCGGTGGCCTGGGGGCCGCCATAATCGTCCTCTCGTGGTCGTAGATGACCATCCCGGGCCGCGCTCCCCGGGGCTTTCTGACGTGCCTTCTCAGAGTATAGTCAACCGCCGCCTTGGACGCCGAGCGCGCCTTGCTGTAGTATGCCGCGATCTCTGCCGCGCGGAGCAGGGCTTCGTCGGAAACCCCTTGCGGCCCCTTCGGCCCGACTCTGATTACCACGTGCGCGCCCGGGATGCCCCGCGCGTGCAGCCAGATATCGTCAGGGCGCGCCATCTTTAGCGTGAGGACATCGTTCTCCGTGTTGTTCCGTCCCACCAGGACTTCGTGGCCGTCCACAGCGAAGGAGAGCGGCCTGGATGGGGCCCCGCCCTTCTGGGCCCTGGGCCGTTCGCGCCTGGGCCGGGCGAGGTATGCCTGGTCCGCAAGCTCCCGCCGGATTTCCTCTATGGCCTCGAGGCTTTCCGCCTGCTCGATGGTGGTAGACACCTGTTCCAGATACTTAAGCTCAGCGCGGGTGCTTTCCGCTTGCTCCCTCGCCGCCGCAAGGCGCCGTTTTGCGCGGGAGTACCTCCTGAAGTACTCCTGGGCGTTCTCGTGCGGCGAGAGCCGCGGATCGAGCTTGACCTCGACTTTGCGAAGTTCCGGATCGAAGTAGTCCACCACTTGGGCTACGGACTGGCCCCGTTCTATCATCGGGGCGTTCGCCGAGATGAGTTCGCCTGCTCGCCGGAGTTCGTCCGCCTTCTCGGCCTCCGCGATCTCTTCCTCTTGGGCCGCGAGCTTGCGCCGCAGCCGCTCAATGGCCGTCGCTACCACGCGAGATATCTCCGATGACGCGGCGGCGAGGCTCACCGCCCTTTCGCGCGGCGTGAAAGCATAGTCGAGAAGGGCCGCGACGGTGGGGAACGCGAGCACGGTCTCTCCGGACGACCCGGAGGCCGACGCAAGCACCAGCTCCTGCTTCGTGTGTTGCCCCGGACGCGGCTGCGGCTCCGAGGCTGGCCGCGGTGCCGGCGACCATGCCGGTGGACCGATCACAGATATCCACGTTACCTCACCCGTTTCTCCGTCCACCCCGGCGCAGGGCGCAAAGCGTCCATCCCGCACGCAAGCCATGGCGTCGGATAGCTCCGCCCACAACCGCCCGGCAGCGTTCGGATCGAGGTGGGGGAGGCGCGGCCCACGTGGCCCACCCGGCCCGGCAAGGCCGGCGCGGGACGCGATGACCGTGGCCGAGTCGCGCCCCACCCCCGTGAAGGCGCGGCTCAGGAACTCCTCGCAGGAAAGGTCCGGAAAGTCACCGGCGAAGCGTGTGAGCGCTTC
Organism: Bacillota bacterium; assembly: GCA_014360195.1. Classification (GTDB taxonomy): domain Bacteria; phylum Bacillota; class SHA-98; order UBA4971; family UBA4971; genus UBA6256. The sequence goes on from JACIXY010000001.1 coordinate 388,897, forward strand.
CGTGAACTCGCCTGCCGATACCAGGAGCGGGTTCAGCTTTTCCTGGGACGGCGGGGGCACGTACGGCGACCCGGGGCGCACGGTGCGCACGCGGCTCAGCGTGGGGCCGATGTGCTTGATGCTGTCCAGCACAAGGCCGGACGCGTCGTCCACGAGGATGATGTTGCTGTGCCTTCCCATTATCTCTATGACGAGCGTCTTCGGAGGATTATCATAAGGCCCCACAAAGCCGATTTCGAGGACCCTGTCGAGGCCTCGCTGGGCCACCCGGGCGATCCTCGCGCCCACGAGATGCTTTCTGAGGAGCATACAGAAGGCAGGCGGCGCCGGCGGATTCTCGCGCTCGGCGAAGCTCACATGCACGCGCGCGCAAGACGCCTCGGCCGACGCGATGATCGGGATGCTTCGGCCCGGCTGGCGTGCGACGATGAGCACGTCAAGCTTCCCCGGCTGGTAGACAGAGTCCACCCTCGCGCCTTCCAGGAGTTTATGCAGTTCGGCCGCGGCAGCGGCCATCACGATGCCGTCGAATGTCATGTCTTTCACCCCACATGCTCCACGTGTAGTATATGGCCGCCCGAACCACTCGTCAACGCAGCATCGTCCGGTCGTCCGGCGCGGGGCGGCAGGGGAGCCGCTCTGGCCGAGACATGATCCCGTGGACAAGAGCATATCAATGAGTGTGTGGCGTCCTGGTGCCGCCGCCCGGGCGCCGGCACCTTTTGCAGGAACAGGGGTGAGCGCGTTGCAGGAGCGTAAGGAGCACGCATGGCACAGCCTGGGCCCCTCCGCTGTGGCGTCCGTCCTCAAGACCAGCCTTGCCACGGGCCTTTCCGCCAGGGAAGCTGCGAGGCGGCTCGGTCGCGAGGGGCCCAATGAGATTCAGCGGACCAGAAAGACGTCGGCCCTCAAGATGTTCGTGGACCAGTTTAGCGACTTCATGGTGCTGGTCCTCATTGCGGCCGCCGGGATCTCCGTTGCGCTGGGTGAGATGGGGGACGCCCTCGCGATTCTGGCCATCGTGACGCTCAACGCAATCCTCGGGTTCGTGCAGGAGTACCGGGCCGAGCGCTCCCTCGAAGCTCTCAAGGAACTCGCCGCGCCCTCGGCGCGGGTCATCAGGGACGGCGTGCCTGTGGAAGTGAAGGCCAGGGAAATCGTGCCCGGCGACCTTCTCGTCATCGAGGTGGGCGACAGGATACCAGCCGATGCGCGCCTGGTAGAGACCATGGCCCTGGAGGTAGAGGAGTCGGCGCTGACCGGCGAGTCACTCCCGGTTGCGAAGAGGTCGGACGACCTCCTACCTGCGGCTGCGGCGCTCGGCGACAGGCGTAACATGGTGTTCATGGGCACCGTGGTCACACGCGGCCGCGGGAAGGCGGTGGTGGTGGCGACGGGCATGGACACGGAGATCGGCCGGATCGCCCACCTCATACAGGAGAACAGGGACGAACTGACTCCCCTTCAGCAACGCCTGGAGCACCTCGGCCGCACGCTCGTGCTTGTTTGTATCGGCCTCTGCGCCTTCGTTTCTGTGGCCGGGATGCTGCGTGGCGAGGGGGTCATCGAGATGTTCCTGGCGGGGGTGAGCCTTGCGGTGGCGGCGATTCCGGAGGGACTCCCCGCGGTGGTGACCATAGCCCTCGCCCTCGGAGTCCAGCGCATGAGCAGGCGAAACGCCATAGTGCGGCGGCTGCCGGCCGTCGAAACCCTCGGATGCACCACGGTCATCTGCTCCGACAAAACGGGCACCCTCACCCGAAACCAGATGACCCTGACAGAGCTCGACCTCGCCGGCAGGGTGATAGAGGTCACCGGCACGGGCTATGCCCCGCACGGGCAGTTCGTCGAGGCCGGAAAGCCCGTGGACCCCCTGCGCGATGAGCACCTCGCCCTCGCGCTCCGAATCGGCCTTTACTGCAACAACGCCAGGCTCACGCAGGGCGGGCGCGTCGCAGGGCCGGAGGCGGTCATGCGACCGGGGCGGGGGCGCCCCGCCGGTGGAGGGTCCGCTGACCGGTGGGGCATCTTGGGCGACCCCACGGAGGGCGCGCTCGTGGTGGCGGCTGCCAAAGCCGGCCTGCTTCGTGATTGGTCGGCAGCAGGGCGACGTCCCACGCTCCTGCATGAGATCCCGTTCGACCCCGAGCGTAAGATGATGACCAGCATATACGAGGGCCTGAGGGGCGTAGGCGCCATCGCCTACGTCAAGGGCGCGCCGGAGGTGGTGGCTGGCGTCTCAAACCTTCTCCTTGTCGCGGGACGGGTGAGGACCATGACGAGCCACGATCGGGACCTCATCCTCGCGCGAAGCGCCCGGATGGCCTCGCGGGGCCTTCGGGTGCTCGCCCTCGCGTACCGGGAACTTCCCAAGGGCTTTCGGCCGGATGGCCGGCCGGACGGCAGCGTCGAGACGAACCTCGTGTTCGTAGGCCTCGCAGGGATGGTGGACCCACCACGGGAAGACGTGAAGCGGGCCATCAGGATAGCCCGCAGCGCCGGCATTCGGACCCTGATGGTCACGGGGGACCACGCCGGGACCGCCGTGGCCGTGGCGCGTGCCCTTGAGCTTACGGACGGAGACGGTCGGGCTGTCACGGGGCCGGAACTCGACCGCATGACCAACGAGGCCCTTTCGCAGGTGGTCGCCACCACCCATGTGTTCGCCAGAGTGTCACCCGAGCACAAGCTCCGGATCGTGCGGGCGCTCAAGGGCCAGGGGCATATCGTTGCCATGACGGGCGACGGAGTCAATGACGCGCCCGCGGTGAAGGAGGCAGACATCGGTGTGGCCATGGGGACGTCAGGCACTGACGTGACGCGGGAGGCTGCCGCCATGGTGCTCGCGGACGACAACTACGCCACAATCGTGGCGGCGGTGGAGGAAGGCCGCGCGATATACGACAATATCCGGAAGTTCATACGGTACCTACTTGCGTGCAACGCCGGCGAGGTGCTCACGATGCTCATCGCCGTGCTGGTAGGCCTGCCGTTGCCCCTGGTGCCCATGCAGATCCTCTGGATGAACCTGGTGACCGACGGCCTGCCCGCCATAGCCCTGGGTGTTGACCCTGTGGACCCCGATGTTATGACGAGAAACCCAAGACGCCCCAAGGAAGGCGTGTTCTCAAGGGGGCTTGGGCTCAAGATCGCGTCCCAGGGCGTATTCATCGGCCTGTGCACCATCGCGGCGTTCCTGATATCCTTGTTTCTCCACGCGGACATCACGCGCGCGCGCACCGTGGCCTTCACGTCGCTCGTCATGGCACAGCTTTTCTACGTGTTCCATTGCCGGTCGGAGTACCGTTCCATAGTTGAAATAAACCTCTGGTCGAATCCGTACCTTATCGGCGCTGTGCTGGTGTCATCAGTGATGCAGCTTTCAGTCATCTACTGGCCTGCCGTGCAGGGGATCTTCCACACCACCGCGCTCGGGGGCGTCGACTGGCTGCTGGTGCTGGTGTTTTCGGGCTGGTCCAGCGCCCTTGCGGTCGTGGCACGCAAGGCCCGCCGCGCCCTCCTCCGCCGAATGTCCATCGTGCGCGCCTAACCAGGCGCGTATTTCAGCTGGGCACACGAGAGCCCCGTCTTACTCTCAGTCCCACATTGCGGGCTTTCCTTGCTGCTGCTGGTCCGGTAGCGACCACATCGTGCCCGCATGGAGTCCAGCGGGACGCAGGCAAACATCATGTTACGCAGGCCGGGAGGACATGCCGGAAGGCTTTGCCGTGGTCAACACGGCAATTCGTGCCAAAAGGCACTTGTGGACTGCAAATGCTATGTAGTAGAATAAGGGACGGGAGGCGTGGCGCCTGATGCCGAAGAGCATGACGGGGTACGGTCGGGGGACGTCCACGGGGGCAGGGCTCAGTGTCACCGTCGAGGTACGTTCCACGAATCACCGGTACCGCGACATCAACGTGCGGGCCCCCAGGGAACTTTCGGAGCTTGAGGACAGGCTGCGGGCCCTCGTCGCAGAGAGCCTCGCACGCGGGCATGTTGATGTGATCGTTACGGTCGAAGAGGCCGGCGCCCCTCTGAAAACGGTCGAGGTCAGGCCCGACCTGGCGCAGGCGTACCACGCGGCCGCGAAGGACCTCGCGGCGCGCCTCGGGCTTGCAGGGGAGATCGGGGTTGAAGCGCTCCTCACGCTGCCAGACGTGGTAACCGTTAAGGCTGTGCCAATCGACCCCGACGCCGTCTGGCAGGTGGTGGAAGCCGCGGCGCGTGAGGCGATGGAGGCCCTTGGCAGGATGCGGGCCGCCGAGGGGGACGCGCTCGCCCGCGACCTCATACATAGAACGTCCCGAATAGAACAGCTTATAGCCAGGATTTCGGAACGCGCCCCTGTCGTCGTTGCGGAATACAGAGCCAGGCTCGAAGCACGATTGCGTGAACTCCTTGCAGACGTTCCCGTTGATGAAACGCGCATTGCAATGGAGGCGGCGATATACGCCGACAAGAGCAACATCACCGAGGAACTTGTAAGGCTTGCAAGCCACATAGCGCAGGTTCACTCCGTCATCGAACAGGCCGAGCCGGCCGGAAGGCGGCTCGAGTTCCTTGTCCAGGAGATGCACCGGGAGGCCAATACCATAGGGTCGAAGTCGCAGGACGTCGAGATCTCTCATATGGTAATGGAGATCAAGAGCGAACTCGAGAAAATCCGGGAGCAGATCCAAAACATAGAGTGACCCCGCCCCAGGCTACCTCGAGTCTTACAGGCAAGGAGGTGAGACCATGGCTTTGCCGGAGCTGAGCGCCGAGCAGAAGAGGGCCGCTCTCAAGAAGGCTCAGGAGATGCGCTCCAAGCGAGCCCAGATCCGTGAGAGCTTGAAGCAGGGCACCCTCACGCTGGAGAAGATCCTGAATAGCCCCGACGACAACGTGATATCCCGCATGCGCGTCGCATACCTGCTGGAGTCGCTGCCACGCATCGGAAGAGTCAGAAGCCGCAAGATTATGGAAGAGATAGGCATTCACGAGTCCAGAAGGGTCCAGGGTCTTGGGGCCAGACAGAAAGAAGCGTTGCTCAAGAGACTGGCGAAATAGGGAGAGGTGCCGGACATGGACGTTAAGCTCATCAACATCGGGTTCGGGAACATCGTGGCGGCAAACCGCATCATCGCCATCGTGAGCCCCGAGTCCGCTCCGATCAAGAGGATAGTCCAGGAAGCCAGGGACCGTGGCAGGCTTATAGACGCCACCTACGGCAGGAGGACGCGTGCCGTCGTCATGACCGACAGCGACCACGTCATCCTGTGCGCCGTCCAGCCCGAAACCGTGGCACACAGGCTCGGAGGAAAAGACTCGGGCCGCGAAGCTAGCGAGTGACCGGTGTGCAGAGGAAGCGCGGGTTCCTTGTAGTGCTTTCCGGCCCCTCGGGTGCCGGGAAGAACACCCTGGTGAATGAGCTACTGAAAAGAGCCGAAGGCATGCGTTACTCCGTGTCCGTCACCACGCGCCCGCCGGGCCCCGGAGAGATCGATGGAGTCCACTATCACTTTGTCACGCCCGAACGGTTTCGCGAGATGCAAGAGGCGGGGGAACTGCTGGAGTGGGCTACGGTATACGGCAATTCATACGGCACGCCTCGCAGGTTCATTGAGGAAACAATCGAACAAGGGCAAGACGTCATCCTTGATGTGGACATCCAGGGCGCACGACAGGTGAGAGCAAGGTGGCCGGCGGGTGTGTTCGTCTATCTCATGCCGCCCTCCATGGAGGAGCTTAAGAGGCGCGCGACCAGGCGCGGGCGGGATGCCCCGGATGCGCTCTGCGCGCGGCTCCGCGCAGCCGTGGAGGAACTTGAGGCCGTGTTCGACTACGATTACGTGATCGTCAATGAGGATCTTGAGGTAGCCGCCGAGAAGCTAAAGGCCATAATCACGGCGGAACGCTGCAGAATCGCACGATGCGACTGCAGGTCCTTCGTGGAGCGCCTGCGCGAGGAGGCCCGGTGAGGCCTATCGCGGCGGCGGGGTTTCTCTGTGCGGGGCCTAATTGCCGGAAGCCGGCGGTTGCCCGAAGATTCATGCATGTTTACGGGAGGGACGTACCACAATATGCCTTATCCACCTCTTGACGCGTTCGCTGACAAGGCCGAGAGCAGATACGCTCTTGTGGTTGCGACGGCGAAACGGGCGAGACAACTCATGAATGGGGCGAAAAAACTCGTAGAGACCAAATCGGACAAGCCCGTAACCATAGCCATGGAGGAGATCCTCGCCGGAAAGGTCACGTTCGAGCAGCCCAAGTCAGGTATGAAGTAGCGCGTGTGGCGCCCCCGCGCGGGGCGCCACACGAGTATAATGAGCCGTGAGTGTAAATGAGCCGTGAGTGTGATGGACCGTGAGGGGGCGGGAGGAGAGATGGAGGGCAAGGAGCTGGAGGGGAAGACGGTCGTTCTCGGGGTCACAGGCGGAATCGCGGCGTACAAAGCTGCGGAGGTCGCAAGCCTTCTTGTCAAGGGCGGGGCTGAGGTCCACGTCATCATGACGGAGGCCGCGACGAAGTTCGTGGCTCCACTCACGTTCCGCACCCTCTCGCGCAACCCGGTGGCTGTAGACATGTTCGCTGACCCTGGCGAGTGGAACGTGCGCCACGTGGCGCTTGCTGAGAAGGCCGACATCGTGGTGGTGGCTCCAGCAACTGCGAACTGCATCGGAAAGGTCGCGTGTGGGATAGCGGATGACCTCCTCACCACCGTCATAATGGCCACGAAGGCGCCCGTGCTTTTTGCGCCGTCCATGAACCAGGCGATGTACGAGAACCCCATCTTCCGCGCGAACCTCGACCGCCTTCTCGCGCTCGGGTACAGGGCGATGGAGCCCGGGACGGGGTACCTCGCGTGCGGCGCGGAGGGCAAGGGCAGGATGCCCGAACCTGAGGAGATCGAGGCGGAGGTCCGAAGGATACTCTGCGTCCGGCAGGACCTCGCCGGGTTCACGGTGGTCGTGACCGCCGGGCCAACCGAGGAGCCAATTGACCCCGTGAGGCACATATCGAACCGCTCATCAGGCAAGATGGGCTATGCCCTGGCAGAGGCTGCGCGCGACCGTGGCGCCAGCGTGGTCCTGGTAAGCGGGCCCACTGCCCTTGCGGACCCCGCCGGGGTCGAGGTGGTTCGCGTGCGCACCGCCCGCGAGATGCTGGACGCGGTGATGGGACGGCTAGAGGGGGCCGACGTCATCATCGGCGCCGCGGCTCCCGCCGACTGGCGGCCGGCGACGGTGGCTCCGCAGAAGATCAAGAAGGGTAGCGGGGCCATGACCCTGGAGCTCGAGGCGTGCGAGGACATTATCGGCACCGCCGGTAAGCACAAGGGCGGGCGCGTCGTCGTGGGCTTCGCTGCCGAGACCCACGACCTCCTGGAGCATGCGGCAGCCAAGCTGGCGGCGAAGAACCTGGACTTCATCGTGGCCAACGACGTGACCCGTCCCGGGGCGGGGTTCGGGTCCGACTTCAACGAGGTCAGGATCATCCACTCCGACGGGCGCATCGAGGAGATCCCGCTCATGCCCAAGAGGGACCTCGCGCACAGGGTCCTCGATGAGGTGGCGCGTCTCCTCAGGAGGAAACCGGAAACCAGCTCGCCGTGTGGTAACCCACGAGAATCCTCATAACCCCGATGGCGGGCGCGTTTCTTCTTGCTCTTTTTTGGATGGGCGTGCAGGAATTACTTCGAGGATGTCCAAATAATAAACAAGGAATATGTCGTTTTGTGACAACTGCCACCATATGTAATTGCTGGCACCTGATGTCATGGCATCTGGCGCTGCAGGTCATGGGGTGTTTTGAGGAAGCATGAGCACGGCAGGGGGAGCCGGTGGGGGACGTGCACCAGTGACCGAGGCCGCCGCGTCCGGCACGCAGGTGGCGCCTGTTGCGCGCAGGCGTAAACTTGGCGAGATCCTCATTGACGCGGGGGTCCTCACACAAGAAGACCTCGATAAGGCGCTTGCCGTCCAAAAAGAGAGAGGCGGAAGGCTGGGTTCGGTGCTGGTCTCCCTCGGCCTCATCGATGAGGACATCATGCTCACGGCCCTGGAAACCCAGCTCGGAATTCCCCGGGTCGAGCTCGCCAGGTACATCATCAATCCAGAAGTGGCGCGGCTTCTCCCCGAGGCGTTCGTGAGGTCCCACAAGGTATTCCCCATCGAGCGAGTCGGCGACCGCATCACCCTCGCCATGGCGGACCCCCTTGACGTTTTCGCCATCGATGACGTGAGGATCTCTACAGGCCTCGAGGTCGATCCCGTCATTGCCAGCGAGGCGGAGATCGAGGCCGCGATAGCCGAGTGCTACGGCTCCGGCCCCGCCGTGAAGCTCGTCAAGGAGGTCCAGGCCCAGGTCGCCGGGGCGGCCGGAAAGGCGCAGCAAGCCAGGGCTGACGAGGCGAGGAAGGCCGCCGACGACGCGCAGGTGATGAGCGCCCCGGCGGTGCGGCTCGCGAACGCCATCATTTCCGAGGCCGTGAAGGCGCGGGCGAGCGACATCCACATCGAGCCGCAGGAGTCGCAGGTGCGGGTGAGATACAGGGTCGACGGCGTCCTGAGGCAGGTTATGACCTTCCCGAAAGAGCTTGGCCCCGCGGTGGCCTCGCGCATCAAGGTCACGGCGGGCATGGACATCGCCGAGAGGCGGGTGCCGCAGGACGGGCGGGTCGAGATACGAGCGGAGGGCGAGGAGGTGGACCTTCGTGTGTCCACGCTTCCGACGCTCTACGGCGAGAAGGTCGAGATCAGGATCCTGCGGTCAAAGGGGGCCATTACCCGTATCGACGAGCTTGGGTTCCTGGAGGCGGATGCGGCACGCCTCCGCCAGGTGCTCGCGCGGCCCAACGGGATCGTGCTCGTGACAGGCCCGACGGGAAGCGGAAAGACCATGACGCTCTATGCGGCTCTCCACGAGCTCAACAGCCCCGAGAAGAACATCGTCACTATAGAGGACCCTGTGGAGTTCCGCGTGTCCGGCCTCAACCAGGTCCAGACGAATCCCAGGGCGGGCCTCACGTTTTCGGCGGGGCTGAGGGCCATCCTGAGGCAGGACCCCGACATCGTCATGGTGGGCGAAATAAGGGACCGCGAGACTGCCGAGATCGCCATAAGGTTCGCGATGACCGGGCACCTCGTGTTGAGCACGTTCCATACGATCGACGCGGCAGGGGCGCTCGTGCGCCTCATGGAGATGGGCGTGGAGCCGTATCTCGTGTCCTCGTCGGTGACAGCAGTGGTGGCCCAGAGGCTGGTACGGAAGGTCTGCCCGTACTGCGCCGAGGAGTACGAGGCGGACCCGGCCACATGGGCAGCGTGGAGCGCGCTTGCGCCTGATACGGCGGCCAGGGTGGAAGCGGAGCGGGGAAGGGTGCTCAGGCGCGGCCCCGGCTGCAGGCAGTGCGCGAACACGGGGTGCTACGGGCGCACGGCCATCGCCGAGGTGATGGTGGTTGACGACCGCATCCGGGCGCTCGTCATGAAGTCCGCGCCTGCCGACGACATCGAGGATGCGGCAGTGAGGGCGGGCATGACCAGGCTCGTGGTTGACGGCGCGCGCAAGGTGCTGCTGGGGATCACGACACCCCAGGAACTCGCAAAGGTGTGCGCGGTGCCGGATGGCAAGGAGGACGCTCGATCTTGTCAATACAGGAATTGCTGAAAGTAGCTGTCGGGAATGGCGCATCCGACCTACATATCACGACCGGCCTTCCACCTGTCCTGAGGGTGGTCGGAAGCCTACGTCCGATCGAGGGGTTGCCGCCTCTTTCGCCTCAGGACACCGAAGGGCTCGTGCTGGCGCTCATGAGCGATGAGCACAAGCGTGTTTTTGCGGAGCAGGGCCAGGTGGACTTTTCATACGGCCTGCCTGGAGTGGGGCGCTTCAGGGTTAACGCATACCGGCAGCGCGGGACGTGTGGGGCGGCCATAAGGGTCATCCCGCACGAGATACCGAGCGTAGCGGAGCTTGGCCTTCCGCCCATCATCGAGACTCTTGCCCGCAAGAGCCGCGGGTTTATCGTCGTGACAGGCCCGACCGGCAGCGGCAAGTCTACGACGCTTGCGGCGATGGTGGACCTCATCAACAGCGAGCGAAGCTGCCACGTGATGACCATCGAGGACCCCATCGAGTACCTGCACCGGCATAAGAAAGCGATGGTGAACCAGCGCGAGATCGGGCAGGACTCCACCTCGTTCGCCCTGGCGCTCCGGGCGGCGCTGCGGGAAGATCCCGATGTGATCCTCGTGGGCGAGATGCGCGATCTCGAGACCATGAGCACGGCGATCACGGCCGCGGAGACGGGGCACCTGGTGCTCGCCACGCTGCACACGGGCGACGCGGTGCAGACCATCGATCGGATCATCGACGTTTACCCGCCCTATCAGCAGCAGCAGGTGAGGATCCAGCTTGCCGCCACGCTGGTGGCGGTGATCTCGCAGCAGCTTGTCCCGAGGAAGGACAAGCCCGGGCGGGTCCCGGCGGTAGAGGTCATGGTTGGGACGCCAGCGGTGCGAAACCTCATCCGCGAGGGCAAGACCCACCAGCTCCGGTCGGTGATCCAGACCGGGGCGAGGTTCGGGATGCAGACCATGGACCAGTCCCTGCGGCAGTGGGTGGAACAGGGCGTGGTGAGCCTGGAGGACGCCCTGACGATAGCGGTGGACCAGGACGAGCTCAAGCGGCTCATCAGGGGCGCGTAGGAGGTCGCCGGAGTGGAGCGGGTATTCACATACCGGGCGCGCGACGCCGAAGGGCGTCTGACACAGGGCACCATCCGGGCGGCCGACGAGGCCGCCGCGGCCGAGCTATTGCGCGCGCAGGGCCTCTTCGTGACGGGCCTTTTCGGTGCGGAGAAGAGCGAGGCCGAGGGCGGCACGCGAGCCGCGGCGCGGCCGTCGGTTGGCGGGAGGTTGAAGGTACAAAACCTCGCCAGGCTCTCGCGGCACCTTTCTGTGATGATCCAGGCAGGAGTGGGGCTTTCTGCGGCCCTGCACACCCTCGCAAGCCAGGCCGAAAACAAGCTGGAGAAGCGCGTGCTCGAGGCGGCGAAGGCGCGCGTGGACGCCGGCAACCCGCTCGCGGGCGCGCTTGCCGAGACCGGCGCGTTCCCGCCGCTCTTCATCCACATGGTGGAGGCGGGGGAGGTGACCGGCCGGCTCGACGAGGTGCTCGCCCGGCTCGCAGACTACTACGAGAAGGACCACGACCTCCGCCAGAGGGTCAAGGGCGCGCTCACCTACCCGGCGGTCGTGGCCAGCTTCGCCGTGATAGTGGTTGGGGTGCTGATAACATTCGTGATCCCGAGGTTCGTCGAGGTGCTCTCGCAGTCCGACGTGCCGCTGCCGAGGATCACGCAGATCGTGTTCGGCGTGGGGAAGTTCGCCCAGACCAGGTGGTATGTGGTGCTCGGCGTGCCAGCGCTCATAGCGGTGGCCGTTGGATACTGGCTCAGGACGGATCGCGGCCGCTACTGGTATGACTCGACTGTGCTGAGGCTTCCTGTGATCGGGAGGTTCATGGAGAAGGTCATCGTGGTGCGGTTCGCCCAGACCCTGGCAAGCCTTGTGGTGGCGGGCGTGCCGATCCTTCAGAGCCTCGAGATCGTGGAGAAGGTCGTCGGCAACAGCCACATCGCCATGGGCCTCCGGCAGGTGCGGTCCGGCGTGAGGGAAGGCGCGGGCATCGCTCTTCCGCTGGCGCAGGCCGGGATCTTCCCCCTGGTCGTCACGCAGATGATGGCCGTCGGCGAGGAAGGCGGCGCCCTCGACAGCCTCCTTACGAAGCTAGCGGGGTTTTACGAACAAGAGGTTGACCGGGGGATCAAGTCGCTGACGAGCTTGATAGAGCCGGTGGTAATCGTCTTCTTGGGGCTGTGCGTAGCATTCGTGGCCGCTTCGGTGATATTGCCTGTCTTCCGGATGGTGCAGGTGGTGTGATTGTATTGAAGGGAATGCCTGCGCTCCGAAGAATCGTCCAGGGAGGTGAAAGAGGGAATAGCAGCTTGAGTATAGCGATTTTCCGAACGAAGGAAGAGGGGTGTCAAGACTCAATGGGTCCAGTGAGGAGGGGACAAGATGTTGTTGAAGTCGCCTGTTGCCACTCTTAGGAAAAGGGTTCGACAGATTGTCAAGGACAAGAAGGGCTTCACTCTCATCGAGATACTGATCGTGGTTGCCATCATAGGGATACTTGCAGCGATAGCAGTGCCAAACGTCACGAGGGCCCTTCAGACGGCCAAGACGAACGCCGACGCCGCAAACATCGCGTTGCTGGAGACTGCTGTAAATATGTACTACGTAGATAAGGGAACGTGGCCCACCGCTGGCACCGGCTTCCAGACGGTCCTCGTAAACGAGGGGTACCTCAAGACGCAAGTGTCACCCCCACCGGGCTTGCCCGGGAGCTATAAGCTCACGATAGACACGCGGAGGAACGTCGCTACTGTAACACGTCAGTAGTAGCTGGCGCCCAGTGCACGGAATTGGGCCTTTTTGCCATGGGTTGCCGGCGGGCGCGTGAGGGCGACCGCAACGCGGCTTCACGATTTCGCAGAGAATTCGTTCCTGCGGCGCCGGCAACTCTGCATAGGCCGCAGACACCGGGAGGTAAAGGAGGCATGGTTTATCCGGTGGCTTATTGTATTCGCCGCAGGTAGTATTGCCGGCAGTTTTCTCGGTGTCTGCATCCATCGCCTTCCACGCGGGGAGTCGGTGGTGTGGCCGCGGTCGCACTGCCCGAAGTGCGGTGCAACGCTCGGGCCGCTGGAGCTTCTCCCAGTGCTGAGTTACGTGTTGCTCCGCGGCAGGTGCCGGCAGTGCGGAGAGAGAATATCAATCTTTTATCCCGTCATAGAGGCCGGGGTGGGACTCGTTTTTGTCCTGATCGTCGCTGGGCGGGGGGTTACCATCGGGACGCTCAACTACCTCGTGCTGGCAAGCCTGGTCGTGGTTGCGGCGGGGATCGATCTCAATCATGGGGTGATCCCCGACAGGCTTACGCTTCCGTGGATGGCGGTGGGCGTCGCGGCGGGAGCGCTCTGGGGCCTGCACGAGGTTGCCATCCGCGCTATTGGGCTTGTCGTCTGCGGAGGGCTCGTATTCCTCATCGCCCTTTTGAGCCGCGGCGGTATGGGGGGCGGGGACGTCAAGCTGATGGCGCTCGTGGGGAGCTTTCTCGGACCGTGGGGCGGGCTTGCGTCGTTCATGATCGCATGCTTCATCGGAGCGGCGGTGGGTGTCGGGCTCATCGTCGCAGGCCTCAAGAAGAGGAAGGACGAGATCCCGTTCGGGCCTTTCATTGCGGCGGGAGCGATCATCGTGTGTATCTCGGGGACCTGGGTGCTGCGCCTCGTGTTCCCGTGGCTTGGCCAGGCGGGGTTCTAAATCTGGGTACGTTCATGCTTCGAAAGGAGGCGGTCGTCTGAGCCCGCTTCTTCCATTCGCCGGCGCGAAGCGCGCCGTGGGGCTTGACATCGGCACCATCCTCATCAAGGTGGTCGAGATCACGAAAACAAAAGGCGCGGCTGAGATAACGCGCGCGGGGGTGCATCCCACGCCCGAGGGCGCGGTCGCCGACGGGAGCGTGCTGGACCCGTCCAGAGTGGCCGCCGCCATTAAAGAAGCCATGCGTGCAGGCGGCATTCGCTCTAACGAGGTGTACGCCGCCATTGCCGGCGACGATGTTGTGGTGAGGCATGCGTTGTTCCCGCGCATGCCGAGGGAAGAACTTGCCCAGGCAGTAAAGTGGGACGCGGGAGCCTACATCCCTTACCCTGCGAAAGACGCGAGCATAGACTTCCAGATCATCGGCTCCCCGGCGGGCTCACCCGACAAGATCGAAGTCATGATCGTGGCCGCCCCGAAGAAGCTCGTGCAGAGCCATGTCGAGACGATGCAGCTTGCGGGGCTGTACCCGCTTGCCCTCGACATACAGCCTATCACGCTGGACCGCGTATTCCGCGACGGCAACGCCGAAACCTCAGGGTTCTATGCAGACATCGGAGGAGGGACCACCGACCTGGCCTACTCCGAGGACGGGGTGCTGCGGTTCACCCGCATTGTCCCCATAGGTGGCAATGATTTTACGGCCGCAGTTGCCGAAGCCACAGGGCGCGGCATCGACTGGGCGGAGACGGCCAAGCGCAGGTCTCGTGTGCCGGTGCCGTCCTCTACGGCAGTAGCCGGTGGTGTCTCCGTGGAGGACGGCGCTTTTGAGGATGGCGCTGTTGAGCAGGCGCTCGCCAGCGTTGGAGCGAGGCTTGCCCTGGAGTTGAGGCGGTCTCTCGACTACTGCAACGCCCAGGCGAGGACAAGACGCGGCGTGGACACGCCACTTGCCTCGGTCATCCTCACCGGCGGCGGGTCGAGGCTTGCGGGGCTCGCCGAGTTCCTTGAGAGCAGCCTGGGCGTGGCGGTGAGCCCCGGGAACCCACTGAAGAACGTATCTCTCGCAAAGGGATCCCGCCTCGCCGACGTGCTCGCTGCGCACGGGCCGTCGCTTTCGGTTGCAATCGGGCTTGCGCTGCGGGGGGTGGAGGACTCTTGAAAGGCGTTGACCTGCTGCCGCCAGGGCTACCGAAGCCGCCCAGGACAAGCGCCCTGCGGATAGCGGTGGCGACGGCGGTGTTCACGTTCGTGCTGGCCGCTAGTTTTCTCTATACGGTGCGAGCGCTGGAGATCGAGGAACTGCGCTGCGCCCTCAAAGCCCAGGAGGAGGACTATGCGCGCTACGCCTGGCTCGACCGGGATATACAGGCGACCCGGAAAAGCAAGGACGAGGTGCTGGCAAGACTTGCAGCGGCCAGAAAGCAGGTTAACGGCGGCCTTCCCGCGCAGGAGATCCTGGAAAATCTGTCCCGCCTGCTTCCCGCAGGAGTGCGCCTCGTTCAGTTCACTCTGACCGACGACGGGAAGGCCAGGGTGGATGGGGAAGCGGCTTCGCTCGAAGCCGTCGCTTCACTCATGCTGGCGCTCGGCGACTCCGGCCTGTTCAAGGACGTGCAACTCGCAGGCGTGAGCAGGACAGGCGAAGGTACCGACGTACTTGCATTTCAGGCGCAGGCGACGCTATCCCGCGCAGGAGGCGAGAAGCCATGAGCAGCCGGAACCGGGTGCCGGCGTACATCCTCGCCGTGGTGGCGGGTCTGGCCTTTGCGGGGTATGTGTTCTACTCGCAGGTGCTCGTACCCATGTCCCGCGAGGCCAGGGACCTTTCCCAGCGTCTCGACCTTGTCAGCCGCAGGATAGGAACCCTCGTACAGAAGGGCGAGACCCTCGCGGGCCTGCGCGCTGAGTATGAGCAAGCTTTGAAGTCCCTGCAAGAGATCGATTCGACGGTAACCCGGGAGATAGGTATACCGTACTTCCTGAGGGACCTCGAACAGGTTTCGTCCGCTTCAGGAGCCACTGTAGTCTCTCTTTCGCTCGGATCACCCGCCGCTTCGAGCCCGTACGCGGAGCTCCCACTCACCATAGAAGTCCAGGGCTCTTATCAGCAGATGAAGTCGTTTCTTCATGGGCTTGTTTCCCTCGGACGGGCGATGAGCGTCAGGGCTATGCGCCTCAGTGCGCCGCGAGGGACGGGTGATGGCAACAGAGTCCAGGTGCTCGACGCAACGTTCTCGGTGGTCCTGTATGTGGTACCGAAGGGTGGGGGGAGGGTTTCTCCTCCCCTTTCAGTGCCGGGTTCTCCGCAGCCTCGCTCGGCTTCGGCGTGCTCCTTGCCGTGGCAAATGAGGCGTCTCGACACCGGTCCTGAAGTCGGGAATCCGGGACGACGCAGTCAGGGGCTGCCTCGCAAGGGAATCTCGCCCCTGGCCGGGGTGGTCGCCTTTCTCGCCCTGGTAGCTCTTGGTGCCGCAATCGGCGCCGGCATGATGGCGGTGGGCACGCCCGCAGACAAGGCATCCCCTCCTGCGCGCGCGACGGGTATCGCAAGGCCCGCCATCCCGGAAAGATGGCGTGAGCTTCAGAAGCCGCTTCCCGCCGTCACGTACTCCGGCAAGCAGGAAGAACCCATTCCGTTCCCCGCGAGAAGTGGCGACGATCCTTTTGCTCCGGACAGCATCCTCGGACAGCGCTATCGTACGCAGCAGCAGCGCCTGGCAGCCGCGGGACCTGACGAGGTCAGCAGGATAATCGCTGCCGCATCGGCAAGGAGCACGCCGAAGCCGAGCGAGGCTGCGGAGAACCCGGCACTGAAAGGGGAGGAGAAACCCTCCCCGCAGCATGAGAAACCTATACAGGCGGTGGCGACAGCCCAGTTGGCGCCAGCGCCAGCGCGCGAAGGGACCGGCGGAGGCGCAGATGTTGACAAGGCCGCTCAGTCCGTAAAGGAGGTTCGGAAATCGGAGCCCGCGGGAGCCACGGAGGATGAGGTCGCATCAGGTCCAGCCGAGGCGAGCGCCGCTGGTAGCGGCGGAGGGGCCGAGAAGGCAGTGGGCGAAGGCAAGGAGTACCAGGCTCCCGCCCTCACTACGGCGAAGGACTCGGGCACCGCGCAGCAGGCTCCGCCCACCGTAGGCAAGAAGCCCGCGGAGCCCGGAGCGGCTACAGGCCTCGAGGAGCCACCTGCAAGTGAGCACACGACGGCCCAGGCTGCGCCGGAGAAGCCGCTGGCCAGGGCTAAACCTGCGGAGGCTGCGACCGCAAAAGCGCCAGACGCCGCCAGCGCCGTCAAAGGCTCACCTGCTCACAAGGAAAGCGGCCGCGAGAGCGTGCCGCCGGAATCTCTTCCCCCGCCGAGGCCGCGCGTGGAGCCCCCGCTCATGCTCGTGACCGGCATCATCAGCGCCGGCGACTCGGCGTACGCGATAGTGAGAACGCCCCAGGGCAGCAGCATCGTGCGGCCCGGCGACGAGGTCGGGGGCGTGACAGTGAAGTCCGTCGGGGAGAAGTTCATCACCGTGATCAAGGAAGGCGAGGAGTTCGTGCTGGAACTCGGGGGAGGCAGTAAGCGATGACAAACGGTCCGCGCCTGACCAGGCGCGTCGCCTTCATGGTTGCGCTCGCAATGACGCTGGCGTGCCTAGCGGCACCGCAGCCCTGGAAAGTGCGTGCAGAGGAGGCCGCAGCGAGCCAGGATGTTCCGTCGGCCTCACAGCAGGCCCAGGCCCAGGCTCAGGTTCAGCAGGAGCAGCAAGTCCCTGCTCAGGCAGAAGCCCTGCGGGGTGTGCCGGGAGAAGCGCAGGCACAGACGCAGACACAGACACAGGGGCAGACGACACCTGCAGGGAGTGCCACAGCAGGCACCGCCCGAGCTGTAGGACACCCTGTCACGATCGACCTGAAGGGCGCCGACATCCGCGACGTCCTCAAGATCCTTGCGGAGCTCGGAGGCGTGAACATCGTCGCCGACCCGTCCGTGAGGGGCGAGGTTTCGCTGACCCTGAAGGCCGTTCCCGTGACCGACGCGGTGGAGCTCGTCACGCGCGCAACCGGCCTTGCCTACAGGTACGTCGGCAGCACCCTCGTGGTTGCCGCCCCCGGACGTTTCAAAGAGGGCTTCGACAAGGTCGAGACCAGGGTGTTCAAGCTGAGCTACTCCTCGCCGGCCGACATCAAGCAAGCTCTCAGCCTCGTGATCCCCGCCGACAAGCTCCAGGTGGACGAGCGCACGAACTCGGTCATAGCCTCGGGCACCCGAATAGAGCTCGATGAGGCTGCCAGGATCGTGGAAAAGCTGGATGTACCCATCCCCATGGTCCGCATCGACGCGCGGCTCGAGGAGATCGCCAAGGACGCGCTCGACGAGTACGGGATTAGCTGGCAGGAAGCGGGGGAGTACGGCGGATTCGGAAAGGTCTACATAAGGACGGACCCCGCGACGGGTGCGTTCGTAGGACTCTCCCTTGCAGTCGGGCCGTTCCTCAAGATGCTGGAAGACTCGGGTAAGGCTGTTACCATCGCTCGGCCTGGCACCACCACGCTAGACGGCACGGAGGCGCGGATATTCATCGGCGACAAGATCCCGGTCATAATCACCAGCTCCAGCGGCGGCGAGACGAGCCAGAGTGTGTCGTTCATCGAAGCTGGGGTCAAGCTCATCATCACGCCGCGCGTCAACCGCAACGGCCTCATAACGGTGCACGTCCATCCGGAGGTGTCGTCCATCCTCGGCAAGGAGCAGACCCAGGGCTACCCGCACGTGAGGACACGGGAGGCAGACTTCGTAGCCACGGTGCGGGACGGCGAGACCCTCGCCATCGCGGGGCTGCTTCAGCGTGAGGAGATCGAGAGCATGCTGAAGTTTCCCATCCTGGGCGACATCCCCATCCTGGGTGAGCTTTTCAAGAACAAGAAAGTCCAAGCCAAGGAGACGGAGATGGTCATATTCATCACGCCGCGCATAGTGACCGTGGATGACGCCGCGGCACGAACTGAGAAGGAGAATGGCGGGGTGAAGGAGAATATCCCGAGTCTGGCATCGCCCGCATCGCCAGGCCCCATTGGAGGTGCTTTGGAAAGCGGGAAGCCCGGTGAAGCTGGTGGCTCAGTGCCGTAGCGTCCTGCGCCAGACGACGGGCGGCAGGCGGCTCCCAACAGACGACTAGTATGAGGTAATCGGCGGCGGACACATGCGGGGGCGACCACACGCTCGTCGCAGTTGACGGGCTGGGCACGTCGTGAGTGGCGAATTCGAATGTTAAGCCATACGTTGCCGGCGCTCCGGGGTGGGTTGCCGGCGATTTCGCGAGGGGCCCCCCGAGCGACACGGGGCGCTAACCCCAAAAGCAGCACGGATTCGGTACGGCCGACCGGCCTTACGACCGACCTTGTATGGGCTTCTCGCGGTTAACACAGTGGGTGGGAGGATACGATATGGCACGCACAGCGAGGAGGATAGCGAAGCTGCGGGCGTCTCTCAAGGAACACGAAATCGACGCGCTCCTTGTGACGCGCCCTGAGAACAGGCGCTACATGACGGGGTTCACGGGGTCCTCCGGGTTCGTGGTCATTTCCCAGGACCATGCCCTGCTCCTTACGGACTTCCGCTACATCGAGCAGGCCACGTCCCAGGCGCCGGACTTGCGCATCGTCAAGCACGGCGTGAAGATGGTTGACACGTTGAAAGACGTCCTAGCCGAGATCGGAGTTGCGACCCTCGGCTTCGAGAAGGACGTCATCACCTATAAACAGCACGAGACTTTTGCGTCGGAGCTCGAAGGCGTCAAGCTGGTTCCAGTGGAAGGCATCGTCGAGAAGATGCGGATGGTGAAAGACGAGGAAGAAATCGAGAAGATTCAGCGGGCGGAAGCCCTTGGGGACGCTGCGTTCTCCCACATCCTTACGGTGATGAAGCCGGGCATGACCGAGATCGAGGTCGCACTCGAGATGGAGTGGTTCATGAGGAAGAACGGCGCCGAGAGGGTCGGCTTCGATATCATAGTCGCATCCGGCGCGCATGGCGCCATGCCGCATGCCGTGGCCACCGAGAAGCGCCTGGTTCCCGGCGAGCTAATCGTGCTCGACTTCGGAGCGGTCGTCGACGGGTACCGGGGCGACACCACACGCACCGTGGCTCTGGGTCGGGCATCAGACGAGCAGCGCAGGATCTACGACATCGTCCTCCGCGCGCAGGAAGCGGCGCTCGACGGTATCAGGGCCGGCATGAAAGGCGAGGAGGCACATGGGATAGCACAGCGGATCATCGAGGAAGCGGGCTACGGCGAGAACTTCGGCCACGGGCTCGGGCACGGGGTGGGCCTTGCGGTGCACGAGGAGCCGCGCCTTGCTCCGTCCTCGTCCACGGTGCTCGAGCCGGGCATGGTCGTGAGCGTCGAGCCAGGCATCTACCTCCCAGGGAACCTTGGCGTGCGTATCGAAGACCTGGTCGTCATCGAGGATGGGGGCGTGCGCAACCTCACGAAGTCACCGAAAGAGCTTATCGAGATCTAGTTCCGCTTGGACATCGAGGTCCAGCTCGATACGGACGTGTAACCGCGCGCACCATAAGACATTCGCCGCCGATGCACCAGCCGATGCACTAAATATCCGCCGACAAGAGAGGATAATCTAGAGACGGCGCGAATTACATCTGTATTTGATCCAGTTCGGGGGGTGGGTGCATGATATCTACCAATGACTTTCACACAGGCCTTACCATTGAGCTCGACGGCGAGGTCTACACCGTGGTGGACTTCCAGCACGTGAAGCCCGGCAAGGGCTCCGCGTTCGTCCGCTCCAGGCTCAAGAACGTCAAGACCGGGTATGTCATAGAAAAGACCTTCCGGGCGGGCGAGAAGCTCCCACGGGCACACATAGACTACAGGGAAATGCAGTACCTCTATAGCTCGGGCGACGAGAACTATTTCATGGATACGTCCACTTATGAGCAGCTCGTCCTCAGCAACGAAACGCTCGGCGACGCAAAGAAGTACCTTAAGGAGAATATGGTCATCGGCGTTCAGATGTATGAGGGTTCGCCCATCGGGGTTGAGCTCCCCAACTTCGTGGAGCTTGCCGTGGTGGATACCGACCCGGGCCTGCGCGGCGACACCGCGACAGGCGGGTCCAAGCCTGCCACCCTCGAGACGGGCGCCGTGGTCCAGGTGCCTCTTTTCGTGAACATCGGCGATGTCATCAGGGTGGACACGCGCACCGGCCAGTACCTGGAGCGAGTCTAGCGAATTCTTCAGGGGGCGCGCCCGCCATACCACGAAAACGTGTCACGCGTTTTCATGCCCCAATGGTGGCGCCTGAGGTCGCCATCAGGAACCACCTTGAAGGCTACCCGCGGTCGCGTCTGAGTCTTGCGATGACACCGGCCTGCTGACCGGCCGGAGACCTGCCGGAGGAATCCCCTCTGCCCGCGGACCTTATCCTGCTGCGTGCCCCCGCATCTTGCTGGCGATCACGAAAAGGCCAGGCGCGGAGGTGGTAACTTGATTACCATCTCCGCGCTAATTTGTCATAAAACCCGTCCCCCCGCATAAGCATGGTTACAAGAGGGGGGACGTGCCTTGCTGCCGGAAGGACGATGCGGACGGCCGATGAACCAGGTGATCCTGGACGAGATCCTGCCCTGCCTTCCCGTCAAGCTGCGATCGGCCATGCAGATGCTACCAGCGGAGCTGCTTGCGAGGACCCACGAAATCCGCCTGCGCCGGGGCCGCCCGGTGATGTTGGTCGCAGGGGACGACGAGGTGTTCGTCTCATCCCGGGGCGGAGTTGCCCTCGGGCCTGACGAGGGTTACATCCTTAGCGATCAGGAGACGCTCGTCACGCTTCAGCTCATGGCGGGCTCGTCCATTTACACCTACGAGGACGAGATCCGCCAGGGTTACGTCACGCTGCGGGGCGGCCACAGGGTGGGCATCGTAGGCCGGGCTGTGGTGCAGGATGGCGCCGTCAAGGTTATCAAGGACGTCTCCGGCTTCTGCATCAGGATATCCCGTGAAGTGATGGGCGCGGCCGACGCGGTCATGCCGCACCTTGTCAAGTCACATAACCGTCTCTTCCATACGCTCATCGTCTCACCCCCGCGTTGCGGCAAAACGACGCTCTTGCGCGACATAGCTCGACAAGCAAGCGACGGGGTCCCGTCCCTCGGCCTTGCCGGATTGCGTGTTGGAGTCGTCGACGAGCGCTCCGAGATAGCGGCCTGTTACGGCGGGATCCCCCAGAACACCGTGGGCCTGCGCACCGACGTCCTTGACGCCTGCCCGAAGGCGGCAGGCATGATCATGCTCGTGAGATCCATGTCGCCGGACCTTGTGGTCACGGACGAGATCGGCAGGGAGGACGACGCCGTGGCCGTCCGGGAGGTTATGAACGCCGGGGTAAGCATCGTGGCGACGGCCCATGGAGAGTCGCTGGAGGACGTTGTGAGGCGCCCTGCGCTCAGGTGCCTCTTCGAGGCGCAGATGTTCGAGAGAGTGGTGACCTTGAGCTCTACCGAAGGCCCGGGCACGGTCGAGACCGTCCTCGACCTGAAGACAGGAAAACCCGTGCTGACCCGCTCGGCCCGTTAGGGTCCGGCAGTACCCGGACGGCCGCGGCTACGCCCTGGGCCAGACCTGCTCCCGTCCGCCCCTGCGGTCAGGTTACGACAGTTGGGGACGGTTGGAGTTGGAGTTGGAGTTGGAGTTGGAGTTGGGGCTGAAGATGGAGCCTGGGGCCTAGCCGGGCGTCGTAAGGAGGCGAGTCCTGTGGTGAGGCTCCTCGGCGCGGCCCTGGTTGTGGGATCTGCCGCCCTCATCGGAAACACGATGGCGAGGAACTACTCCGAGCGCCCCCGCCAGCTCGCCGAGATAGCGTCGGCATTCGCCGTGCTGGAAACGGAGATTTCCTACGCGAGGACGCCGCTGGCTGAAGCCCTGGTGCGCGCATGCGGCACTCGCCGGGGCGTAGGGATGCGGGTATTCCGTCTTGCGGCGGATCTCATCAGGTCTTCCGAGCTTCTGCCCGGCGAGGCCTGGCGGACGGCGGTGCACCGCGTCTACGCGTGGTCGGCCCTCGCGCCCGAGGACCGCGAGGCGCTGCTCGCGTTCGGAGAGACCCTCGGAGCGTGCGGCGCTGAGGACCAGCTCCGACACCTGGCCCTCGCGCGCGAGCGGCTTCGCGCAAACGAGGTTAGGGCGCGGGATGAGGCGGAGCGCATGGCGAGGATGTGGCGGTATCTCGGTGTGACCGTGGGCGCTATGGTAGCCCTTCTCTTATACTGAGCCGCAGGCTGCCAGAACCGGGCGCCGGCCCACGCTGATGAAGGGAGATGACGGAATGCCGGGCATAGACATCGTCTTCAAGGTCGCCGGGATAGGCATCATCTCCATCGTCGTAGCCCTGATCTTCGAGCAGGTGGGCAGGAAAGACTTCGCCTGGGCCGCCACGGTCATCGGCGCCGCCCTGGTGTTCGGCGTGGCGCTCCTTCAGTTCAAGGAGCTTCTGGATGACATCCTCACCGTGTTCAGGCTCTGGTAGCCTGGAATGCGGCAGTGCGGGGTGCAGGCCTTGGATATCGCTAAGGTGCTTGCTGTGTGCGTGGTGGCGACCGTCCTCGTGGTGCTCCTGCGGTCCCAGAGGCCGGAGATGGCCATCTGGCTCAGCATCGTGACGGGCGTAATAGTGTTCGCGGCCATGCTCGGGCACATCAGCTATCTTGTGCGCGCTCTCACCGATCTCGCGTCGAGGACCAGGTCGGGCAACGTGTATTTCACCACGGTCCTGAAGGTGATCGGCGTTGCGTACCTCGCCGGGTTCGGGGCCGAGGTGTGCCGGGACGCGGGCGAGGGCGCCATAGCGACGAAGCTCGAGTTCGCGGGCAAAGTGATGATACTCGTCATGGCGCTCCCGGTGCTCGTTGCCGTGCTCGAGACGATCACGCGTTTTCTGAGGTAACTTGGCGAGCCGGAAACCTGGACGTCCTGGCGGGGTCCAGGGAGGCAAGCGAAGAGGCTGCCGCCCTGGAAGAGCTCTACACGAGGCGCGGCTCACAGAGGATCCCTGGAGGGGATGGCCGAAAAGCGGGGTCTTGGGCCCGCCTGCCGGCCAGGGAAGGATGCCTGTGATGCGCGAACAGCGTGCCCTGGAAAACTTACATCGCCGCCCAGTAGCGCGTCTGACCCGCTTGCAAGCTCGACGGATGGCGCGCACATGCCGCGGTCCTGGAGGCCGCGCGTCGGCGGCAACATGGGTGTCCGTCGCGCTACCGGTGGTCCTGATGCTGGCGGTCGCCGCATGGCCCGACGGAGCGAGAGCGGCCGCATCAGCCCAGGCCCCCGTGGCACAGGAAGCCGCTACCGCCTCCTCCGGCTCACAGCCGGGCCGCCCTGCGTCCCCGGACGACATCGTAAGGGCGCAGATGGACGCCATGGACACGGCAGCCCTTGAAAGCTTCCTGAGGGACGTGGACGCGGACGTCAAGGAGTTTTTCCCCGAGCTCGACCTTGCGGGAATGCTGAAGGCGCCGCGGGGTGCGGCGGGTCGACTCGAGCCCGGGAGGATTGCCGCGGGTATCGTGAGACTGGTCGCAGCCGAAGTGCGGGCGAGCCTCGCCCTTCTCGGGCAGCTCATAGTGCTTGCGGTGATGTGCTCGGTGCTCTCGGAGTTTGCGTCGGGCCTGGGCGCGGAGCAGGCTACGGGGATCGCGCGGGCCGCGTGTTTCATGGTCCTGGCTGTGATGGCTATTAACAGCTTCCTCGTGACCACGCGGGTCGCAACGGCCGCTGTTGACAGGATGACCTCGTTCGTCCACTCCGCAACGCCCCTGCTCTTTGCCTTGCTCGCCGCGGCCGGAGGGGTTACGTCGGCGGCGGTAATGAGCCCCGCGGTGGTGGCTGCCGCCGGGGCCACGAGCGGCTTCGTGAACAACCTCGTGTTTCCGCTGATATTCCTCTCGGCGGTGCTCGAGGTGACCAGCATGATCACCGAACGCGTCCAGCTCACGCGCCTGTCGGCCCTCCTGCGCGATGGGGCAGTGGCGGCGCTCGGCGGGTTCATGACGCTCTTCGTGGGTGTGATGGCCGTGCGAGGTGTGGGGGCGGCCGTTACCGATACCCTGTCGATCCGGGCAGCGAAGTTCGTCTCGGGGACGTTCATCCCTGTGGTCGGGAAGATGTTCTCCGACGCCGTCGCCATGGTCGCAAGCTGCTCTGTGCTCATCCAGAGCGGTCTTACGGTGGTCGGTCTTCTTGGGGTGTTCATGATATGTCTGGTCCCTGCTGCGAAGATCTTCGCCGTGGCGGCCATGTACAAAGTAGCCGGCGCTGTGGTGCAGCCCATGGGTGACGAGCAGCTGGCGCGCTGCCTCGGGGCCCTCGGCAACACGCTCGTCATGGTCCTTGTGTCCCTGGCTGTGTCGGCGTTCGCGTTCATCGCGGCCATGACCGTGGTGGCGGGCCTTGCCAATTTGACGGCCGCGATGAGGTAGGCGGGACGGCGTAAGAGGTGGCGTGAGATGATAGACGCCATATCCGGGTGGGTGCAGGATCTCGCGGTCATGGCGCTCATCCTCGCGTTCGCGGAGATGCTGCTTCCACGGAACGATCTCCGCAAGTTCGCGAGGGTCGTCATCGGCCTTGTGCTGGTGGCGATCATCCTGGGTTCCCTCGTGGACCTTTCCTCTGTGGAGGAGGCTCTGGCAACGCCTTCGATTCCGGACCTGTCCGAAGCTGCTGGCGGCGGGCGGCATGACTATGCGGCAGAAGGGAACAGGATAGCCCAGGCCGGGCTGGAGATAGCGAGCCGGGACGTCCGCACACGCCTCGAAAGACAGGTCGAGTCCCTCGCTCGCCTCGCCTCGGGTGCCGAGGCAGTGGACGCCAGGGTGGACCTGGGGCCTTCGGGGGATCTATCCGGAATCCGCGTGGTCGTGCGGGTCACCTCAGCCCACCGCCAAGCTCGCCCCTCTGAGGGGGAACATGGCGGCGACCGGGGGCAACGACAGGGACAAGGACAGGCACAGGCACAGGCACAGGCACAGGCACAGGCACAGGGACAGATGTACGAGCAGGAAGAGGGTGACGGCGCAGGCCTGGTCGTAAGCCAGAATGCCCCCCCGGACGAGGATGGCGTGGCGGAAACCATGCTCGCGGCGCGGGTGGAGCGCGCCATACGGGACTTCTACGGCCTTGAGGGGAACATCCCCGTTGTTGTCAAGGTGCGCGGGTAGATCGTGCGAGGTGACCTGACGTGGCGCAAGGCATCATAGACTTCATCGCGAACCTGCTGGAGGGCAGGGATGAAGCGGGCGGCGGCCTCAAGGCCCCGCAGATCCGCAAGATCGGATGGCTCATCCTTGTCGGCCTCGTGGGCGTCCTCCTTCTGGTTATCGGATTCTCGCCTAGGCTGCAGAGCCCGTCCGGGACCCCCGGCATGCCCCGCCCCGGGGCGACAGACGGAGCCGCGCCAGTTGCCGCCGGGCCCGGAGCGGTTGCGGTAGATGTGCTTGGATCTCACGAGTCATACCTTGAACGCAGGCTTGAGGAGATCCTTCGGGAGATCGAAGGGGCTGGCAGGGTAAGCGTCAAGCTCACCTTTGCAACCGGACGCATGTATGAGTATGCAGAGAATGCCACCCGCGAGGAGAGTACCACGAGGGAGCATGACTCAGGAGGGATGAGGAGAGAGACAACGGAGGTCAGAACGAGCGGAGAGGTGGTTACCACGCAGGAGCGGGCAACGGGGTACGCAGTGCCCGTAGTCCGCAACGTGCTCGAACCGAGGGTCCAGGGGGTGCTGGTGGTCTCAGATGGCGCGAGAGACGCTCGCGTGAGGAGCGCTCTTACCGAGGCCGTTGCGACCGTCCTTGACATACCGCCGCACAAGGTTGCGGTATTGCCGAGACAGAGGTAGGTGACGCTCATGAAGGACAGGGTGAGATCTGGTTTCGCGTTGATGGTGGTGATCGCGGTCGTGCTGGGGGTGCTCATAGGCACGAGGAACGTCCAGGCCCCGCTGGAGAAGAGAATCGATCTCGCAGCAGACGGCGATGCGCAGCCGGCCGCCACAAGAAGCGGTGGCGCGGCAAGCGGTGGCTCGCCCGCTGCCACACATGCTGGCCCTGGGACCGAGGTCCAGAGCCAGACTCAGGCAGGGACGGCCACCCCAACACCAGCGCAGACCCCGCCGACCCAGCGGGCCGCCACTGCGCCGACGGGGAATGGCGCGACCATGGCAGGCGCCGATGTCACCGGTGAGGACTTCTTTTCTCAGTACCGACTCGAACGCAGTCGCGCGCGGTCCAGGAATATCGAGCTTCTCCGGCAGATCATAGCCGACGAAAGGGCGTCCGAGGAGGCCCGGGCCGCTGCCAGCACGCAGCTTGTGGATCTGTCGAAGAAGAGCGAGGCTGAGGCGGAGGCAGAAGCGCTCATATGCGCGAGAGGCTACAAGGACGCCCTCGTGTTTGTGCGCGGCGACACCTGCGATGTGGTTGTGTCAGGACCCGAGCTGACACGGTTCGATGCCGAGCAAATCGGGGACATCGTGGCAAGGTGCCTGGGACTCGAGCTCGCCAACATAACCATAATCGAACGAGGGGATTAGCCCTACTTTGTCAGATATGAAATGCCCTGGTCTTGGGGGCTTGGCGACGGACAGGCCCCGCAGGGCGACTCGTGACATAACAGGGTAGTCCCCCGCGCTGGCCTGCCGATGACTGATACGGGGTGGCCGAAGCAGGAAACGCGGTACTTGTGGTGAATATACCAAGGCATAGCCCGGAACCCCGGCGCAACCCCCGCGGCTAGTGGTTCCAGTTGCCGGGAAGGCTATAAATGCGTATATTCATCCAGTTTCAGGGAAGGCAGGCTGCAAGAGTTGGGACTCAAAGAACTGCGACGCGAGATCGCCGGGCTCGCAAAGATAATGAACGCCCATGACATCGCGGAGATCGAGGTTACCACGGATGGAGTGTCTGTCAAATTGAAGCGGGCGGGCATGCTGGTCCGCACCCAGCAAGGACGGGAGGTCGTCCAGCCTGAGGCTCCGCTTCAGGAGAAAACCACGTTCGCTGAGGCGACACCGCAAGCCAGGGCAGAGGTGACTGCCCGCGACAACCACATCACGATTCCTGCCCCTATGGTGGGCACATTCTATAGGGCACCCGCCCCCGACGCGGAGCCTTATGTCGAGATCGGGGATGTGGTCTCCCCCGGGCAGGTGGTGTGCATCATCGAGGCCATGAAGATCATGAACGAGATACAGGCCGAGGTGAGGGGCAGGGTCGTGGAGATCCTGGTGGAGAACGCCGAGCCCGTGGAGTACGGTCAGCCCCTCTTCGTCCTCGAGGCTCTCTAAGTTCTAAAGCCAGGGTTGCTGCAATTCATACATGCTGCATTCATACATGCTGCATCGAAAATCGCAGGAGGTACGGCGTGTCAGAGCTTTCCATCAGGAAGGTCCTCGTGGCGAACAGGGGCGAGGTCGCGGTCCGCATCATAAGAGCGGCGAAGGAGCTTGGCATAAAAACAGTCGCGGTGTACTCCGAGGCCGACCGGGGTTCGCTTGCGACAAGGCTGGCCGACGAGGCTTACTGCATCGGCCCGGGGCCCAGCACCCAGAGCTACTTGAACGTGCCCAATATCATCAGCGCAGCGATGCTATCAGGGGCGGACGCGATCCATCCGGGTTACGGCTTTTTGGCCGAGAACCCCTATTTCGCCGAGATTTGTGAGTCTCACAACATAAAATTCATAGGCCCCAGCGCGCGCGTCATGAGCGTCATGGGAGACAAAGCCGAGGCGAAGCGGGCGATGGCCGCGGCCGGGCTTCCCGTGATCCCTGGCACCCCCGGCGTGATACAGGACGAGAAAGAGGCGCTGGCCTTTGCAGAGGAGTACGGGTTCCCGGTCATGGTGAAAGCGGCCGCAGGCGGCGGGGGCAAGGGGATGCGCGCAGCATCCAGCAGACAGGAGCTTGTGACCGCTATCAGGTTCGCTCAGGCTGAGGCTGAGGCCGCGTTTGGCGTGGCAGGAGTCTACCTCGAGAAGATCCTCGATCGCCCGAGGCATGTCGAGGTGCAGGTGCTCGCTGACGAGGACGGGCACGCGATCCACCTTGGCGAGCGGGACTGCTCGGTACAGAGGAAGCACCAGAAGCTCGTGGAGGAGTCACCCTCGCCGGCCGTGGACGAGCGGCTGAGAAGGGCTATAGGTGAGGCGGCAGTGCGGGGCGCCCTCGCTGTGGGTTACACTAACGCTGGCACCATGGAGTTCCTCGTGGACGCGTCCGGAGCGTTCTACTTCATGGAGATGAACACCAGGGTGCAGGTGGAGCACCCCGTGACCGAGCTCGTAACAGGCATCGACATCGTTAAGGCGCAGTTCATGATAGCGGCGGGCGAATCCATCGCGGTCACACAGAACGATATCACGCTTTCGGGCCATGCTATCGAATGCAGAATCAACGCGGAGGACCCCTCCCGGAACTTCATGCCCTCGCCCGGCCGGGTGTCCTCGCTCATCCTCCCGGGCGGGCCCGGGGTCCGGGTCGACACGGCCCTTTTCGCGGGTTGCGACGTGCCGCCGCATTACGACTCGCTTATCGGAAAGGTGGCCGTGTGGGGCCGCGACCGCACCGAGGCCATCGAAAGGATGGCAAGGGCGCTGGATGAGATCGAGATCGAGGGTGTTTCCACGAACGTCGCTTTCCAGCGGAGGCTAATAGGCAGTTCCCGGTTCCGCAACGCGGCGATCTATTGTGACGACGACGTTCTGGCTCTTGTCACCGGGGACGAGCCTTAATTTGCCAAGAGATACGTGAACTGGTATAATACAGCCGGAAGGAGGGCCAGGACGCCATGCAGCCAGGAGATCTGGGATATTATGATGACGCTCGTTCGCACGAAGCCCACGAGAATCTGGGGAGCATCAAGATCGCGAGCGAGGTTGTGGGAGTGATCGCAGGCCTCGCTGCGACTGAGGTAGAGGGGATAGCCGGCATGAGCGGCGGCATCACCGGAGGCATAGCTGAGCTGCTCGGGCGCCGGAACCTGTCCAAGGGGGTCAAGGTGGAGGTCGGCGAGAAGGAGGCTGCCGTCGATCTTTTCGTTGTGGTCAACTACGGGGTGCGGATCCCCGATGTCGCCTGGAAAGTGCAGCAGAATGTGAAGAGAGCCATCGAGAGCATGACCGGGCGCGAAGTGGTGGAGGTGAACGTCCACGTGCAGGGAGTGAGCTTCCCGCACGAGGAGAAGCAGGAAACCCCGAGGGTGCGCTGACCAGGAAGGTGAAAGGAGCAACTTTCACGATGAGAGTCTACGACCGGGTCGTCGTGTTCATTTCGTCCCTCGTGATGCTTGGGACAGGCTTGCTGTTCCTCGTTATGGCATTTGGGCCCAACCCCACCAGGCTGTTCACCGACGTGTTCCTTACCGGGCCTTTCGGAAGCCTCCGCCCCGCGACCATTGTGGGCGCCGCCGTGGCTGTGGCTCTGGGGCTTTATCTCATGTGGCTCGCCACCCGCGGGCGCGGGCGGCGGAGGCCCATCATCCGGGGGACAAGCCTCGGCGAGGTCAGGATCGCGCAGGCTGCGGTGGAGGCGCTGGTCCGGCGGGCGGCGAGGGAGGTCCCGGGAACTCAGGACGTTGACACGGTGGTGGATACCTCTGGCGAGGAACTGGAGATATACGTATCCGTGACGGTCAGCCCCGACATCTCCATTCCGTCCGTTGCCGAGCAAATTCAGACGAAGCTGGCGCGTTACATCGGAGACACCGTGGGGGTGGACGTGTCGAAGGTGTCTGTGAACGTCAGGAACATCGGCCACGAGCAGAAAACCCCGAGAGTGGTGTAGTTTTAGAAGGGGGGCAGGTTCATGCGGCCCGAGATGCGGGAGATACTGCGCATAGCCCTCGAACACCCGGGGAAGGTGTTCGGGTCGATATTCGGGTTCATTGTTGGATGGGTGATGATCCTCTTCAGCCCCATCGCCGGCCTCTATCTTGCCGGCTGCGTCGCCGCTGGTTATCTCATCGGCCGGCACATCGACAGCCGCAGGAGCATCAGAGAGGTCCTTGAAGAGTTTCTTCCTCCTCAGGAACGCTAAGTGGGGGTTCGTTAGTTTCTTTGGTTCCTCCAGGTTTCCCAGCGGCTATTGGGCTTCCGGTGTTGCGCTCTGTCTTTGAGTCATCGGCAGCCCCTCCCAGAGTCGGGAGCACTCCAACACCCCCACTTAGATGCGGCGCAGGTTGCGCGAGGTGAGAGGTTTGACAAGAAGAGATGCGCGCGAAGCCGCGTTTATTGCGCTCTTTCAGATAGATGTCGGCCGAGCCGCGATGGAGCCCGCAATCCACGCCGCTACGAGGGGCAAGCGCGTCGATGACCGAAGCCTTGAGTACCTCCGGAAAACGGTGTCCGGGGTCATCGAGCATCGGGCGGACATCGACAGGACCATATCCAGACTGGCGATCGGGTGGTCGCTCGACCGCATGGGCACGGTTGACCGGAACCTTTTGCGCCTTGCGGTATACGAGATTCTGCATCTCGACGACGTGCCCGTAGGCGTGGCCATCAATGAAGCTGTCGCCCTTGCGAAGAAGTTCGGCGACGAGGAGTCAGGCAAGTTCATCAACGGCATTTTGGGCAGGCTTGCAAGGGAGATGGCCGCAAACCCTGATGATACCCGTGAGTAGGCCGGTTTCGGTTTTCGGCGCTTCTCAGGAAGGCCCCGGGTGAAGGTGCTGCAATGCTTACCATCTATTCGGTCTCCGACGTCAACAGGCGCATAAAGCAGGTTATCGAGGGCGACGAGTTTCTCTCCGGGATCTGGGTGCGTGGCGAGATCTCCAATTTCACCTACCACACGTCGGGGCACATGTACTTCAGCCTCAAGGACGCGTCCGCCAGGCTGAGGTGCGTAATGTTTCGAGGAAACAACATGCGCCTCAAGTTCATGCCAGCCGACGGAATGCTCGTATTCGCGTACGGCGCCGTGGGCGTGTACGAGAAAGCCGGCGACGTGCAGCTTTACGTAGAGGACATGATGCCTGCCGGCACAGGATCGCTGTACCTCGCGTTTCTGCAACTGCGCGACAGGCTCGCCGCGGAAGGCCTCCTGGACGCCGCGAGAAAAAGGCCTCTGCCGAGGTTCCCGTCGGTTGTGGGAGTCGTTACCTCGCCGACAGGTGCCGCGGTGCGGGACATCATCACGGTGATAAGCCGGAGGGCCCCCGGCACGACGATTCTCGTCGTGCCCGCGCAGGTGCAGGGGGATGAGGCCCCTGAGAGCATCGTGAAGGCTCTTGACCTCGTGAACCGCGCCTCGGCCCTGATCGATGTGGTCATCGTCGGGCGCGGCGGCGGCTCAATAGAGGACCTCTGGGCGTTCAACGACGAGAGGGTCGCCCGGGCCATCGCCGGTTGCAAGGTCCCGGTGATATCGGCCGTCGGGCACGAGACTGACTTCACCATCGCCGACTTCGTGGCCGACCGCCGGGCGCCGACCCCGTCTGCTGCCGCCGAGATGGCTGTCCCCGATATGGCGGAGACGAGGCAGGCCTTCCTTCAGCTCTCCTTGCGGCTCCAGGCGGCTGCAAAGGCAGAGGTCCGCAGGCACAGGGAGCGCCTTGAGCGGGTGGCCCGGTCCCACGTTTTCAGGTTTCCCCAGGACATAACGAGAGAGCACCGGCAGAAGCTTGGCGACGCGTACCAGAGGATGGCGGCGGCCATGGCGCATAAGCTATCCGAGAAGCGCGAGGCGTTTGGGGCGCTCGCCGCCAGGCTCGATGTGTTGAACCCGCTGGGGACGCTTGCGCGCGGTTACGGGGTGGTCAGGACGCTTCCCGAAAGGCGTGTCGTGCGCAGCGTGCGCAGCGTTGCGCGGGGCGACGGGGTAGAGGTGGTCCTCGTTGACGGGAGCCTTGAGTGCGTTGTGACCACGGTCAAGGAGGGAGGCCCTGATGCTGATGCAGGGAGAGGACGTGAAGATTGATTTCGAGAAGGCCATGGAGGAGCTCGAGAAGACAGTGTCGCGGCTGGAGGCCGGGGAGCTTACCCTGGAGGAGTCGCTGGAGGCCTTTGAGAGGGGCATGTCGCTGGTGAGGATGTGCCGAAAGAAGCTGGACGAGGCGGAGACGAAAATCGCAAAGCTGGTGGAGACGAAAGGTGGCGAGCTTGTTACCGAGCCGTTTCGCCTCGAGGAAGATGTCGGATGAACGAATGGGCACGCAGGATGAAATGCCTGGTGGATGAGGCCCTTGACCGTGCGCTGCCCCCGGAGAGCGCTCCTCCCGAGGCGCTCCACAAGGCCATGAGGTACGCGGTCTTTCCCGGGGGGAAGCGCGTGCGGCCGCTTCTGGCGCTTGCTGCAGCGCTTGCGGCGGGGCGCAGACGCTGTGCGGCTGGCGGCGGCTTCGATGGCGGCGACCAGGCGATCATGCGGCGGGCTATGCCGTGCGCGGTCGCGGTGGAGCTCGTGCACTCGTATTCCCTCATCCACGACGACCTTCCGGCCATGGACGACGACGACTTCAGACGAGGCCGTCCCACTGTGCACAGAGCATTCGGAGAGGCTCTGGCGATCCTCGCAGGCGATGCGCTTCTCCCGCTAGCCTTTGAGGTCTTGTCAGGGGAGGAAGCACGCCGCCTGATGGGCTTTGAGGCGGCAGCCAGCGCTGTGTGGGAGCTTGCGCGCGCGTCCGGGAGCCTTGGAATGGCTGGCGGGCAGGCTATCGACGTCGCGGCCGCGGAGCGCATGAACCGTCCCGATGCCGGCGACGGAGGCAGTGGACGCAGTGACGGTACGCGCCTCCACGAAGTGGAGCGCCTCGCCGATCTCAAGACGGGCGCCCTCATACGAGCGGCCGTGCGATGCGGCGCCATTGCCGCAGGGGCGCGGCCGGATGAACTCGATGCCCTTACGCGCTACGGGGAGCTTTTCGGCCGGGCCTTTCAGGTTTTCGACGACCTCGATGATGTGGCGGACGACGGCATCGAGACGTTTCCTCACGCGATGGGGGTGGCCGGGGCGAGGCAGTACGGCGAACGCCTCCTGGCCGAGGCTGAAGAGGCGCTCTCCCTGTTTACTGCAAGCGAGGCCGCGGAGCTTCACGCGCTCACCAGGGCGCTTGGCGGCGGCGTTGCTTGAAGGCAAAGGGCGCCTGTGTTATAATCATTCGTGCCAGGGCAGGTGGTGCAGTATTC
Organism: Bacillota bacterium; assembly: GCA_014360195.1. Lineage (GTDB taxonomy): Bacteria > Bacillota > SHA-98 > UBA4971 > UBA4971 > UBA6256. Next base: position 422,474 of record JACIXY010000001.1, read on the forward strand.
TAGTCAGCACCACCATCTTTGAAGACGGGCCTAAAAATCCGTCAAGGGCACATCGATGAAGTCCCTGGTGCTGGCCGCCGACGCCCAGTCGGGGGCTGGTGCTGGGGGTTAAGGGGAGAGGGCGATCTGCAACGGCATGCGGGCGTGGACCCTCTCCTCGCGGAGACCCGACCCCGTGGCGAGACGGCACCGACCGGCTGCCACGGCCGGGGGGTAAACCTGCACCTAGGTACGGGCAGGTGCAAGACACACCGTGCTTGGTGCAGCGTAGCCTGCCTTGAGTGGTGGGAGCGGGATTGCGGGTATCAGGGCGCAAGTCTCCTGGCCGGGAGATGGGCCCGTTGCCGCATGAAACTCCGACTGCAAAAGAGGCTAGAAGATGGTGGGCGCTGCCGAGGAAAACTCCTAGACTGTCCGAACACGTGGGGCATTCCGGGGATTGCAGTGTGTGCTAAGTGGTAATCCGGCCGCCCGCAGGGGCAACCGCGGGAGGCGGTCGTAAACGGGAAACCGCCCGAGCGGCAACGCGAGGGAGCACCGCAGGGAAAACCAGCCGGACCTCAAGCCACAATATTTACCCGGGACGCTACCACCTGCCTGGGACGTTTTCGAGGTGATACTGTTCTTGGACCAACGTCTCGCAAGAGCTGTGTCCGTTGGTTTCACAACGTTCTTCCTCGCAATACTGGTGAACTTTGTGTCCAAGATACTCCTGGGTCGCGTCGGGCTGGTTCTTGGACTTTTTGTTCTGTTAGGCATAGTTTTCATCGGAGTCGTATTTGACGTCATCGGTACGGCCTCGACCGCCGCGAAAAAACAGCCGCTCCACGCGATGGCCGCAAAGAAGGTCTACGGTGCCCACCAGGCGCTGCGGATCGTACGGTCCGCCGACCGCGTGGCGAACTTCTGCAACGATGTGGTGGGCGACATGGCCGGCACCGTGAGCGGAGCGGTCGGGGCGAGCATAGTCATACGGCTAATGGCGGCCATGCCTCCCCGCGTCAGCGAGACCCTGCTGAGCACGGTCGTCATCGGGATCATCGCCGGCCTCACCGTCGGAGGCAAGGCATGGAGCAAGAACATGGCTGTGAACGACGCCGAGAAGATCGTGCTCGCCGCAGGCAAGGTCATAGCCGGGATCGAGTCCATCACAGGGCTCACGTTCCTTCGCCATAGGAGGGTGAATCACCGCAGGCGCAGCCGGCCGCCGGCTGAGAGCAGGGAGCGACAAGACCGCAACCGGAAATGGAGAGATAATGAGAGTGGCAAGACTCCTTGACTCCCTGGATCTGCCGCAAGACTTGAAGCGGCTTTCACCGCAGGACCTCGACCAGCTTGCGTCGGAGATCCGCGAAGAGATCATCCAGACGGTGGCGAAGACCGGGGGGCACCTCGCGCCCAGCCTTGGGGCCGTGGATCTAGCCATCGCTCTGCACGCTGTGCTGGACAGCCCCAGGGACAAGATCATCTGGGACGTCGGCCATCAGGCGTACGCACACAAGATCCTCACCGGACGCCATGCGGTGTTTGGCAGCCTCAGGCAATTCGGAGGCATCAGTGGGTTCCCCAGGCGCGACGAGAGCCCCCATGATGCCTTTAACACCGGCCACTCGAGCACCTCCATCTCGGCGGCGCTCGGCATGGCGAAAGCCCGGGACCTCAAGGGCGAGGATTTCACGGTCGTCGCGGTCATCGGCGACGGCTCGCTCACAGGAGGCATGGCTTTCGAAGCCCTGAACCATGCGGGCCATCTGAAGACCGACCTCATCGTGGTGCTGAATGACAACGAGATGTCCATATCCCCCAATGTAGGAGCGCTCGCGTCCTACCTCGCCAGACTGCGAACAGAGCCGCGCCTTTTGAAGCTGCGGCAGGACATCGAGCGCATGCTCGAAGGCATCCCGCGTATCGGCAAGGAGCTTGCCGAAAGCGTGAGGAGGCTCAAGGGAAGCGTCAAGTACCTTGTTGTGCCGGGCATGCTCTTCGAGAACCTGGGGTTTACTTACCTCGGGCCGCTCGACGGCCACGACATTCCGTCCATCATGCGGACGGTCGAGGATGCGCGGGCTAAAGGCGGCCCTGTGCTCATCCACGTCGTTACGAAGAAGGGGCGCGGCTACGCGCCGGCGGAGGCCGACCCGCGCAAGTTCCACGGTGTGGGCGGGTTCGACGTGGCTTCCGGAGAACTTTCACGTTCACCAGGACCGCCTACCTACACTCAGGTGTTCGGCGAGACCGTCGCCAGGCTTGCGGCGGGCGACCCGCGAATCGTGGCGATAACAGCCGCGATGCCTGACGGCACGGGGCTGGATATCTTCGGGCGGCTCCATCCCGAGCGCTTCTTCGACGTGGGCATAGCCGAGCAGCATGCCGTGACCCTGGCGGCCGGGTTTGCGAGCCAGGGGCTCATCCCGGTCGCGGCCATCTACTCCACGTTCCTTCAGAGAGCGTACGATCAGATCGTTCACGACGTGGCCCTCCAGGGGCTTCACGTGGTTTTCGCCGTGGACAGGGCAGGGCTTGTGGGGGAGGACGGTCCCACCCACCACGGGGCGTTCGACCTCGCCTACCTGCGTAGCGTTCCGGGCATGACGGTGATGTCGCCGGCCGACGAGGAGGAGCTTGTGGCCATGCTTTCCGCTGCGCTTGCCATGGACGGGCCTGTCGCGGTGCGATACCCGAGGTCCCAGGGATGGGGACAGGCCGCCCTGCGGCCGGCCAGCCCGATCGAGCACGGCAGGGGCGTCCTCGTCCGGGACGGAGACGACGTGGCGATCGTGGCCATCGGCAGCATGGTCCACCCATCCCTTCAGGCAGCGGTGCTTCTCGAGCGGAAGGGAATACGCGCTGCTGTGGTCAACGCGAGGTTCGCAAAACCTCTGGACGAAGACCTTCTATTCGAGGTGGCCGGGCGCTGCGGCCGGGTGGTCGTGGTGGAGGAAGGAACCCCGGTGGGCGGCTTCGGTAGCGCCGTGGCTGAAACGCTCGCACGGCGCGGCCGCGGCGGACATGCCATCGCCCTCCGCCATCTTGCGCTCCCCGACGCCTTCGTCCAGCACGGATCTCGCGAGGCGCTCCTCGCCGCATGCGGCCTCACGCCGAGCCACATTGCCAGGGCCGCGGTGGACCTCTGCGAGGCTGCTGGCACGGATGCGACGCGGAAGCGGCGAAGTTCTCCTCCCAGAGAGCGCAATGAGCTGGCGGCGGGCGCGGAGGTGACCGGGTGGCAGGCTCAGACGATGCTATTGAGAGAGTAGGCGGCGGAAGGGCTGGCGAAGGCTCTGCGAGGCAGCGCGTCGAGGCACGTAGCCGCCTGGACGTGCTGCTCGTGGATCGCGGGATGTTCGAGACCAGGGAAAAAGCCCGGCGGGCAATCATGGCGGGAGAGGTCCTGGTGGACGGGGTGCGACAGGACAAGCCCGGCATCAGGGTACCTCTCTCGGCAAGGATCGAGCTCAAGCCAGCAAGAGAGCCCTATGTCAGCAGAGGTGGCGAGAAGCTGGAGAAAGCCCTCCACGAGTTCGGCGTTGATGTGGCGGGCAAGGTCGCCATCGACGTGGGCGCGTCCACAGGCGGCTTCACCGATTGCCTGCTTCGCCACGGAGCCAGGCGGGTCTACGCTATCGATGTGGGTTACGGCCAACTCGCGTGGGAGCTTCGGAATGACCCCAGAGTGGTGGTGCTCGAGCGCACCAACGTGAGGTACCTCGAGTCTGACGCCGTGCCTGAGAAAGCCGACATCTGTACCATAGACGTTTCGTTCATATCCATAACGAAATTCCTCGAGCACCTTTTGACCTTCCTCTCTCCCGGCGCGGCCGTTGTAACGCTCGTGAAACCCCAGTTCGAGGCAGGAAGGGAAAAGGTGGGGAAGGGCGGGGTCGTACGAGACCCGGAGGTGCACGTGGAGACGCTCCTGCGGGTGATAGAGTTCATGACAACGTGCGATCTTGAGATCCGCGGCGTCACCCACTCCCCGATAAAGGGGCCTGCAGGAAACATCGAGTTTTTGGTGTATGCAGTAAAGGGATGGCAGGGCGATTCTGCTGTCGATGCACTTGACCGCAGGGTACGCGAGGTGGTGCGCGCAGCCCACCGTGATCTCGACTAAGGCAACTCCTGGAAAGCTCCGAACGATCTCCGAACGTGGAACGTGCACCCCGGCGGTTGGGCGTGTTGTGCGCGAGTCGTCATATGGGCAGGAGATTGCGGAAGATGAGGATCGGCCTGATAACCCACCTTGGAAAGCACGCCGCGGTGGACGCGGCGAAAGAGCTCTTGAGATTCCTGCCGGCACGCGGGGTGCAGGTCCTGCTGGACCCCGACTCCGCCCGCGAGTTCGGCCTTGCTGATCTGTCGTTCGGCGAGGACGCCATCGGCAAGAAGCTCGACCTGGCCGTGGTCCTGGGCGGGGACGGCGCCCTCCTCAATGCGGCTCGCCGCCTCGCCGGCAGCGAGGTTCCCATCCTCGGTGTGAACGTCGGCCACCTGGGGTTTCTCACTGAAGTTGAGCTCCCAGACCTGTACGACGCGCTCGACAGGGTCCTCAGCGGCCGCTACACCGTGGAGGAAAGGATGATGCTGCGTGCGCAGGTGACCCGCGTCTCTAAAGGAGCCGTGGGAGATTTCATCGGGCTAAACGACGTGGTTGTCACGAAGGGCGCATTCGCCAGGATGATAAGGCTCAAGACGTACATCGGACCGAACTTCATCGGCACGTATCCTGCAGACGGAGCGATAGTCGCGAGCCCCACAGGCTCCACCGGCTATTCGCTCTCTGCGGGGGGCCCCATCGTGGACCCGGTGATCGACACCCTGATACTGACGTTCATCTGTCCGCACACTCTGGCGGCGAGATCCTTCGTTGCCTCCCGGAAAGACACGGTGAGGATAATCGTATCCGCTCCCAACGAGGAAGTCATGCTGACCGTCGACGGCCAGGTGGGCTTTCGGCTGGAAAACCGCGACGAGGTCCTTGTGGAAGCCGCCACGACCAAGACCCGGCTTGTGAAGCTCGGGCGTCGCAGCTTCTACGAGGTCCTCAGGACACGTCTTGCGGAAGGGAACGTGTAGGAAGGTGAAATCGTTGAAAGCCAAGCGCCATGCCAGGGTGCTCAAGATCATCAGGGACAAAGTAGTGGAGACGCAGGAGGATCTCGCCCGCGAGCTGCGCAAGGAGGGCTTCAAGGTCACGCAGGCCACCGTGTCGCGCGACATAAAGGAACTTCGCATAACGAAGCTCCCGATGAGCGACGGTCGGTATCGCTACGGCCTTCCCCACGAGCGCTCGCAGGAAGAGGCTCACCGGCGCCTCGCGAGGCTCTTTGCGGACTCCGTCGTCGCAGTTGACTTCAGTGAAAACCTCGTCGTCGTGAAGACCCTGACCGGCAACGCCCACGCGGTGGCCGCAGCTATCGACGAGGCCGATTTCAAGGAGATCGTGGGCACCATCGCTGGTGACGACACCATTCTCGCGGTGGTGCGGCCGAAGTCCGCCGTGCCTGAGGTGCTCGAGAGGTTCAACAAGCTGCGAAAGCCTTCGCCGGAGGAACGCGATGTCTGAGTGGGAGTGCAGAAATGCTCGAGGTTTCGGGGAGGGGTTGCCGGTGATTGCACGAGGGGTGTCAAGAATGCGGCCGGTGGCCCGACCGGCCGGATTCTTGGCGAAGCGCGCCCCGCCTGGGGCGCCGTCCCCGAGTGCAACACCGGCAACCCCCAGATGTTGGCAAAGCGGGAGGAACCAACGAACCCTCACTTAGGCCGGTGGTGAGCTAGCGTGCTTCTTGAGCTTCAAATCAGGGACTTCGCCCTTGTGGAAGAGGTCGAGCTCAAGTTCGAGGAAGGGTTCAATGTCCTCTCGGGGGAGACCGGCGCAGGCAAGTCCATCATCATCGGTGCCGTGACGCTCCTCCTGGGCGGGCGGGCCTCCTCGGAGCACATCCGCACAGGCGCGGACGAGGCTGTCATACACGGGGTATTCGCCGTCCCAGAGGGTTCGGCAGCCCGCCGGGCCATCGAAGGCCTCGGCATCGACATCGGCGACGACGACCTCGTGGTCATCTCCCGCACCATCTCGAGGTCTGGAAGGAACCAGTGCAGGGTGAACGGGCGCCCGGTGACGCAAGGGATGCTGTCCGGCATCGGAGAGCACCTCGTGGACATCCACGGCCAGCACGAACACCAGTCGCTGCTTCGGGTGGGGCGCCACATAGAGTTCCTCGACGAGTTCGCAGGCGCGGAGGCGCTCAAGCTCCGCGAGCAAGTGAGGTCGCACCATGACCGCCTGCTCGAGCTGGAGGGAAGGCTTGCCGCCCTCCGGTCGGGCGAAAGGGAGAGAGCGCAGCGCCTGGATCTTCTCGAGTTCCAGGCCCGCGAGATCGACGCCGCACGGCTTTCGCCGGGGGAGGATATCCGGCTCGCAAGAGACCGGGCGGTGCTCGCGGCTGCAGACCAGCTTTACGCCCACGCCAGCGCGGCGTATACCGCGCTGCGCGGAAGCGAGGCCGGCATGACGGGCGCATCTGACGCCATAGCCGCGGCCATCTCGGAGATCGAAGCCATTCTGAAGGTAGACGACTCGGTAAAGGGTGCAGCAGAGCTGCTTCAAAGCGCGCTCGCAGCGTGCGAGGAAGCGGCCAGGGCAATCCGGGTGTACAGGGACGGCATCGAGGTGGACCCGGCGCGACTTGCCCTGATCGAGGAGCGGCTTTCGGCGCTACAGCGCCTGAAGAGGAAATACGGCGATACGGTGGACGAGATCCTTGAGTTCCGCCGCAGAATCGGCGAGGAACTCGAGAAGGCCGCATCCTCGGAGGAGGAAATAGCAAGGATCGAGGACGAGCTTGCCAGGGTGAGGGCTTCTCTGGGCGCCCTCTCAGCATCCCTCCATGAAGTGCGGGTTCGCGCGGCCCGTGCCCTCGAGGAGCAGGTGGAGGCGGAGCTTGCAGACCTGAACATGGGCTCGTCCGAGTTCTACGTGAGCTTTTCCGCAAAGGAGGACCCGCAAGGCGTACCTGTGGGAGGCAGGCTTCTCGCCGTCGGCCCGAACGGCACCGATGCCGTGGAGTTCCTGCTCTCGGCGAACCCGGGCGAGCCTGCAAAGCCTCTCGCCAGGATAGCCAGCGGGGGTGAGATATCCAGGGTCATGCTGGCGCTGAAATCGATTCTCGCCTCGGTGGACGAGGTGGGCACGCTCATATTCGACGAAATCGACACCGGGATCGGCGGGCGCACCGCAACCGCAGTCGGTGAGAAACTCGCGGCCACGAGCCGCATGCGTCAGGTGGTGTGCGTGACGCACCTCGCGCAGATCGCAAGCATGGCCGATGTCCATTACGGCATCAGCAAGGTGGAGAAAGACGGCCGCACACGGACGGTCGTGGAGAGGCTCGAGGGCGAGGCGCGCATAGCGGAGATCGCGAGGATGCTCGGTGGTGCCGAGCTTACGCCCACCACCTTCAAGCACGCCAGGGAAATGCTCCAGGCCGCATCACACCTTAAGGACGACGCCGCGGGTCGCTGCGTGGATCGCCGGGCTTTTGCCACCTGACCCGATTGCGTCAGTCCTCACAAGGGGACCCGGTGTACGTCTAAGTCAGAACCCTCACTTAGTCAACAAACCCGCAGGGCCTCGGTGCTCGTTATTTGACGCCATTTGTGCTGCCTTATAGAGGAAATCCCCGGGAAGCAGCGAATAGACTATGTGGTACATCCCGATGAGTCCCCGCTGCGCCAGGCGGCTGCCGGCAGCGAGCGGCTATTTGCACTCATCGGGCAGGGAGTCTAGTGCGGGAGAGGATGGCGGAAGCGGCGATGACAGACGCCAGGATCACGACCCACCCGATACTGGAGTTCAAGGAGGGTAAGAAGGTCACATTCACGTTCGACGGTCGGGAGATGGAGGGATACGAGGGAGAGCCGATAGCGGCGGCGCTGCACGCTGCGGGCGTGCGGGTGCTTAGAGAAAGCCCTAAACTCAACAGGCCCAGGGGCTTTTTCTGTGCCATAGGCAACTGCTCCTCATGCCTCATGACGGTGGACGGTCGTCCGAATGTGAGAGTCTGTACGGAAAAGCTGCGCGAGGGCATGCGCGTGGAAACTCAACGGGGAAAGGGTGTGCTCCTTGCGAACGACTGAGATTTGTGTGATCGGTGCAGGGCCCGCGGGCCTGTGCGCTGCGATCGCCGCCCGCGACATGGGCGCTCGCGTGACCTGTGTGGATTCGGGGGACAGGCCGGGCGGGCAGCTTGTCAAGCAAACCCACAAGTTCTTCGGTTCGAGGGGCCAGTTCGCCGGGAAACGTGGAATAGATATAGCTCGCATCCTCGCGGCGCGGATCGAGGATGACCCCATGGTAGACCTCATGTTGGAGAGCACGGTCATCGGGTTCTACGATGACGGGGCTATAGGCATTGAACATGGAGACTGCCTCACTTTCCTCAAGCCCGAGCGCATTGTGTGCGCGACTGGGGCTTCCGAGAGGATGCTCGCGTTCCCGGGTAACGATCTCCCAGGCGTGTACGGGGCAGGCGCGGTCCAGACCCTCATGAACGTGCACGGCGTAAGGCCCGGGAAGGCCGTGCTCATGGTCGGAGCCGGCAACATCGGCCTCATCGTGAGCTACCAGTTGCTGCAGGCCGGGGTCGAGGTGGTGGCAGTGGTGGAGGCCATGCCCCAGGTCGGCGGGTACGATGTCCACGCCCGGAAGATCCAGAGGGCCGGCGTGCCGATCCTGACATCCCATACCGTCAAGGCCGTCCACGGCACGAGGATCGTGGAGGGGGCCACGGTATGGGCCCTGGGAAGCAACTTTCAGCCCATCCCTGGAACGGAGCGGTGTTTCCAGGTCGATACCGTGTGCCTTGCGGTCGGACTCACCCCGCTGGCAGACCTCCTCTGGCAGGCCGGGTGCAGGATGGCGTACATCCCCGAGCTTGGCGGCCACGTCGCTCTCCGGGATGAAAACTACGAAACGTCGCGCCCGGGCGTCTACGTGGCGGGCGATCTCGCAGGTATAGAGGAGGCCTCATCCGCCATGATAGAGGGCACCATCGCCGGGCTTGCCGCAGCGCGCTCGCTCGGGCATTCCAGGCCGGATTTCGAAGAAAGGCTCGCGACGGCAAGGGCGGAGCTCGCTGCACTCCGAGCCGGTCCGAAGGGCGAGAAGGTGCGCCGCGGAATAGACCGGCTCATGCGCCTCGGAAGGGAGGTCGGCATCGTTGCGTGATGAGCCGTGCGTCGATCCGAGAACGCAGGGGCGCATCCCCGATGCCGAAAGGCGCGCGCGGGGACCGTGCGTCGTCATCGAGTGTCTTGAGGAGATCCCATGTGATCCATGCCACGACGCGTGCCGTCGGGGAGCGATCCGGCCGTTCGACGATATCAATCATCTCCCAGAGGTGGACTTTGACAGGTGTAACGGCTGCGGTGCCTGCATATCAGTGTGCCCGGGCCTTGCCATATTCGTGGTGGACGAAACCTGGAAGGAGGATCTCGCCATAGTCAGGCTCCCGTACGAGTTCCTGCCGCTGCCTGCGCCCGGAGAAAGCGTGGTGGGGCTCGACAGGTCCGGCCGTGAGTGCTGCGCAGCCAGAGTCGTTAAGGTCGAGAAGACGAAGAAGCACGACAGGACCGCTGTCGTGTGGATAGAGGTGCCCAAGGCTCTCTCGATGGAGGTAAGGCACATCCGGGTAGGAGGGAGCGCGTGTGGCTTGCGCGAAACCTGAGGGTGAAGGTGCGCCCGGCGGCAGCGAGGGCGGAGCGGCGGCCGGCGATGTCGTCGTAATCTGCCGCTGCGAGGACGTCACGCTCGATGAAATCCGTGACCTCATCGCAAGGGGTTACACGACGATCGAGGAGATCAAGCGGATCACAAGATGCGGCATGGGGCCGTGCCAGGGCAGGACGTGCAGGCAACTAGTGCTGGCGGAAATAGCGAGGGCTACAGCGAAAGACATAGCGAGCGTCGCCCCGGGAAGGTTCAGGCCACCCACGAAGCCTGTGCGCCTCGGCGGCGCCGTCGCGGGGGCCCCCGGCCCGGACGTTGAGGGGTTCGAAGGTGATGGCGATGAACAAGTGCGCTGACGCTGTTATCATCGGCGGAGGAGTCGTGGGCGCGTCCGTCGCGTATCACCTCGCGAAGCGCGGGTTCGGCCGCATAGTCCTCGTAGAGCGCTCATACCTTGCGAGCGGGTCCACAGGACGTTGCGGGGCAGGGGTGAGGCAACAGTGGGGCACGAAGCTGAACTGTCTTCTCGCCCAGGAGAGCGTGCGGATGTTCGAGCGGATGGACGATGAACTCGGCTTCGACCGGAGCATCGAGTTCAAGCAGGGAGGCTACCTGCTCCTCGCGTACACCGACCGCGAGATGAACCAGTTCATAAAGAACGTGGAGCTTGAGCAGAGCCTAGGAATTCCTGCAAGCCTTCTAACCCCTGCCGAGGCGAAGGCTATCGTGCCGATGCTGAATATAAGCGATGTCCTGTGCGCGACATACTGCCCTACCGACGGTCACGCGAACCCCTTTCATGTCACTTACGCATACGCGGGCGCGGCGCGTAGGCTCGGCGCGGAGGTCATGACCTTCACAGAAGTCAAGGGCATTGTGGTCGAAAACGGTAAGGTCGCGCGGGTCGTCTGCGACAAAGGGAACATCGACACGCGGGTGGTGGTCAACGCCGCAGGACCCTACTCAGGGCTCGTGGCGAGGATGGTGGGCCTCGAGATTCCCTTCTGGGCAGAGCGCCACCAGATCCTCGTCACCGAACCGGTGGAGCCGGTGCTCCGGCCCATGGTGATGTCGTTCTCAAGGCGCATTTACTGCCAGCAGACCCCGCACGGCAGCTTCATCATGGGTATGGGCGATCCGAACGAGCCGCACGGGTTCAGCACGGAGAGCAGCTGGAAGTTCCTTGTTGATATGGCGCGCGAGATAACGAGGGTCCTGCCCCCTGTGGGGAACCTCAAGGTCGTGAGACAATGGGCCGGGCTGTACGACATGACGCCCGACGCCCATCCAATACTGGGAGCGACGCCGGTCGAAGGCTTCTACCTTGCGTGCGGGTTCTCGGGGCACGGATTCATGCTGGCGCCGGTGACGGGCCGGCTCCTTGCCGAGGTCATCTGCGATGAGAAGCCATCTATAGACATAACCGGCCTTGACCTGGGCCGGTTCGAGCGAGGAGAACTCGTGGTCGAGCCGTCGGTCGTGTAGCGTCGCGCGGAGCAGCATCTATGCTTGTGTGAAGCTGCGGGGCCCCAGGCTCAAGACTCCCGGCCCGCGCCCGACAAGGATTCAAGCGGCTCGCCCGCGTAAGGGGGCCATAGCTAAAGGTAAAGCCCGGGATGTTAAAGCCTAAACGCAAGTGGGAGTGCAGGCATTCGCCCGAGTTTAGGAGGGATTGCCGGTGACTCAAGAGAAGGTGCAACACCGGCAACCCCGCACCCGCCGGAAAAAGACCGGCGTGGACTCTTAAATCCAGATTTACTCAGGATCGCGTGGGAGGGGAGAGAAAGTGAAGCTGGACCTCGATCGATGCACGGGCTGCAAGCTCTGCCAGCTTGTATGCTCAGTGGTGAATTTCGGCGAGAACAACCCGAAGAAAGCCGGGATCCGCGTCGTCTCCAGGCTCTTCACCGATGCCAGATACGACGTGGTCGTGTGCGACCAGTGCGGCGTGTGCATCGATGCCTGCCCTGTGGGGGCTATCAGCATGGAGGACGACGTCGTGAGGATCGACCCGGACATGTGCACGAACTGCGGCGTGTGCGTGGAGACGTGTCCGAACGGCGCACTGTTCTCGCACCCTGACGTGGATTACCCTATCAAGTGCGTTGCGTGCGGGGAATGCGCGAGGCTCTGCCCGAGAGGAGTCCTCGACGCCCTTGCCGACGTGAGAAAGGTGGCGAGCTAGATGCGGGAGATGCACGGGTATGCCGGCACCATCTTGAGAGTCAACCTGTCCACGGGCACCGTATCGAGGGAGCCGCTCGCTGAGGATCTCGTGAGCGATTACATAGGCGGACGAGGGTTCGGCGCCCATTTCGTTTACCGCGAGGTCCCCCCTGGCGCGGACCCGCTCGGTCCCGGGAACAAGCTTGTGGTAGCCGCTGGGCCATTCTCCGGCGTCTTCTTGCCAAGCGGCGCCAAGACCAACTTTTCGGCCAAAAGCCCCGCGACCGGCCTCTACGGCGACAGCAACATTGGAGGTCACCTCGCGGGCGAGCTCAAGTACGCAGGGTATGATGCCATCATAGTAGAAGGCAGGGCCCCAGTGCCATCGTACCTCTTCATCGAGGACGATAAGGTCGAGGTCCGTCCCTGTGAGAAGCTATGGGGCATGGGTGCGATAAAGACGGAGAAAGCCCTCAAGGACGAACTCGGCGACGAGTTCCAGATCGCCACCATTGGTCCTGCAGGCGAAAACGGGGTGGTCTTTGCCTCCGTGAATCACGACATCGGACGGCAGGCCGGACGGTGCGGCATGGGCGCGGTCATGGGTTCGAAGAACCTGAAGGCCATCGCGGTGCGGGGCACAAAGAGCGTCCCGGTGGCGGACATGGCAGGTCTTCGGAAGGTAGCGGACGAAATGTTCTCCGCGCTCGCCGCCAACCCCGCGCTCAAGGTCTGGCAAGACCAGGGTCTCGCCCAGGTGACGACGTGGTCCAACTCCATCGGCGCTCTGCCCACCCGCAATTTCAGGCAGAACTTCTACGAGAACGCGGAGGCCCTGAGCGGGGAGCGCATGCGCAGCGACATCCACGTGCGCGATAAGGCGTGCTTCGCCTGCCCGATGGCGACAGGCAAGTACTGCCGGGCGCGCTACAGGGGCGAGACCGTGTTCCTCGAAGGCCCCGAGTACGAGACCACGGCTCTCATTGGAAGCAACTGCGCGCTTGGGTCCATCGAGGAAGTAGCTTACGCCAACTACATGTGTGATGAGCTTGGTCTTGACACCATCTCCGGCGGCAGCGCCGTGGCGTTCACCATGGAGTGCTTCGAGCGAGGCATAATCACGAAAGAGGACACCGGTGGGATCGAGGCGCGCTTTGGGAGCCTCGATGCGTTCGTTGAGATCGTGAAGCTCATAGCGGCACGCAAAGGCATAGGCGAGCCTCTCTCGAGGGGTGTCAGGGCCGCTGCCGCGGCCTGGGGCGGCGGCAGCGAGGACTTCGCCATCCAGGTCAAAGGCCTCGAGTGGAGCGGATACGAGTCGCGCGGGGCGCCGTCCATGATGCTTGCCTACATGACGTGTGACATCGGCGCTCACCACAACCGGGCATGGTCCATCACCCACGACATCGCGGTCGGCCGCAACGTGATCGATGGGAAAGCCGCGAAGGTCATCGAGCTTCAGCACGTGAGGCCTCTCTTCGACTGCCTGGGCGTGTGCCGGTTACAGTGGGTCGAGCTAGGCCTGCCGCTCGAATACTACGCCAGGCTCTACCCGGCGGTCACGGGCCGCCAGGACACGTGGGACGACCTGCTCGTGAAGTCCGAGCGCATCTGGAACCTTGTGCGCGCTTTTGGTGTGCGCGAGAGGGCGGACTTCGGCAGGGCGGATGACCAGCCGCCAAGGAGGTTCTACACCGAACCTGTCCCGGACGGGCCTCTCGCGAGGTCGCGCATCACGCGTGAGGATCTCGACCGCCTACTCGACGAGTACTACGACCTGCGAGGCTGGGACAGGAACGGGAGGCCCACGGCAAAGACCCTTGAGAGGCTGGGCCTTGGTGACGTTGCGGCGGAGCTTCTGGCAATGGGGCGGATCTCATGAACATGAAGGTCACAGTGGAGATATCCAGGGTCTTGGCGGCCATACGCCCGGGGCTGGCTGAGAGGGTGGAACTCGACCTCCCTGAAGGGGCCACGGTCGGCGATGCCCTCGCCGCAGCAGGTCTCGTGCAGGGACTCTGGGGAATCGTCGTGGTCGGCGGCAAGGTGGCCGATGTGTCGACAAAGCTATCTCCGGGCGATAAGGTTGCCGTCTTTCCGCCGGTCTCGGGGGGATAACCTCGGGGGATAACGAAGTCCGCCGCGGCAGTAAAACAGCGACAGGCTCCATAGTGTCGAACAACCCCGTCCGCGCATAGCATGTAATGTGTCGCCCTTTTCCGGGGACACCAGACTTGCGCCGGGCGGGGTTGGTGCGTTTGGAGAAGCCCAGGATTACGAACGTGTGGGCCACAGAGCATGCGGACCCGGTGTGCCGCCGGATGACCTCGCGCCTCGTCATCGAGGCGACGCTTCCGGTCTTCCACCGTGTCCGCGCGCCGTCTCCAGGCGAGGTGCGCATAGACCTCCTGGGCTGTGAGCTCGCCATGGCCCCCGCGACCATAGCCGTAAACGACGGACTTGTCATCGACGTTGCGGTGAGCGTCGGTTCGCCGCAGCCATCGGTCGTCGCCAGGCTCGAGCACTCGCCCTCATGGACTGTGACGGAGTCCGCAGGACTCCCGGCACGCCTCGTCGTCGACTTCGACCGGAGCCCTATACGAACCATCTTTGAGGGCAGGGTGGTGGCCGTGGATCCCGGGCACGGCGGAAGCGACGCAGGAGAGCGGGGCCCCGTGAACCTCGTCGAGAAAAACATCGCCCTTGAGATAGCGCGTCTGCTTTCCACCCGTCTTGCGCTTGCCGGGGCAGCGGTCGTGATGACGCGCACCTCCGATGAAGGGGTTCCGATTGCGAGGCGGTTCTCCCAGGCGAGAGAAGCCGGGGCCGACGCGTTCGTGAGCGTCCACACCTTCGGGTCCGTCGACCGGGCGGTCGCCGGGTCCCGCACGCTTTACCTTCCTGACGCCGAGAGCGAGCTACTGGCGAGGCACGTTCAGTCTTCGCTCGTTGCGAAGCTGCCCGTGGTGACGAGGGGCGTGGCAAGATACCCGGGCAGGCTGCCGGGCGACCCCGGCATGCCGTGCGTCTTCGTGGAGGTGGCTACCATCACCAACTGGGTGGAGGAGGGGTGGTTCCGCAGCAGTACCTTCAAAGAGAGGGCCGCATCAGCAATTATGATCGGCCTGAAGCGATACTTCGCGGAGCGGGCCGGGCGCTCTGCCACAGATCGGCAGGGCAACGCTGGAAAGCGGGAAGGGGAGATGGACAGTGAGAGGGAGAGGGAGGGAGCGCGCGAGGTCCCTGTGAGGGCGGATGCGATCCCCATCCGGACTCACATTGTGAGCGAGCACGAGAGAATCACGGACGTGGTGCGTCGCTATGTCCAGGGGATCGCACGCCCGGGAGACGTCATCGCGGTGGCCGAGAGCGTCGTGGCGATCACGCAGGGTAGGGCTGTGCTCCCTGGGTCCGTGCGTCCCGGGCCCCTTGCTCGGATGCTGTGCAAGCTGCCGGGTAAGGACGGTAGCCTCGCGACACCGCCGGCGATGCAGCTCGCCATACGCGAAGCGGGGGTCGGAAGGGTGCTACTCGGCACAGCGGCAGCGGGGCTCGGGCGGGTCCTCGGGCGTAGGGGAGACTTCTTCAGGGTAGCTGGGCGTTCGCTCGCCCAGATCGACGACATCGCCGGAACGATGCCGCCGTATGACAAGCACGTCATCCTGGGGCCTGCGGACCCCGACGAGGTGACGCGCGAGATCCGCACGGCCACCGGGGTGGACGCGGTGGTGGTCGACGTGAACGATATCGGCTGCGTCGATGTCCTGGGATCAACCCTGTCGGGCAAGTCCGACTGGCTCGTCCGCGCTCTCGCACATAACCCCTTCGGCAACGACGATCAGCAGACGCCCATAGTCGTCCTGAAGCCACACAGGGCGTAATCTTGCGACAGGTAAACTCCAGGCATGATGGCAGACCCCCTGTCATAGGTACGGTACTGCCATGAAGTCTCAGTCGTTTCTCAAAGGCACCGCCATCCTTGTGGGCGCCGCGATCATTACGAAAGCGTTCGGGGCTCTTTTCACCATACCCCTCGCCCGGCTCATCGGCGCCGAAGGGGTCGGCCTCCTTCACATGGCATCTCCAGTGTTCGCCATGGCGCTTGCGCTCTGCGTGTCCGGGCTACCCGTCGCCACGTCGAAGCTGGTGGCCGAACGTCTGGCACGGGATGACAGGGATGGCGCAAGACAGGTCCTCCTGGTGTGCCTCGCATTCGTCATCCCCGTCGGAGTGGCGCTCTCCGCGGCCCTGTATGCGGGGGCAGGTTTCTTAAGCACAATCGTTGTCAGGGACCCCAGGGCATACTTCGCCATGAAGTACCTCTCCCCTGCGCTGGCGTTAACTGCAGTCTCAAGTGCGCTTCGCGGCTACTTCCAGGGCCACCGGACCATGATACCGACCGCCGCGTCTCACGTGGCGGAGCAGGTTGTCAGGGTGATGGTGGGCCTGGGCCTCGCGTATGCGTTCCTCCCGAGGGGCGTGCAGTGGGCCGCTGCTGGAGCAGCCGCTGGCAGCTGCGCGGGCGCGGCCGTCGGCCTCCTTCTACTGGCAGCGTTCTACCTCAGAACCATCGGGGAGAGCCCGGCCCGGTCCGCGCGGCAGAGGCCGTCTACCGGAAGGCGACCGCGGGCGCGCCGAGGTTCTGTAAGTAACCCGCGCACCGCTGCAGGAGAGACTCTCTGGCAGCTTCTGTCCCTTGCCGGCCCGGCCACCGTGGCCGCGCTCGCCCTTCCACTGCTCGACGCCCTTAATGCTGCAATCGTGCCCGCCCGGCTCCAGCAGGCAGGGTTCCCGGTAGCCGAGGCCACGAGACTGTATGGGCATCTCGCGGTGATGGCGGTGGGGCTAGTGGCTCTCCCGGGCGTGGTCACAGCGGCAGTCGCCACGAGCCTCGTGCCGCAGGTGGCGGCGGCTAGCGCCGGCGGTGAGATGCGTCGGGCAAGGGGCCTTGCTCGACAGGCCGTGAGAAGCGCCCTTGTGATAGGCCTCCCGGCAGCCGCGGGGCTTGCGGTGCTTCCCACTCAGATATGCGCGCTGCTCTTCAACGACCCCGGGGGCGGGGCACCCCTCTCGGCGATGGCGTTTGCGTCGCTGTTCTTCTGCCTCCAGCAAACCACGGCAGGGGTCCTGAACGGCTCCGGCAGGGTGCTGGTACCCGCGAGAAACGGGCTCACCGGTGCCCTGGTGGCAGGCGGGGTCAACTACGTCCTTACCGCCATGCCCGGGATCGGAATCCGGGGCGCCGCCTTCGGTACAGGCCTTGCGTTCCTTGTGGCTGGCATGCTCAACACCATTGCCGTAGGCAATGTCACGGGCGAGGGCTTGCGGCTTCTCGGCGCTGGGTGGCGAGCTTTCGCAGGGTGCGCAGTGATGGTCCCGGCTGTCAGCAGCGTCTACCGGGTGTTGCTCGGGTATACCTATAACAATTCGGTTTCGACCGTTGCGGCGATCGTCGCAGGTGTCCTTGTGTACTGGGTCGTCCTTATCGTCCTCGGCGAGCTTGCCTACCGTGAGGTCGCCGTCGTCCCTCTCATCGGCCATCCGCTCGCCCGCGCGCTCCAGAGGGCGGGCATCCTGCGGAGGTAGTCCGCATTGCAGGGGGCGCCCACCGGACCTGGGTGTGTGCGGCAACCCTGGTAGCAAGATGTCCTCCTGCATCTCACAGTTCTCCACCCTGCGAATGTATGCTAGAATTGGATTGGCCCTTCCGACGAACTATACGGCTGACAAATCATACAGCTTGAGAGGGCGGGTTGAGAGGACAGAACGATGCGGAAGTACTTCATTCAGACTTTTGGGTGCCAGATGAACGAGCATGACTCGGAGATAATCGCCGGGATGCTCGAGGAGCGAGGCTACATTGCGGCCGATGCACCCGAGGAAGCCGACCTCATCATCTTCAACACTTGTTGCGTCCGGGAGAATCCCGAGAGAAAGGTTTACGGACGGGTCGCCGACCTCAAGCGGCTGAAGCGGGCCAACCCCGATCTTATCATCGGTATCTGCGGGTGCATGGTACAGCAGGAAGGCGAGGCGGAGCGCATAGCGGCAAAGCTGCCCCATGTGGACCTCGTGTTCGGCACCATGAACCTCCACCGTCTGCCCGAGCTTCTCGACAGGGTGGAGGCAGGCCACAAGGCGGTCGAGGTTTGGGACGAGGAGGGCGGCATAGTTGAGCATCTCCCCGTGCGCCGCGCTGACGCTGTCTCCGCATGGGTCACGATCATGTATGGCTGCAACAACTTCTGCTCTTACTGCATCGTGCCCTATGTGAGGGGCCGTGAGAGGAGCCGCAGATTCGAGGACATAGTCGAGGAGGTCAAGAGCCTCGGGAGGGCCGGCTACCGCGAGGTCGTCCTTCTCGGCCAGAACGTGAACTCCTTTGGGCGTGATCTGGAAGACGGCCGCGATTTCGCCGATCTCCTGCAGGCGCTCGACGGGACGCCTGGCATATACAGGATCCGTTACACCACGAGCCACCCCAGGGACTTCTCCCAGAAGCTCATCGACACAATCGCGGCCTCTCGAACGGTCTGCGAGCACTTCCACCTGCCCCTTCAGGCTGGATCCGACAGGGTGCTTGCACGCATGAACCGGGGCTACACGCAAGCGCAGTACCTGGATCTCGTGCGCCGCATCCGCAAGGCCGTTCCTGGCTCCTCAATAACCACCGACCTTATCGTGGGCTTTCCAGGCGAAACCGAGGAGGACTTTCTCCAGACCCTGAAAGTGGTCCAGGAGGTGCGGTTCGACTCGGCCTTCACGTTTGTGTTCTCGCCACGCCGCGGCACCGCGGCCGCCCGCATGGAGGACCAGGTTCCCGAGGACGTGAAGAGCGAGAGGATACAGCGGCTCATCGAGGTGCAGGAGGCCATCACCGTTGAGATCAACAGAGGGCTTGCGGGCAAAGTCGTCGAGGTCCTCGTGGAGGGAGAAAGCAAGACGAACCCCGCCATGCTTGCGGGACGAACGCGCACGAATAAGCTCGTGATCTTCCCCCGCGACGACCGCGCTTGCAAGGGCAGCCTCGTCAAGGTAAGGATCACGAAACCCCAGGCTTGGACGCAGATCGGCGAGGTGGTGGACGGTTGACCACCCCAATGCTCCAGCAGTACCGGGCCATAAAGGCAAGATACCCCGACGCCATACTTATGTTCAGGCTGGGCGATTTCTACGAGATGTTCAACGAAGACGCCGAGATCGCGTCGCGGGTGCTCGAGATAACCCTGACATCGCGCGAGACGGGGAAGGGCAACAGGATGCCCATGTGCGGCGTCCCGTACCACGCCGCGCAGGCCTATATCGCCCGGCTCGTGGATAGCGGTTACAAGGTCGCCGTGTGCGATCAGATGGAGATGCCGGGCCCTGGCAGGCAGATCGTGAGGCGCGAGGTCACCCGGGTCGTCACGCCTGGCACCATGACCGATCCTGAGTTCCTGGACGCGAAGTCCAACAACTACCTCGCTGCGCTGGCCGTGCGTGGCCGCGCCATCGGCCTTGCAGTAACGGACGTGTCCACGGGGGAGTTCTCCATCACCGAGGCAGCGGGCCAGCGAGCGCAGGATGTAATCCTTGCCGAGGTGGCGAGGCTTGCGCCAAGAGAGTGCCTCATCCCGCCGGACGCGGCGAAGGACGTCCGCCTCATGGAGGCGCTGCGCAGACTCGAAGGCATGGCGCTCACACAGTGCGACGATATCGGGGCGTCGCCGGCCGCAACGACGAGAGCGGTGGAGGAGCAGTTCGGCCCCACCGCGCTCGAGTCCTCGGGGGCGCTTGAGTACCCGGCCGGCGTTCAGGCCGCGGGGGTGGTCCTGCTTTACCTCCAGAGGACACAGATGACCTCCCTCGCGCACATGAGCGTCCTCAGAGCATACTCGTGCGGAGATGCCATGGGCCTCGACCCGGAAACCAGGCGAAGTCTGGAGATATCCGACCCCATCCGCGAGCGCCGACGGGGGCGCACTTTGCTCGACGTGCTGGACCGCACCGTTACGTCCATGGGGGCGAGACTCCTCCGAAGATGGCTGGACAGGCCCTCGCAGGACATCGCCGAGATAGACCGGAGGCTGGACGCCGTCGAGGAGCTTACGAAGGACGTCATCGCCCGCGCCGACCTACGGCGCGCGCTCGCGGCAGTGCGCGACATGGAACGGCTCGCCACGAGGGTCTCGACGGGCACAGCGGGAGCGCGCGACCTGGTGGCGCTTGCTGAGTCTTTCGCGGCTATCCCGGATGCGCGGGAGGTCCTCGGCCGAGCGAGGTGCGAAGCCCTGCGTGAGCTTGCGGCGAGGCTCGGCGACCTTTCGGACGTGCGCGAGATCATCGTGGACGCCATCTCTGACGACCCGCCTGCCGTCCTCACGGAGGGAGGCATAATCCGGGATGGCTACAACGAAGAGCTCGACGAGCTGCGCAGGACGAGCGCAAGGAGCCGGGAATTCCTCGCGTCACTGGAAGCGACGGAGAGAGAGCGGACTGGCATCAAGTCCTTGAAGGTCGGGTACAACCAGGTATTCGGATACTACATAGAGGTGACTCGTCCCAACCTGCACCTCGTGCCGAAAGGGTGGGTCCGAAAGCAGACTCTCTCGGGCGCGGAGCGGTTCATTACCCCCGAGCTCAAGGAGCACGAGGCCATCATCCTGAAGGCGAAAGACCATATGTCGCGGCTGGAGTACGACCTCTTCTGCGATGTGCGGGCGCACGTGGCGCACGAGACTGCGAGGATCCAGGAGGCGGCGAGGGCGCTTGCGGAAGCCGATGTGTTCGCGAGCCTGGCTGAGGTGGCGGCATCCAGCGGTTATGTGAGGCCGACGGTGCACGAGGGCGGGGAGCTCGAGATAGTAGGCGCCCGGCATCCGGTGGTGGAGGCGACCCTCCCCGCCGGGGCGTTCGTCCCGAACGACGTCCGGCTCGACCCGGATGACTGCCAGATCATGGTGCTCACCGGGCCGAACATGGCCGGCAAGAGCACCCTTGGCAAGTCGGTGCTCCTTATCGTTCTCATGGCGCACGTAGGGAGCTTCGTGCCGGCCGCGTCCGCGCGTATCCCGCTTACCGACAGGATCGCGGTGCGGGCTGGGTCCAGCGAGGAGATCGCCTCGGGCAAGTCCACGTTCATGGTCGAGCTTCTCCAGACCGCAGCCATTCTGGCCCAGGCGACGGAGAGGACCCTCATCTTCATCGACGAGCTCGGGAGGGGCACGAGCACTTACGACGGGATGGCCATCGCCCAGGCAGTCATTGAATACCTGCACAACAGGGTTGGCGCGAAGACCATATTCACGACCCACTTCCACGAGCTGACGGAGCTTGCGGACAGGCTCCCGCGCGTGAGGAACTTCCGTGTCGAAGCTGAGGAGCGGGGCAGCGAGGTCGTGTTCCTGTTCAGGCTGGTCCCGGGCGGGTGCGATAAGAGCTACGGGATAAACGTCGCGCGGATGGCCGGCATGCCCGGCGAGGTCGTGAGGCGGGCAAGCGCGATCCTGCGGGAGCTTGAGAGACGAAGCCCGTCGAGGCCGCAGCAGATGAGCCTGCTTGCCATGCTGATGGACCCGGGCGGCGAGGAGGCTGGCGGCCAGCAGCAGACGCAAGGACAGGGACAGGGACAGGGACAGACACAGGCACTACGACAGGGATGGGACGTTGCGGCGTGCTCTACGTACAAGGGGCGCGCGAGTTCGGTGTGCGAGGAGATCCTTACCCAGCTTCGGGCGCTCGACATAAACAGGATGACGCCTATCGAGGCGCTCCAGAAACTCGCGGAGCTCAAGGCGAGGTCAGAGGGGAACGAGGACGCGTGAGCGAAAGACAGGACGAAACCATCGTCGTCCTCGACGACGAGACCATCAATAAGATCGCCGCGGGTGAAGTGATAGAACGCCCTGCATCTGTCGTGAAGGAGCTCGTGGAGAACTCCATCGACGCGGGAGCCTCTGCCATAACCGTTGAACTTCGCGGCGCGCCGGGCGAATTCATCAGGGTGAGCGACGATGGCTGCGGCATGAGCAGGCGCGATGCGAAAATGGCGTTTCGGAGGCACGCTACGAGCAAAATCCGCCGAGCGGCCGATCTCCAGGGTATCCTCACCATGGGTTTCAGGGGGGAAGCCCTTGCAAGTATCGCCGCTGTCGCCCGGGTGGAGCTTGTGACGCGCCGCAGCGGGGATGCGGCGGGCACGAGAATCGTATACGAGGGCGGCACGCTCGTGCTGGAGGAGGACGCGCCGTCACCCGTCGGCACGGCTGTGACCTGCCGCGACCTCTTCTTCAACACCCCCGCGAGACGCAAATTCCAGAGACGCCCCGCGACGGAGTTCGACCACATTCACGACGCCGTGGCAAAGCTGGCCCTGGCGTGGCCGAAGGTGAGGTTTCGGCTGGTCCAGGGCGGGCGGGAGGTTCTACTCGCTCAGGGGGGGCAGGGCGGAGACAGGCGTGCGGCCATTGCGTCCATCTATGGCGCGGGCCTTGCAAAGGTCCTGCTTCCGATCGTGGCGGGGACGGCGCGGACGAGCATCGAGGGGTTCATATCTCCCCCCGATGTGTCCAGGGCCAGCCGCGACACCCAGTGCGTCTTCGTGAACGGAAGGCCTGTGGCGGCGCCCGCGGTAGTGCGGGCCATCGAGAACGCATACGGCAGGAGGCTTCCCGCGGGCCGCTATCCCGCGGTCTTCCTGTGGATCTCAACCGACCCGACGTCAATCGATGTGAACGTCCACCCGGCGAAACGAGAAGTCAGGTTCTCCGCCGGTCACGAGGTGTTCCAACTGGCCGCGCAGGCGGCGGCCTCTGCCCTGCGCTCGACGGGAGCAGCGCCGGACCTCGGCCGGAAGCTCAGGTATGCCCCAGAGACGGGTGGGGGAGCGACCGCAGGAATCGCCCGCGACAGCATGGGCGGCTACCACGCCGCGCCCCCCACCGGACTGAAGCCTGCGTGGACGGGCGGGTCAGGGGGGATCCACGGCGGTGGTCTCCACCCACCGGATGTCCAGGCCGAAGCTGGCCCCAGCCCCAGTCGAGGCGCGATCGCCCGGTTCCAACCGCGCCCTCACTCCTCCCGGCCCCAGGTGCAAAACGGGGCCCGGGTAGGCTTTGCCCCGCTGGGAGTGTTCATGGGCACGTATATCCTCGCCACAGACGGCAACGACCTTGTGATAATCGACCAGCATGCCGCGCACGAGCGCATCCTGTATGAAGCGGTCCTCGCCGGGCTTTCGAGCAGCAAGCCCGAGGTGCAGACCCTCATCCCGACGACGCTGGAGCTATCGCCGCGCGCGGCGTCTCGCGTCCCGGCGGTCCTCGGAGAGCTTGCGAAGATCGGATTTGTGCTGGAGCCGTTCGGGCCGTCGTCGCTGCTCCTCCGGGGGGTTCCGTCTGCGCTGGGCGCTTTGCGCGGGACCTGTGATGTGACCAGGATCGTCCAGGAGTCGCTCGAGGCGTGCTGTGATGACGCGGAGGGCAGCGGGCGCGACGTCGCGGACTTGCTCGCGCGTGTCGCGGCGGAGGTCGCGTGCAGGGCTGCGGTAAAGGCCCACCACGCCCTGGAACCGCCGGAGATCGAAAGGCTCCTCGCGGATCTCGCGGGAGCGGGCGACCCGTACTCGTGCCCCCATGGGCGGCCCACCGTCCTCAGGATAAGCCGGGCAGAGCTGGAGCGGGCGTTTCGCCGGGCGTGAGACTCGCGCCGGCCCGCGCGCGGAGACCGGAGATAGGCGCGTCCTCGGCATCGAGCGCGTGCCCGGCGCGTGAACGCAAGCCGCGGAGAACAGGCTGAAGATTTCACGAAGCCGCAGGATGCAACGCCAGGTAGAGCAGGAGAGTGACGGGATTACGAAGAACCAACAGATGTCGAGATCCTCAGGTCGACGACCTGACAGGCACCGATCTCCGGACATCCTTGTGGTCATAGTAGGCCCCACGGCGGTCGGCAAGACCGACGTGTCCATCGAGGTCGCGTCCAGGCTGGGCGGAGAGATCGTGTCTTGCGACTCCATGCAGGTGTACCGCTACATGGACATCGGCACGGCCAAGCCCAGCCCTTCGGAGCGCGCGCGGGTGCCCCATCATCTGATCGACGTGGTTGACCCCAACGAAACCTTCAACGTGGCCCGATTCCAGGAACTCGCACGGGCCGCCATCGACGACATCGCGGCCCGCGGGCGAGTTCCCCTTCTCGTGGGCGGCACCGGGCTTTACGTAAAGGCCGTCGTAGACGGCTTCCTGTTCCCGTGGGAAGGCGCCTCGCCCGAACTGCGCAGAGAGCTGGAGGAGGAGGCCGGGCTGCACGGTGCCCCGGTACTCCACGCGAGGCTCGCGGAAGTGGATCCTGTCGCTGCTCGCCGGATACACCCCAACGATGCGCGCCGTATCATCCGCGCCCTCGAGGTTCACGCCACGACCGGGCGGCCCATCTCCGAGATGTGGCGCAGGAGCGGGGGAGGGAAGATGCGCATTGACAGACTGGTGATGATAGGGCTCGTCCGCGACAGGGAGGCCCTCTATGAGCGCATAAACCGACGATGCGACGCCATGATCGAGCAGGGCCTTGTGGATGAGACCCGGCGCCTTCTCGAACGCGGGTATGAGCGGGCCCTCACGGCCGGGCAAGCCCTGGGCTATAAAGAAATCGTCGAGCACCTGCAGGGGAAGTGTTCGTTGGCGGACGCAGTGGAGACCATCAAGCGAAACACCAGGCGCTACGCCAAGCGGCAGCTCACGTGGTTTCGCGCCGATCCGCGGATCGAATGGGTCGACCTCGGGACGCTTTCGTCGGTGAATGAGGCAGCCACATGTGTTCTGGCGCTCATCAGAGGAAAACTCGCGGCGATGTAGAAGGCTATCAGTACAACGCGCGGTTCTTGAGCGCGGGAGGATGAATGAACACATGAGCAAGCCGTCGCCCAACCTTCAAGACGTTTTCCTGAACGCTGTCAGGCGCCAGGAGATCCCGGTCACCATATACCTCATCAACGGCTACCAGATGAAAGGCCTCGTGAAAGGCTTCGACAGCTTCACCGTGATCCTCTCCGATGGCACGAAGCAGGATCTCATTTACAAGCACGCCATCTCCACCATCACCCCTTCACGCCCGGTGGCACTCCTTTCCCAGAGCTAGCGCGAGGATAACCCCAACTCGTGAACGCGATGTGATCTGGCAAACACCCCGCATGCCACTGATATCCTTCACACAATCCAACACCAGATAGCTTGCGGACAGCAAGAAATCGAATACGTTTATGCGAAACGGCTCGGACGCAAGATACCTTAGGTAGTCCCGTCTGTAGGAGGCCGCGAGGTGGGGTCCCCGACCTCCCGGCCTCCCAGTCGCCCGGCACACGCGCTTCTCCTGCCCCGCATATCATATGGGATCTGGTGGGGAGGTATTCAACCGGCCGGCACTGCCATGGGTCCACGCGCTACCGCGTTACCGCATCGCGGCGTTGCCGTATCGCCGCGCCGGCGCCCTACGGTGGCGGCGCCCTACGGTTCAAAGAGCCGCATGATGCCGGCTCGGATCCGGTTGAGCGTGTCTTGCCGAAGGGTTCCGAGATACCCCTCGATGCGACGGACGTCGATGCTGCGCAGCTGGTCGAGAAGCGCAACCGAACTGCGAGGCAAGCCTCCCTCTCCGGGGCTGAGGCTCGGATACATGGTCGGGTTCTGGCGCGCCCATCGGCCGACTTGTGTAGTGAGAGGGACAACGATGAGGGTTGGGTAGCGCAACGTGCCGGACGGACATCCCACCACGATCACCGGTCTCTTGCCTTCCTGTTCATGTCCCTTCGGAGTATGGAAAGGAAGAGCCATGAGAAGCACGTCGCCCGCGGCAACCGTTCGCTCACCGACCACGCTCCTCATCTCCTTTGATAACAAGGCCCCTGCCAGGCACATAGCGCACGGGTCTCGCCTTCGGAGGGCCGCCAGGACCCCAGTCGTATGGGGGAAGAGGGCCTTCGATGCTCGCTTCCAGCCACTTGCTATCTTCTTCGGAAGGCTGCGTGTAACGCCGTTCGTCCGAAAGATTCTCACGGTTACTGTCATCCGAATACTTTCGCAGGGCTGTCTCGCGCACTGCGATAGTGGACCCCGCGTTCTCCACCGCATTCTCAAGGCCGTCAGACCTGACGGCCCCGGATGTGTTCCGGGCGACGAACTCCGCAAGGTCGTTCTCCCGGATACGCCAGAGTTTGCCTGTTTTGACGCCTTTCAGCCTTCCCTGTCTCAACCAGTCCCGAACGGTCTTCGGACTCACCACCATCCTCTCGGCGGCCTCCTCGGGGGTGAGCAGTTTCTCGAACATGTCGACCCCTCCTCAACAGAACAGGGTTGTAGCCCCCGGCACCCCTCGCGGCCCCTGCGTGCGTCACAGCCTGGTGGGGCACTCCCGGGCGAGCCGCGCGCACTCAACTATACACTACCACCTCTTGCCGTCCCTGTCAATACCGCACAGTACCGCAGTATACTGTACCGTACGCGCCCTCGAACCACGCTTGGGATGCTGGTTGATATGTGTGACGTGACGAAGAGGAAACTGGCCGGGAGAGGCCCTGAGCCTGCGCACACGTGCCTCCCCACCTGCATACCATATATGGTCAAACGCCGCACCTGTGTCAGGTTCACCGGTTCTGCGGGGCCTTTCGCGCCACAGTCTGCGAGCCGAGGCCTGCGAGAGCACAAGAGGTGCGAGACGTGCGAGAGGGGCAAGAGGTGCGGGAGGTGGTGCGAAGTCATGCTCGCCTTCGACCCCAGAGACCCGAACCTGGTCCTCGCCGGCCTGGAGGAAGGGAAGCTTTCACCGGTCGAGGCCCTCGAGGTTCTGAAGCATTCGACAGAACCCGGGCAGGCAAGACCGGTCGGAGCACAGCGCGGTGCTCAAGAGTTATCATCCACCAGCGCCTGGCGCCTGAAGGAAGCCCTCGCCGAACTCGACAGCCTCATAGGACTCGACAGGGTAAAGGCCCTGGTGCGGGAGATCGTGGCTTATGTAAGGATCCAGCAGATCAGGGCGGCGCGCCAGCTCACGTGCGAACCTCTCGTGCTTCACATGATATTCAGCGGCAACCCCGGGACAGGCAAGACCACCTGTGCGCGCCTCTTCGGCAAGATATTCCGGGAGATGGGGGTACTTGAGAAGGGGCACCTCGTTGAGAGGGAACGGGCTGACCTCGTGGGAGAGTACATCGGGCACACGGCCCAGAAGACCCGCGAGCAGATTAAGAAGGCCCTCGGCGGAATACTCTTTATCGACGAGGCTTACTCGCTGGCGCGGGGCGGCGAGAAGGACTTCGGGAAGGAAGCGATCGATACACTTGTAAAGGCGATGGAAGATTTTCGTGATAAGTTTATCGTGATTCTGGCGGGCTACCGTGACGAGATGGCGACGTTTATCAACACAAACCCCGGCATAAGGTCGCGGTTCCCGATCCACATAGAGTTCCCCGACTACACCACCGACGAGCTCTTGCGCATCGCCGACCTGATGCTGAAGAAGAGGGATTACCGCCTTGACCTTGCCGCCCGCGCAAGGCTGGAGTTCATCTTGAGCCGAAGGGCCGGTCCGGGAAACGAGCACTCCGGGAACGCCCGGCTCGTGCGCAACATAATCGAACGCGCCGTCAGGCGCCAGGCGCTGCGCCTTGTGGAGAAGCAGAACCTTTCCCGCGAGGAGCTTATGCTCATCCGCAGGGAGGACATCACCGACGACTTCTAACCACGAGAAGCGCCGAGGGCGCACAGCGCGGGACCGGCCGCCTGGGGGACGGCGTGCAGGAATGAAGCGTTGTGTGGTCGTGGGCAGGCCCAATGTTGGCAAGACCCTTCTCGTCCTGAGCCTTGCCGAGTACCTCAAAGCCAGGACCGTGGACATCACGTTTTGCGACCCGTACGGGCGCAGGCAATTGAAAACCTACGCCATAGGCGCGGCCGTCCGGGACCTCGTCGGGCCACACCCTCACCAGACCAGGTGCCTCCAGTCGATCGTGGTGGGAGTCCCGGCGGGAAAGGGCCGCAGGGTCGCGGAGCTCGTGGATACCACGGGCCTGGTCGACTACATCCACGAGGACTCCCAGGTCCGGAAGGCGATGGCCCAAACGCTGGAGGCCATCCGCCCCGCTGATGTCATCGTGCATGTGGTGGATGCGGCCGAGGCAGGACGCGGGGGATCCGGCCCTCCTGCCGGCGCCATCGACCGGCAGATCGCTGACTTCGCCGGGTCCAGAGGAGGGTATTTCATCGTGGCGAACAAGATGGACCTTCCTGACGCAGCACGAGGCCTTGCGAGGCTTCAGAGGATGTTTTCAGGCTACGCAGTGCTGCCTGTTTCGGCCGCCGCAAAAATCGGCCTTCGGGAGGTGAAGCGGCATGTCCTCCGTAATCTCTAGGTTCCTTGCGGACCTCCTCGCAGTCGCCCTGGCAGGCGCCGCCATCAAGCTGATGGACGATCACCTTGACTACGAGGCCGACATCGCCCAGGGCCGGCCATCGCTTGTGCATACCCTTGGCAGTGGCGCCGTGCTCTACGCCCTGGTCTTCGCGCTCATCGGCTGTGGCATAAACGTGCGCCTCGTATCTCCGCTCGTTCTTGCGGCCTACGTGGTAGGGATGCTGAAGAACCCCAGCGAGATGCTGCCCCTGGGGCTTTCGGCATGGATGGAATCAGCGCTCGTCGCTGCCGTGACGTGGCTGCTCTTCGGGTGGCGGACGACGTGCGTTTCCGTGTTGCTGATGGCCGCCGTCCAGCTTGGTGACGATCTGCAAGACCTCGCATTCGACCGCGCCGCAAGATGCACCAATCTCGCCCGGCGCCTCGGCAGGGGCGAGGCGATCCTGCTATGCCTCATAGCGCTCCTGGCAGCCATGATCTTAGACCGGCGCACGACCCTCCTCGTATGCCTGTGTGCCCCCCTGATTGAGGCCGCTAGCCGCGTCGCCGAATGTAGCAGGGGAGGCGAGATAGATGTCGATTGACGGCTGGCTGCTGCTTGTAGCCGTGGGCTTCCTCCTCGGATATATCGTCGGGCACAGGCACGGTCGGGCGGAGGGCTTCAGGGACGGTGCCGTGTTCGCCCCCATCGAGATGCGCCGCGAATCCCTCGAGCGCGGAAGGTGCACCATATGTGGGACGGGGACGGGGACGAGGAAGGCGCCGGACCCCGACGGCGAGGCGAGAAACGAGGCTGCGAGCCCAAGCAGGAGATCCTCGCCGGAGCGCGAATAACAGGCGAATAACGGGTGCACGACTCCCGAGAAAGTCTGGTCGAGGCCCGGGCGTACAGGCCGCCCGGCGCTTAGGAAAGGGACGAGCATACGATGGCAAAGGCTGCTGGAGCGAAGACCGCGTTTGTGAAAATGCACGGTCTTGGAAATGACTTCATTCTCTTCGACTTCACGCGGCACCGTGTGCCCCCCGCCGCAGATGCGACACGATGGGCAAGGGCGGCGCGCAGGCTCTGCGAGAGGCACACGGGCGTTGGCGCCGACGGGGTCGTGCTGGTCCTGCCGTCCGCTTGCGCGGACGTCCGCATGCGTATCTTCAACAGCGACGGAAGCGAGGCGGGAATGTGTGGAAACGCGTCCCGGTGCGTGGCCGTCTACGCCCGGGACGCAGGCCTTGCCTCCGGGCAGGCCGTGTCCATAGAGGCGAAGGGGGCACACGTTCGCGCGGAGATAATCACCGAGGGCGAGTTCGCGGGCCAGGTCCGGGTGGACATGGGTCCACCTAGCTTTCGGCCTGAGGACATCCCCGTGGCAGCTACTGGCCCCGCCGTCATCGGCGAAAGGCGCACCCTGGCGGCCGGCGACTTCGAGATCACCTGCGTTTCCATGGGGAATCCTCACTGCGTGATATTCGTGCCGGATGTGGCTGCCGTGGATCTCAAGCGCCTCGGCCCCGCCGTCGAGCACGACCCCTTCTTCCCGGACAGGACGAACGTCGAATTCGTCCAGGTGAACGGCCCAGGCGACCTCACCGTGCGCGTATGGGAGAGAGGGGCGGGGCCCACGCTTGCATGCGGGACAGGGGCATGCGCGTCGCTGGTGGCCGCGGCGGAGCGCGGGTTTTCCGGTAGGTCAGCGCGGGTGCAGCTTCCCGGCGGAACGCTCTTCGTGGAGTGGAGTGAGAACAACCATGTGTTCATGACCGGCCCTGCAACACGCGTGTTCACAGGAATCATCGATGACTTCGAGGAGTGGTTGAAGTGAGAGTTCAGGAAGCACAAAGGATCACGAACCTGCCGCCGTATCTTTTTGCCGAGGTTGATCGCCAGATAGCCCGTGCCCGCGAGCGCGGCGTCGACGTCATCAGTCTTGGCATCGGCGACCCCGATTTCCCGACGCCTGCGCACGTGGTGGCGCGGCTCAAAGAAGCCGCAGAAGACCCGGCGAACCATCGCTATCCAAGCTATGAGGGGCTGCGCGCGTACCGCGCCGCTGTGGCTAGCTGGTATAAGCGCAGGTTTGACGTGGATCTTGATCCCGACACGGAAGTGGTGTCGCTCATCGGCTCGAAGGAGGGCATCGCGCACATCCCCTGGTGCTTCATCGACCCTGGGGACCTCGCTCTCGTACCGGACCCGGGGTACCCAGTTTATGCAACAGCTGTGCTGCTCGCAGGCGGGGACCCGTTCCCGATGAGGCTTCGCCCCGAGACCGGGTGGCTGCCTGACCTCGACGCGATCCCCAGGGACGTCCGGGCGAAAGCAAAACTGATGTTCATCAACTACCCGAACAACCCTACTGCTGCCGCAGTGGACGGGACCGGGTTCTTTGAGTCTGTGGTGGAATTCGCGCGGGCGAACTCCATCATCGTGTGCCACGACGCCGCGTACAGCGAGATCACCTTCGATGGCTATGTGGCCCCCAGCTTCCTCCAGGTGCCGGGCGCGAAGGAAGTGGGGATCGAGTTTCACTCCCTGTCGAAGACCTACAACATGACCGGGTGGCGCATCGGCTGGGCCGCGGGGCGCCGGGAGGTCATCGAGGCGCTCGGCAGGCTCAAGACCAACCTCGACTCCGGCATCTTCCAGCCCGTCCAGTATGCCGCGATAGCCGCCCTCGAGACGCCGCCCGAGCACTTCGGCCAGGTGCTCCCGGCATACGCAAGGCGCCGTGAGAAGGTGGTCGCCGCGCTGAACCGCCTCGGGTGGAACCTGGAACCCCCGAAGGGGACTTTCTACGTTTGGGCGCCCGTTCCGAAAGGATATTCATCCATAGAGTTTTCGCGGCACGTCCTGGACAAGGCAGGCGTCTTCGTCACGCCCGGCATCGGGTACGGGTCTGCGGGTGAGGGTTACTTCAGGATATCAGTCACCATCGACGATGCCAGGCTCGAAGAGGCGATCTCGCGTCTGGAGGAAGCAGGAGTCGGGTTTTCATGACTGGCCGCGACGGTGTTAAGGACATCAATGAGATCAATGACATCAAGGGCATCGAGGGCATAATCGAAAGCGGCCTCGACATCGACCCGGGCCTCGCCACGCTTGCGCGGGAGGCGGAGGAGGCATGCAGACATGACATCGAGACCATCGATGCTCTCGCCGGGCGCAACCTTGCCAGGGTCCTGGACGCGTTCAGGGAGGCGGGCGTAACTGACCAGGACTTCGGCGGCACGACAGGGTACGGCTACGATGATCGGGGTAGGGAAGCGGCGGAGGCGGTCTTCGCCAGGGTGTTCGGCGCTGAGGCCGCCATAGTACGCCATCAGATAGCCTCTGGCACCCACGCGCTCGCCCTGTGCCTCTTCGGCCTCCTTCTCCCTGGCGATGAGATTCTGTTCGCCACGGGCGACCCTTACGACACCTTGCGCGACGTGGTGGGGATGGCGAGGCCCGTGCCGGGGTCTTGCGCCGAGCTTGGGGTGACGTGGCAGGTTGTCCCGCGCGAAGGCGAAGGCCGGGCCCTTAACGTAGACAGGATACGACGCGCCGTCGGCGACCGCACGAAGGTGGTGTTCATTCAGCGATCCCGAGGATACGCATGGCAGTCATCGGTGCCGGTGAGCGAGATCGAGCGTATCACCCGCGCGGTCAAGGAAGAGAAGCCGGATGTCGTCGTGGTCGTCGACAACTGCTACGGCGAGTTCACGGAGGACCGAGAACCCACCGCGGCCGGCGCGGACGTGGCAGCAGGCTCGCTCATCAAGAATCCCGGCGGCGGGATCGCCCCCGCAGGCGGCTACATCGTCGGTAGACGCGACCTTGTCGAGCGCATTGCCGCTCGTCTCACGGCCCCGGGGGTGGGCATAGCCGTCGGACCGAGCCTGGGGCAGTCTCGCCTCATCCTGCAGGGCTTCTTCCTCGCTCCGGTGATGGTGGCAGAGTCCCTGGCGGGCACGCGGGTTGCCGCCCAGGTTTTCCGGGCGCTCGGCTATCCCACGTTGCCTGGCCCCCGGGAAGTGCCGTCCGATACCGTGCTCGCCGTGAGGATGTTCAGCAGGAACCGCCTGCTCACGTTCTGCCGCGGCTTCCATCTTGCAAGCCCCGTGAACGCCAGGTACGCCCCTGAGCCGAGCCCGCTCCCCGGCTACAGCGACAGCATCATCATGGCCGGAGGAACCTTCGTGCAGGGCTCGTCATCGGAGCTAACGGTGGATGCGCCGCTTCGGCCGCCATACGTGGCATACATCCAGGGAGGGCTTTCGAGGCACCACGTGAAACTCGCGGTGCTGGCCGGCCTTTCTGCGTTGTCTCGAAGAGGCATCCTGGGGCCCATTGCAGGAAACGGTCCGGACGCGCGGGGCAACCCGAAATGAAGGTGGACGAATTGCGGAGATTCCCTTGACTTTGGGGTGCGATCTGCTAAAATTGCGTTGATCGGGGAAGTCACCGATCGGAAGGGAGAGATCTGGAAGGGAGGCGGGACTTTGGATGGCAAACACTTTGGGGCGTCATATCCTGTGCGAGGCGTACGAGTGTGACCCTGGGGTGCTTGACAACATCGAAGCCGTTCGGGAGATCATGGTAGACGCTGCTTTGCGGGCAGGGGCTGAGATCCGCGAGGTGGCGTTTCATAAATTCAGCCCCCAGGGTGTAAGCGGTGTGGTGGTCATATCCGAGTCGCACCTGGCCATCCACACCTGGCCGGAGCACAGGTATGCTGCGGTCGATGTGTTTACATGTGGGGAGAAGGTGGACCCCATGGTCGCGTGTCGATACATCCGCGACCGGTTCAAGGCCCGCCGAATCGTGGCTTCCGAGGTGAAAAGGGGGATCTTCGACGAGCACAACGTGACGAAGATCTCCCCGGGGTAGCTTCCTTCGGGAACTTCACACCAGCGCATACGTCAGATCGGATCGGGGAACAAGAAGAGCGTTCCCCGGTCCTTTTTTTCACAGCGCGCGAAAAAGCAGGATAGGAGTGAGAGGTGGCGAAGTAAGTGGACTGCCGCGGGCCGACCCATCGCGTCTCGCGCGGCAGGGATCGGCCCGGCCAGCTTGAGGAGGGGATTTTCGCTGATGGACGCAACTGCGAAGATGCTCAAAGAGCTTTCGGAAGCCCCGGGGGTGTCAGGCTATGAGAGGGAGGTACGGAAGATCATCCGAAGGTATGTGGAACCGCATGCCGTGATCGAGCAGGACCGGCTCGGGAGCGTCGTGGCGCGCCGCACAGGCACGAGCGATCGGCCCAGGATAATGCTGGCGGCCCATATGGACGAGATCGGGTTCATGGTGAAGTCGGTGACTCCCGAGGGGTTCCTGAGATTCCTGCCCCTTGGCGGATGGTTTGACCAGGTCCTGCTGGCACAGAGGGTGATCGTCAAGACCGCGTCCGGCGACGTACCCGGGATCATCGGCTCGAAGCCGCCCCACCTTCTCACCGAAGAGGAGCGGAAGAAAGTCGTCGAAAAGAAGGAGATGTTCATCGACGTCGGGGCCACCAGCTTTGAGCAGGCTACGGACGAGTTCGGCATTCGGCCGGGCGACCCTGTGATCCCGGTGAGCAGCTTTGAGGTCTTCAAGAACGAGAAGATATACATGGGCAAGGCGTGGGACGACAGGGTCGGATGCGCCCTCTTCATCGACGTCCTCAGGAACCTCGCAAGCACGACCCATCCTAACACGGTGTACGGGGTGGGCACGGTGCAAGAGGAGGTAGGGCTTCGCGGAGCGGAGACCAGCGCAAATGTAGTCGATCCTGACGTGGCGTTCGCGCTCGAAGTCGGCATCGCCAACGACGTGCCCGGCAGCGACAAAGAGAAGGTGCAGGAGCGAATGGGCGCGGGCCCCGTCATCCTCATCTATGACAGGTCGCTCATCCCCAACATCAAGCTTCGCGACCTCGTCATCGATACGGCGAAGGCCCACGGCATACCATACCAAACCGACTTTATGGAAGGCGGCGCAGCTGACACCGGGAGGATCCACCTCCACGGCAGCGGCGTGCCATCGATCGTGATCGGAGTGCCGTCGCGCTACATCCACAGCCACGCTGCGCTCATAAACCGCGATGACTACGACCACGCGGTCGCGCTCATAACAGAGGTTGTGAAGCGGCTTGACGCCGCAACCGTGGCCGACCTCGTAAGCTAGCTTGAACGGCTCCAGGAGGCGTCTGGCGCTTAAGTCTTGAACCCCGACTGGCGTCCATGAGAGGGCTCCTCCTGCATTCGGATCCTCAAAAGGAGGGAACTGACATGCTGCGTGGGAAACGTGCCGTACTTCTCCTGCTGCTCGCCGCGATGGTGCTCGCGACGCCGGGCGCGGCGCTCGCGCAGGACACGAGCATAGAGGTAGGTCCTGAACAGCAAAGGAACGTATCGCTCACCGTTTACAACAACAACCTGGCGCTTGTCCGCGACGAGCGTCTTATCTCGTTGGGCCAGGGCCTCAATATCCTGCGGTTTTCCGATGTCGCCCGGGAGATAGATCCGTCCTCGGTGCGCCTGGTGTCGCTCACGGCGCCCGGCGACCTCAAGCTTCTTGAGCAGAATTTCGAGTACGACCTCGTGAGCAGGCAGAAACTTCTCGAGAAATATATAGGCAAGGAGATAGAGCTGAACCGCGACGGCGTCATACGTCCGGCGCGTCTTCTCGCCGTGGACTCCCAGGGCAGGCTCACCGTGGAGATGGACGGGAAGATCCTCCTGGACCCGCCCGGCAACATCGAGCTTCCCGCGCTACCGTCAGGGCTTATCCTGCGCCCGACTCTCGTGTGGTATCTGGACGCAAAGTCGGCCGCTGACCACGTTGCCGAGGTGAACTACCTCACGACGGGCATAAGCTGGCGTGCAGACTACGTCTGCGTGCTTGACGACAAGGACAAGGCAGTAGCCCTCAACGGGTGGGTCACCCTGGATAACAGGAGCGGTGCCACATACCGCAATGCCTCGCTGAAGCTCATCGCCGGGGAAGTGCGCACGGTCGAGCCGGAGATGGGTCTCAAGGCCGTGCCCATGCGCGTCGGAGCCGCACCTGCCCCCGGTGCGTTCGAGGAGAAACCGCTCTTCGAGTATCATTCATACACACTGAGGCGCCGCACCACGGTGGCCGATAACCAGCTCAAGCAGATTGAGCTGCTCTCGGCGCCAAACGTGCCCATAAAGAAGCTGTACGTTTTCGAGGCTCCAGAGCGGCGCTACGGGTATCAAACGTACGCAGGGAAGAAGGAGACCGGCGACGTCAAGGTGGTCATAGAGTTCCAGAACAAGACCGATGCAGGGCTCGGCATCCCACTTCCTGCAGGAAAGGTGCGGGTGTATAAGGCCTCGGCCGACAAGAGCCTCGACTTCGTAGGGGAGGACAGCATCGAGCACACCCCACGCGATGAGACGGTGCACCTCTACGTAGGAAACGCCTTCGATCTCGTGGGCGAGCGGACCGTCACCGATTACAAGAAGATCGGGGCGAACTCGTATGAGGAAGCGTGCTGCATCAAGCTCCGGAACCACAAGGACGAAGACGTGGAGATCATGGTCGTCGAGCGGTTCTACGGAGAGTGGACCATCTTGAGCTGCGTCCCGTCGTCATACCAGAAGCTCGACGCGAACACGGCCGCGTTCAAGGTTAAGGTGCCCAAAGGCAAGGAAGTCGAGATCCTCTACCGGGTCCGCGTCATCGCCGACTAGGCCTGCAAATAGGATAGTAGCGGGAATAGCGCTGCAAGGCGCAATTGTAAAGCCGCTGGCCGGTGGATGCCGGACGCTGGAAGCGAGATCGATCAGGGAGGGATGGCTATGGCCTGCTATCTGATTGACGACATCGAGGGGTTCCGGCAAAGTGTCGTGGGCACCGTCATAGTGGACGTGGACATCCGCACAAGCGAGGCAGGACCGCAAGACCCGGGTTACTGGGAGGAAGTTCTCATCACCCTCGACTCCGGCTATGTGATCCACTTCTCCAGCACGTTCTCGGAGGAGTTCAAGCAGAAGCGCCATATTGCGCAGCCTCCGCGCGGTGTAGACCGCCACTACCACTAAGTGAGGGTGCAGAAATGCTCCCGACTTTTTGGGAGGGGTTGTCGGTGACTCAAAGAGAGGGTGCAATACCGGCAACCCGGCAACTACTGGAAGAGGGGCGAGAACTAACGCACCCTCACTTAGTTCCAACCATCGGGCTCAAAGGGGCGCACGCGCGTCACGCACACATGCGTCGCTCTCGGGCCTCGGGCGGGGTCGGTCGCGTGGACGGCCGACCCCGCCGCGTTCTCTCCAGGGAGGGTTGCGGCCGCGCATGGCGAATGCTCCTATGGATAAGCCCGAATGGCTGTGCCCCTGTCGCCACCACAGTCATAGTGAGCGTGGGGAAATGCTCCCGACTTTTGGGAGAGGTTGCCGGTGACTCAAAGAGAGAGTGGGAAGGAGGGATCAACGCGATGAGGACAAGGCCGAGACCCGCAGACGACCTTCTTGGGGAGGGAGATTACTATGTCGCCGAGCGCATGTTCCCGCCGGTCTACGTCTCGCCTGCGGACGGACGGGAGAGCCTTCGACGTAACCTCAAGCTTCTGCGAGGCATCGGGCCGAAAACCGAGGAGAAATTGAAGGCTCAGGGCTACCACGATCTCGTCTGCCTGTCCCGGCACTCGCGTTGGGGCCAGGCGGCATGCACCATGCTCGCGGCAATAGAGGAGAGCGACCCCGAGTTTCTCTCAAGGTGCGGGGCATCGGAGCTGGACCTCCTCGGTTTCTACCCTGCGACCGACATCGCATTCATCGACATAGAGACCACCGGGCTTTACAGCACGCAGCCGCTGTTCCTCGTGGGCATCATGGGTTTCCGCGATGACCGTGCTGTGTTCCTCCGGCAGTTCCTCGCTCGATCCTACGAAGAGGAGGCTGCTGTGCTCGCCGCGGTCCGCGACGAGCTCGATAGGTTCTCGGTGATAGCGACCTACAACGGACGCAGGTTCGACATGCCATACATACGCGACCGCATGGTGTTCCACGGCATTGAGTGCGAGTCGTGCAGGCTCCACGTGGACCTGCTCAGGGTGGTGCGGCGTCTCTACCGGGGAGTGCTGCCCGATTGCAGGCTGGTAACCGTGGCGGCGCACCTTCTCGGCTACGAGCGCCGTGGCGACATCCCGAGTTCCTTGATTCCGGAGGTTTACCACGAGTTCGTCAGGAGCCGGAATCCCGCTCTCATACGCCCGATCCTCGAACACAACGCCATGGACCTTCACGCGCTTGCGCTCATCCTCGAGAACATGCTAGACCAGGCAGTGGGGCGAAAGTGACCGCAAGATGCGGCGCGGCGGTCGCCTGCGGGTGCCGCGTGGCGCGTCGCCGCTGGTGGCCGCCCCAGCCCGGAGCTCAGATCAGGGAGGTACAGGCAATTGGACGAAGCAAGAATCATGCGCGCGGTCAGAGAGATACTTGAGGCCATTGGAGAGGATCCGGACCGCGAGGGTCTCCGGGAGACGCCTCGCCGGATCGCAAGGATGTGCGAAGAGATATTCTGCGGGATCGGCAAGGACCCCCGCGACCTCCTTACTCCGGTCTTCAACGAGCACCACGAGGAAATGGTCATCATCAAGGATATCCCGTTCTACTCCATGTGCGAGCACCATCTCCTGCCTTTCCACGGCAAGGCGCACGTGGCCTACCTGCCCAAGGGCGGCCGCGTCGTTGGCCTGAGCAAGCTCGCGCGGGTGGTCGAGACCGTCGCAAGGCGCCCGCAACTCCAGGAAAGGCTCACGAGCGAGATCGCGGACATGATCAACGAAGCGCTGAAGCCCCACGGGGTGGTGGTGGTGATCGAGGCCGAGCACATGTGCATGTCGATGCGCGGGGTGACGAAGCCGGGCAGCATCGCCGTGACCTCCGCCGTACGGGGCCTGTTCCGCAAGGACGTCGCCGCAAGGGCCGAGGCGTTCTCCCTCATCAAGGGTCAGCCGTAGCTCCGACGCGACGCCCACAAGACCCGCTCTGGCAGGCCCCGCCCCTGGCGCTGATCTGGCTGTGGGCTTGCCAGGTGCAGGTATGCGACGGGGTGCTCTACGCGTGTTCCGGCCGTTCGCGCTCCTGTGTGTCCGTCCACTATTTTCGAAGCCTGGGTAATAATCGCTCCCTCCACTCATATACATTATTCTGAAAGCCGGGTGCGATCCGGTGCCGGGGGAGGGAGCCGGTATGGAGACGTTCGATATCTTCCAGGACATCGCTACAAGGACGGGCGGCGATATCTACATCGGAGTGGTCGGGCCGGTCAGAACGGGAAAGTCCACATTCATCAAGCGCTTCATGGACCTCCTGGTCCTCCCGAAGATCTCTGACGTATACGATAAGCAGCGCTCAGTGGACGAACTCCCGCAGAGCGGCGGCGGTAGGACCATCATGACCACCGAGCCCAAGTTCGTGCCGAGCGAGGCCGTGGAAGTCGAAATCGAAGACAACGTCAAGGTCTGGGTCAGACTCGTTGACTGTGTCGGCTATACGGTGAGGGGGGCGCTGGGCTACG
Source organism: Bacillota bacterium (assembly GCA_014360195.1). Lineage (GTDB taxonomy): Bacteria > Bacillota > SHA-98 > UBA4971 > UBA4971 > UBA6256. The sequence continues at coordinate 461,260 of JACIXY010000001.1, forward strand.
AGGACGAGGCCGGCCCGAGGATGGTCGTTACGCCGTGGTTCGACTACGAGATCCCGTTCGAGGAGGCGGCGGAGTTCGGCACGCGGAAGGTGATAACGGACCACTCCACCATCGGCCTCGTCGTGCTGACCGACGGGTCGATCACGGAGATCCCAAGAGAGAACTACGCGCCGGCGGAAGAGCGAGTCATCGCGGAGCTTCGCCAGCTTCACAAGCCTTTCGTGGCGGTCCTCAACTCGGTGGCGCCGTGGTCAAGGGAGGCCCAGGACCTCGCATCTAAGCTAGCCGAGAAGTACCAGGTGCCGGTCATCCCTCTCGATTGCATGAGGATGGATGTCGAGGACGTCAAGGGAGTCCTGCGCGAGGTGCTCTACGAGTTCCCCGTCCGCGAGGTAAGCGTGCGGCTGCCCGTGTGGCTGAGCGAGCTCGCCGAAGACCACTGGCTCAGGCAGAGGTTCCAGGAGGCTGTGGTCACCACCGTGAAGGAAGTCAAGAGGATACGCGACATACATGGGGTCGTGGATAAGCTCTCCGAAGAGGAGTTCGTGTCTGGGGCTGACCTCACCACGATGGAACTCGGTACAGGAACGGTGGTCATCGACCTTGAGGCGCCGAGGAGCTTGTTCTTCCAGGTGGTCCAGGAAGTAAGCGGCCTTGAGGTGGAAGGCGATCACCATCTGCTGCGGCTCATGAAGGAGCTTTCGGTGGCAAAGAGGGAATACGACAAGATCGCAGACGGCCTGCGGGATGCGCGCGAGTTGGGATACGGTATAGTCATGCCGCTGCTGGATGAGCTCACGTTCGAGGAGCCGGAGCTGATCAGGCAGGGAAGCCGGTTCGGCGTGAGGCTCAAGGCGTCGGCGCCGTCCATCCACATGATCCGGGCGAACATCGAGACGGAGGTCACGACGAACGTAGGAACGGAGAGACAGGGAGAAGAGCTTGTCAGGCGACTGTCGGAGGAGTTCGAGAAAGATCCTGACCGCATCTGGAACACCGACTTCCTTGGGAAGTCCCTGCATGAGCTGGTGAAAGAGGGAATCGAGAGCAAGCTCTACCGGATGCCCGAGAATGCGCAGCAAAAGCTCCAGGAGACTCTCCAGAAGATCGTCAACGAAGGCAGCGGCGGGCTCATTTGCATAATCCTGTGAGGACTGCGCGGCGTGGAGCAGAACTAGAGAGCAGGCGGAAAGCGGATAGCCGCAGACAGGGAACAGACCGGGGAAAAGAAGAGGCAGGGAGCAGGGAAAAGAACAGGAGAGCGAGGACCATCGGTCAGGGGTGCAGGCGAGGTAGAGAGGTAGAGTACATAATGGTGAGGAGAAAGG
>JACIXY010000010.1 GCA_014360195.1 Bacillota bacterium
CCCGCAGGACACGCGTTCTGGCACGGCGCCTCGAAGAGCGCCGCGCACACCGACGCGGGACATTTCTTGTCACGTATGTGCGCCTCGTACTCGTCTCTGAAGTAGCGTATCGTCGCAAGCACCGGGTTAGGTGCCGTCTGGCCCAAGCCACACAGTGATAGCTCCTTCACCTTGAGGGCAAGCTTGACGAGGGTATCGATATCCTCCATCGTGCCGAGGCCCTCAGTGATTCTGTTCAAGATCTCCAACATGCGCAGCGTTCCGATGCGACATGGCACGCACTTCCCGCACGACTCGTTCTGGACGAATTGCAGAAAAAAGCGGGCCAGGTCCACCATGCACGTGTCTTCGTCCGCAACGACGAGGCCCCCCGACCCCATGATGGCTCCGGCCCCGGTCAGCGACTCATAGTCCACAGGAAGGTTGAGGAGGATGTCGGGAAGGCATCCTCCCGAGGGCCCGCCTATTTGAACGGCCTTGAACTTCTTCCCGTCCCTGATGCCGCCGCCGACGTCGAAAACGATCTCGCCGAGGCTGATCCCCATCGGGACCTCCACCAGGCCGGTATTGCGCACCTTGCCGGTCAGCGCGAACACCTTGGTGCCCTTGCTTTTCTCGGTGCCGATGCTCGCATACCACGCAGCCCCGCGCCTTATGATCGGCGGCACGTTCGCGTATGTCTCCACGTTGTTGATATTGGTGGGCATGCCGAACAGCCCGCTAATCGCCGGGTAAGGTGGCCGCGGTCGCGGCATGCCACGCTCGCCCTGTATGGAGGCGATGAGGGCTGTTTCCTCGCCACAGACGAAAGCGCCTGCGCCTTCCTTTATGGCGATGTCAAATGAGAACCCGGAGCCGAGGATATTCTCGCCGAGGAACCCGTACTCCCTCGCCTGCGCTATGGCGACCCTCAGCCTGGCGATGGCAAGAGGGTATTCTGCACGGACGTAAATGTACCCTCTTTGCGCCCCGATGGCATACGCAGCTATAGTCATCCCCTCAAGCACCGCGTGGGGGTCTCCCTCGAGCACGCTCCGGTCCATGAAGGCACCCGGGTCCCCTTCATCGGCGTTGCACACCACGAACTTCCTCTCGCCTGACGCCCGCCTTGCGAACCCCCATTTCATCCCGGTTGGAAACCCCGCGCCCCCTCTGCCGCGAAGGCCGGATCGCGTGACTTCCTCGATCACATCTTGCGGCTGCATCTGCAGGCTCTTTGAGAGGGCGAGATAGCCGTCGCGCACGAGGTATTCATCGATGTTTTCAGGATCTATGAACCCGCAGTTTCGAAGCACGACCCTGTGTTGCTTCGCGTAATATGGTAGCTCCCTGTAAGGGTGTGCTTCGTCGGAGATCTCACCCACCACCCACTCTCCGACGGGCCTTCCCTGGACCACATGCTCATCGACGATTCTCGGGATCATATCAGGCGTGACGCGTCCGTAAGTCACCCTCGGCCCGCCCGGCAGCACCACGTCCACCAGGACTTCCTGTTCGCACATGCCGATACACCCGGTACGCTCGAGCGAGGCTGCCGCCCCTGCATTCTCCAGCTCTCTCTTGAGCGCGTCGAAGACCTCCCCCGCACCCGCGGCCATGCCGCAGGTGCCCATGCCCACGATCACCCGTGCGGGCGCGTCCTCGTGTCTGACCCTGGCGACGAGGGTTTTCACGAGATCTCGGCATCCGGGGTCGTCATGGCACAGGGGGCCTTCCGCCCGGCATCTAACAAAGTCCCGGCAGGGCTTACCGTCGAAGTGGGTACACTTATCGCAACACTTGAAAAGCAGTAGTCCCATCCGTGTAACCCTCACCCCCGCGGGTCTTTGGCTCAAGCGGCCCGTCCCGTATGGTCCGCTGAGTGAGGGCGCGGAAGTTCTCGTCCCTTTTCCAGTAGTTGCCGGGTTGCCGCCGTTGCACCCTCTCTTTGAGTCACCGGCAACCCCTCCCACAAGTCGGGAGCATTTCTGCACCCTCACTTAGTCCACGTGCCGCCCGGCTGAATCCAGATGAAGCCAAAGGGGCCAACGATGGTGCCCAGCATCTCCGCAGCCTCTTTGTCTCCGCAGGCTCTTTCATTGATCGATGCCTGTCAGACTTCCGGCTTCCTCGGGAAAGAAGATCCTTACCTCCCGCTCGTAGCTCTCAGGAGAGTCCGACGCGTGCACCACATTCTCCGGAAGCGTCCCGCCAAAGTCCCCCCTGATAGTACCCGGTAGCGCGTCCGCCGGGTTGGTGACACCGACTATGCTCCTCGCAACCTTGACCGCGTCGGCATCGCGCTCGAACACGAGGAGCGCCGAGGGCCCCCGCGTGACGTAATCCAGAAGCCCTTGAAAAATCGGGCGGTCCGCGAGGTGCTCATAGTGGCGCGCGGCATCGGACCGCGCGATGGTCCTCAACTCCATCTTGACGATGCGAAAGCCTCTTCTTTCGAAACGCTCGATGACCGCTCCCACAAGCCCGCGCTCGACTCCGTCGGGCTTCACGATTATGAACGTGCGCTCCATGCTCCACGATGCCCTCCTTAGCACAGCCAGCGGGCCGGGCGGAGTGAACCTGCCGGCCCCGGGATACGTCGAAAGCCGCAGCAGATGCGCGCCTTGCCACTACGCTTAGAACAGGCCGACGATCTTCCCCTCGTCGTCGATGTCCACGTTCTCCGCAGCGGGGTGCGCCGGGAGACCAGGCATGGTCATCATCTGGCCGCACAGCGGCACCAAGAACCCTGCGCCGGCCGACGCCCGCACCTCGCGGACGGTGAGCTTCCATCCCCGCGGCGCGCCGCGAAGCGACGGATCGTCGGAGAGCGAAAGCTGCGTTTTCGCCATGCAGATGGGGAGGTTGCCCAGGCCCTGCTCTTCGATGACCTTGATGTCGCGCTCCGCAGTGCCCGTATACACAACCCCGTCAGCCCCGTAGATCTCCGTAGCGAGGCGCTCGATCTTCTCCTTTACGGGAAGGTCGAGGTCATACAGGAACCTGAAGTTCGGCTTCTCGTGCTCGAGGGCATCGAGGACAGACTCGGCAAGCTCGATGCCGCCCTCGCCGCCCCGCGCCACGACCTCGGAGATGGCCGAGCGCACCCCGAGCTCCTCGCAGTGCCTGCGGAGGTACTCAAGCTCCTCGGGGTCATCCGCGGGGAACCTGTTGATGGCGACCACGACCGGCAGACCGAACTTCTGCGTCACGTTCGTCACGTGCTTGTCGAGGTTCTCGCAGCCCTTCGCGAGGGCCTCCAGGTTTTTCTCGGCGAGCTTGCTCTTGGCCACACCCCCATGATGGTGCAGCGCGCGCACAGACGCAACGAGCACCACCACGTCGGGACGCACGTCGGTTATCCGGCAAACTATGTCGAAGAACTTCTCGGCGCCGAGGTCGGCGGCGAAGCCTCCCTCCGTGACTGCATAGTCCGCAAGCCGCAGCGCGGTCTCGGTGGCGAGGACGGAGTTGTTGCCGTACGCAATGTTGGCGAACGGTCCACCGTGCACGAACGCGGGCTGCCCCTCGAGGGTCTGCACCAGGTTCGGCTTGATAGCGTCCTTCATGATGACCGCCATGGCGCCGACCGCCTTGAGATCCGCCGCCCGGACAGGCTTTCCATCATATGTGTAGGCCACTACAAGCCTTGAGAACCGCTCCTTGAGATCTGACAGCGAACGCGAAAGCCCGAGGCACGCCATGATCTCGGAAGCCACCGTGATGTCGAACCCGCTCTCCATCGGGAAGCCGTTGGCCTTGCCGCCGAGCCCCACGACGATGTTGCGGAGCTGTCTATCGCTTATGTCCATGACGCGCCGCCACACGACCCGCCTCGGGTCTATGCCGAGTTCGTTCCCATGATGAATGTGGTTCTCGACCATGGCGGCAAGCAAGTTGTGGGCCGCCCCCACCGCGTGGATGTCGCCGGTGAAGTGAAGGTTGATATCCTCCATCGGCAGCACCTGCGAATACCCGCCGCCGGCCGCGCCGCCCTTGATGCCGAAGGTCGGCCCGAGCGACGGCTCACGCAGGGCAACCATGACCTTCTTGCCGAGCTTACCCAAAGCCTGGGTCAGGCCCACCGCCGTGCAGGTCTTGCCCTCCCCGGCCGGCGTCGCCGTGATGGCTGTCGTGTAGATGAGCTTGCCGTAGGGGCGACCTTTCAGCCTCTGGATGGCCTCCAGGCTCACCTTGGCCTTGTACTTGCCGTAGAATTCGATGTCGTCCTCGGTAAGCCCCACCTTTGCCGCGATGCGCGCGATAGGCTCCAGCTTCGCGCTTTGAGCGATCTCGATGTCCGGAGGGATCCTGCCATACGTCGGTTCCGCCATGGTCACTCGCTCCTTTCCCGTTTCGCACGAATGAACTTATCTATGCCGCGGGCGGCGATCTTGCCCGCCCCCATCGCGGCGATAACCGTAGCAGACCCGGTGACTATATCCCCGCCGGCGAACACCCCGGGCACGCTGGTCTCGCCAGTCTCCTCATTGACGATGACGTTCCCATGCCGCCCCAGCTTGAGCCCGGGCACGCTCCTTACGAGGAGGGGGTTCGGGTCGGTGCCCACCGCCGAGATCATCGTGTCGATGTCGATGACGAACTCCGAGCCAGGCACCGGGACGGGCCTGCGCCTTCCGCTTTCGTCCGGCTCACCAAGCTCCATCCGTATGCACTCCATACCGCGGACCCAGCCCCGCTCGTCGCCGAGGACCCGGATGGGGTTTGTGAGCAGCACGAACTCAACGCCTTCTTCCTCGGCGTTTTCGATCTCCTCGAGCCTCGCGGGCATCTCCGCTCGGGACCGGCGATACACGATGGTAACTTTCTCCGCGCCAAGCCTTAGAGCAGTCCTGGCTGCGTCCATCGCCACGTTGCCCGCGCCCACCACCGCCACGCGCTTGCCGACCCAGATCGGTGTGTCATACTCAGGGAAAAGATACGCCTTCATGAGGTTCGAGCGGGTCAGGAACTCGTTCGCGGAGTACACCCCGTTGAGGTTCTCCCCCGGGATCCCCAGAAAATGCGGAAGCCCCGCGCCAGTCCCGAGGAAGATGGCATCGAACCCATTGCGGAAAAGCTCATCCACGCTCACCGTCTTGCCCACGAGCGTGTTCACCCGGATCTCCACGCCCAGGCTCTTCACGTACTCCACCTCTTCGTCCACGATGGCCTTGGGCAGACGGAACTCGGGGATGCCGTAGCGCAGCACCCCGCCTGTGGAGTGAAGGGACTCGAAGAGCACCACGGAGTACCCCATCTTCGCGAGGTCCGCCGCGCACGTGAGCCCTGCCGGGCCTGAGCCCACCACCGCCACCCTGCCCGCCCCTCCGGAAGCGGGCGCCGGCTCTGACGCTGCCTGTGTACCCGAGGCTCTTTCGTAGTCCGCGGCAAACCGCTCAAGGGCGCCGATGGCCACGGGTTTGCCTTTCTTGCCCAGGGTGCATCTTTCCTCGCACTGGGTCTCCTGCGGGCACACACGCCCACATATCGCGGGCAGACTGTTCTTCTCCTTGATCTTCCTCGCGGCCTCGACAAACTTGCCCTCTGCGATGAGCTTCACAAACGAAGGGATGTCCACCTCCACAGGGCATCCCGCCACGCAAGGACGCTTCGGGCACCCGATGCACCGCTTCGCTTCCTCCACGGCCACATCGGCCGGGTACCCCAGGGCTACCTCGTTGAAATTGCGTATCCGCTCGCGGGGATTCTGCTTTGGCATCGGATGCCTGTCTACTTTCGCCGGCATTTGCATCCCTCCGCATGCGCCTTGTACCGCTCCATGGCAAGCTTCTCCTCGGCCAAGAACCGCGTCTGCCTCGCCATAAGCTCCTCGAAATCCACCTTGTGCCCGTCGAACGCGGGCCCTTCAACGCACGAAAACATGGTCTTGCCGTCCACGGTCACCCGGCACGACCCGCACATCCCCGTGCCGTCAACCATGATTGCGTTAAGGCTCACAATCGTCTTTACGCCGAACTCCGCTGTAACCTTACAGGTCGCGCGCATCATCGGCAGAGGCCCGATGGCGACGACCTCGTCAGGGCGAAGGCCGCCCGCAAGCAGGTCACGAAGGAGCCCGGTCACGAACCCGTGATACCCGAAGCTGCCGTCGTCGGTGCTGTAGTGAACCTCGTCGCTCACCGCTTCCATTCTGTCCTTGAAGATGAGCATGTCTTTCGTTTGGGCGCCCACGAGCGATATCACCCTCGTGCCCAGCTCATGAAAAGCCTTCGCTTCAGGGTATATGGGAGCGACCCCCACCCCGCCTGCGACGCACACCACAGTGTCAAGGCGCCTTATGTCCCTGGGCGTCCCGAGGGGGCCCACGATATCGAGAATGTAGTCGCCCTCTTTGAGGGTTCCTAGCTCACACGTGCTCTTCCCGACCTCCTGGAACACCATGGTGATGGTTCCCGCTCCGGGATCGCTGTCCGCGATGGTTAGGGGAATCCGCTCGCCGTGCTCGTGCATGCGAAGCACGAAGAAGTGCCCCGGGCGGGCGTGCGCGGCGATCTCCGGCGCCTCCACCACAAACAGCTTGATCTTCGGAGCCAGCTCCTCTTTCTTGATGATCCTGTGCATATCTCTCCCCCTTGTCCGTCGTACCAGGCCGCAGCGCCGAGCAGCGCTGCGGCCTGTCGGTTTCCTCGAGACCCTTTACTACATTCGTCAAACTTCCTGCTATTCCTTGTGAGTACGCTAAACTTATGGGTAGTCTTCGAAAGCGTAGCTTAACACCGATGGGACTTTCGGGGGAGGCATCACCTCGGACTTACCCGTCACCACAAGCTCGCCGTTCTGGTTGCGGGCGGTCGTCCGGAGGACCACCCTGTTCTCGCGCTCCCGGACCTCGATGACCTCGATCTCGCAGGTTACAACGTCGCCCCTCTTCGCGGGGGCCACGAAGTTGAAGTGCTGGGACACCGTGATGGTCCCCCTGCCGGGAAGCTCGGTGCTGATGCCCGCAACGATAAGCCCGGCAAGGAGTATCCCGGGCACTATCGGCTCGCGGAACCTCGTCCTCGACGCATACTCCGAGTCCACGTAGATCGGGTTGAAATCGCCGGTGATCCCCATGTAAAGATAGATGTCTTGGTCGGTGATGGTCTTGGTGAACGTCCCGCGGTCCCCCACTCTCAACTGGTCTATGGTCTTCCCGAGCTTTCTCGCCCCGGAGGATCCCTCTGACATCGGCCTGCCCCCTTCCTCCACGAAACGTTTCAGCCTGCGTGTGAGCGACGGGCCACCTCAAGGTACGAGTCGCAGTATACCTCCTTGTTGAGAAGGATGTTGGCAGTAGCAACCACGTCCATGAGGTCCTGGTCGGTGACATCGAGGATGGCGGCGTCAAGGCCGCAGGCCATGGCCATCGCCAGGAACGTTCTGTTCACGAGGCTCCTGTTCTTAGACTTCTGGGACACGTTGCTGAGTCCCACCACGGTGCGGGGCGGCGGGTCCGCGAGAAGCCGCACCTGCCTCAGCGTCTCGAGGACCTCGGAGGCATGCTCCTGGGCCACAGCCACCGGCAGGATCAGGGGATCGAGATAAAGGTCCTGCGGGCTTATTCCGTACTCGTCCGCGGCGGCCACGATCTCCATGGCTATCGCGGTCCTGTCATTGGCGTCCTTGGGAACGCCCTTCTCGTTCATGGCAAGGCCTATGACCTGGGCGCCGTACTCCTTTGCCAGAGGCAGGATGGCGTCCAGCTTCGCCCTCTCGCCCGTGGTTGAGTTTATCAGGGCGCGGCCCCTGTGCGCAGCAAGGCCTGCTTCGAGGGCCTTTACATTCATTGTATCGATGCAGATCGGGGTGTCAACCACCTCCTGGACTGTGCGCACTAGCCACCCCATGACCTTCTCGGGCTCATCCACCGCAGGCCCCGTGTTCACGTCGAGGAAGTGCGCCCCTGCTTTCGTCTGAGCCAGAGCAAGAGCGTGAATCGGCTCAGGGTTTCGCTCAGCGATGGCCCGCGCCACGTCTCTGAAAAGCCCGTTGATGCGCTCACCTATGAGGATCATGCTACCCCCTCCTCCCTCATCAGGAGTTCGTCGATGTGCCGCCTGAGGGCAAGGGCGGCGTCCGGGTGCCGCATGACGAATATGTCGGCCCCCGCTTGGAGAAGCGTGGTCGCAGTCAGGAGCTCCCATGCCACGCCCCGGGCCCGTTGCGGGCCCCAGGCAGGGGCGGTCTCGTCGGGCTCCCTGGCCTCCTTCGCCCGCCACGCCTCCTGCCCCACGAACACGATAACGGGCATTGCCAGCATCTTATCGCCCTGCAACGACCCCAGGCGCACCCTCTCCATTATCGAGTAACAGTACTCGATGCCGTACCCGAGCGCGCCGCTCATGGGGTCGATGACGATCCTCTCGGGCGTAAGCCCCATCTCGGTAATGAGTATGTTGAGCTGCTTTGCGATGTTGATGTCCAGCGGGGACTGGGCGATGATGTTGTGGCCATTCACCATGCACGTTGCCACGAGGGACTTGTAGTTCTCCTGTTTCGCTATGCCTATGAGGCAGTTCTCCCCGGCGGCGGCCTCACCGACCGCGGGCACCACCTCGTTGTCCTTCTCGGGATCGCCACAGCCGATGACGATGAGCGGCACGCCCACGGCGGAGAGGACCGATTTTACGACCGCCTGTGCCTCGGCAGGTCCCGTGTTACCGCGGTCAGGGTCGCACGAGGCAAGCCTCAGCATGATGAGGTCCGCTCCGCATTTCTCTACGCATTTCCTCGCCCACGCGGCCGGGTCGGCAAGTACGTCCGCCCACGGCTCCCGGAGAGCTTCAGGCCACTCCTCCGGAGATGTGTCCCAGATCTCCATCGCGATCCTCGGGGGGTTCGGCACTTCGCCTTCGAAGTGGAGGAACGGCAGACCCGTCTCGCCTCCCACTGTTACGGTGTGCGTGCGCGTGCCGCCGCGCTCAGGCGTCGCACCTATGGTTACCTCTCGTACTTTGCCTGTCCAGTTTTCCTTGAGAAGCTCCACCTTACCCGTCCCTCCTCTCTGAGATCAGCAGACCAGCAACCTGAGATCAGCAACGAACCACGAGCCTGTCGAATATCCCCCGGCATGCAAGGACGGCAGGCGACGACCCTGGAAGCCCGGCAAAAGGCCGCCCGGCCATGTCGAATTCCACAACAGCCGGGTCGTAGGGCACGACGCCGAGAAGACTCATACCGGACCTCGCAATCTCCTCCTCCAGGACGCTGTCGAGCCCACCCTCAGGGGCCCTCGTCACAACCAGGTACCTCGCGCCGATCCTGGTCTTCAAGCGGGTCGCCAGCCGATCGATTCGCGCGGCCGCTTGAAGGCCCCGCACCGTGGGGTCGCTCGTCACGAGGAGCACGTCCACGCTGTCCGTGGTCCTGCGGCTCAAGTGCTCGAGCCCCGCCTCGTTGTCCATCACCACGAACCTGTAGCCGCCCGAAAGCTCATCCATGAAGTGGCGGAGGAGGTTGTTCGCGTAGCAGTAGCACCCCGGGCCTTCCGGGCCCCCCATCACGAGAAGGTCCACTCCTCTCCCCTCCACCATGGCTGCGTGAAGGCGGTACTCGATGTACATCTCTTTCGTCATCGCAGGGGACTGCGCCTTCTGGAGCGATACCGCCTCATCCAGCAGCTCGGCGATGGTGACCTCCGGGCGCATGCCCAGGGTCTCTCCGAGGTTAGCGTTGGGATCCGCATCCACTGCGAGTATCGGCTCCCCGCCATGCTCGCGAAGGTATCTTACGAGCAGCGCTGCGAGGGTGGTCTTGCCCGTGCCGCCCTTTCCTGCGATAGCTATCGTGAATGCCACTTCCGTAATCTCACTCCCTGGTGCCCTTCGTTACCGCGTTACGCGCAACGAAGCCTCTACTCCCTGTGCCGATATCGCCCTTATGCCGATACCGAGGGGAAGAGCGAAAGATCCGTGTGCGGCAGGAACAACGCCGACACGAACTCTTCCATGAACGTGTTCCCGACGCTGAGCTCGAGGTATGTCATGCGCCTTGCGACCAATTCCACCTCGCGCCTGGCCTCGCGCCGAAGAAGGCACATCTTCGCGCCTTCCACAGACGTGTTGCCGACGTACCGGTATACCGACTCCGGCAGGTCTGGCAGAAGCCCGATCTCTATAGCTTTGCGCACGTTGAGGTAGCTTCCGAAGCCGCCGGCGACGAGGATCTTCTTTATGTCCGAGATGTCCTGGTCCACCATCCTCAGCATCGACCGTATTCCTGCGTACACCGCGGCCTTCGACCTTATGAGGTTCTTCACGTCAGGCTCGGAGATGTATATGTCCTCGCCGGTCGCGGTCTCCTCCGCGAACGCCAGGACGAACTCCGGACCTGCGTCGCCTGCACGCATCCGCCTTCCCTCGTAGGCGGTGTCGAAGGACCCGTTCCGCGAAATGATGCCGGCACGACGCAGCGACGCGAGGCAGTCTATGAGCCCGGACCCGCATATCCCGGCCGGCCTTGCGGCACCGATGGTGCGATACACCACCGCGTCACGGGACGGGTCAATCTCCACACGCTCGATGGCTCCCTTCATGGCTCGCATCCCGTGGCGGATCCCGACCCCTTCGAAGGCCGGCCCCGCGGAGCACGCGCATGCAAGGAGCCAGTCCCTGTTGCCCAGGACCATCTCCCCGTTGGTGCCAATGTCCACGAACAGGACCACATCATCAGAGCTCGCCACGCCGGTTGCCACCACCCCTGATGTGATGTCGCCTCCGACGTAGCTTGCGACGCCCGGCAGGCAGAACACCCATGCGTCTGGTGCGACCGCAAGCCCGATCTCCCTAGCCTTCACCGGCGGGACCGATGTCGCCGCTGGGGTGTACGGCTCAAGCCTTATATATGTCGGCGAGACCCCAAGGAGAAGGTGGGTCATCGTGGTATTTCCGGCCGCGACAACCACCCGGATGTCCTCGCCCCTTATGCCAAGGTGCGACGCGGCCCCGGCGACAAGATCGTTGATCGTCTCGATCACCGCTCCCTGGAGTTTCACGAGGCCGTCGTCGTTCTCATCGGCGTAGATGATACGTGATATGACGTCATCTCCGTATCGCGCCTGCCTGTTGTACGCTCCACGGACGTCGAGGGTCTCGCCGGTAAGAAGGTCCACGAGATGCGTGACGCACGTGGTCGTGCCGACGTCCACGGCAAGGCCGTAGACGGGCGTGTCGTCGCGGCCGGGCGATATGTCGACCACTTCCGTCATGCCTCTGGCGTCAACGCACGAGACCGTCACCTGCCAGGCACCCTCTCTCATGAGGCGGGGGACCTTCCGTAGAAGCTCGAGTCCCACCTGGAAGTTGCGGGACCCTTCCTCCTTTGCAAGCGCGGTATACAGCCGTGTGAGGTCGCTCGACGCGTCTTCCAGCCCGGGTTCGGGCAGCCTGAGAAAGGTCTTTCGGAAAACCGGGCGAAGATGCGCCCTCTCACCCTCACTCCTACCCTCTCCCTCCCCCTCCCCCACGGTCTGACCCCTCGCGCGGCCGGCGGCGAGCACCTGGTGTTCGGAGAGAAGCGATGCCTCCGGCACCTCCACCTCAAGGTCGCTTTGCACCACAGCCTGGCAAGCCAGGACCACGCCGAGCGCTGCATCCTCAGGGCGCACTCGCTGCGACCTGGGCGCGTCCACCCGCCCTGATCTCACCACGACCCTGCACTGGCCGCAGGTGCCACTGCCCCCGCAGGCGCTTCGCAGCGCGATGCCGCCTGCAATCGCAGCATCGAGGATGGTCTTGCCCTCCGGCACGGGTATGCTCCTGCCACTCGGCAGGAACCTCACGGTATACTCGGGCATGTTACGCCCCCCATCTTGTCTTGACAAAGGACGGGATGCCGCTGGACTCACGCGGGCCGACCAGGACCTCCCACCCCGACTTCTCCTCGAGCTTTCCGCTCATGGCCGCAACGTACCCCGGCAGGACGACCTTTCGGTGTCGCACCCTGTCCGCAGCCCCTGAGGTGGCAAGGGCGTCCGCGATCTTCTCCGCGGTAAACTTGCCGGCAGCCCATGCCGTGAGCACGGACGTCCCTTCGGTGTCGATGACAAGGAGGTGCGACGGAACCTTGCTCGCCTCGATGTCCCCCTGGACCGTGAAGAACGTGAGGGAGAAGTTGCTTGTCACATAGAGCGGCGCGTCGGGACCCGCCTCCCCACCTATGCTGTAGAGCTTCGGCTCCACCTGTATCGGCTTCTGCGGATCGGTATAGATGTTCTGGCGCAGCGTGACGAGGGGAAGCACCTGCCACCTCTCGAAAGAGCGCATCATCACTATGGAGGCGTACTTGGCCACGTAAACGCCCGCCTCGGCGACCTGAAGCTGCGGGTCTTCTGAGGTCACAAAGGCGATGGTCGGGTAGCCAAACGGCCGGAACTTTTTCTTTATGGCAAGTCGTCTGATCTGGGTAAGATCCGCGAGCGTCCTCGAAAGCCGCCGGCTACCTGAGTCCAGCACGAGGTCCTTGCACCCAGCACCGGCGACCTTCATGGCAAGGTCCGCAAGCTCGTCGAGACCCCTGCCCCGCACGGCGACAGGGCACCCTGCCTCCCTTGCAAGCCCGGCCATGGCCTCCCAATTGTCACCTGTCGCTGCGTAGATGAGAGGCCTCGCCGCACCCGCCACCTCAAGCCCGGCTTTCATGACGCCCGGGTCCTCCGCCATGAGCACGAGTGGCAACCCGGGGGCGGCTCTGGCCACAGCCTTTACCGCTTCCCCGAACGCACTGGCCTCGCCTGTGTCAGAACGAACGCCGATGAGGTTCACCCGAAGGTGCTGGCCCACACGCTCGAAGTCGAGCGACCAGATATCTCTCGCCTTCTCCGCAAGGACCTGCGGTCCCTCAGCGTCGCCAAGCTCAAACCCAAGGCCTGTCTCGTGAAAGAACGTCTTGTCATGGCGGAACAACACGGTCTCGTCGCCGATATCGAGTTTGCGCTCGCCGGTGCCGATCGTCACAAGCTTTATAGGTGGAGCCGACGCAGACTCGAGCGCAGCCCTCGCCTCGTCGGAGACGTAGGGGCACGCGTCGAGCGACGCCTTACCTGCAGCAAGTGCCATGGCGAACGCAAGACAGGTAGGCGGCCCGCACTCGCGACAGTTCTTCTTCGGCAGCAGCTTGTATATCTCGAGTCCTGTAAGGCCCATTGCCATCCCCCTCTCTTACATCTCACGGAAGGCGCCCGCGAGACAGGCGCTCGCTAGACCCCGGCTCCCGGCGCGCCGCCCGGCCGAAGAAGCGACGCACGCGGCGTGCCACGCTCCCCCAAGGCCGCTACATAAGCGAAGGCATGGCAAGCGCCGGATGGCCCTTCTCCTCAAGGAACGGCAGGACCTCCTCGACGGTGGTCCCCACCGTCTCGTCGGCGATCTTGTCGTAGAAGCCCTCGAGGCCAAGCTCCTCTGCCCGCCGCGTGATGCCCTCCTTCAGGAACTCCTTGAGCTCCTGAGGCATCCATACGATCCTGGCAAGGCCACCGTCGGCCGCGATGAACTTACGCGACAATATGTAGGACCTCCCGTGGCCCATGAACCCAGGCGTCTGCACCCCGCCACCCACGCTCCCCGCGAGCGTGGAGAACTTCATGCCGCACGGCGTCATCCCGCCGAACTCGCGGTTCACGATCATGACACCGTTTGCCTCAGGCAGGATCGCCATGATGCACTCGAAGCACCCGCACGAGGTCATGGGGTTCTCGAGGAGCGTGTACAGGTTGACCGCTTCCAGCGTGTTGTGGGAGGCGACTTTGAGGAACTCGTTCACGCCGACCCACTGTCCCTTAACAGGCTCGATGCACTCGCCCTTCACAATGGGCTGGTTGGGGCCTGTGGGAGTGATCTCGTACGACGCCTTGGCGTCGAGCCAGCTCACCGCGCCGCACAGACCGATCCGCTCGGGCGCCACGATGCACACATGATTCGGGGCGAACGACTGGCATAGCGTGCAGGAGTAGAAGGTATCCACGGATTCATCGGTAAGCCCGGCGAGGCGTGCGTCGCGCGCCGCGTACTTCCGCCTTGCCACCTCGAGTTGCTCGTGCACCTGGGCTTCATCGGTTATGAGCGTGACCTGCACCCTGTCCACGATGGCCGGGAAGTCAGACTTGAACTTGGCGTACAGGATCTCGCCGAAGTGGCGGATGCGGAAACCCTTCGCAAAGGCGTCGCGGCTTATGCGCATCCAGCAGATGTCCCTTTGCGCGATGTGCCAGCAGCCCTCGGCGTAGTTGATGAAGTAGTGGATGCGCCGCTCGAGCACGGGTTCGAAATCCTCCTGCATCTTACGGCCGGCCACGTCCACCATGATGCCGAGAGGCATCGCGGTTCCCGTGGCGACCTCGTCTATCTCGGGGCCGATGACGGTGATCTTCCCGTCCTCCACTTCGTCCATGGGCATCATCCGCACCAGCTCGAAGGCAGGCGACCTCTGGCCTCCGAACTCCACGTGCATATCCTCCTTGCGGATGCGCTCGCCCTCGAACGCCGGCCCGAACGTGACCGGGATGGGGATGTCAACTATCTTGATCTTGATGTTCCGAAGCTCGAGCGCCCGCTGCACCATCTTCACGTAGTCCGGCTCGGCTACGAAGAGATCGGGGATTTCCTCGACCTCCTGGTCGGTCACCACCGGAAAGCCCAGGTGAATCGCGCCAAGCTCGGCGGCGATACGCACCTCGTCGAGCTCTCCGAGGGCGAGCACGAAGGCGTCCACCCTCTCCGCCTGGTACTTCAGCATCTCCTCGCGCTTGCCAGGGGCGATGCCGCCGAAGGCGAGCCCGGCGCGCAGGGCGAAGTTCACCGCGTGGATGGCCGCGGTGAAATGGCCGAGCGGAAATGCCATGTAGTCAACGCCGAGACGCATGCCCTCTTCCAGGAGTTGCTCGATTATGTCGTTGACCATTATCACGAGGATGCCCCGCTTCTGAAGCTCCTTGAAGAGCGTCACCGCGTCCTTCGACGTGCGGGCCTTCCCGATTATCACGGCGACCCCGGGGATGGTGTCGTCCACCAGGGGCACGCCCAGCTTGCGCAGGACCGCATCGGACACGAACCCCATGTACGGAGCCCTGTATGGGTTCCTGCCGTTTATGTACTTCAGCGCCTCGATGATCTCGGCCGCGAACAGCGTGGCCTCCCCTGCCAGCTTCGCGTTCTCGAGGGTGGGCTCGTGCCGTATGTTCGCCTTGAACCTGTTCAGCACGGCAGGGAGGTCCCCGATGGTCGGCGTGTCCTCCCCCGAAAGGCTCCGGATAACCGGCAGCCGATAGGCGGTGTCAGGGTAGCCCACGGGCGTGTCCTCGCCGTAGCGCCGTATAGCTTGGTTGAGGAGGATCTCCGCGTAGCTTGCGGCGATTATGGAGCCCTCAATAGCCGCCTTGCATAATTCTCTGGACATTTCGCTTCCCTCCCTCCTGGAAGTAGCGACCCTTCTCGTCGATGACGTCCATGAAGGTGGCGTATGTGAAGTCGTCCGCAAGTATCCTCTCCGGGGCGTCGTCGCGCCTCGCCCTCGCCCGTATGAGCGCGAGCACAACCCCTGCCTTATCAACGACACCTGCAAAGACCGCCCCACAGATGACGCGGTCCTTCAGGACGACCTTCCTATACCAGTTGCCGGCCCTTCTCCGTGCAAGCTCGACAAGGCCGTCGCCATCCCTGTCCCTCCTCGGGGACACGACCCCCATAGAGATGAACGGCACGCCGCAGATGTCGATGGAGTTCATGCCCACCGAGCCGGGATACCTCGTGGGAATGCCTGCCATGTTGTGCGCCGCCACCTGGCCCTGTGACGTCGCAGCCGTCCACATGGCGTTGACCCTCGGCTCGCCCCATGCTATGTCATAGGCCTCGGCCGCGTCCCCGGCGGCGTAGATGTCAGGCACCGACGTCTTCAGGTGCTCGTCGACGATGATGCCCCTCCCCACGCGCGCCCCGCACGCCTCCGCCAGGCCGACCTCGGGATCCACGCCTTTGCCGATGACGACGAGGTCGGCGTCCACCCGGCGGCCGTCCTGCAGCCTCACCTGGCGCACCTCGTCGTCCCCCTCGATCTCCACCACGTCGCAGCGGGTATCGACGGCAAACCCATGCGCCTCCAGCAGGCGCCGGGCGATGGCCGCGGCCTCATCGTCGAGCATCTGCGAGAGCACCCGCCCGGAGGCCACCACCACCCTCACCTCGAGGCCGGCGTCGCGAAGCGCCCCGGCGACCTTCATACCGATGAGCCCGCCGCCCACCACCACCGCCTTTCGGGCGGTCTTCGCCCTCTCGGAGATCGCCACCGCGTCGTCCCATGTGCGGAGGGTGAAAACGCCCCGTTTCCCTGCGCCCGGGATATCCGGCAGCTTCGGCCGGCCGCCCGTGGCAAGTAGAAGCCTGTCATAGGGGATCTCCGAGCCGTCGTCAAGGACGACCGCTTTCTTTCGCGGATCGACCAAGACGGCCTTTTTCCCCATTACGAGGTTCAGGCGGCGCGCCTCGTAGAACCCCGGGTCGCGAAGGAGCATGTCGCGCTCGCCGATCTTCCCGGCGATGTAGTACGAGGTCAGGCACCTTGAGTAAAACGGGCGCGCCTCATCAGAGATGACGGTTATGTCGCACTTCGGGTCGAGACGCCTCAGGGTCTCGGCGCAGCTCATCCCGGCGGCGCTCCCCCCGATGATCACGTGTTTCATGAGAGACCACCCCCTACTCCGCGACCATGGCCTCATCGAGGCTGGCTCTGGAGTATTTTCGCCTCCAGTTCCGGTAGTTCAGGGCCTCGATGAGCTTCTGTGCGGCCTTCAGGGGATCGGTCTCCAGGATAAAGTAGCCTCCGAAGACGTCCTCGGCTATCTTCGTCACCACCTCGGTGACGAGGCTGCTCCCGTACACCGGCGGGATAACCCCGACGTGGGTCGGGAAACCCAGGGTAACGGCCCATGCGCCGATGGAAACAGCCTTTTCGTGCATCGCCTCGGGCGCCGTCGCGACGAACGGGATATCCGCCACGTCGCTGCCCATCTCCTTCGCGATGAGCACCGCAAGGTCCACCGCGCGCGAGTTGTCCACGCACGACCCCATGTGGAACGCAAGCGGCAGGCCGCCGTCGAACCCCGACGCCCTCCCGAGCCTTTCGAGGAAGCGCGAGAGGCCCGGCCCGGCAAACTCTTTTACCGCTCCCGGTCTCATGTAGCCGGCCTTGGCCAGGGCTCCCGCTGCACACCCGGTAGCCACGATGAAGACATCGTTCTTCGCAAGCTCCCGGGCGATGGTGAGGTGGCCCTCGTCGTGCCTGGCTTTCGTGTTGGTACACCCGGCGAAGAGGGCGATCCCCCGTATCTCGCCCTCCTCAATGGCGTCTACAAGGGCCCTGATAGGCTTCTCCTGGTTGACGGACGCGAAGATCTCGAGCATCGTCTCGAGGCTGAAGCCCGCCACGACCTCGTTCTTGACCTGCGGCACATGGACCTTTGCGGGGTCGCGCTCGCGGTAGGCCTCGATGGCGAGCTTCACTATACGCCGGGCGCTCTCCTTCGCTCTCTCCTCACGGAAATCGACGTGATAGGCTCCGGGGATCTTCGAGAATGGTATCGTCGTGATGAGCCTCGTGTGGAAGCATTCGCACAGTGTCTTGAGAGCCGGCATGATGCACTGGAGATCGACGATTATGGCATCCACGGCGCCGGTCATTATCGCAAGCTCCTGGGCGATGAAGTTCGTGGCGAGCGGGATGCCCTTCCTCATGAGCACTTCGTTGGCGGTGCAGCATATACCGACCACGTTTATTCCCGCCGCCCCGGCCGCCCTCGCCTCGTCCTCCATCTCACGGGCAACGTCCACCACGATCTCGCTGAGGAGCGGAATGTGCCCATGAACGGTGATGTTGACCTTCTCTGGGTCGATGACCCCGAGGTTCGCATAGCTCCTCACGGGGCGCGGCGTGCCAAACAAGATGTCGGTGAGATCGGTGCTGAGGTGGCACCCTGCGTAGTCGGCGAGCGCGCTCTTGAGCCCGCCGAAAATGAGGTTGATGGGATCGGCGTCCACGCCCATGGTGGACCTGTGCATGACCTCTGCGATGGCGCCGTTGATGTTGCTGGGCATGATGGCGCACTCTTCGAACTTCTCCGTCATGCCAGGAGTAACAGTGGACGTAACCCATGTGCAGGGCTCCTCCTCGAGCCGGGAGAAGTCGCGAAGCGCGGCAAGGGTCACCTCGCGCGTTATCTCTTGCGGCGTCTTGCCGGCCGGGTCGAGCCCTATTCGCCTTGCCACCGCCTCAGCCTTGGCCGGGTCGGCGATGCGATAGTCCGGCGCGTGACCGTCCAGGTGCGCAAGGAGCGTGAGCGCCACATGCCGCCCGTGATCCGAGTGGGCGGCAGTGCCCCCGGCTATGCTGCGGATGAGGTTCCTGGCCACGATGGAATAGTCTTGTGCCCCGCATATACCCCGCGTGGCCCCCTCGCCGAACGGGTCGATCCGGCAGGGACCCTGGAGGCATATCCGGCAGCACACGCCGAGGTTTCCGAATCCGCATAAAGGCTCCTGGGCACGGCATCTATCCCAGGCCGTCTCGAGGCCCTGCTCGTCGGCGTGCTTCAGCATCTCGAGAGCCGCGGGATCGACGGTCCTTCCCTCCAGCCTCCCCATTGTCTTGTTCCCCCCTTGCTCGAAGCTCGCCAAGCCGTCCGACAATTCTCTCTTGGAGCTGGTATTCCCATGATTATGACGGCTTGTGATAGGCTTCACAATCAAACTACAAGGGCCCTCTCCTTCACGAGAAGGGCCCTTGTCGGACAACCTCTCACACAGGCTGGTTCGTCTTCGTCCGGGCATCGGTCACACTTGAGCGCGACCTTCTGCCCCTCGTGGATCCGGACGCTGCCGTACGGACAGACCATCACGCACATCCAGCACCCGACGCAGCGCGCAGTGTCACAGGCAACCGTTCCCACGTCCTCGTCGAGGTGCATGGCTCCGCTGATGCAAGCCCCGATGCAGGGCGCATCCTCGCAGTGGAAGCATCTGAGTGGGTAGTACTCGGAGCCTTCCCTCGTCACGCGCACCCGTTGCCGGGGTAGCGGCCTCTCCCAGACCGCCTGGTGTATGTCACGGCTTTCGGAGTGGACGAGGGCGCACGATATTTCACACTGCCGGCAGCCCACGCACCTCGCGAGCCTCACGAATACCTCCTTCATGTGGTCCCACCACCTCCTTCCCCACGAGCCGTGTGCATATATCGGCAAGGAGCGACCTCGCGATGGTCCCGGATGTGCCCCTGCCGTCCGATGCGAGCATGGCAGCCCCCCACAGCTCGTCGCTGAAGGGGACGATCCCGAGGAGTTCGCCCGAACCAAAATGGGCTTCGAGCGCCGCGCGCTCCTCATCACATCTCACCTTGTTTGCGATGAACCTCACATCGGCAACCCCAAGATCGCGTGCGAGGGTTTCGGTGACCCTGGCGGTGCGAAGGCTAGCCTGGCTGGGCTCCACGACCACCAGCATCACATCGACCCCCCTCGCCGTGCCCCTGGTGAGGTGCTCGATCCCCGCGCTCATGTCGAGGACCACGACCTCATCGCGCTCGATGAGAAGCGCCCCCATGAGGCGTTCGAGGAAGGCGTTCTCCCGGCAGTAGCACGCCGTGCCTGCCTGCTTCACTCCGCCCATCCGCAGGAGCCGGACGTTTCCGGATTCGAGCGAGAAGGCGTCGAGGATATCGTCAACACGCGGATTGATGCGGAAGAACGCGCCATCGCCCATCTTCTCGCGGACGAGATCGTCCATCTCGACCACGGGGCGAAGACGCGCGAGTGCGTCCTCCGGGAATCCAAGGGCGAACCCGAGGTTGGCATCGGGGTCGGCGTCAACGGCGAACACCGGTCTCCCTGACTCTGCGAGCCCAAGTATGATTCCTGCCGCAACAGTGGTCTTGCCGACTCCGCCCTTGCCTGACACCGCGATCTTCATCCCGCTCAAGGCGCAGGCCCGCCGCGCCGCGGACCTGAGCGCGAAGAGCCTGCGCTCTGCTACCCCCCTCTCACACCCTTGGAACGCTCCCGAGCTGTTGCTTTGATACTTCAACACGCTTGGCAAAAATCCTTCCTGATAAATGTAGGATATTGTGCAATCAGCTAATCTTCCCACGTGTATATGTAGTTTGACCTTTGTGTCACAATTCACAAGCCCCATGTACACCAGGCTTCACCCTAGTGTTGCCAGGTGAAAGGGCAGGCCGTCGTCAAGTGAAGGTGCGGGAGAGTGTCGGACTTCCCCTGCAGCCGCCAGTTCCGCCGGGCACGGCGACGGCTGTACGCAATTCAACCCGGCTACCTTAGACCTTAGACATAACGCGCGAAAGCTCCGCAGTCCCTTGAGCAATTACATAGGGCAAATGAGTGAGTGAGCGAGCGAGCGAGTGAGTGAGTGAGCGAGCGAGTGAGTGAGTGAGTGAGTGAGTGAGTGAATGGGCGGGTGGCTGGGTGGCCTGGTGGCTGGGTGGCTGGGTGGGTGGGTGGGTGAGTGGGGCGAGCGAGTGGTCGAGTGGGTGGGTGGTCCCCGGAGGACCAGGATGTGCAGGCAAGGTGATCCCCAGGGGATCGACCCTTTGCGCAAACTGGTTACGGACGACCCACCCTCCCGGCCTCCTGACCCCGAGGACGCCAAAGCTGCTCCCCAGGTGATCAGGATCAGCGGACAGCTGATCCCCGGAGGACCAGCTTCGTGCCGAACCTGGGCCCCACGTAACCAGCTTCGCAGGTGGTCACGGAGGGATGGTCCCTGCGGGACCAGGATCGGCTTCAGGATGATCACCACGGGCCCAGCTTCGAGCATAGCCTGGGCCTATGGATCCCACCCACGGCGGCGGACGCCGCACGGTGGTCCCGAGAGGACCAGGATACGTGCATAGGTGGGATCCTGGGCACGAGCTTCGTGCGGGATCTGGTCCCGGGCGATCCAGCTTGCGTGGTTTTCGAGAGCGAAGCTAAGAGGGGTGGTCCTCACGGGATCAGGATCAACGCCAAGCTGGTCCCCCAGGGATGAGGCTCGCCCGCGGCTCTGGTCCTTGCGAGACCACCCCCCCGTCAACTCACGGAATCTGGTTGCCAGGAGAGCAGCGGTGCAGGTGACCATGTTACCAGGGGACCATGTGACCGGGGGACCCAGGCCGCCACAGAGATGATCCGGACAGGACCAGCGTCCCAGGCGACCCGGTTGAAGGGGGCCAGGTTACGGGTGGCCGGGGTTTGGGCGTGAGCGGAAGGGCGCGCGCGATTCCTAAGCTTGAGATTGGTTATGTAGGTGGCCCGCCGCCCGCACCTAGGGGGGATTACGGTCGACGCTCGCGCGGCGGGCCGGGACGTCAGAGTCAACACGTCAGAGGTAATACGCAAGGTGCATGAGCTCCACGCTAAGGTCGGTGTTGTGAAGACGCACGCCCTGAGGAACCTTCAGCTTGACCGGAGCGAAATTGAGGATGGCCTCGATGCCTGCATCTACGCAAGTATCAACGACCCTCTGAGCCGCTTCCGCCGGGACGGCCACTATGGCCATCCTGACCTGGCGCTCACGGGTGATCTCAGGGATGCGGTCCACGTGGTGGACGGGGACCTCCCCAATCTTCATGCCCACCTTCGCAGGGTCCGAGTCAAAAAGCGCCGCCAGGCGAAGATGGTAGTCTTTCTCGACCGCCCGCCGCCCGATGATGTATCTCGCCAGGGCCTGGCCGAGGCTGCCGGCGCCGACGATGGCCACGTTTATCTCCTTGTCCAGGTTGAGCACCGACCTGAGCTCGTCACGAAGGACGGCTATCTGGTACCCGACGCCCTGCTTGCCGAAACCACCAAGGAAGTTGAGGTCTTTGCGGACCTGCGCCGGGGTCACCCCGGCCTTCTCACCCAGCTCGAACGAGGAGATGAGGCCGCCATGGACATCCTCGTCCACGGTCTCGAGGACGCGCAGGTACACGGGTAGCCGCCTGATGACAACGTCCGGAATGCGTAGCTTCCTCAATGTCGTACCCCCCCCCAAGGGAAGTTGCAGCATGTTTCGCGGCAGGAGTATAACGCACCTAGCAGGGCGGTGAGCAACAGGCCAGTTGTATGCAGCGTATTCGACACATTAGCCCCCGTTCCTCCCCCGTTCTTGCAACAATCGGCGGTCACCGTTTGTACCCTGCGCAGCGCCGTGGCACCCTGCGCCGAAGCAGAAGCAGGAAGGAGGGGCGCCCGCTCCCTTCAGTCGCAACACGGCCCGCCGCCCTGTGGACCGGACGGCACTTCGGCTGCGAGCATGGGGCGAGATTCGGCGCTACAGGCTGATTCCGGCGCTTACCCTGTCTTGCCGCCGAGAGTCGCTTCCTTTATATCGAGCGAGAAGTCCACAAGGTCCGTGGTCCCGTTCTTCAATATGCCGAAGACGAGGGCAGGGTCCAGCCGAGTGTAGTCGTGAACGACGATGTTTCGAAAGCCAGCCATTTGCCTGAGCCTTGCGACGTCCGAGCGCCTCAGGAACCCCGCTTCGTGGAGCACTGAGAACACGTCCTTGTTGTCGGCGGGTTCCCGAAGGCGTTCCTCTGCAATGATATGATGGCCGATATCGAGACAGCATTCAACCGCTAGCTGAAGGGTCCTTTCAACGTAGCGCCTCGTCTTCTTGCTCGTGAGGAACTCTTCCCAGGTTAGGTGCCTTTCCTCCTCCAGGTCTGAGATGTACTCATCCAGGTACTTCAGGCGGTTCCGGATCACCTCTTCTTCTACCAACGAAACCACCCCTCTCCACGTCCCTGCGCATTACCCGAACATACTTCTCATAGTGAGGCAACATGTCCAGGTACCGCCTGCGTGCATTCACCTCAAACTCGATACGCTGTGTGTGGTTTCTCTCAAAAACCAGCTCCCCGGACTTCAAGACCTGGTGAATGAGGCTAAGCGGGGCGTCCCCGAGATCGATCACATCCACACGCCGCCCGAGGAGGCCTTCCAGGTCAGACGAGATGTCGGTCCGCGCAGCGAAACGGGCAAGGGCGTCGTCGCTTTGTGCTTCGAAAAGCACTGCTACGTCCACGTCGCTCTTCGGACGGGCCCTGCCCTTGGCGAACGAGCCAAAAAGGTAGGCGGCGATCACGTCGTCACGACGGGTGAAGTATTCCCTCAGAGATCTCACGGGAAACTCATGGTTGCCCATAGCACACCTCGCACGCACGGGGACTTGCTGCCGCTACGGAGAAGGCGAAAGCGCTCGTGCGCGCACACCTCGCACGCACGGGGACTTGCTACTACCGCCGCCAGGGTAAGCCAGGCAGGAGGCGCTGGTCGGCCTTGTAACGAGGGGCCACCGGGCGGGCGGTCCTGCCCGGCGCGCGGTCATCGAGCCCTGCCGTTCCACACTACTATAGCACATGCAGGTTCCGCTCACAATCTCCGGCGCGGCTCTCCCGCGTCTAAGTATGAGGTCATTGGTTTTCTCTCGTTTTCCGAGGTCTTGGGTTGCCGGTGACTCAAAGAGAGAGTGCAACACCGGCAACCCTGCACGGCGCGTGCGCTCTCTGGAACCGGCGGTTACTTATGGCGATCTACTCAGGTGGGGGGCGCGGGTCGCCTGATTCGAGGGCCAAGTGGTCAGAAACCTACCAGCGAAAAAGCCCGATTGAATCTTGGAAACAGCGCCAACACGGGGAAGCGGCGCAGGCAGACCCTGCGCCGCTCCCGGTCGCTTCCCATCGCTGTCCCATCGCTGGGATCGCTTCTTCACGATTCAGGCCGTAAGACAGCCTCTATCGGCCCGCGGCCTCGCGCCCCCGTCAGCCTGCGGCCTCGCCGCACACGGTCTTCGCCACCGACGGGTACTTCTGCCTTGGCGTGTAGTGCGTGTGCAGGAGGTGATGGGACACTTCGCTCAGCGGCTCACCCAGGAACTCGGCGTATATCTGCTTTATCGCCGGATTCTCGTGGGACTTTCTGTACGGAAGCCCCCTATCCGCCTCGTAGAGGGCGTTCCCGCGGATCCCCCGAATCTCCATGGTCGTCGGGATAGGCTGGCCGCCGCCGCCGACGCACCCGCCCGGGCAGCACATTATCTCGATGAAGTGGTAGTTGGCCTTGCCCTCACGCAGGAGGTCGAGGATCTTTTTGGCGTTTCCGAGGCCGTGCGCCACCGCGACCCTGACGTCGAGGTCTCCGACCCTAACTGTGGCCTCCTTTATGCCCTTGAGGCCCCTGACCTCCTCGAAGTCGATCTTCGGAAGCTCGCTGCCCGTGGCTACCTCATAGACCGTCCGCAGGGCGGCCTCCATCACGCCACCTGTCGCGCCGAAGATCGCAGCTGCGCCGGTGGAGATGCCCATCGGGTCGTCGTGCTCCTCCTCGGGCAGGTCCTCGAATCGGATGCCGGCCTCGCGCAGCATCCTGCCGAGCTCACGGCTGGTAAGGACCACATCGACGTCCTTGTAGCCGGAGTCGCACATCTCGGGCCTGTCGGCCTCATACTTCTTCGCAGTGCAGGGCATGAGCGATACCGAGAAGATGTCCTTCGGGTCGATCCCGGCCTTCCGTGCATAGTATGTCTTGACGAGCGCCCCGAACATCTGCTGAGGCGACTTGCACGTGGAGATATGCTTGAGGAGGTCCGGGTAAAAGTGCTCCCCGAACTTGATCCACCCCGGGCTGCACGAGGTGATCATCGGAAGCACGCCGCCTTCCTTCAGCCTCTTCAGGAACTCGTTGCCCTCCTCGATAATGGTGAGGTCCGCGGTAAAGTCGGTGTCCATGACCTTGTCGAACCCCAGCCTGCGAAGGGCCGCGACGAGCTTGCCAGTGATGATCTGTCCGGGCGGAAGGCCCATCTCCTCACCGATGCTGACCCTGGTCGCAGGGGCGGTCTGGACCACCACGTGCTTGTTGGGATCGGCCAGAGCCTGCCACACTCGCTCGGTGTCATCCCGCTCGGTGATCGCACCCACGGGACATGCATGGATGCACTGCCCGCACAGGGCGCATGCCACCTCGTCGAGGCCCCTGCCGAACACCGGCGTGACCACCGTATCCGCACCGCGCCGCGACGGGAAGAGCACTCCCGCTGCCTGCACATCGTGGCACATGGACACGCAGCGGCGGCACAGTATGCACTTGTCCGGCTCCCGAACTATCGCCGGAGTGGAGTGGTCTTCGGGGAGCCCGCGAAGCTTGTGCTCGAAGCGAATCTCCCTCATGCCGAACCTCTCGGCGAGGGCCTGGAGCTCACAACTCCGGTTCCTCACGCACTGGAGGCAGTCCTGCGGGTGGCGGGCAAGGAGAAGCTCGAGGTTCACCTTCCTCGCCTGCCGGACGCGTGGCGTGTTGGTGTACACCACCATTCCGTCCTGCACCGGGAAGGCGCACGCAGGCTGGAGCAGCTTCTGGCCCTCGATCTCAACGACACATATGCGGCAGACGGCCTGCACCGCGAGATCAGGGTGGTGGCACAGCGTCGGGATGTCGATGCCGAGCTTCTTCGCGGCATTCAGGATGGTTGTGCCGGCATCCACCTCGACCTTCCGGCCGTCTATGGTCACCATTGCCATTCGCGTATCACTCCTTCCGTCTCTCCTGCTTGAGCCGGGCGGGTCTATATCCCGCATGTCCCGGTGGGACACAGCCTATCATTGATATGGGCCTCGAACTCGTCACGGAAGTACTTGAGCATGGTCTTGATGGGGACCGGCGCCGCCTGGCCGAGGCCGCAGAGCGACGACACCTGCATCACCGAGCCGAGCTCATCAAGCAGCTCGAGATCTCCGGGCTTCCCCTCGCCCCGGGCGATCTTCGCCACGATCTCGTGGAGGCGCGCTGTGCCCTCGCGGCACGGCGTGCACTTGCCGCACGACTCGTGCTCGAAGAACCTCATGAAGCACTCGGCTATGTCCACGATGCAGTGGCTGTCGTCCATGATGAGGAGCGCTCCCGAACCGAGCGCCGACCCGTGCTCAGGCAGGGTGAAATAGTCCATGGGCACGTCGAGCAGTTCCTTCGGGAGGCATCCCCCGGACGTGCCGCCGGTCTGCGCCATCTTGAACTCCCTGCCTCCGGGTATCCCGCCTCCGATCTCGTATATCACGCGGCGAAGCGTGATGCCCATGGGCACCTCGATGAGGCCCTTGTTGGTGATGTCGCCGGTGAGGGTGAAAACCTTGGTGCCGGGGCACCTCTCCGTGCCGAACTGCCTGAACCAGTCAGGCCCGTTCAGCAGGATGGGCGGGATGTTCGCGATGGTCTCTACGTTGTTGACCACAGTGGGCTTCCCATAGAGGCCCTCGGTGCCGGGGTACGGCGGCTTTATCCTGGGCTCGCCGCGCTTACCCTCGATGGACTCGATGAGGCCGGTCTCCTCGCCGCACACGTACGCGCCCGCGCCTTTTCTTATCTCCACGTCAAAGGAGAAACCGGAGCCGAAAATGTTGGACCCGAGCAGGCCAAGGGCTTTCGCCTGCTCTATAGCTTTTCCCAACCTCTCGATGGAGAGGACGTACTCGCCTCTCACGTAGATGAAACCTTTATTCGCTCCCACTGCATAGCCCGCTATGGCCATCCCCTCGAGGATGCTGTGGGGATCGCCCTCAAGGATCAACCGATCCTTGAAAGTGCCCGGCTCCCCCTCGTCAGCGTTGCACAGTATGTACTTCTGGTCGGCGTCGGCGTTTGCGGTGAAACTCCACTTGAGGCCGGTCGGAAAAGCCGCGCCGCCCCTGCCAACGAGCCCGGACTTCTTCACAGCCTCGATGACGTCTGCGGGCTTCATCTCTGTCAGGCACTTCGCGAGCGCCCTGTAGCCGTCGCGCGCGATGTACTCCTCGATGGACTCAGGATCGATCACTCCACAGTTCCGCAGGACTATCCGTTCCTGCACCCCGAGGTAGGTCGGCTCCTCGTACTTTACCACCCCGGCCTGGGGTGCCTCACCGACGAGCCGCGTCACAACTCTCCCCTTCAAGAGGTGTTGCTCGACTATCTCAGGGACATCGGAGACGCGCACCTTCTGATACAGCGTCCCCTCGGGATAGACCACAATCACTGGTCCGAGATCGCAGGGCCCCAGGCAGCCCGTCTCGACCACCTTCACCTCCCTGTCAAGGCCCCGCCGCTTCACCTCGGCGATGAGCGCGTCGCGGACCCCCTTGCAGCCCTCCAGCACGCATGGGGTCCCCCCGCAGACGAGGACGTGTGAACGGTAGAACTCCACGAGCGTAAACCTCCCTTCTGGGCGTCACTTGTATTCTTTCAGGATCAGCGGGACCCGTTCGGGGGTGAGGTTGCCGTACACCGCCTCGTTGATCATGATGGCCGGGGCAACGCCGCAGACCCCGAGGCAACTCGTGTACTCCAGCGTGAACTTGCCGTCGCTGGTGGTACCGCCCATGGGGATGCCAAGCTCCTTCTCGAGCGCCTCAACGATGGCTTTCGCCCCGAGCACGTGGCACGGAGCGTTCTCGCAGACACGTATTATGTACTGGCCTTTGGGCTTCGTTGAGAACAGCGTGTAGAACGTTGCGACACCGTACACCTTCGACACGGGGATATCAAGCCCCGAGGCGATCTCGGTAATCGCTTCCTCCGAGAGGTAGCCGGCTTCCTTCTGGACATCGTGAAGGATGGATACGAGGGCATCAGGTCTCCGGGAATACTTTGCCAGAATTTCGCTGACTTTCGCCGGACAGACGCCTGCACTCTTCGCCGCTGGCTCCATGCTCTTCTCCCCTCCTTTCGCCTCAGACTGGCCTTACGCGCTGGCTATGACCCACTCGCCCACGACCTGACCGTTAACGATGTGGCTTGCCACGATCTGGCGGGCCTTTTCTTTAGTCACCTTCCCGTAGGTCACCTTTGCAGCGCCAGGCTTGATCACATCGACGATGGGCTCCTGTTCGCACAAGCCGACGCACCCGGTCTGGGTCACCACCACATCCTGGATATTGCGCTTCGCGAGCTCGTCCATGATAGCGGACAGCGTCTCCCGCGCCCCCGCGGCGATGCCGCACGTGCCCATGCCTACGACGATCCTGGTGGTTTCCTTACCCTCCCTCAGCCTGGTCATGGCCTGAGCCTGTTTCCTGATGCGCTCCAGCTCCTCAACGGTCTTCATCGCGGACACCTCCTGAGCTTTCCCCTCTCGACACAGTCACGTCGAGTTCACACTCAATTTCGCCAACTCCGTACATACTTAAGGACTTTGCGCTTTCCTTCACAATCCCCCTTCCGAGAAAACATTCCGGCCCGGGACCCATACCGCACCTATAATACCATTGCCTGGCCTCCCGGGCAATAACTATTTCCACGCACTCCGCGGGATTCCTCCACGACTTTCGCCGCTACCCGGGGCCGAGCACCCGCGTGATCTCGGCCCGAAACCGCGCCGGGTTCACGCGCCTGCCGTACCCGTAGACAACCCCGTAAGAGGCCGCGAGAAGCCCAAGGCCCAGCACCGCGCCGAAGAGGGACGCGGATGTCGCTTGCCCCGTCGCCCGCGCGAAGACGGTCCCCAGGTATATGCCTGCCACCATGAAGAGGAGCGGCACCATGTACGCGATGAACGCCGCCCCGAGCACCCGGGAGCTTTCAAGCTCGAGCGCCACTTCGTCGCCCGGGCGGGCTCCTACGCGGTTTGTCGCTTCCACCACGACCCTGTCAGTGCGACCGAAATCGCAAGCCTTGCAGTGGCGACATGCTTCATGGCGAGTGACCTCCACCCTGGCCAACCCGCCGTGCACCTCGATCACCCTACCACGTTCCTCCAAGCCGAATCAGCCTCCTGGGCAGCCCCCTGCCGGTTGCTATCATGCGCGCTGGACCGAGTCCAGGCCTTCCCGGATGAGATTCTTGAGGACGCCCGCGAGCGCCGGGGCTGTCGGGGGGATGTCCCCAAGCGCACTCCTGAACTCCTCCGAGTCGAAGCAGAACGTCCTAGCCCCACGTGTGTGCCTGTACCTGAACCTCACGTCGGGGTTGCACACCACGAGAAGCGCAACCGTTTCCGCCATGTCGCCGAGGGGAGCCCTGTCGATGTGGCTCATCCTGAACGTGGCCCGCACCTTCGTGCCGCGGCCCGGCCAGGACTCGATATCCAGGTCGCCCCCGGCCGCCCTCGCAGCCTCGCGGAAAAGCGGAAGCCCGAGACCAACCTTGCGGGTGGTGCGCGACGTGTAAAAAGGGTCGAGCACCGACTCTAGTATATCCGACGGGATTCCGGCGCCGTCGTCAACCACTTCTATCGTGAGAAGGTCGGACGCCTCGTCTTCCGAGACGGTCACATCCACTGTTCGCGCTCCCGCGGCGATGGAGTTCTGCACGATATCGAGGACGTGCAACGAAAGTTCTCGCACACAAGCTCCTCCCTGCCACTCACTCAATGGGCAACACAGCCCGGCCTCCGGCAGAGGCGAGCGCGAGCCTGACTTCCTCGAAGGTCGGCTGCCTCAGGTAAAACGCCGTATGCCCGCGAATCTCGCTCAGCCTGTGGGCATCCGACGACACAACAATCGGGAAACCCGCAACCTGGGGAAACATCTCCCTCGCCCGCCGAGCGCCGATCCTCGGAGAGACCTCCAGGGCGTCGGGCCTGAGGCCGGGTGGAATCAGGCCCAGGTTCCTGATAAGGCTGAACGAAGGTCTATCCACATGAGCGGGCACCACAAGGCCCCCGAGCTCCCGGACGCGTCTTCCCACATGGTCGATGCTCATAGACGTGGACGCGAGGAGGAACCGGCGAAGGCGGCCTCTCACGACGCCCCGGGAATCGAGTATAAGCTCCTCACCTAACCTGGCCTCGTCGTTCTCGACGTCGGGGAGGCTTGCGTAAATCTCCTCCTGCCACCTGAGAAGCGCCCTCGAGTTATCGAAGAACGTGAGGACGTGTACGTCCTCGCGTGTCTGCACCTCCATGCCGCAGATCACGGCAACGCCCGCTGCCACGCCCGCTTCGGCCACGGCGGGTGCGTTCTCGGCGGAGTTGTGGTCACAAATCCCCAGCAACCTCACGCCCTGCTGCGCAGCGGTCCTTACTATGGCCGGCGGGGCCATCTCCGCCTCGGCGCACGGGGACAGCGCAGTATGGACGTGAAGGTCCGCAAGGTACACCTCCAACGGGACCTCACCCCTACTTGCTTAGCTCCCTGTCCTGCCGCGGACCCCTGCCGCATAAAGGCGGCCCACAACCTCGAAGGCGGGCAGACGAGTCCTGAGAAGTGGAATGCCTTCCTCGTCGGCCCTCCGGGCGGCCTCGGGCTGGCACTCGACGCCCCCCGCCACCACAATGGCCGCCAGCCCCACCAGCGTGGCCACGGCGATGATGTTCTCGTGCGCCTGCACGGTCACCCAGATGTCGCCATCGCGGGCGTGCGCCATGACGTCGCTAAGGAGGTCCGACGCGTAGCCGCATTTCACCTCATTGTCGAGGCCGCTTGTGCCGGCCTCGACGGTGCATTCAACCATATCAAGGACATCCCGCACTTTCACGCATCTCACCCCTCGCGCTCGCCTGGCTCACCTGCAGCGCTCATCGCAGACGGGTTCTTCTTCGCAAGGTCGAAGAGCTGCTCCGCCAGGACCTTCACCTGGTCACGCAGCTTGAAGACGCAGTCTGTGTCCACAGCGAGGCCCTGCACGATATCCTCAGCAAGGGCCCTACAGTGCGGGGACCCGCACGACCCGCAGTCGAGCCCGGGCAGGTCCTTTACGACCTTCTCGATCATCTCCGCCTTGGAGATCGCCCGCGACACGTCCCGGTCCAGCCGGAAAGCAGGAACCGCCGCGATGTCCTGGCGCATATCGAAATAACCGGCCCGGGCGCGCCGTGTAAGCTCCTCCTCTTCCTCCGTGGTGAACGCTGGGCAGTCGGCGAACCTCTTTGCCAGCTTCTCCAGATGTACGTGGGCGATGAAGGGATTGCGCACTGTGAGGGCGCCCCCCACGCAGCCGCCGATGCATGCCTGGGCTTCGATGAAGTCCACATCGGCGAGCCTACCCACCTCGACCTCTTCAAGGACGTCGATGACGCTGTGAATGCCGTCCACCACCAGATAGTTCTCAAGGCCAACCGCGGCATTCTCCCCTCCTGACCCGCCCCATCCGATGCCCGCCCCTGAAGCCCTGCGCTTTGGCGGGTGCGAGGCAGGGCTTGCCAGGCGGCGTGAGATCTCGCCGTAGACGTCAGCGATGGAGATAGCCCCGTCCACAGACGAGAAGCCCCGCTTTACGGCCTCGCGCACCCATGTCACCTTGGCCGGGCAGGGGGTGATGAAGAACGCCCCGATGTCCTCCGGCGGGATTCCCAGCTCCTTGCTCTTGTTCTCCTTGGCAAGCTTGCCCGCGCATGTCATCGGGGAGTCCACCGGGATCAAATGGTCTATGAGCGCCGGAAACCTCACCTGTATGAGCCTGACCACAGCCGGGCATGCCGCCGAGATCATGGGGCGTATCTCGCGGTGCTGGCGAAGATATTCGCGAGTCACCAGGGTGGCAACGTCCGCCCCCCGCGCGACCTCGAACACATCGTCGAAGCCCATATCAATGAGGGCTGCAAGCACGCGATCGGGCTCGACGTCTGGGCCGAACTGTCCGTAGAGTGCCGGCGCAGGTAACGCAACGGTGTACCTGAAGTCTTTCAGGCGCTCGAGAGAGTCTGTGATAGCGGTCTTGGCGTGGTTATCGCAAGTCCTTATGCATTCCCCGCAGTCGGTGCACCTCTCCGCATTGATCCTGGCCTTGCCCTGCCTCACCCTGATGGCTTCGGTCGGGCAGTTCTTTATGCAGCGCGTGCATCCGCGACATTTCTCTTCGATCAGGAGGACCGAGTGGAACAGGCCGGTCATGTCAGACTTCCTTTCGAGGGAAGGTTGATAACCATTCTGACGTTCGTGCCCCGTCCGACTGTGGACTCGATGTGGAATTCATCGGAGTATCTTTTCATGTTGGGCAGGCCCAGTCCGGCGCCGAACCCCATCTCCCGTATATGCTCCGGTGCCGTCGAGTACCCCTCCTGCATGGCCAGCGGTATGTCGGGGATCCCGGGACCTTCATCGTCCGCCACGATCTCGATGCGCTCGGGCGAGATGTCAACGGACAGGACCCCGCGGAAGGCGTGGATAACGATGTTCATCTCGGCTTCGTACGCAACGATCGCGGCCCGCCGGGCCGTCTCGGCGTCGATGCCCACCTGGCGCAGCGTCCGCTTGAGCTTCGCCGCAGCCTCCCCCGCAGCCTGGAAATCCCCGCCGGTGACCTTGCACTCAAGGCGCATCGCACGAACCCCCGCGCGCCCCGTGCGGCTTGTCGTCGGTGTCGCTGCCAATCCCGGTACTGGTGCCGGTGTCGGTGCCCGTGCTGGTGTCCACGCGAGTGCCCGGGCTGGGGCTGGCGCTGGCGCTGGCGCTGGTGGCGGCGCCACCGTCGTCTTCGGCGCACGGCCAGGCGCACTTGCCGCGCAGGCCTGCCTCGAAGAGCAAGCCGGCAGACTCATACAGCGGGTACGACGTACACAAGACGGGGATGCCAGCCTCCGCCGCCATAGCCACGATTTCAGGCGTGGGCTTCTTGCCGCGGACGAAAACGATGCCCAAGAGGTCCATCATTTCGGCCGCACGGATTATCTGAGGGGTGACAAGCCCTGTGAGAACGAGCATCCTGGCCCTCGTAAAAGCCAGGAGGTCGCTGATGAGGTCGCACCCGCACGCGGCCTCGATCTCCTGGTCGAGCTTGTCCTCCCCTGTAAGGACCGTGGCATCGAGAATCCTCATGACATCGCGCAGCCGCACTCTTCATCATTCCTTCCAGCTACAACCACAGGACGGGCCAGCTACAACAGGAGGATGGGGCCTACCGAACCCCTACTGAACCACCACCACGGAATAACCTTTCGCCTCGAGTTCGGCGGCAAGCCTCTCAGCGTTGGCCTTCTCCGCAAACGCTCCCACCTGCACTCTGTACGGGGCGCCGCCGGTTACAAACCCGGGGTACCCTGCGCCGGCAAGCTCGCGAGCCAGGCTCTCCGCTCCCGTCCGATCATCGAACTCGCCCACCTGGACCCGGTAAAGGATCTGTCCGGTGGTTGCGGGAGGCACCTGTGAGCTCTCATCTGCCGGGCAGGGGGCTGTCGTCGCAACCCCCTCGGGTCCAGGCGATGTCGTCTCGGGAACCGGGGCACCAGGCCTTGAGGGCGACGTCGATGCGGCATCGTCGGACACGCCTGCGGGGGCGACCTCGTTTGTGGCTTGCGGTGCCTTGCCGTTACCCGGCCCAGGACCGGACGCAAGGAGGCCGAAGGCGTACCTGCCCATGAGCACGCCGAGGCCGATGGCAAGCGCCGCCATGACCACAAGCATCAACACCATGGACAGGCTCTGACCTACCCTTCCCCTTCTTTCAGGCATCTTCGATTCCCCCTCCAGCATTCTGCCATTATATTACTCCCTGGCGCGGGCGGATTCCTCCTGTGTTAGGAAAGACGCCAAATCTTGCGCCCACGGCGGGCGCATGTGAAGCTGGATAGCCACAAGCCGCGTATCACGGATGGCCCCGCTGAGCCTTGCCAGCACACCCGGGGTCGCGCACGCGAACACCACTGGGAGGTTCCGCCTCGTGGCAAGCTCTTTCGCCACGCGGACGCCGCGCAAGACGTCGCAAGGAGTCGTCTCGTCACCCATGTGCGTGTTGCTGACGATGCCTGTGAAGGTCAGTCTCGAAGAGTCCTCGATAGATTCGAGCATCGTCTCGGCTCCCGCGACGTCCCTCGTAAAGGGCCGGTTCGTGTTGACCACGAAGAACATATCGTACCCGGCCGCCTCGAACTCCGCCGAGTATCTTGCGAGGGCCCTCGCCCCGACGGGGTCGCCACCCACGTCGAATATCACCGTAGCACCCTCGTCATGGAATGCCTGAAGTATGCCAGGCGCAAGGGCGGGCAGGTCCGCCGCCTCGAACCCAGGGGCTGACGATATGACCTGTATGCCGTGGCGCTCCATCTCGCGCGTCGCCTCGCGGGACCTGAAGTAGGGGTTGACAATGTCGAGATCGACCACGATGACACGAGCGCCTTCGCGCCGCTTCATTTTCGCGAAGTTCAAGGACACCTCGGTCTTCCCGGACCCGTAGGCACCGCTGAAAACCACGATCCTGCGGGTCGCCGGGAGCCTTCCGGCGGTGGACAGAAGGTGGTTCCTTACCTCACCTACGAGGTACAGGGACCCGCACACAAGGAGCACCCCGCCATCGCCTGCTCCCGCAAGCCCTTCATCCACAGCCTCGACGGCGCTATCCTTCACGAGGGCCTCGCGCCCCTCAGCCGACGCCAGCGCGGCGATCACGCAAGGGTCGGCCCCGCCCAGCCGCGAGGACGAGGCACGGGTCGCAATGATTCGCGAGGCGAACCTCGCCACATGGCGGACCATATCCGCGACGGGCTTGTCCCTGGAGATCCCGACTACTGCGGTGACATGACGGCCTCCCGCAATCTCAGGAACGGCCCGGGCCAGTCTTTCCATGCCGTCGAGGTTGTGGGCGCCGTCGACCACCACCAGCGGGCGCCGCTGGAGCACCTCGAGCCTGCCGGGCCAGCGAGTGAGTTTGAAGCCTCGTTTCAGGGCTTCCCTTCCCACGTTCACTCCGAGGCTGCGGAGCGCCTCGATGGCACCCATTGCACACGCGGCGTTCTCCACTTGGTGCGGCCCGAGAAGCGGCATCTCAAACTCGCCGAGGTCCTCGCCGCCCACGCGCGCCCGGAACGTCTGCCCCCCCTCGTTGTGGCCGGTACGCTCGCACCATAAGTCTTCGCCTACCACTAAGGTCCGGGCGGACCTCTCAGCGGCAACACGCTTTATCACCGCGAGGGCAGGCGGGTGCTGCACGCCGACCACCACGGGGACGCCCGGCTTGATGATCCCGGCTTTCTCGAAGGCGATCTCCTCAATGGTGTCGCCCAGCTTCTCGCGGTGGTCCATGTCAACGTGCGTGATAACCGAGACAAGCGGCGTGACGACGTTGGTAGCATCGAACCTGCCTCCGAGGCCCACCTCCACCACGGCATAGTCCACGCGCTCCTCAGCGAAATGGAGGAATGCGGCAACGGTACCCATCTCGAACTCGGTTGGGAAGCCTAGGGAGGAGCCGACCGCTACCCCCTCGAAGTGAGGCCGCAGCCTTGTTATGAGCTCTGCGAGGCGCGCTCTCGATATGGGCCTGCCGTTTATGCTGATGCGCTCGGTGTATGATGAGAGGTGCGGGGACGTATACAGCCCCACGCGAAACCCCGCAGCGCGAAGCACCGAGGCCGTCATGGCCGCAACCGACCCCTTGCCGTTGGTGCCTGCCACATGGACGGCTTTCAGTTTCAGGTGGGGCGAGCCTGCGGCATCAAGCAGAGCGAGCGTCCGGCCGAGGCCAAGGCTCACTCCGAACTTGCCCAGGCTGTGCAGGAATGCGATAGCTTCTTCGTAGTTCATGAGGACTCTTTTCGCTACTCCGGAAGGTTTTCCTTCCCCAGCGTGCATTCTCGTGCCAGAAGACACCCGTCGCACCTGGGCTTTTGCGGCCTGCACCGCCGCCGCCCGTGGGCGATCATGTTGACGTGCAGGGAGTAGACCAGGTCGGACGGGACCAAGGAGCCCATAACTTCGTGGGCGCCCTCGGCCCCGCACCGACTGCTTATGAGCCCAAGCCGCCGTGCCACGCGCAGCACGTGCGTGTCCACAGGGAACACAGGCATGCCGCACCCGAAGAGCAGCGTGCAGGCGCAGGTCTTGGGGCCGACGCCGTCGAGGGACATGAGATAGTCCCGCGCCGTGCGGACGTTAAGATGCGCGAGGAAATCCAGGGACACATATCCCCGCTCGCGGTGCAGGCGGTCGAGGATCCGCTGTATCCTGGCGGCCTTGATGTCGGCAAGGCCGCCGCTCCTTATTGCATCCGCCACCTCTCGCACGTCCGCCGTCCTCACATCATCCCACGACGCAAACCTCTCCTTCAGGCTCCGAAATGCCCTACCGGAGTTGACGTCGGACGTGTTCTGGGAGAGCACCGTCGCCACGAGGGCATCCAGCGGGTCCTCCCGCCGGACGGGAGGAGCCCCGTACATATCCTCCAGAAGTGTTGCGATCCGCCGTACGCGCTCAGGGGCGTCGTCATTGCTCAAGTTGGTAGCCTCCGTGAATAAGATTGTCCCGCTATTCAAGCGAGCCAGGCGGGCCGTTCGCGTTCCCACTCGAAAGGCCCCGCTCAAGCCCTGAGATCCGCAAGCCTTCGCGCGAGGCGCGCCCGTTTTTCGGCATATTCCTCGCGCCTTGCCCGCTCGCGCTCGACGACCTCCTCAGAGGCTTTCTCGACAAAGTCCGGGTTGGAGAGCTTACGCTCGGCGGCCTCCAGTGCTGCCTCCGCCGCCCGCAGATCCTTCTCGAGGCGGCGGACCTCCGTATCGAGATCGATGATGCCGGCGAGCGGCACGTACACCTCGGCGCCGGTAACGACCGCTGACGCCGCCTTCTCGGGCTTGCGCTCGAGCCGATCCTCGACGCTGAGGCGCGCAAGGCCAGCGAGGCGCACCATGAGATCGCTCCCTGCCCGCAGCACTTCCGCTGTCCTGCCGGTCGCCACCACGATCGCGTCCAGCTTCTTCTGAGGCGGCACGTTCATCTCAGACCTTATGTTGCGGATAGCCCGCGTGACGTCCATAAGCGTGGCCATTTCCGCTTCGGCGTCGGGGTCGTCGAGTCTCTCGTCGAACGCGGGCCACGGCGATACCATGATGCTCCCCTCGGCGCCGGGCAGGCGCTGCCAGATTCCCTCGGTTATGAAGGGCATGAACGGATGGAGCAGCCGAATCACCTTGCCCAGGGTTTCCGAGAGCACGTACCGGGCGGTTGTGCGCGCCTGCGCGTCGCCGCCATAGAGCCGCGCCTTGGAGATCTCGATGTACCAGTCGCAGAACTCGTCCCACGTGAAATCGTACAGGGTGCGCGCGGCCTCCCCGACCTCGTACTCTCGGAGATGCGAATGCACCTTCTCGGCTACTCTGTTCGCCCTGCTCCGTATCCACCTGTCAGCAGGCAGGAGGTCGAGGTCACGCTCGTCCACGCCGGCCGGGTCGAAGTCGCGGAGGTTCATGAGAACGAACCGCGCCGCGTTCCACAACTTGTTGGCGAAGTTACGGCTGGCCTCCAGCCGCTCCTCCCGGAACCGCATGTCATTGCCAGGGGTGTTCCCGGTCACGAGGGTGAACCTGAGCACGTCGGCTCCGTACTTATCCACGACCTCGAGGGGGTCTACGCCCGTGCCGAGAGACTTGCTCATTTTCTTGCCGCTCGAGGCTCTCACGAGCCCGTGGATGAACACGTCGTGGAACGGCACCTCCCCCATAAACTCGAGGCCCATGAATATCATCCTCGCGACCCAGAAGAAAATGATGTCGTACGCGGTCACCAGCACGGACGTCGGGTAGAAGTGCCGAAGTTCCGGCGTGTCTTCTGGCCATCCCATGGTTGAGAAGGGCCACAGGGCCGACGAGAACCAAGTGTCGAGCACATCTGGGTCCTGCTCGAGTTTACCGCTGCCGCATTTTGGGCACCTCGTTGGGCCCTCGGTCGAGGCGATGGTCTCGCCGCACCCGCCGCAGTACCATACGGGGATTCGGTGACCCCACCAGAGCTGCCTTGAGATGCACCAGTCGTGGACGTTCTCCATCCAGTTGAGATAGACCTTTGCGAAACGCTCGGGCACGAACCTGATGCGCCCGTCCTCCACGGCCTTGATCGCAGGCTCGGCAAGTGGCCTCATCCTCACGAACCACTGCCTCGATATCATCGGCTCGACCACGGTGTTGCACCTCTGGCAGTGGCCCACAGCATGGTCGTGCGCCTCCCTCTTCTCGAGAAGGCCGAGGAACGCAAGCTCCTCCACCACCTTCTCGCGGCAGGCGTACCTGTCGAGCCCCTCGTACCTGCCGGCCTCCTTCGTCATCCTCCCGTCCTCGCCGATGACCTTTACAGCAGGAAGACTGTGCCGCAGGCCGATCTCGAAGTCGTTCGGATCGTGGGCAGGCGTGACCTTCACGGCGCCAGTCCCGAACTCGGGGTCTGCGTGCTCGTCCGCGATGATTGGTATCTCCCGGCCCATTATGGGCAGTACGACCTTCCTGCCCACGAGATGGCTGTAGCGCAGATCGCGGGGGTTCACTGCGACAGCCGTGTCGCCAAGCATCGTCTCCGGACGAGTGGTAGCTACGGTAATGTGGCCCTCCTCGCCGACGAGGGGGTACTTGATGTAGTAGAGGGTACCCTTGCTCTCCTCGTGCTCCACCTCGAGGTCCGAAAGGGACGTGTGGCACCTCGGGCACCAGTTGATGATGTACGTGCCCCTGTATATAAGCCCCTTTTCATAGAGCCGCACGAACACCTGCCGGACGGCGCGGGAAAGGCCCTCGTCCATGGTGAACCTCTCGCGCTCCCAGTCGCACGACGCCCCCAGGCGCTGAAGCTGGCTGCGGATGGTGCCGCCGTACTTCTCTTTCCACTGCCACACGCGGCGGACGAACTCCTCGCGCCCGAGGTCGTGGCGGGACAGACCCTCCTTCGCGAGCGCCGCCTCCACCTTCACCTGGGTCGCGATGCCCGCGTGGTCGGTGCCAGGAATCCACACGGTGTTGTCTCCCATCATCCTGTGCCAGCGCACCAGAATGTCCTGGAGTGTGTTGTCCAGGGCGTGGCCGATGTGCAGCGATCCCGTGACGTTGGGCGGCGGGATCACGATGCAGAAGGGCTTTCGGGACGGGTCTACTTCCTGATGGAAATACCCGCCGCGAAGCCACTCCTCGTAGGTTTTCTCTTCCATTTCGAGGGGGTTGTATCTAGTCGCAAGCCCGTTTGTCTCGTTTGTAATGAAGTCTGGTTCGCTCTGAGCTCTTGCCATGTCACGCGCGGCCGCCTCCGCCTTCAGCTCTGCCTCTGCCTCTGCCTTCGCCTTCGCCTTCGCCTTCGCCATTGCCTTCGCCTTCGACATCGCGATCGCCTTCGCTTCCCTTTCCGGCTTTGCCTTCACCTTGGCTCGCGGCTCCCCCTGCGCTCCCGCCTGCGGTTCCGGCTTCGCTCCCAGCCTCGCTTTACTCCAGCCTCACCATCGCCCCGGTTTCGCTTTCGGCTTCGGCGCCGGTTTCGGGTTCGGCTTTGGTTTCACCTTCGGTTTCGCCTTCGTTTCTGGCTTCGGTTTCGGTCTGGGTTTCTGTTTGGGCTTCGGGCTTGGCCTCGGCTTCGGCTTCGGTTTCTGGTTGCGAGCGGCTCACAGCCAGAGGTGCCGCTTCCTCCTTTCCTTACCTATTCCGCCTTGGCACGTCGCCACCCCGAGGTTCAGTCTCGCCGCCTCACGAGCTTCGCCGTGCCGACGGGCCACTTCATTACCTCTATATGGCCCACATGTTTACCGCCCTCATGTTTACCGCCCACATGGGGCGGCGTCCCATTACCCGGGCGGCGGACCCTGCCCAGGCAGACTCCGCGCCTTTCGCCTTGCACGTCGAGCGCCGCGCGAGCTGGATACCCTTTGCACATCCTGAAACCGCACAGCTCGCCAATCTCTCCGGAGATCTTACTCAGTGGAACCGACCGGCCACCAATAGCAGCATTCTCCGAACCCGCGGCAACTCGCAAGAGGCAGCGCCGGGCGGCCGAACGCACGGGCCCGCAGGTCCACTTCCCGGGAAACTCCTGGGAAACTCCCGGGAAAACTCAAGAGCCCCTTTCGCCATTCCAAGGGCGAAAGGGGCTAACTCCCGCGGTACCACCTTGCTTCCCGCATCCCGCGCTTGCGTATCGCTTGCGCAAAAGACACAGGCGCTCGATTGCTGTAACGGGCTGCCCGTCGAGGCCTACGTGCGCTGACACCTCAACTGCCACCGCATTTCAACCCCGATGCTCCGGAGCGACCTTCGGTGCGGCCTTATCCCGGGAAGCCTCGCAGCCGGTGGACCTCCCTCTCTTCGGGCAGCGCCGCCCTACTCCTCTCCATCAACGCAAATGCTTCATGTCGCCTTGTGTTGCTTGTATAATACAACGCGCGCCCGGCTCCGTCAAGGCCCCTGCGGCTGCTCCGGTAGTTCCGCGAAACAAGCCGGAATGCGTGGGTCGTGCCATATGACGGCCACGACGGGATCAGCCCTTCATGTGGCTCACGATCTCCCAGTACATCCTCAGGCGCGCAGTAAATCCCTTCAAACCGCCGCGCTTCTCCTCCTTCATCACCTGCGACACCCCGTGCAGGACGACCCGCTTGACCCTCGCGCCGCAAGAAGCAAGGTGTCTGTTGAGGAGGACCTCCACGCCGAACCCGGCCTCCTCCATCGGGACGCCGCGCACCAGCGCCGCTCTCACGGCGCGCTGGCCCGACAGCCCTGGGGTCAGCTTCTGGGCGAGCGTGGTCGAGGTCCTGCCGCCCTCGAACACGCCCAGGGTGGCATCGGCCTCACCCGAAACCACCGGGCGGATCAGCTGGTCCACATGCTCTGGCATAAGCCCGACAAGGTCGGCGTCTATGAACGCCACCACCTCGGCGCTCGTTGCGGCAAGGCCGGCTTTCATGGCCCCGCCCTTCCCCCTGTTGCGCGCGAGCTCCACTACCCGCACCCCGAGGGACCGCGCCACCTCAGCGGTGCCATCGGTCGAGCCGTCGCTCACGACAATGATCTCCGATACCAGCTTCGCCCCCAGCGCTGCGGAGATCACCCGGCCGATTCGGCCTTCTTCATTGTAGGCGGGGATGATCACCGCCGCACCGGTCATCGCCTCACCAGTCACCGCTTCCCCGGTCGTCCCGCGCCCGTCGCCCATGGCTACACCAGCCCCCCAACTGCGTCAGCCCGCTTCCGGGTCTCCCGGTCCATCTTGCCCATCTTTTGGACCTCGTTGACCAGCCTCTCCACGATCTCGCCCTGCGGCACCCTTCCGGCGGGCTTTCCGCGTGCAAACAGGAGGCCTGCGCCCTCGCCCAGGGCCACCCCGATGTCGGCCTCGCGCGCCTCACCCGGACCGTTGACCTCGCAACCCATGACGGCCACCTTCAGAGGAGCGTCGATCCCCGCCACCCCGCGCTCCACTTCCCGAACGATCCCGAAGAGGTCCCCGTGGCAGCGACCGCACGTCGGGCAGGATATGACCTCCACGCCGAACCGCCGGAGGCCCACGGACGACAGGATCTCCCTGGCCACTCTCACTTCCTCTTCGGGCTCTGCGGTGAGCGATACGCGGATGGTGTCGCCAATCCCCTTGAGGAGCAGCGCTCCTATGGCTACAGCGCTCTTCACCGCGCCCGCCCTGGGGCCGCCGGCCTCCGTAAGGCCCACGTGGAGCGGATAGTCGGTCTCTTCCGAAATGGCCTCGTACGCCTCAACCGTGGTGACCACATCAGATGCCTTTATCGATATGACGATATCGCTGAACCCCTCGTTCTCGAGAAGGCCTGCGCTTCGCCTCGCGCTCTCCACCAGCGCCTCCGCGCACGGCCTGCCATACTTTGCAAGCAGGTCCTTCTCCAGGGACCCAGCGTTGACACCAACCCTGATGGGTATGCCCCGCTCTTTCGCCGCCCTTGCGACCTCCCTGACCCTCTCCCTGCCCCCGATGTTCCCGGGGTTTATGCGAAGCTTGTCCGCCCCTGCGGCTATCGCGGCATGGGCGAGCCTGTAATCGAAGTGGATGTCGGCCACAAGGGGTAGCGGCGACCTGCGCTTTATCTCGGCGAACGCCGCCGCCGCAGCGGCGTCGGGAATGGCGCACCGCGCTATCTCGCACCCGGCCTTCGCAAGGCTCTCGAGTTGCCGGACCGTGGCCTCGATGTCGCGGGTATCGGTCTTCGTCATGGACTGCACCGTGACAGGCGCACCGCCGCCGATCGGCACCCCCCCAACCACGACTCTTCGGGTTTTGCGCCGCTCGATCATCTCCTGCTACACTCCCAGTGACACGGATTGGCCGGCTTCCGCCGCAACGCCCCCGCAACACCCCGTCAGGCATCCGGCTTCGGCGGCTCCCAGAACTTATGAAAGACACAGTTAAAGAGCGCGTTGGACTTCCCCAGCAGCCGCCAGGTTGGCCGAGCACGCCGACGGCTTTGCGTTTGCGCGATTCAACCAGGCTGCGTTGACATAATGCGGCAGACACCAACAGTTTCATGAAAGGCGACTCATGTTATGAAAGGCAGCGCTACCCAAGCCGTCCTCCCAGTCTCGCAATATCAGACAGCGTCGCGAACGCGATAAGCAGCGCCAGGATGGCCATGCCGACCATCCGCGCTAAGGCCTCCTGCTCTTCATTGAGGGGCCGCCTGCGCAAAGCCTCGATGCCCAGAAGCACGATCCACCCTCCGTCCAGCACCGGTATGGGGAGCAGGTTGAGAAGCCCCAGGTTCACGTTGAGAAGCGCCGCGAGATAAAGCAGGTTCACGATGCCAAGCCGGGCGGTCTGTCCCACGGCCTGGGCTATGCCGATGGGACCCGCCACCTCCGGCTTCACCCGGCCCGACACCATTCGACCCAGCGTGACCAGGAGGTTCTTCGCGATATCCACGGTGAACGTCGCGCCCGTGCGCACCGCCCTCAGCACCCCGGCAGGCTGCCACGGTTCGGAAAGCAGCACCCCGATGACCCCCTGGCCGGTCTCGGGGTCCCTTGCAGGTGTCACCTGAAACGTTATTCTCGCTCCCTCACGTTCAACTGTGATGGCAATGGGCTT
The DNA here is from genome assembly GCA_014360195.1 of Bacillota bacterium. Classification (GTDB taxonomy): domain Bacteria; phylum Bacillota; class SHA-98; order UBA4971; family UBA4971; genus UBA6256. Next base: position 42,691 of record JACIXY010000010.1, read on the forward strand.
CCCGGGACTGACTGAAATGGCCTCCCTCACCTCTGCCACCGTCTCGGTTGGGGTCCGTCCGACGGCGACCACTCTGTCGCCCGCCTGCAGCCCGGCAGCCTGAGCAGGCATCCCAGGATACACCTCGGATACAACCGCTACAGGGACTCCCGCTGCCACAAAGACGACGGTGAAGAACACGAACGCCATCACGAAGTTCATGAACGGCCCGGCAAGGATCGTTGCTATCCTCCAGGTCAGGGGCTTCGCCCTGAAGCTGCGCGGGTCGCTCGCATCCACGTCGTCCTGGGGGTTATCAGGGCGGTCGAGGCCTGCGAACTTCACAAACGCGCCGAGGGGGAGCGCCCGCAGGGAGTACACGGTCTCCCCGCGTTTCCGGCGCCATACGAGCGGACCGAAGCCCAGCGCGAACTCATACACCTTTATCCCCGCGGCCTTGCCCACGGCGAAATGGCCAAATTCATGGGACAGGGCGAAAGTTGCAAAGACAAAGGCAAACGCCAACACTGTGATGACAACGGACTCAACCACGAATGCGTCCTCCTCTTTCCGCCACACGCCGCGCAACGTGCTCTCTCGCCCACCTGTCGGCCTCGAGGACCTCCCCGGGCGTGCGCGGGTCCACCGGGTCGTGGCTCGCCATGGCGTCTTCTACGAGAGCGGGAATGTCCAGGAACCCGATCCGGCCCTCCAGGAACAGCTTGACCGCCTCCTCGTTCGCCGCGCTCAGGACGCATGGCATCGTGCGGCCCGCGCGGACCGCCTGATAACCCAGACGCAGCGCGGGAAACTTCCCCACGTCTGGGGGCTCGAAGGTCAGAGCCCCGATGTGCGCCACATCGAGCGTTCTCGCGCGGCCGGCCGCTCGCGCGGGGTATGTAAGGGCATACTGGATTGGCAGCCTCATGTCAGGCGGCCCGAGCTGGGCAATGATCGACCCGTCAACAAGCTCCACCATCGAGTGCACGATGCTCTGAGGGTGGATCACCACATCGATCCTATCAGGGTCGACGCCGAAAAGCCACCTGGCTTCGATCACCTCGAGCGCTTTGTTCATGAGCGTCGCGGAGTCGACGGTGATCTTGGCGCCCATGGACCATGTGGGGTGACGAAGCGCCTGGTCCGGCCGGACCTTCCCGAGCTCGCTCGCACCTAGCGTCCGGAACGGCCCACCCGAGGCGGTGAGGATCAGCCTCCCCACCTCGGACATGTCGCGCCCTGCAAGGCACTGAAAGATCGCGGAGTGCTCGCTGTCCACCGGGATAATGGTTGCCCCGTGCCTTCTGACCTCTTCCATGACCAGCCTGCCCGCGGCCACAAGCGTCTCCTTGTTGGCAAGAGCCACGGTCTTGCCCTGTCGAACCGCGGCATAAGTGGGCAGAAGGCCTGCGATCCCTACGACGGCCGACAGCACCACATCTGCCTCGGGATGCATTGCGACGCACTCTGCGGCCCCTGCACCCGACACGACCTCGACGTCGAAGTCGAGGCCCCGAAGCCGCTCGCGTAGCTTTCGGGCAGCGTCCTCGTCAGCCACGCCAACGATGGACGGTGCCCACCGCCTCACCTGCGCCTCCAGCAGATCGATGTTGCGCCCGGCGGCCAGGCCCACCACTCGGACGGAGTCGCCAAGCCACCCGGCCACTTCAAGGGCCTGGGTACCGATGGACCCGGTGGACCCCAGGACCGCAAGACCTCGCTGCAATTACACCACTCCCCTGCACGTACACGCGCCCGGTTCGCCGTCAATGCATCCTGTCATGTATCCCAACATATCATACCCTGGCGTCATTCCCTGGGCGTAAGAGGCAGCAGCCCCCCGCGGGCCATGGCCTTGATTACGATAACGAAGAGCGGACCTATTACGATGCCACTTGCCCCGAAAAGCCGGATACCCACGTACACCGCCACAAGGATCGCAAGGGGATGCACTCCTACGTTAGCCCCAACGACCCTGGGCTCTGCCCCTTTGCGCAGTACGAACTGGACGGCCATCAGCGCCGCGATGACGACGGCTTCGAAGAGCCGCCTCTTGAAGGCATAGTATACGATCATCGGCACATACAGCGTGCCCGGCCCGACCACCGGTATCAGGTCGAGGATACCGCACACGATCCCGAGAAGCCATGCGTACCCCGTGCCGGCTATGCTGAACCCGACGATGCTCACCACAGTGGTGATCATGATCAGGATGAACTGCGCCCTTATGAACCCGAGGGCGGCCGAGACCACCTCCGCCCTCATGGCCCTTGCCTTCTCGCGCCATCTGGAAGGAGTGAGGCTCACGAGAAACTCTGATATTTCTCTCTTGTCACGGCTCATGAAGAACGCTGCAAAAAAGCTGATAACAAGGATGAATGCGATGTTTGGGAGGGCCGTCACCATCCCCGTCACCCTCGCGAGGACGCTCTCGACCGCGAGGTACAGCCTGTACTGGTTGTTCCTTATTGCGTCGATAATAGGCGCTGGCAGCTCACGGTACAACCTCTCCACGTCCTGCACGACCCTGGAGAGCATCTCCTCGAAGCTGATGTTGTACATGGGCAAAGCCCGCGAAAGATCCTGTATTTCCAGGTAAAGCCGGGATACGCCCACAACGACCCCGATTCCCACGACCACGAGGAGGAGGCACAGCATTATGAGAACCGCGCCGCCCCTTGATAACCTCGTCCGTCTCACAAGAAACTCGACCGGTGGATCGATGATCGCCGCGATGACGAAGGCGATGATGAACGGCACGAAATAGGTCAGCACATACTTGACCACGAGGAAGCACGCGACAAGGACGGCCGCCCATGCCAGGAAATGCCTCCACGTTGCCGAGAGTCCGTGCAACCCGAACCACCCCGTGACCCTTCTGTCTGCCAAGTGAGGGTGCGTTACTTCTTGTCCCTTTTCAACCACTTCCCGGGTTGCCGGTGTTGCACTCTCTCTTTGAGTCACCGGCAACTGCTCCCAAACTCGGGAGCATTTCTGTACCCTCACTTAGGGCGTCACGAAAGAAATAAAACCACATAATAGTACGCTATGGGAATAGCAAACAACACGCTATCGATTCTGTCAAGCACACCACCGTGCCCCGGCAGAAAGGCACCGGAATCCTTGACGTGGGCATTGCGTTTCATGGCAGACTCAGCGAGGTCGCCAGCCTGCCCGGCCACTCCGATCGCAAGGGAGAGCGCGACCGCGTGAACAAAGGGAACCCCGGGCCACCACCCGAAGGCCGCCCCCACCATCCTGGCGCCGACGCCCACACATACCCCCGTGACAAGGCCAGACACAGCGCCTTCCACGGTCTTGTTCGGGCTCACTTCCGGTATGAGCTTGTGCCTTCCGAGAGCGCTTCCAAGAAAGTAAGCGCCGATGTCGTTCGCCCACACCGTGAGAAGAACCGTCACAACGTGTCCGAGCCCTGCGGCCGTGCCCCCGAGTCCCCTCAGGAGGAGCAGAAGGGCCACAGCCCAGCCCACATACGCTGCGCCGAATACGGTCACCGCGGGGTTTGCGATAGCCGATTCCCGGCCGAGCTTGAGCGTCTGAAAAACAAGGCTCACAACGATCATGCCCGCGAGGGTGGCCCCCATTGCGGCGCTTGAGCCAAGGTACCCCGCCAGAGCGAACGACACGATCCCCAGCACCCCGACGACCGGGGTCGGCTCGAGCCCTGCCCCCCTCGCAAGCCTGTAAAACTCGAGAACAGCGCCAACACCGATGCCCGCGACCACTACCGTGAGATACGGTCCGCCCGCCACGACCACCGCCATCGCGACCGGCGCAGCAACGAGCGCGCTTACGACCCTGTCCCGCACGCTCCCGGCCTCCTTCCGCAGTATGCCTCCCCGCTGTCCACCTGAAGAAATCTAAATACCGCCGAACCTGCGGACGCGCCTCTGGTACTCCTGAATTGCCCTCACAAACTCGCGCCGCGTGAAATCAGGCCACAACACCGGGGTCACGTACAGCTCGGTATACGCAACCTGCCAGAGAAGGAAGTTCGAGATCCTCATTTCCCCTCCCGTCCGGATGAGGAGGTCGGGGTCAGGAACGCCTGCCGTATAAAGCCGAGCCTCCACGGCATGACCATCGATCTCGCCGGGGCTGAGGTCGCCCCGGGCTACTTCCTCGGCCATACGCCTCGCGGCTCTCACGATCTCGTCGCGCCCGCCGTAGTTTATGGCAAGGTTCACCAGGATGCCGCTGCTTTCCCTCGTTGCCTCCTCTACGTGGGTCACCGCGCGCAGCACCGCGGCAGGCAATCCATCTCGCGCTCCTATCACGCGGATACGCGCCCCGAAGTCGATGAGGGCGTCGAGCTTTTTGTCAAACATCTCCACGAGCAAGCTCATCAGGCCATCCACTTCGTCGGCCGGCCGCTTCCAGTTCTCCGTGGAAAACACGTACAGCGTGACAACTTCGATGCCCATCTCAGAGGCAGCCCTAACTATGTCTTCGGCCCGGTCCGCGCCGACCCTGTGCCCGGCCAGCCTCGGAAGGCCACGTCTCGTCGCCCACCTGCCGTTGCCGTCCATGATTATCGCTACATGCCGCGGCAGCCTGGCCCTGTCCACGGATGGCAGGTCGTCCACGTCTCCCGCTGCTTCCTGCGCGCCAGACCTCCCCAGCGCCCTCATAAGAACCCGGACAGGGTTCACAAGAGCCGTCACCCCCTCCGGAGCCACACCACGAGCTTCCCTCCCACAAAAACGACTCAAGGGGAGGATGACCTCGCGGCGACCTCCCCTTGCCCATGCATGCGAACCTTATTCCTCTTCCACTATCGCGCCCGAGGAACACTCCTCAGCGCACATGCCGCAGTCGGTGCAGACCTCGGGGTCAATCACAAACTTGTCCTCTCCCTCGCTGATCGCCTCAAAGGGGCACACTTCTGCGCACGAACCGCACTTGGTGCAGTCATCAGTGATCACGTGGGGCAACACGGCCACCTCCCTTCACACTTCCATTATCTCGGCCTCCTTGGCCTCGAGGAGCGCGTCGATCTCCGCTATGAACTTGTCCGTCAGTTTCTGGATATCTTCCTGGCCTTTCTTGAGGTCGTCCTCGGTTATCTCCTTGTTCTTCTGCTTGGCCCGTAAGGCGTCGATAGCCTCACGCCTTGCATTGCGGACCGCGACCCTCATGTCTTCCGCGACCTTCTTCGCGATCTTCACGAGGTCCCTGCGCCTCTCCTCTGTGAGAGTAGGTATGGTTATCCGGAGCACCGATCCATCGCTCACCGGGGTCAGGGCAAGGTCTGACTTCAGAATGGCCCGCTCAATATTGGGAAGCACCTTCCGATCCCATGGCTGGATGACGAGAAGCCTGGCCTCAGGCACAGAGATGCTGGCAAGCTGGTTGATGGGATACACGTCGCCATACGCCTCAACGGTTATCCTGTCGAGCAGGGCCGGATTGGCTCTGCCGGTGCGGATCTGCGCGAATTCCCGCCGCGTTGCCTCCACTATCTCTTTCATCTTCTGTTCGGCCCTGGCGCGTTCATCATCTGGCATGCTGCTCCCCCCCGACTTGAGTGCCTATCTCCTCACCGAGGACCGCCCTCTTGACGTTCCCCTTCTTCGTCAGATTAAACACCACGATGGGAATGCCATTGTCCATGCAAAGCGAGGCAGCCGTGGAGTCCATGACGCCAAGCCCTCGGTTTATGACATCCCTGTAGGTGAGGTGCGTGAACCGCATGGCAGAGGGATTGGAGAGAGGGTCAGAGTCGTAGACCCCGTCAACCCTCTTCGCCATGAGGATGACCTCTGCCTCAATCTCGGCCGCCCGCAACGCCGCCGCAGTGTCAGTAGAGAAGTAGGGATTGCCCGTGCCGCCTGCGAAAATCACCACCCGCCCCTTCTCAAGGTGGCGGATGGCCCGCCTGCGGATGTAAGGCTCCGCGATCTCGCGCATCTCAATCGCGGTCTGGACCCTCGTGTCAACACCCAGCTTTTCCAGGGCGTCCTGGAGCGACATGGCGTTGATGATGGTGGCGAGCATCCCCATGTAGTCGGCGGTGGCACGGTCCATTCCGGCCTTCTGGGCCTGGACGCCGCGCCAGATGTTACCCCCGCCGACAACCACGGCCACCTCCACGCCAAGCTCGTGTATCTCCCGTATCTCCTCGGCTATGTGCTTTACGACGTCAAGATCGATTCCGAAGCCCCTGGAGCCCGCCAGGGCTTCTCCGGATAGCTTCAGCACAACCCTCCTGAACCGAGGAGTCTCCCCAATCTTGCTCATCACGTCCGCCAGCCTTCCTTGGGTCTTCCACCGGCCTTCCACGATCGCCTGAGGTCCGTAACCCTTAGAAACCCTTAGACATCGCAGGCGTCCGGCTTCTCGATGCCCTCTCCCAGCTCAAACCTGGCGAACCTTCTCACCTGGATCTTTTCGCCGGTCTTCGCGGACACTTCCGCCACAAGGTCGCGTATGGTCTTCTCAGGGTCCCTGATGTATGGCTGGTCCAGTAGGCAGACCTCGGTGTAAAACTTCTTCAGCCTGCCCTCGACGATCTTGTTCACAACCGCCTCCGGCTTCCCCTCGTTGAGGGCCTGCGCACGGTATATGGCCCGCTCGCTCTCGAGCATTGACTCAGGCACGTCCTCGCTCGAAACGTAAAGCGGCTTTCCGGCGGCGATCTGAAGGGCAACCTCTTTCGCTAGCCAACGGAAGTCGTCGGTACGCGCCACAAAGTCGGTCTCGCAGTTGACCTCGACCAGCACGCCGATCTTGCCTCCGAGGTGGATGTACGCCTCGACCACGCCCTCGGCTGCGACCTTCCCGGCCCTCTTGTGCATCTTCGCGAGGCCCTTCTCCCGCAGGTAGGCGATGGCCTTCTCCATGTCGCCCCCGGTCTCTGCAAGGGCCTTCTTACAGTCCATCATCCCGGCCCCGGTTCTCTCCCGGAGTTCCTTGATGTTTTCGGCTGTCACAGCCACAAGCGCTACCTCCCTGCAAGTCTACCGCTCGGTGTCGTCGTCGCGCACCGTGGCGTGATCATCGTAGGCAACCTCCGCGATCTCAAGGTCGAGCGGCATCTCGACAACGTCTGTCGCGCCGTCAACGTACTCGCCCTCGAGCTCGCGCTCGCGGATCTCGCCGTTCAAGGACGCCTCCTGGGCCTCCGCCGCAAGAGCTGCGTCGCGGCCCTCGAGGCCTTCTATCACAGCGTCAGCCATCTTGCCGCAGATTAGTTTCACTGCACGGATGGCATCGTCGTTCCCGGGGATCACGTAATCGACCTCGTCCGGATCGCAGTTTGTATCCACGATCCCTACCACAGGTATGCCAAGCTTTCTCGCTTCTTGCACTGCTATTCTCTCCTTACGCGGATCGACCACAAAAACCGCGCCCGGCAGCCCCGACATCTCGCGGATTCCGCCGAGGAATCGCTCAAGCTTCTCCTTCTCCTTCATAAGCTGCATGACTTCTTTCTTTGGAAGGACCTCGAACGATCCGTCCGCCTGCATATTCTCCAGCATCCGAAGGCGCTCGATTCGTTTGCGAATGGTTCGGAAGTTGGTGAGCATCCCACCGAGCCAGCGTTCGTTCACGTAGAACATGCCGCACCGCTCGGCCTCTTCCTTGATGGTGTTACGGGCCTGCTTCTTCGTCCCCACGAACAGGATGGTGCCGCCCTCCTGCACCACACGCTTCACAAACTCATAGGCTTCGTCGATCTTCCTCACGGTTTTCTGGAGGTCTATGATGTATATGCCGTTGCGCTCGGTGAAGATGAAGGGCTTCATCTTGGGGTTCCAGCGCCTGGTCTGGTGGCCGAAATGAACCCCGGCCTCGAGCAACTGCTTCATGGTGACTACTGCCACGATCTCACCTCCTCCCCCACCGGTTATGCCTCCGCCCCGTTCATCCCCCGACAGAACCCGTGCAAACAGGCACCGTTGTCGGGATCCAGGAGCGTGCGTGCTCACACCAAATCGTAGTATACCACACGAGTATATCCATATCAACGAAGGCGCACCACGAAATTTTCGCGCCTGAATACGCGGCCGCCTCCGGGGAATACCTAACTTATGAGCGCAAAGCGCGCTTTCTCCGGGGCGGAGGTCTCCGAGCTTGGGTTTCCTTCGAGACGTCCTCAACGAGATAGTGTCCCTGCTCTCTTTCGAAAGTCCGGCAAGGGAGGAGGAGTTCGTTCTCGATACCCAGCCGAAGCTGCCCGGACTTGTATCCGACGTGCCCCAGACCCGGGCCGCAGGACCGCCCGTGTCCGGTGAACCGGCCAGGGGACAGGCCCAGACCCGGGACCAGGGCCGGAGCGAGAGCCAGGCCCAGAGGCAACGGCAGGGGCAGAGTCAGAGTCAGAGTCAGAGCCAGAGCCAGAGCCAGAGCCAGAGCCGGAGCCAGAGCTTGAATGAAGGCCCGTCACAACAGCCCGGGCCCTCCCAAGGCTTCGGAGGGGAGCCTTCGGCAGTGGCAGGACTTCCGGAGGCTCTGCCGCGCACGCCGTACGGTTTCGTTCGGCCCAGAAAGATGTCCACGGTCAAGGTGAGAGCCAGCCTCACACCGCGCCGACCGACGGGCCCTCGTCCAGGGGTCGCCCGCCATGAGACCTCGGACGAGATCTCTCCTCTGCCACCCGGCGGAAAGGGCAGCCGCGCAAGACAACAGAACGCCCCGCACGGGAGCACACAGCAACAAAGACAGGCACAGGAACAGAAACAGGAACAGGAACAGGAACAGGAACGGAGCCCGGGGTCAGAAGCGGGACCTGCCAAAGGATCAGGCCACAAAGGAGCAGGTTCAGAAAGCCCAGGAAGCCCGGCCGGAACGGGACAACGAGGGGGATCACGACCCCGGCAAGGTGGCGGGCAAGGAAAAAAGGGAGACGAGGTGAAGCCCCTTGCCGAAAGCCTCCAAGCAAACCTGGACGCGCTCAAGCAGACCCTCCATTACGGCTTGAACTCAGACGTGATCGTGAGGGAGTTCGACATACCCACGACCCCTCCGACCAAGGCTGCCATTGTCTTCATGGAGGGTCTAGCCAGCAAGGACATCATCGACCTTGCCATCCTTCAGCCGCTCATGCTCATATCCAACCTCGACAGGGATCTTCGAGCCGCAGACGTGCTCGAGATCGTCGAGCGCCGTCTCCTGCCCGGCAATCAGGTATCGCGCAAGGACAACCTCCGGGGCATCGTCGAGGGAGTAATTGCCGGAACCACGTGCCTTCTCATCGAAGGATGCAGAACCGCGCTGGAGGTCGAGACCAAGTCGTGGGAGCATCGGGGCGTGAGCCAGCCCACCGCCGAGACGGTGGTCCACGGTCCCCAGGAGGCGTTCAACGAAACCCTGAAGAACAACGTGGCGCTCGTGCGAAGGCGTATGCGCACGCCTGATCTCGTGAGCGAGATCCTCAAGGTTGGGACCCTCTCCCGGGTGGACTGTGCCGTCCTCTATTTGGAAGGCCTCACAAATCCCAAGCTCGTGGCCGAAGTGAAGAGGCGTATCAACGGGATCAGGGCGGACCAGATCCAGGACACAGGCGTGCTCGAGCAATTCATCGAGGACCGGCCGTTCGTACTGGTGCCGCAGACCCTATCTACCGAGCGGCCGGACAGAATGGCGGCCCTTCTCTCCGAGGGGCACGTCGGGATCCTCCTCGACGGAAGCCCGTTCGGCCTTGTGGTGCCGGTCACCTTCTGGTCTCTACTTCACGCAGCGGAGGACCATTTCTTGAGATGGCCGTTCGGCACCTTCCTGCGTCTCGTCCGCGTTGTCGCCCTCGCCGTGGCACTGCTGCTGCCGGCGGTCTATATCGCCGTGACCAACTTCCACCCGGAGATGATCCCCACCGACCTCCTCCTGGCCATCGCGGCGACGCGCGAGAGGGTGCCGTTCCCTACGGTGATTGAGGTACTCATCATGGAGGTATCGTTCGAGCTCATCCGAGAGGCGGGGATTCGGGTCCCCGGGGTCATCGGCCCAACCCTGGGCATAGTCGGTGCACTCATCCTCGGCCAGGCGGCCGTGGCAGCCTCAATAGTCAGCCCTATTCTGGTGATAATCGTGGCCCTGACCGCGCTCGGGTCGTTCGCGATACCAAACTTCAACATGGCGTTCGCTGCGCGGATCACGCGGTTCGTGTACATCCTCTTTGCAGCGGCGTTCGGCTTCTACGGCATCGCGGTGGGAGTGTTCATACAGATGATGATATACGTGAGTACCAGGTCGTTCGGTGTCCCGTTCATGTCGCCCATAGCCCCGTTCGCCCAGTCCAGCGGGGACCTCATCCTTCGGTATCCATCGTGGAGCATGGAGCTGCGGCCCGCGTTCTTGCAGACCCAGCACAGGGAGCGGCAGCCTGAGGTCGGCCGCAAGTGGACGCGGTCGGGAGGCGTTGACATCCCGTCGCCCAGCCCGCCCGAGCAGCCCCGACAAGGAGTGGACGCAGGCAGCCAGGGCAGGTCCGGGTCATTAAAGGTCAAGGGAGGCGGGAGACGTGCTTGAGGAGGGAAGGATAGGCACAAACGAGGCCATCGCCGCTACCGTGTATTTCCTTTCATCCAAGCTATTCATCTCGTTCCCGCAGCAGATGGCGACCGTGGGTCTCACGGCTGCCTGGATGGTGCCTATCATCAGCTTCGGCACGGGAGCGCTCGGGTTCCTCATCGTCGCCGCTCTGCTGAAACGCTATCCCCGCATGAGCATAGTTGAGATAGGTGAGGAAGTAGCAGGTCCTCTGTTTGGCGCCCTTGCCGCTCTGGGGTACCTCGCGTTCTTCTTTGCTGCCACGATTCTCATCATGCGGGAGTTCTCCGAGACGGTAGGAACCGCCCTCCTCCCCCGCACACCCCTCTCGGTGATAACCGCCGTCTTCGTGCTGGTCACTCTCGTCGCCGTCTTCCTCGGAGGGGAGGCACTCACGAGGGCGGCCTTTCTCGCCGCACCTCTCATAGTGGCAACCCTCGTCTTCCTGAACAGCCTGTCGCTCCCGCAGGCCAACTTCGACGCGATGTTTCCTCTATTCGGCCCGGGTCTTGGTAAGCTTGTCTATCATGGAGTGCTCCACTCCGCCGTCGCCGGCGAGGTCATGTTCCTCGGAGTCATAGCGCCCCAGCTCAGGGACGGGCACAAGCTGCGCATGATGGGGCTAGTCGCCATAGCAATCACCGCCCTCTTCACCAGCGTGTCGCTGCTCGTCTTCGTGACCGTGTTCCCCTACCCGCTGTGCGTGCACATCCCGTACCCTGGGTACGAAACAACAACCCTCATCTATGTGGGCCGATTCTTCCAGCGGGTTGAGGTGGCGTTCGTGTTCCTGTGGGTCATAAGCGGGTGCATCGAGCTTGGACTTGGAGCTTACACTTCAACGATGATCCTCGCCCGAATGCTCAAGCTCCCTGTGTACCGCCCGATCGTGCCCGCGATGGCCATCATCGGCTACACGGTGGCGTTCGTGCCGCCCGACGTTCCCACCGCGACCAGGCTCGACTTCGAGCTCGTAAGGACATTCGGCGGCATCGCGGTTTTCGTCGTCCCGGCACTCTTGCTGCTCGTCGCACAGGTAAAGGAAGCTCGCAGGGCCAGAAGAAGGGGGCGGACCCGTGGCGCGTGAAGTGAGGGACCGAGGCATGAGACTCGCCCGCGCCGCACTGCGCCTGTCGCTGTGCCTCTTCACAGCCCTTTGCGCGGCAGGGTGCTGGGACAGGACGGAAGTGGACGATTTGGCCTTCATCATGGCGATTGGCCTCGACGAGGCCCCGAACGACCAGGTGTACGTGACCTTTCATATAGCCGTCCCGAGGGCCGTGGCTGGGGCCGGTGGGGCCGGCGGCGGTTCGGGAGGCGGGGGCGGAGGAGGAGCAGGCCAGCAGTCCAGCCTCATAACGACGCTCATGGGCCGCTCCGTGCTCAGCCTCCTCAACCTTCTGAATACGCACGTGGACAGACGCCCAAGCTTGGTCCACGGCAAAATGGTGGTCATCGGAGAAAAGTTGGCAAGGCGCGGGATAGCCCCGTACATCGGCGAGCTTGTCAGGTTCCGGGAGGCACGAAGGACGATGTTCCTTGCGGTGAGCCAGGGAACCGCGAAGGAGTTCATCGAGAAGAACCGCCCGATCCTCGAGCAGAACCCCGCAAAGAACCTCGAGCTTCTCGCGCTCGCGAACAGGCAGACCGGGTTTGTCCCCCCCTCCCAGATCCACAGGTTCCTCGTGGAGATGCAGTCGCTTGGGGAGGAGCCCGTCGCCATCCTTGCGGGGATCAAGGAAGAAGCCCCCGGGGGTAGAACCGAGCAGTCCACGGGCGGCGCATCTGGGCGCCGGGACGGTTCCCCTGATGGCGGCTCACCAGCGGGCGGCGCCGGCACGGAGCCGCCGAAAATGCCGAAACCCCCGCCGATCCATGCCCGCAGCGACTCCGACTACACGGCAGGCCAATCTCCCTCGGTCGGTGGAAACCCGGTGGAGCTCCTCGGCGGAGCTGTGTTCAGGGGCGACCGGATGGTGGGAAAGATTACGGGACAGGATGTCAGGGCCATGCTTATGGTCCGCGGCAGCTTCAAGAGGGGTACGCTTCTCCTGGAAGACCCCTTCGTGAAAGACAGGTACGTATCGTGCGACGTCCGCCTGGCTCGCCCGACCGAGATCAGCGTCAACAAGGAAGGACGAGGGTTCCACGTCAAAGTGAAGATCATGCTCGAAGGGGAGGTCATCGGAAGCCAAAGCCTCATAGATTACTCCAACCCGAAGAACCTGCACACGCTCGAAAGGCGGGTTGCAGAGGACCTCAAGAGGAGCTGCGAACACATTGTAAGAAAAGCACAGAGGGAGTTTCGCGCCGACATTTTCGCCTTCGGCAACAAGGTCCGGCACCTCACGAAAACGTGGCGGGAGTGGCAGGATCTCAACTGGCCGGAGAGATTCCCGGAAGCGCGAGTAGATATCGACTTGAGGCTGGACCTTCGCCGCACAGGCCTACTATTCAAGCCGCCGCGACCCAGCACACAGAAGAGGTCTGCACCTGAGAGGAGGTGATGTGCCCACGCGTTCAGGGGTTCTCCTTACCACCATGCCCATCCCCGTCGCGGTGGCGGTATACACCGCGAGCTTCGGGCTATGGCTCCTGCGGCACAGGAACATCCGCGGGGCTATCGGGGTTTTCTTCCTCGCGGCCTGTTGTATAGCCGTGCCACTTCTCCTTCTCTTTGTCGGCGGGTAGCCTCCAGAACGGAGGCCACCCGCACGCCACTCATCCGGTTACTCATCCAGTTATCTTGCCCGCAGCCTCTCAAGCTCGTCGAAGAGCTTATCGTTGAGCACCCTGATGTAAGTCCCCTTCATCCCGAGGGAGCGTGACTCGATGACGCCGGCGCTTTCGAACTTGCGCAGGGCGTTCACGATGACCGATCTCGTGATGCCGACCTTATCCGCGATCTTGCTCGCTACGAGAAGGCCCTCATGGCCGCCGAGTTCCCTGAAGATATGCTCCACCGCCTCCTGCTCCGAGAAGGACAGGGTATCGAGGGCCATCTGCACCGACGCTTTCTTGCGAGCCTCTTCCTCGATCTCTCCGGTTTTCGAACGAAGGATCTCCATCCCGAATACGGTCGCGGCATACTCGGCGAGCACCAGGTCGTCGTCGGAGAACTCCCTCTCAAACCTTGCCAGCATGAGGGTTCCCATTCTGTCTCCGCCTGCGTAAATCGGGACGACCGTAAGCAGTTTCTCGGCAAACCCGCACTTCGTATTCGGGCAGAGGAAGCACTTGCCGCGCTCGTGCCGGATGTTCTCAGACGTCTCGATTATCCTGAGGAGCCAGTCCGCGGACTCCTTGGGGAAGGTCCCGCCGTTCCCGACGCACCCTGCCGCGACGTCGCAATCGAAGCCCTCCATGAACCCGTACCCCAGGAGTTTTCCGCGGCGCGCCACCACGTACACGTTTGCCGCGATCTCTTCGGAAAGCACTCTCGCAAGATCATTGAAGTTGCTGGGAAAACCCGTAGACTCCTGTATGAATCGACTGATTCTTCGCGTCTTCTCCAGTAGCTCGCTCATTGACGTCTCCTCCTTAAGTTGCTCCAGGTTGCTTCCTGGGGTCCTCCCCCGCGCTTCGCTCGTTCGAAGGCATGCATCCCTCGGGCTTGTCCCACCTCGGGTCCCGCCCTGTGTCGCACCTGCGGGCGAGCATCGGATGCCCGGTACCCGCGTGGGGCCGCCGCGCAGTAATCCCTAAGTAGATCGTCACAAGTTATCGCTAGTTCTTAGAACGCAGATCCTGTCTGGGGCTGCCGGTGATTGCACGAAGGGGTGTCAAAATCCGGCCAGTGGCCCGACAGGCCGGGTCTTGGCGAAGCGTGCCCCGCGTAGGGCGCCCTCCCCGAGCGCAACAGCGGCAACCCCAACACCCCCACAAAACTAGCGAAAACTACTGACGCCATACTTAGAGGATGAACCGGCTGAGGTCCCTGTCCCTCACTATGTCTTGCAGCTTGCTGCGAACGTAGTCCCTGTCAATCTCTACCCTCCCCTTCGCCATGTCCGGCGCATTGAAGGAGATATCATCGAGCAACCGCTCCATGATCGTGTGAAGTCTCCTTGCGCCGATGTTCTCCGTCTCCTGGTTGACTCTATCAGCGATGGCCGCGATCTCGTCGATCGCGTCGGGCAGGAAATCAACCTCAATGCCCTCCGTGGCAAGAAGGGCTTTATACTGCTTCACAAGGGCGTTCTCCGGCTCAAGCAGGATACGCTTGAAGTCTTCCTTTGTGAGGCTGTCGAGCTCGACCCTTATCGGGAAACGCCCCTGGAGCTCGGGAATCAGGTCCGACGGCTTGGCTACGTGGAACGCCCCCGCCGCGATGAAGAGTATGTGGTCGGTCTTCACGGGGCCGTGTTTGGTCATCACGGTGGATCCCTCGACGATCGGCAGGATGTCCCGCTGAACGCCCTCGCGTGACACGTCAGGTCCGACGCCGCGCTCACGGCCTGCTATCTTGTCGATCTCGTCTATGAACACGATCCCAGACTGCTCCGCGCGCCTCACAGCCTCCTGCTCGACCTCCTCCATATCTACGAGCTTCTGGGCCTCTTCCTGGGCTATGATCTTCCGCGCTTCCCTCACAGGGACTTTGCGGCGCCGCTGACGCCGGGGAAGGAGGCCCCCAAAGAGGTCCTGCATGTTGATGCCCATCTCCTCCACGCCCGCGCCGCTGAAGACCTCGAGCATGGGGGGGGTCTGGTCCTCCACGGTAACCTCGATCATCATGTCCTCGAGCTCGCCTGCAGCAAGCTTCGCCCGAAGTTCCTCCCGCCGGGCCCTTGCCTCCGCCTGCCTCGCCTGAAATGACTCATCATCCCGGACCAGCCCGAGGCCTCCCATGAGGGCGCTGAGCGGGTTTCTTTCCGCCTCGCGGCTGGGGATGGGCGCGATGATGTCGAGGATCCTCTCGTCCACCATGGCCTCGGCCCGGTGGTAAACCTGGACCATCTTCTCCGACTTCACCATCCTGACGGACGTCTCCACAAGGTCCCGGATGATGGAGTCCACATCGCGGCCGACGTACCCGACTTCGGTGAACTTGGTGGCCTCAACCTTAATGAAGGGCGCGTTCACCAGCCTTGCGAGCCTCCGGGCGATCTCGGTCTTGCCCACTCCCGTAGGGCCTATCATGAGGATGTTCTTCGGCACCACTTCATCGCGAAGGGACCCGGGCAGCTTCAGCCGGCGGTACCTGTTGCGCAGAGCGATGGCGACCGCGCGCTTGGCCTTTGCCTGCCCGACGATATATTTGTCGAGCTCCTCGACGATGGCTCGGGGTGTCAGGTTCTGCACCCTCGCGCCTCCTTTCACAGCTCCTCGCAGGTGATCTCTTCATTTGTATATATGCAGATGGATGAAGCGATCTTGAGCGCCTCTACGGCGATGTCCCGGCATGAAAGGTCGGTATGACGAATGAGCGCCCTCGCAGCAGCCAGCGCGTACGGCCCGCCTGAGCCGACGGCCACCACGCCGTCGTCGGGCTCGATAACATCACCGCTTCCGGATATCACAAGAAGGTGCGAGACATCTGCAACCACCAAGAGGGCCTCCAGCCGACGCAAGGCCCTGTCGAGCCTCCACTCTTTGGCGAGCTCCACAGCGGCTCTCGGCAGGTTGCCGTGGAACTCTTCCAGCTTTCCCTCGAACTTCTCGAAGAGGGCGAAGGCATCAGCAGCCGCCCCCGCGAACCCCGCGAGCACCTTCCCGTCGTGTATCCTTCTAACCTTCTTCGCTCCGTGTTTCATCACGGTATTCCCGAACGTAACCTGGCCGTCGCCGGCGATGGCCACATGGTCGCCGCGCTTTACAGCGACCACGGTTGTAGCGTGAAACAACTGATTCCCTCCTTCACGTCAGGCTCGGGGGTGGGCCCTGTCGTACACAAGCTTAAGCTTCTCCCGGGTCACATGCGTATAGATCTGCGTGCTGGAAATGCTCACGTGGCCGAGCAGCTCCTGCACGGCTCGCAAGTCTGCCCCGTGGTCGAGGAGATGTGTGGCAAAGGAGTGCCTGATGGCGTGGGGGCTAACCTTCTTGTCGATGCTAACTTTCCTTATGTACCTGTCCAGCATTAGCTGTACGGCCCTGGTCGAAAGCCTTCCTCCTCTGCAGTTGAGGAAGAGCGCCCCCGAGTCGGAATGCGCGTCAGAACGCACGCCCGGAAGACGGGGCCTCCCCTTTCCGATGTACTCCTTCAGTGCGCTGGCCGCCCGCTCCCCGATGGGCACGACGCGTTCCCTGCCACCCTTCCCGAACACCCTTACGAACCCGTGCTCGAGGTCCACATCCCCGATGTTGAGCCCGACGAGTTCGCTCACACGGAGGCCTGCCGCATATAGCGTCTCAAGGATGGCTCTATCGCGAAGCCCGAGCAGCGTGTCGGTGGCCGGGGCTTCGATGAGGCTCTCTACATCCTCTTCATGGAGAAAACGCGGAAGCATCCGACCCAGCTTCGGCGCGCTCACACCCCGGGCGGGGTTCGTTGGGCAGATCCCTTTCCTGCACAGGTAGGTGAAAAACGACCGCACAGCAGCAAGACGCCGCGCTATAGTTCGCCGCGAGTACCTGGCCTTCTGCAGGTTCGCAAGGTACGCCCTTACCTCGAGGTGGCTTACCTCGGAAGGCTCGCTCTTCCCCTCAAAAGCCTCGCTAAGGAAGTCGATGAAACATTGTATGTCATGGGCATATGCGTCAAGGGTGTTGGGCGACACGCCCTTTTCGAGCGCGAGCTGCGTGAGAAACCCGTCAACTTCTGAGGCCAGCAACAGGGCAGCCCTCCCCGCTCCGGTTCATCCTATGGCTCCGGCCGCCCGGCTCCCCAGCTACTCGGGTGACCCGGATAACCGTGGCGGCGGAGCCGGCACCTTTGGGCGCAGGGGCGAAGCCCCGCGGTCGGGGTCCTCGCCGCGCCCACCTAGCCCGAAATTGTAACATAATTATAATATTTCTTCAACCCCAGTCTGGAGGGTTTTCCCGAAATTTATCGCTGCGAGAAGAGCGGAACTCGCAAGTCGGCGCCTTGTAGCCTTCCCTTTCACCTTTCCCTCGGGGCGAGGCATGATCCCGAAATTCGCGTTCATCGGCTGGAAGCCACCCGGGTGAGACGCGGTTATGTACCGACACAGGCTCCCGTGTACGGTTTCCGCCGGAAAGACCACGGGATTTCGCCCAAGAGCGATCCTGGTCGCGTTCACGCCAGCCACCAGGCCTGAGGCCGCAGACTCGAGGTACCCCTCTACGCCGGTCACCTGGCCGGCGAAGAGGAGCGTGTCGCGCAGGCGGAATTGCAGTGTCGGGCGAAGAAGTTCAGGGGAGTTTATGTAGGTGTTTCTGTGCATCACCCCGTACCTTACGAATTCGGCATGCTCCAGTCCAGGGATCATCCGGAAGACCCGCCGCTGCTCGTCCCAGGCAAGCCGGGTCTGAAAGCCCACCATGTTGAGAAGCGTGCCGGCCTCGTCCTCCCGCCTGAGCTGCACCACGGCGTAGGGCCTCTTGCCCGTGCGGGGGTCGACGAGCCCGACCGGCCGCATCGGACCGTAGACAAGCGCCTCCCGTCCTCTCCTCGCGAGGACCTCCACAGGCATGCAGGCCTCGAAGACCTTCGTGTCCTCGAACCCGTGGACCGGCGCGCATCTTGCAGAAACGAGCGCGTCGTAGAAACGGTCGTACTCGTCCTTTGTCATCGGGCAATTGAGGTAGTCATCACCTCCGCGACCGTAACGAGATCCCCAGAAAGCTTTCGACATGTCGCACGACTCGGCGGTCACTATCGGTGCGACGGCATCGTAGAAATACAGGTGCTCGGTGCCGGCAAGCTGCGCTATGGCCTCGGCCATGCTGTCGGAACTGAGGGGGCCCGTTGCTATCACCACCGGGACACCCTCAGGGATCATGCGCATCTCTTCCCTTATTACTTTCGCGTTGGGACACCGCTCGATGTATGTGGTCACGAGATGTGCGAAGCGCCGCCTGTCGCATGCCAGCGCGGACCCCGCAGGGATCCTGGACGCTTCAGCGCACCTCATGATGATCGACCCGAAAATCCGCATCTCCTCTTTGAGGACTCCGGAGGCACTCGCCAGGCTGTCGGAGCCGAGAGAATTGGAGCACACAAGCTCGGCAAGGTCGCCTGTGGTGTGAGCGGGGGTCATTACCGACGGGCGCATCTCGACAAGCGCCACCCGCAGGCCCCTCCTCGCCACCTGCCATGCGGCCTCGCTTCCGGCGAGGCCCCCGCCTACGACTATCACGTCAGCAGCGCCTGGATCTATCATGTTCCCTCCGCACCGTTCGATACACCGCTGGGTGAAAGTGCAAGAATCCTTCCTCCCGACTTAGGGAGTTGCTGGTAACCGGGTTTTGTCGATGCGCTCCGCCAGGGCAGGGCCGGACCCATGCCCCGGTGCCGAGCTATCTCACCACTCATAACTCATGACCCATACTCAGGCCGAGGATTCAGCGCTGCCGGGCTCGGGCTTCGCCTCCTCGCGATAGTCACACGTCTCCCTCACGCACGCGCGCAGCCTGCCCCCTCTCCCGCGCTTCACCAGAAACGCTCCGCACTTCGGGCAGGTGGCCTTCACCGGGGTGTACCACGTGGTGAATCGGCAGTCGGGGTACCTGCTGCAGCCGTAGAACTTCCTGCCCTTCCTGGTCCTTCGCTCGACCACCTCGGCGCCGCACTCGGGGCAGTTCACCCCGGTGGAGCGCACGATCTTCTTCGTGAACGTGCACTCGGGATATCCCTGGCACCCGAGAAATGTCCCAAACCTCCCGTGTTTTACCACCAGTGGGCGCCCGCACTCGGGGCACGTCTCCTCGGTAACCTCGTCCGGGATTTTGACGCGCCCCATGGTCTCTTCGGCGGCGCTCACGGTCTTCTGGAAGGGGACGTAAAACTCGTCGACCACCCTCACCCAGTCAAGCTCGCCCTCGGCGATCCTGTCGAGCTGGCTCTCCATGTCCGCAGTGAACGCCACGTCGACCACCTGGGGGTAAACCTGCTTCAGGAGGTCCACAACCACGAATCCGAGCTGGGTGGGATGGAATCTCTTGTCCTCTAGCACCACATACCCGCGCCTCAGAATCGTGTCGATGATCGGTGCGTAAGTGCTGGGTCTACCAATGCCGTTTTCCTCCAGCGCCTTCACGAGGGAGGCCTCAGTGTATCGCGGAGGCGGCTCTGTAAAATGCTGAGCCGGCTCCAGCCGCACAAGGGTGAGAATCTCCCCCTCGCGCACCTCCGGGAGCCCCGGTTCCTCCTCCTTGCCGTTGTCGGTGGCTTCCTGATAGACCAGGGTAAACCCGGGGAACTGCACCCTTGAACCCGTGGCCCTGAACGTGTACCCCTTCGCCTGCACGTCGACGCTCATAGCGTCGAGCACGGCCGATTCCATCTGGCTCGCCACGAACCTCTCCCAGATCAGCTTGTAGAGCCTGTACTGGTCGCGGGTGAGATAGGGCTTCACCTGGTCGGGCAGCCTCTCCACCGCCGTAGGGCGTATCGCCTCGTGGGCATCCTGGCTGGTGACCTTCGCGCGATACCGCCTTGGGTGACCAGGCACGTACTCCTGCCCGTAGGTCTTCACGATGAACGCCCTCGCGGCCTGCTCTGCCTCGACGGCAACACGCACCGAGTCGGTGCGGATATACGTGACAAGCCCGACGCTTCCCTCGTCGCCGAGTTGCAGGCCCTCGTAAAGCTGCTGGGCCACCTGCATGGTTTTCCGCGACCCGAATCCCAGCTTCCTCGAGGCCTCCTGCTGCAAGGTGCTCGTGGTGAACGGCGGCGCAGGATTTCGACGCCGCTCTTTCCTTGTGACCCGCGCCACCTGGTAGGTTGCGCCCGCGAGGTCGTCCAGAATGGATCTGGCCTCGCTCTCGTTGCAGACCTCGACTTTCTTTCCGCCGCGGAGCACGAGCTTCGCAGGAAACTCCCGCCCCTCGTCATGGGACCGAAGGTGGGCGGTGATCGACCAGTACTCCTGCGGCACATGCGCCTGTATCTCCCTTTCCCTGTCGCAGATGAGCCTTACGGCAACCGACTGGACCCTGCCGGCCGATAGCCCCCTCCGTACCTTCTTCCATAAAAGCGGGCTCAGGCTATAACCCACCAGGCGGTCGAGCACCCGTCTCGCCTGCTGGGCATTCACCCGATCCATATCGATCGGCCTCGGACTTTCAAGCGCAGCCTTGATGGCAGGCCGCGTTATCTCATTGAACTCGATGCGGCATGGGCTCCCCGGGTCGATCCCCAGCACCTGCGTGAGGTGCCACGATATCGCCTCCCCTTCGCGATCGGGGTCGGTGGCCAGCAGCACGTCTTGCGCCGACTCCACCGCACCTTTGAGCTCGCGGATGATATCACTCCTGTCTTTGAGGACCACGTAGTGCGGCTCATAGCCGTCCTTCACGTCCACCCCGAGCCTGCTCTTGGGAAGGTCGCGCACGTGGCCCTTGGAGGCTTTCACCGTGTACCCTGGCCCGAGGAACTTCCCTATGGTCTTCGCCTTCGCTGGCGACTCAACTATCACAAGGGACTTCGGCATCCTGACACTCCTCATCCATTCTGCACTCTCACTCAGTGAAGCAGCCGGGGCTCTGGTCTTGCGTCTTCGTCTTCGTCCTCCGTGGCCTCGTCATCGCCGTCGCGGCCCTGGGCCTGGCCAAGGATCATGGCGACCCTCTCCCTGTCCTCTATGACGCTGGAGAGCACGAGCGCCATATCTGCGGCGTCGACCTCACCGGAATCGAACGCTGCCACGAGAAGGAGGGCCTCCTCGAGCTCATCGGGCCGCACAAGGCCTGCCTCCTGCAAAAAGGTGACAAGGCCCCATGCATCGACTGTTAGCTTCTGTCGCTCATCAGCGTTTAATACCCTCCGCGGACCCGGCGCGAGCCGGGACGTACCGCGCGCTTGGTTGCGTCTCCTGCCGGCCACTTCAACCACCTTCTTTCGAGCGTCGCACGTAACCGTCGAAAAAACGCTCGACAAGGCCCCGAAGCTCGAGGGACCCGAGGGCCACCGCGACATCTCGCGGGGCCAGCCCCGTCTCGTTTACTATATCATCTGCAGACGCTGGTGAGAAGCCCAGCGCCTCAAGGACCCTCTTCTCTCGGGCCGAGAGATGCGGGTTCCCTTCCCTCCCGCCCGAACGCCCCAGGTGAGATGGCTCGATCCCTAGCTCCTCGAGAATGTCGCCGATGCCCTCCACCAGCCTTGCGCCCTCTTTGATAAGGTGGTGGGTCCCGCGCGAGAGGGGGCTTCGGATGTCCCCGGGAACCGCGAAGACTTCGCGCCCCTGGTCAGCAGCGAACTTCGCTGTGATGAGGGCGCCGCTCCCCTCCCCGGCCTCTACTACCACAACACCCAGGGCGAGCCCGCTTATGATTCTATTGCGCGCGGGGAAGTTCTGCCCAAAAGGACGGGTGCCAAGAGAGCGTTCGCTCACCAGCGCCCCATTTCCTGCAATCTCGTGGGCGAGTTTTGCGTTCTCGGGCGGGTAGACCACGTCGACCCCGCACCCGAGGACAGCAATGGTGCGCCCGCCGCTCTCCAGGGCGGCGCGGTGGGCCTCTGAGTCGATGCCCCGCGCCATCCCTGATACAATCGTGAAACCCACGCCGGCCGCCTCGCCGGCGAGAAGGCGCGCCACTTGCCGGCCATAGCGACTGCCGTGTCTCGACCCCACGATGGCCAGGGAAAACCCGTCGGAGGGCAGGATTCCCCCTTTGATGTAGAGCACCGGGGGAGGATGGTCGATGCTGTGCAAACGCTCAGGATACCCAGGGTCAGAGGAAGTCACTATGCTCACCCCGAGCTGGGCCGCCCTGCGAAGCTCCTCCCGAAGGAGCCTGCCGTCACGCAGGGCTACAATTCTCTGAGCCGTCACGGGGCCGATGCCTCCAACGTTGCGCAGCGCGGCCTCGCTCGCCCAGAGCGCATCCCGCGCCGAGCCGAAGCGCTGGATGAGGTTGGCCAGCCTCGCCCCGCCTATAGTGCCCACCAGATTGAGGGCTATCGTGCACTCTCTCTCGTCCATGCGTCCCCCACCCGCCACTGTCTCCTCAGTGAGGGTGCGTTAGTTCTCGTGCCTTTTCGAGTACGACCGGGTTGCCAGTGATTGCACAAGGGGTGTCAAAATCCGGCCACTCGCCCCGCGGGCCGGATTTTGGCGAAGCACGCCCCGCTTGGGGTACCGCCCCCGAGTGCAGCACCGGCAACCCCTTCCAAAAGTCTGGGGCATTTCTGCACCCCACATAGCCATTACGCAGAATGGCCCGCCAGATGCAACGTGCTATGCGATCTGTCCATGGATGGCGAAGGCCCTGTAGCTCACAGCCTCGCCGATGTGGTCTTCCTGCAAGAGATCGCTCCCCTCAAGGTCCGCAATGGTCCTCGCCACCTTCAACACCCTCGCGTGGGCCCGGGCTGAGAGCCCCAGCCTGGCACTGGCAGAGTATAGCAGCATCCTTGCCTCTCTGGACATACGGCAGAACTCCCGAATCTCGGCCGGCCTCATCTCCGCGTTGGTCCGAACGGGAAGTCCTGCAAACCTCTCCTCCTGCGCCTGCCTCGCCCTCATCACTCTCTCGCGCATCTCGGCGGAGGTTTCCCTGACTTGCCTCCTGTCGATCTCTTTCACATCCACCTTCCCCACGTGGATGTGAAGATCGACCCTGTCGAGGAGCGGCGCGGACAGATGCGCCAGGTATCTCTTCACCATCGCCGGGGTACAGGTGCACGCACCCGAGTCCGCACCACGCCCACATGGGCATGGGTTCATTGCTCCGACAAGCATGAACCTGGCCGGGAACGTGGCGATCCCACCCGCCCTCGAGACCGTGACGAAACCGTCTTCCAGGGGCTGCCTGAGCGCCTCGAGGGCGTGCCCCGCGAACTCCGGCATCTCGTCGAGGAAGAGCACTCCCCGATGCGCCAGGGAGACTTCCCCTGGTTTGGGCACCCGGCCTCCGCCGATGAGCCCGGCTAACGATATGCTGTGGTGGGGGTCTCTAAAGGGCCGCTCCGACACAATGCTGACACCTGCCGGAAGGCGCCCGGCGGCGCTATAGACTTTCGTTACCTCGAGTGCCTCATCCCACGTCAGCGGAGGCAGAATCGAGGGTAACCGCCGGGCAAGCATGGTCTTGCCCGCCCCCGGAGGGCCCACCATCAGCACGTTGTGTCCACCGGCCGCGGCTACTTCCAGGGCACGCCTCGCGTGATCCTGTCCCAAGACATCCGCGAAGTCGAGACCCTGCCCCGCCTGTGTCCCCCGGGGAAAGCAACACCCTGTCGCCGGGGTCTTGCTAATGCAAAGCGCCCCTGAGAGATGGCCCACCGCCTCAGCAAGCGTACCCACCCCGTAAACATCGAGGCCGTCCACGAGGGCCGCCTCCCCCGCGTTCTCCCGCGCGACCATCATCCTCGCAAACCCCGCGGACCTCGCAGCAAGGGCAATGGAGAGCACGCCGGCTGTGCCCCGCACCTGGCCATCCAGCGAAAGCTCCCCTGCGAACATGTAGCTTTCCACGGCAAGCGGGGCGATCTCGCCGGTCGCGGCCAGAATGCCCACTGCGATGGCGAGGTCGAAACAGGCTCCCTCCTTTCGGATCATGGCGGGCGCCAGGTTGACGGTGATCCTGCGGAGGGGGAACTCAAACCCTGAGTTCCTGAGCGCAGCCCTCACCCGCTCCCGGGACTCCCGGATGGCGGTGTCAGGTAGCCCGACCACTTCGAAGGATGGAAGACCCGCCGACACATCGACCTCCACGTACACCGGATATCCGTCGATACCGAGGACGGCCCCGCTCGGCACTTTCGCGAGCACGCGCCTCACCTCCCGCAGTCGAAAGCGCCCTTTATGAGGGACACC
This sequence comes from Bacillota bacterium, assembly GCA_014360195.1. Classification (GTDB taxonomy): domain Bacteria; phylum Bacillota; class SHA-98; order UBA4971; family UBA4971; genus UBA6256. Next base: position 67,074 of record JACIXY010000010.1, read on the forward strand.
GCCGGGGGACCAAAGCGAGGAAGGTCGACGGCCACAACATCGAACCGGCACTCGACCCCGGTCATCCCGCGGCTTGCCATGTAGGCGAGCGCCGTCTTCACCATCCGTCGCCGCTTGCTCGCCGTAATCTGTTCGACGGCTGCGCCGAACGGGCCCGGCCTTCTGGCCTTGACTTCGACAAAAACGACGGTCTTCCCGTCGCGCGCCACAATGTCGATCTCCCCGGCCCTCCAACGAAAGTTGCGTTCCAGCACCTCGAAACCGATGGACTCGAGGTACCTTGCGGCGATATCCTCGCCTGCAGCTCCTATGTTGCTGTGAATTGTGAACACAGAGCACACTCCTCTACCATGGATTCCCAGAGGAATATTTTCTCCATGCCTTTGGATTTTCCTGCCATATGTGGGAGGTCAAATGGCAAATCATGCTATAGCCCGAGATCCGGGCCAAAGCTGGGCTGTTGTGCGAGGATATTCCTGAGGAACGTCTTTCTGTGCAACGGGCACGGCCCATGCTTCAGTATGGCTGCAACGTGCTCCCGCGTGCAGTAGCCTTTATGGGACCGGATGTGATATTGAGGATACTCCTCATCCCAGACCTCGCACATCCTGTCCCTGGTGACCTTGGCGATGATGGATGCGGCCGCAATGGTCTGGGAAAGCGCGTCTCCATGCACAACTGCGGTCTGAGGAATTGGCGCAGGCACTACCTCAGCGTCAACGAGAAGGTAGTCGGGGATGATGCCGAGGTTGTCTACGGCCCTCTTCATCGCGAGCCTGGCGGCTTGCTTTATGTTGATGCGGTCTACGGTCTCCGCGTCCACAACCCCGATTCCCACGGCAAGGGCCCTCTTCATGATGACATCGTAGAGCGCCTCCCGCCTCTTCGCCGAGAGGGCCTTGGAGTCGCGAACCCCGTCAAGGCAGGTTCCCGGCCTTAACACAACGGCCGCGGCAACCACCGATGCAAGGAGCGCCCCGCGGCCGGCCTCGTCTATCCCAGCTACTGCGACGTAGCCCTGGCTCCAGAGGCGCCGCTCGTACGCAAGAAAGTCCTCGCCGCCCGGCGATGGAACTGCGGAAACGGCAATCACGTTGAATCACCGCCCCCGGGCGCCGGGTCGAGGGTCACCCTTCCGAGAAGCCCCTTGCGGAAATCGGACAGCACCACGGCGCCCGCACGGGCGAGGTCCACCACCCCGCCGGGCCCGAGACAGCCCCGTTTTCTGCCGACTATCTCGAGCAGCTCTCGCCCGCTAAGCGACCGCACGTCCTCCGCCTTGAGGCGGGACGCAAGAGCGTCGGGCCCCTTCTCCCTGAGCACATCCAACAACCGCTCGGCCACATCTGCGGGGTCGAAGCTTTCGTCGCCGATGGCGCCCGTTGCTGCAAGCTTGAACATGGCGGCGGGGTCGTCCGCGCGCGGCCAAAGAACCCCTGGAGTGTCCAGGAGTTCTATGCCCCTGCCAACGGTTATCCACTGCTTGCCGCGGGTGATCCCGGGCCTCGCACCTGTTTTCGCCGACCTCCGGCCGGCTATCCTGTTCACAAGGGACGACTTGCCCACGTTAGGGATGCCGATGACCATGGCCCTAACAGCGCGCATCCTGCGCCCTCTGGATGCCAACCTCAGCATTATCTGGCCCGCCACCGACGAGCAGGCCTCCACTACCGCTTCAACGCCCTCCCCGGTCTCGGCGTTCACGGCGTAGCAAAATGGCTCGCGAGAGCGGAGCGCAGCGAGCCACTTGCCAGTTTCAACCGGGTTCGCCAGATCCTCCTTGGCGAGAACAACGACCCTCGCTCTGTCCCCGACGATCCAGGCAATCTCCGGGTTCCTGCTGGTATCGGGGATCCGCGCGTCCAGGACCTCTATCACCACGTCTATCCCCGCCAGGTTTCGCTTGATGGCTTGCCTGGCTTTGGCCATGTGACCGGGAAACCAAGAGAGCATCATTTCACAATAGCTCCAGCCCCGAGCTTCGGTGTCCGCACGAGCCCGATCTCCCCGGGCGGCCACCATGTTACGAAAGCTTTCCCTACAATGTTGGCCCTCGGAACGAAGCCCACGTCTGGAAAGCGTGAGTCATCGCTGTTGTTGCGGTTGTCTCCCAGGACAAAGTAGTGTCCGGGAGGCACGACCTCTGGACCGAAGGTGCCGAACGTGAGGTCCATGGTGTAGTCTTCCTCAAGAACCTGGCCGTTCAGGATGACATGCCCGTCCCGCACCTCGACGATGTCGCCCGGCACCCCGATGATACGCTTGATGAACTTCCGCTTCGGATTAGCGGGGTACCTGAACACCACCACGTCGCCCCTTTGCGGCTCCTTGAACCGGTACACAAGCTTGTTCACAAGCAGCCTCTCGCGGTTATGGAGGCTCGGCTCCATGCTCGAACCCTCGACCACGAAGGACTGGGCGATGAAGGTGATGATAAACGCCGCGAGGACGATGGCGATGGCGAACGCCTGGACGTACTCGAGGATTTCGGACCTCAGCGCAGGCGAAATGATGGGCTTTGCCACAGGCGTCGCCGGTTCACAAGGTGCCGTACCGGGACACGCTTCAGCCCACGCCCCGGCTGCCGGCATCTCCTGGCCGCAATCGCACTCCCCTGCGCATTCGGGTCGCCCGGCACGTGCGTCGCCGGCACGTACACCAACACACAGCCGCTCAGCGGGCGCATCCTCCCCTTCAGCCCCTATCGCCTGCCCGGCGTCCTCACCGGAGCAGGCATCCTGGGGCTGTCCCGTGTCCATTGGTGCCCCTGCACGCTGCTCGCCTTCCGTCAGTTCTCTTGCGGCAACCGTAGGAGAGCCTTCCGCAGCGGTCTCCTTCAGATGACCCATCTCGGAGGTCACTTTCTGTCCGCCTCTTTCACCCTCGCAGCCTTACCGACACGCTCTCTCAGGTAGTACAGCTTCGCGCGCCTCACTTTGCCCTCGCGCACGACTTCAATCTTGCTGAGCCTCGGCGAGTGCAGCGGGAACGTCCGTTCAACTCCTATACCCGCAGATACCTTGCGCACGGTGAAGGTCTCGCGGATCCCTGTGCCCTTGCGGGCGATCACCACGCCTTCGAATACCTGGATCCTCTCTCTGCCACCCTCGATGACCTTTACATGGACCCTCACGGTATCGCCGGGTTTAAACTGCGGGATATCCTCGCGCATCTGCTCGCGCTCTATAGTATCTATGATGTTCATTGTCCGGGATCCTCCCTCCAGAGTGGACGCGCAAGGCACTCTGCAGCCTGCGTTCGTTCAACAACGGTGATTATATCATACGGCTCAAGCCGGGTTCAACACCGGCCTTCCCCGGTTCCCCCAGCCTTATCCCGCTTTATCTCCTCGAGGAGCCGCAGGTCCTCCGGCGTAAGGCTCGCCTTACGAAGGAGGTCCGGGCGCCTCTCGAGGGTCCTCGCAAGCGCCTCTTTTCGCCGCCAGATCCTCACCTTCTCATGGTCACCCGAGACCAGCACTTCCGGCACGGTCATGCCCCTGAACTCCCGTGGTCTCGTGTATTGAGGATAGTCGAGAAGCCCGCTGGTAAATGACTCTGCGGCCACGGACTCCTCATCGAGCACCCCAGGGATAAGCCTCGTCAGTGCGTCTATGACAACCATCGCCGGCAGTTCGCCCCCGGTCAGGATGTAATCTCCGATGGATATCTCTTCGTGAACAAGGGCCTGTCTCACCCGCTCGTCAACGCCCTCGTAGTGTCCACATATGAACACGAGGTGGCGCTCCTGGGCAAGTCGCATCGCCATCTGCTGGGTGAACACGCTCCCCTGGGGGCTCATGAGGATCACCCGGCCGGGCTCGGCCACGTCGCCCATGACATGCTCGACAGCGGCGAAGACGGGCTCTGGCTTCATGACCATGCCTGCCCCTCCGCCGAAGGGGTAATCGTCCGTGACCTTGTGCTTGTCCCGGGTGAACTCCCGTATATCGTGGATGTGGATCTCCACAAGCCCGCGTTCCCTAGCACGTGCGACAATGCTCTCGGACAGCGGCCCGGAGAACATTCCCGGGAAAAGCGTGAGCACGTCGATCCTCAACGCCAGCCACCTACTCCAAGCCCGGAATGAGCTCGATGGTCATCTCGCCGCGCTCGAGATCTATGTTCTTCACGATCTCACGCACTGCCGGCACCAGGATGGTCCTGCCCCGGCAACCTCCGGACGTTTGGGTCTCCACCTCATAGATGTCGTTGGCAACCCCGCGGATGACCCGCGTCACCTTCCCGAGGTGACGACCTTCTGTGGTAACCACGTCTAGGCCTTCTATCTCGTGGAAGTAATACCGCCCCGGCTCGAGCGGCACGACCTCCGACCGTGGAACCTCCAGGATGGCGCCGCGCAGCTTCTCGGCATCGTCCATAGAGTCCACCCCGGCGAACTTTATGACGACGAAACCCCGATGCTGCCGCGCAGCTTCGACATCGAGGGTCGCAACGCTCTCGCCCTTGCGAACCCGAAGGCGGAGAGGTGGTTTGAACCGGTCCGGAAAATCGGTGAGCGGCAGGGCCCTGACCTCCCCCCGAATGCCCTGGGGAGCGGTCACCTGGGCAACCGCAATGAACTCAATGGTCATCTTGGCCGAAAAGTCTCCTGACGGATACGTGGGCAGGAGAAAACGGGGTCACACGATCTCCACGGTGACCTTCTTCCCCTGCCGTGCGCCCACGGACCTCACGATGGTCCTCATGGCCTTGGCAGTCCTGCCGGCCCTCCCGATGAGCTTGCCCTTCTCTTCCGGGTCGCAGGACACCTCGTACACGGTATATCCGTCGGCGCTCGGGACATTCTCGACCTTCACTGCGTCCGGGTTATCCACGAGGCTCCTCGCGATGAACTCAACAAGCCGCTTCATATAGCCTTCGCCTCACCAGACGCGAACTGCCCGGCCACAGGAACGCCCGCCCTCGCAAGCAAGGCCTTCGCCGAATCCGTCGGCAAAGCACCCTTCTTCAGCCACTCAGTGGCTTTCTCGCGGTCAACCTGAAGCGTCTCGGGATTCGTCCGGGGGTTGTAGTGCCCAAGGATCTCGATGAACCGCCCGTCCCGCGGGCAGCGGCTATCGGCGACGACGATCCTGTAAGAAGCCTGTTTCTTTGCCCCGGTCCTCGCAAGCCTTATCCTTACTGCCAAGTGTGTCACCTCCCGTCCTCCGGTCGTCCGGAGTAGCCTATTTGACAAACGGGAATGCGCCTTTTCGCATAGCGCGACGGGCAGCTTTCTCGGCGCCCCCGAATTGGCGAAGCATGTCTCTCACCTGCTCAAACTGCCGCAGCACGCTGTTCACATCCTGGATACGCGTGCCGCTCCCGCGCGCGATCCTCTTGCGCCGGCTGCCGTCGATGATCGCGGGATTCCTTCGCTCCTCCAGCGTCATGGAATTCACTATCGCCTCGACCCGCTTGAGCTGGCCCTCGTCGACCTTGAGGTCAGAGAGCCCTCGTATACGCCCCAGCCCGGGTATCATGGATAGTATCTCATCAAGAGGCCCGATCTTTCTCATCTGGCGAAGCTGGTCGGCGAAGTCTTCGAGCGTGAACTCGTTGCTTCTGATCTTCTCGGCGAGCTTCCGGGCTTTCGCCTCGTCGTATGCCGCCTCTGCTTTCTCGATGAGGCTGAGGACGTCCCCCATGCCAAGGATGCGCGATGCCATCCTGTCGGGGTGGAACGGCTCCAGGGACTCCACCTTCTCGCCGACGCCCACGAACTTTATCGGCCTCCCGGTGACAGCCCGCGCCGACAGGGCAGCGCCGCCACGCGCGTCACCGTCAAGCTTGGTCAGGATGATGCCGGAAAGACCAAGTCGCTCGTTGAACGTGCCCGCGACGTTCACAGCGTCCTGGCCGGTCATGGCGTCAACCACCAGCAGCACCTCGGACGGGTTTACCTCGCCCTTCATCCGGGCGAGCTCATCCATGAGCTCATCGTCGATGTGAAGCCGCCCCGCAGTGTCTATGATCACCACGTCGCGGCCGATGGCCGCAGCGCGAGCCACTCCCTGCTTTGCCACGCGTACCGCGTCGTCCCCTTCACGCGTCGCAACCACATCCACTCCGACCTTCTCGCCAAGCACCTGCAGCTGGCGTATGGCAGCGGGGCGTCTGGTGTCGGAAGCAACCAGGAGAGGGTGTTTACCCTGTCTTTTAAGCAGGTTGGCGAGTTTGGCTGCGGTCGTGGTCTTGCCCGAGCCCTGCAGGCCCACAAGCATGATGACCGTGGGCGGTTTCGGGCTGTACTGGATCTTGCTCTCCCGTCCTCCCATCAACTCCGTAAGCTCGGAGTTGACTATCTTTATGACCTGCTGGCCGGGGGTAAGGCTTGCCATTACCTCTTGCCCGCATGCCCGCTCGCGCACTCTCGCGATGAAGTCGCGGACCACCTTGAAGTTCACGTCGGCCTCGAGAAGGGCTATGCGCACCTCGCGCAGGGCCTCGTCCACATCGCGTTCGCTGAGCTTGCCCTTGCCGCGCAGCCTACGGAACGTCTCTTGCAGCCGCGCCGTCAGGTTTTCGAACACGAGACCCCACCTCCTCTCGACTCACGCAAGTAGTATACACTGCACCACTCCTGGAGTCAATTCGGAAAGCTTAAGAGCTTAGGGCCAGCCCTCAGCGAGAGTGCAGAAATGCTCCCGACTCTTGGAGGGGGTGCCGGTGACTCAAAGAGAGTGCAACACCGACAACCCGACAACTACCGGAAAGGGACAAGAACTAACGCACCCTCACCTGGCGAAGAGCGCCTCTGCGAATTCCACCGGATCGAAGTCACGCAGGTCCTCCAGCCCCTCGCCGATGCCCACCAGTTTGACAGGGATGCCGAGTTCCTCCCGAATCGCCAATACGACGCCGCCTTTAGCCGTTCCATCCAGCTTGGTCAGGGCGATCCCCGTAACCTCGACCGCATCCTTGAATGTCCGCGCCTGGGCGATGGCGTTCTGCCCAGACGTCGCGTCGAGCACGAGGAGCACCTCGTGGGGGGCCCCGGGTATCTCTCTCTCCACGACCCTGCGGACCTTCTTGAGCTCCTCCATGAGGTTGACCCGCGTGTGCAGCCTTCCGGCGGTGTCGAGGATGACGTAGTCAGCCCTGCGCGCCTTCGCCGCCTGGCAGGCATCATAAGCTACGGCACCGGGGTCTCCACCCTCCTCGTGGCGAATGACATCGGCCCCTGCCCTCTCGCCCCATATTTCGAGCTGCTCAATGGCGGCCGCCCTGAAAGTATCGGACGCGCCCAGGATCACCTTCGACCCTTCCCTGCGGAACCTGTAACCCAGCTTGCCCACGGTTGTCGTCTTTCCGGTGCCGTTCACTCCAACCACCATGATGACGGTGGCTCCCGACGGAGTCTTCCTGAGTGGCTCTCGCGGCCCAAGCATCTCAAGGACCTCCTCCTTGAGATGGTTTATGAGGTCGTTTGCCCCACCTCCCGGCCTTGCGCCGGCCGCCCTCGCCTCGAGGCCGCGGAGAAGCCTCGCGGTGGCCTTCACCCCGACATCGGCCTGGAGAAGGATGGCCTCGAGCTCCTCGAAGAACTCATCGTCGAGGGCGACCTTTCTTCCGAGGAGTGCCTCCACCCTCCCCACAAGCCCGTCCCTGGTGCGGGCGAGCCGCTCTCTGAGCCGAGCGATCACGCCCTTTGCCTCCTCCGGGCCGCTTTGCCCGGCATCCGCCGCGAGCGCGTTGCTATCCGAAGGCGGTCGCGACCTCTCATCGTCCTTCGTTTCGTCTTTCGTGAAGAGCCTCTTCACGAACCGTCCCACGCCGCCACCTGTTACGCCCATGCCTACGTCCTCACACCTTCCTGTGCCTTCAAGGGGGCTGCGGTCGAACGTGAAAGCTCCGCGCCCCCGGTATAGTCATAGTCGTAGTCCCCGTCCCCGGTCGCATCTATCCCGCCGCCCGCGGGGCGCGCCGCAGGCCGGGCCCGCTTACGCCGTCTCCTGCTGCCTTGCCTCCGGGCCCGTATCCTCAATCCTCACGGAGATCAGCTTCGATACTCCGGACTCCTCCATCGTGACCCCGTAGAGGGCGTCCGCAGCCTCCATCGTTCCCTTTCTGTGGGTTACGACGATAAACTGGCTCTTTGAGGCAGCATCCCTCAGGAGCTCGGTAAACCTCGCTACGTTGGCCTCGTCGAGAGCCGCATCGACCTCGTCGAGCACACAGAACGGGCTCGGCCGCACCTCAAGAAGGGCGAACACGAGGGCGGCCGCAGCAAGCGCCCTCTCCCCCGCTGAGAGCAGGCTGAGGCTCTGCAGCTTCTTGCCGGGAGGCTCGGCGACGATCTCGATCCCCGGGGCAGGCGTGCCCTCGTTGGTCATCACAAGGTCAGCCCTGCCGCCACCGAACAGGCGCGTAAACTTCCTGCCGAACGCGGCCCTTATGGCGCCGAGTGTCTCGCGGAAACACCTCTCGCTCTCGCGGTCCGAGCGCTCGATAACCTCGCCAAGGAACGCCCGCGCCCGCAGAACATCGTCAAGGCCGGAGGCAAGCTCGCTGTGGCGCGTCCTGAGCGCCTCGTAGACCTTGATGACGCCGGGATCGACAGGCCCCAGGGCCTCGATCTGTAGCCTGAGCGACCTCGCCCTCCTCGATGCGTCCTCCCTGTCGGATATCTCGCACGCCTGCGCCCTCGCCTCATCGATGGTGAGATGATAGAGGCGCGCAAGCTCGTCCCTGATGTGGTTTACTTTCTCGACAAGTCCGGCCTCCTCGACCGTGAGCGAGGCTCTCGCTTTCTGGAGGTCCTCAACTTCTCCCTGGCACAGTCGCAGTTTCGACTCTTTCTGCGCGACTCGGCGGACAAGCTCGCGCCTGGCCTCCTTCGCCGAATCAAGGGCCCGGTCCACCATAGCCTTCTCGCGGCCGAGCGACTCAAGCTCCGCCGTGGCCGACACGATGTCGTCGCCGGCGGACTTCGACGTCCCGGCGGCATGAGAGAGCTCGGCCTCCCTCGCCTCGATCTCCACGGCAAGATCCCGCGCCTGCGCGTCCAGGGTTTGTATCTGTTCGCGGAGTCCTGCTGCCTCCTGAGTCAAGGCAGCCATCTTCACTCGGAGGCCCGTTATCTCCCGGCCGATCCCTTCGCGCCTCCTGGCGGTCTCCTCGATATCCCCGGCGAGCCTCGCCTGGACCTCCTCAAGGTCGCGCCCAGCAGCCTCGAGATGAGCGCGCTTCTCCTCGAGCTGCCTCCGGAGCTCGTCCCGGGAGCCGTCGCCCCTTCTGTTGGAGTCGATCTCCTCCTGCAGCAGCCTCACCTTCGAGCGAGCTTTCTCGATATCCCGCAACGCCTGGGAATGCACGGCCTCAGACCTCGCCACGTCCAGCTCCAGCGCCTGCTTCCTGGACCGCGCCTCCTCAAGGGCCTTCTCAAGGCGCGAAACCTCCTCCTGCGCCGTCGCCACAGCGAGCCCGGCCCCGTCATCGGCTGCGGCAAGCGAGGCAAGGCTCTCCTCGAGCTCCGCAAGACGTCGCTTGAGCGCAAGCGGAGTCTCTCGCCGCTTTCCCCGGCCGCTGCCCCCCGAAATCGCCCCGCCCGGTAGCACGAGGTCCCCGTCGATCGTCACCACCTTCAGCCGCGTGCTCGTGGCGCGCGCCACTCGCACTGCAACATCCAGGTTCTTCACGACCACGGTGCGCCCGAGGAGATACTCCACGGCCGTCCTCACCCGGTCTTCACACCACACGAGGGCCGATGCTCTCCCGACCACTCCATTCATGGAGAGAGCCGCCTCTTCCGCCCTCGCAAGCTCTCCCGGCCTGATGAGATCGAGGGGAAGGAAGGTGGCTCTCCCGAGGCTCCGTTTCTTAAGATACTGTACCGCCGCCCTGGCGTGGGCGTCTCCTTCCACGATAATATCAGAAAGAGCTTGTCCAAGGGCTGACTCGATGGCATGCTCGTACTCCCGGGGCACCCTGATGCAGTCGGCGACTGCTCCCACCACCCCCGCAAGCTCGCCTCGTCGCGCCGCCGCCAACACCGCGCGGGCGCCGTGGGGATACCAGTCGCCCGCCGAGGCGACCCTCCTCAGCGCTTCCACCTGGAGCGACGCCTCGCGCACCCGCGCCTGGACCTCCTGGCGCTCCGCCATGAGGCCTTTGAGCCTCTCCCGGGCCGCACCGAGGCTGCGCTCGAGATCCGCTATCTCCGCGGACGCAAGGCGAACGCCCCCGGCAAGCTCCTCGCGCCTTGCAGCCTCACGGGCAGCAAGGCTCTCAGCGTCTCGGAGTTCAGCGAGTGCGGCCTCAAGCTCGCGCTTCTGGCGCTCCAGGTGCCTTGCCTGTGCGGCGTCCTCCAGAGCCATCCTGGCCAGCTCGTTCTTTGCCTCCGCCGTGGCGGAGAGGACCTCTATGATGTCCGCCTTGACCTTCTCGGCTGCCTGCTCGCAAAGCCTCTGCCTCTCAGCGAGGGCGCTGTCCTCCGCTTGAAGCGAGTCCAGCTCATGCGCGGCAGCATCGAGCTCGGATGAAATCTCGGCGAGCCGCGCGGATTTCGCGGCGCTCTCGCTCGCACATGCCGCCAGCCGCTGCCTGTCCTTCTCGATACTCTCACTAAGAGCCTGGGCCTGCGCAGCCTGTATCTTCTCCCGCTCCCGGGCAAGCGAGATCTTGCCCTCCACCTTCTCGATCTCGGCGGCGAGCGCAGCCGCCCGCTCCTGCAACCGGTCGCGCTCCTCCTCCACCGAGGCGAGCGCCTCCCTGTCACGAGAGATCTCCTCTGCCAGCGACTCCCGGAGACAGCCCTCTTCGCCTAACCTTTCATCGATCTCCGAGATAGCCCGCGCAAGCTCCGACCTCCTCGCCTCCAGGGCGTCGAACTCCCCCAGGGTGAGGCTCACCTCGAGGCTGGCCAGCTCCTGGCTACACTCCTGGAACCGCCTCGCCTCGTCGGCCTTCGCCGCAAGCGGCTCCATCTGCCTTGAAAGTTCACCCAGCACATCGCGAACGCGCGTAGCACAGGCGTCGGCAATCGCGAGCCGTCTCACCGCGTCGGCTCTGCGCGCCTTATACTTATGTATCCCGGCAGCCTCTTCGAAAAACGCCCTGCGTTCATCGGAACTCGCGCCAAGGATGGCGTCGATCTTGCCCTGTTCTATGATCGAGTAGCCTTCCTTGCCTGCGCCCGTATCCATGAACAAGGCCTGGATGTCCTTCAAACGACAGGGGGTGCCACAGATGGAGAACTCGCTCTCGCCGGAGCGGTAAACGCGCCTCGTCACCGCAACCTCCATGAAATCCACGGGAAGCGCGCCGTCCACGTTGTCGAAGACGAGGGTGACCTCGGCAAACCCCAGCGGTTTTCTCGCCCCCGAGCCGGCGAAGATAACGTCCTCCATCCGGGTTCCCCGGAGTATGCGTGCGCTCTGCTCACCGAGAACCCACCTGATGGCGTCGGCGAGGTTGCTCTTTCCGCTTCCGTTTGGCCCCACGATGGCAGTCACGCCTGGTGAGAATTCAAGCTCCGTCTTGTCTGCAAAGGACTTGAACCCGTAAAGCTCCATTCGCTTAAGGTACAAACTAAATCCTCCCTGCGCCGGTGCCTTCGCTCTGCCGCGCCGCCTCACATCAATGCCACTCTTGCATGCGAAATGCCGACCTGAGTCGACACATATCTCCCCAGATTGCACTGGTATTGTATCATAGCCCCAGCCAAAAGAGAATCATCCAGGGAAGGGCGAGACCCGACACCTGGGCGCGAGGCTCACGCGGACCTTCACGCAAAGGTCGCGTCGCTTGCGCACTTTCTCGGGGATCTCGGGATGGACGAGGGAGCCATACCTGTGCAGGAGGCGCCGCAGCTTGGCCTTGACGCGGGTACGCGCGTTGTCCACTGACTTCGGATCAAGTCCCATGGCCCTGCCGATCTCCCCGGTGGTGTAGCCACGCAGAAGCAGCACAGTGACCGCGTACTCAAGCATCGAGAGGTGGCTTCGGAGGACCTGTTCCACGCGGGCGCTGGCCCACTGGTTCTCCACAACGACTTCAGGGTCAACGTAGTCGCCTGCGAGGACGTCCAGGACCATCCTGGTCTCCTCTCTATCCACGTATGAATAGAGTGATATGGCCTGGTTGAGGGCCCTCTGCTTGCTGCTGGTCTGGCGCCGGAGGCTGTTGTATATCTTCCTGATGACGCACAGGTATGCGAAGGAGCTGAACTTCACGCCGGGCTTGCCAAGATCATACTGCCGGATGGCGTCGAGCAGGCCAAGAAGCCCGTCCTGCATGAGATCCTCGAACTCCGAGCCGGGCAGGCCCGGTGCTGTGGCTCGCACTATGTGCCTTACCATGGGAACGTATTTCCGTACTAGGTCGTCCCGCGCCGCCTCCTGCCCCGACCTTGTCCGCTTCAGTAGTTCCAGGTCAAGCTCCTGGTTGGTGTCGGACATGCCCTATCCCCCTCGACAAGCCTTCTCGGTACCTGCTAAATATATACTGCTGGCCGAAAGGGAATATGATCTCTCAGTGGGACAGGATGGGCACCGGGGCTGGTCAAGTTCCTCTATGTGAGGGTACGAGAGACTGTTGATCTTTCCCACATCATCGCAACGCAATTCGGCTGAGGCGCCTCACAGCCGTCCCCGGGCTCGACCAAACTGGCAGCTGCTGGGGAAGTTCAACAGTCTCCACGTACCCTCACTTGGGCCCTCTCCGTTACCAGTGCTAAGCGTGGGTTATTCGTAGATACCCAACTCCGCAGCCAACACGATCTCCGCGGGCGCACAGCTAGCACGCCCGCAGTCCATGTCCTTCACGTCGCACGCAACTTCCGAGTTGGAGCCTGGTTACCCATAGTCGCAGGTTCCCGGTGCTCAGAGCACCACGTTGTGGACAAGCCCGGGTCTACGGGGATCAGCCCGGCTTGGAACCTGGTCCTCCGGGAACCACCCCCGCAGCCCTTCCTCGCCGAAACCCGGCAAGGTGGAGCACCAGGGACCAGGTCCCGCGTGAAGATGGTCCTCCGGGGACCAGCCTGGCACCACGTCCTGGTCCTCTCGTGACCAGGACGCCTCGGCCGCCGCCGGGGGTGGTGCACCAGGGACCAGGTTGCCCGCGAGGTTGGTCCCCTGGGGACCACCCACACGCAAATTCTGGTGCCCTGGGGACCAGCCGTTC
>JACIXY010000100.1 GCA_014360195.1 Bacillota bacterium
GGCAGCCAAGTCCTCGGTCCTCAACCTGAAGACGAACATCGGGGGCTGGGACATCACGAGCAAGACCTCGTTCGGGGATACGGATCAGGTGACAACCGGCACGCAGTTCGGGTTCACCGAACAGGCGTTCGGGATCAAGGGCGCCTTCGGGCCGTTGACGATTGATGGGAGCATGGCGTTCAACGCCGGCGTGACCGCGATCCGCTGCTATGAGTGCGTTAACGGCGTAGATGTCTCCACAGACTACACGGTCACCCCGCCGGCCTACAAGTCGGCCAGCGTGGCGACGGCGTTCGATTTCGCGGGCGTGAACATCGGCCTCAAGGTGCAGCACTGGGCCTATCCGTATGAGTGCCCGTGGGGCTGCCTCGCGGCGCAGACCGAGTCCCACATGCTGTACACGTTCACGCTCGGCGTGGACCCGATTGACCTCGCAGTGACCTTCGAGGATTGCTGCACTGGGATCGAGTTCGGGGACGTCACTCTCACCATGACGGGTGTCGAGCTGTGCTGCGACATCAAGTACGACATGGAGCTCTCCTTCACCAAGGCCGGGTTCGACTACGTCTCGTTTGACGTCGTGAACTTCTTCAGCTGGTGCTGCGGGATCTCCTTCGACCTCAACGTGACGTTCACGGTTACCGAGAAGACAGTGACCCTGAAGCCCAAGTTCGCCGGGTTCGGCGAGGCGTGCATAACCCTATACGCTGATATCATTGGCTGGCAGCAGTTTGAGTTCGCCGGGCTCGAGATCTACGGGTTCAAGTTGTCCTGCTCGTGGGGCGACTGCGGCCTGCTGGAGTTCGGAACGCTCCTTGCGCCGCCTCCGTATGAGGACTGCAGCTACCCGAGCTGGTACATCCCGTTCCTCTACTACGGCGACGAGTACGCCACGATCAAGTTCTGCGGCGCCGGCTGCTGCGGCGGGCAGTACACGGTGACCATGACCGCGTGGTTCGACATTGGCGGGACCGGTCTCTTCGATCTCTCCTCGTTCCGGGGAAGTGCCTCGATCCCGGTCATGTCCAACCTCAACGCCACGATCAGCTGGGTGCTGCCGCTCACGCCTGGTATGAGCAGCCCGACGCTTGACCTCGGCTGGAAGTTCACC
>JACIXY010000101.1 GCA_014360195.1 Bacillota bacterium
TGCTCCACCAGAAGGATGGTCGTACCTTCTGCATTGAGAGCCCTGATGATCTCGAATATCTGCCTTGTCACGAGCGGAGCAAGCCCGAGGGACGGCTCGTCGAGAAGGAGCACCCTCGGACGGGCCATGAGGGCGCGCCCGATGGCAAGCATCTGCTGCTCCCCGCCGGACAGGGTACCTGCCGCCTGGCGCTCCCGCGCCTTTAGCACCGGGAAATGGGCGTAGACCCTCTCGAAATCCCGGGCGATCGCCCTGCGGTCGCGCCGTGCGTATGTCCCAATGAGAAGATTCTCCTTCACGGACAACTCCGGGAACACCTGGCGGCCCTCGGGCGCCTGCACGATCCCCATTGAAACGATGCGCTCCGGCGCCGAGCCGTCGATGCGATCGCCCATGAACTCGATCCTGCCGCTCCTCGGCCGCACGACGCCGGATATCGCCCGCAAGGTGGTGGTCTTCCCGGCTCCGTTCGCCCCGAGGAGCGCCACGATCTCCCCCTCGGGCACCTCGATGGAAATCTGTTGCAGCGCAAGAACCATGCCGTAGTAAACGTCAACGTCAAGAAGCCGGAGCATTCTGGGCATCCTCCCCGAGGTAGGCCTCGATAACCTGCGGATCATGCTGAACCTCAACGGGTGTTCCTTCGGCGATCTTGCTGCCGAAGTTCATCACGGTGATCCTGTCGCAAAGCCCCATGACTATCGACATGTCGTGTTCCACGAGAAGGACTGTGACCCCGAGCTCGTCCCGTATTCTCTTGATGATTTTCGCCAGCTCCACCCGTTCTGCGGAGTTCATCCCGGCCACAGGCTCATCGAGAAGAAGAAGCCTGGGCCGCGACACGAGCGCCCGTGCAAGCTCCACCAGCTTCTGGACGCCGTAGGGCAGGCCGTAAGCAAGTCTGGGCGCATACCCGGCGATGCCAAGCATACCCAGGACCTCGGCCGCCCTGGCTCGCAGGCGAGCCTCCTCCTCGCGCACCCCGCGACCCCGGAGCGCCCCGCGGATTATGTCGACGGTGCCTGCAGCGTGCAGTCCAAGAAGGACGTTGTCGATGACGGTCTGGCCCCGGAAGAGCTCAACGTTCTGAAACGTCCTGGAAATGCCCC
>JACIXY010000102.1 GCA_014360195.1 Bacillota bacterium
GACGGTAGTCGTCATGGTGGATGTGCCCTCCTGGATAGCGGCGGGGACGATCCTTGAGAACGATGTCCTGGTCTACAGCGACATCTTTGACCCGCTAAACGCGAACAACTATGCCACGAATTTGACCACCGTAGGCGCTGTGGCGGATCTATCGGTGCTCAAGTTTGCCATTGGCACGCCGGTGGCGGGAACGATAATGCACTATGAGATCCAGGTGTACAACGCAGGGCCTTCGGTGGCGCAGAACGTCATCCTGCGGGACTTTATCCCCACTTGGATGCATGTGGTGGATGCGGAAGTCATCCTGCCGGATGTGACGGGCACAGTGCCGCAGCCTTGCGACGTTACGGAAGGCTCGAATGCGCTCTTCTGCCCGTTGGGAGATGTCGCACCGACAGGTTCGACCCCGATTTTGGTGTTTGTGGACGTGCTGATTGACCCGGCGACGCCCGATGGAACCGTCCTCACCAACCAAGTGGACGTGAACATCGTGGATACTTACGACCCGGTTACCAGCAACAACAGCGCCTCGGTGGATGTGACCGTGGGCACCGCGGCGGACTTGGCGATCCAGAAGGTGGGCTTGCCGGAGAAGGTGTATGCCGGCGAGCAGATTCGTTACGAGATCACGGTGACGAACAACGGGCCATCCGATGCTCGGGACGTGGTCGTGACGGATGTGCTGGATGACCAAGTAGCCTTTGAGTTGACCAACGGGGATTGCGCCTATGACGCCCAGACGGGCGAGGCCGATTGTGGCTACCTGCCTGCTGGGGCGAGCAAATCGTTCTACGTCTGGGTGCGGGTGGATGCGGACGTTGAGCCCGGGACGACGATCGAGAACACGGCCGTTGTCGAGAGCGACACGGACGATCCGGATGAGACGAACAACTCGGTCACCATAGGCAACTATGTGATGAGCAAGGCGGACTTGCGCATCGTGAAGTTTGGGAAGCCGGATGGCGAGGTACGTGCGGGCGAGTACCTGACGTACACGATCATCGTGGATAACCTGGGGCCGAGTTGGGCGTGGGGTGTAACCCTAGAGGAAGTGCTCCGGTCTGACGGTCAGTTCTGGCTCGTATCGGTCGAATCTA
>JACIXY010000103.1:0-508 GCA_014360195.1 Bacillota bacterium
GGAGGACTACGTCCGGGACATAAGAGACACCCTCAGTTTCCCCGACGTGCACATCGACCTGCCCCGCCCAATCCTTGACCACAGAGGACGGCTCATCGACGGAGCTTGCTGTGACTTCAAGGGGTCGGCCCAGTTCGAGAGGTCTCGGCTGGGACACAAGTGGGTACAGTCCCACACCGAAAAGTGGCGGAAACTGCTTGAGGGAGTGGATTCCGAACTGCAGGCGGTGGCGAAGTACCTGTTGGACACGCTGCGCCCGGACGCCGTGGCTTCGGAAGACCTGCCGGGATGGTGTCTGCTGTCCCTGTCCGTAAGACATGACACCGCCGAGCGCCTGCTCGGGTTGCTCGAGGCCAGCGTGGAGCACCTTTACCAGAGGTTCCAGTACTGCCTGGAATTGGTGCGCCTCACGTGGCACATACCAGCGCTGCTTGAGAGGCTCGAACGATACGTGGAGGAAGCCCGCTCGACATACACCCCTGAAGCCGTCGAGGCGATGGAGGCCCTC
>JACIXY010000103.1:518-1043 GCA_014360195.1 Bacillota bacterium
ATGAAGGTGGCTTCCCTCGAGGTCACCACGGACTGCAACCTCGCCTGCGCTTATTGCCCCCGACCCCGTTCCGCCGACTACATGGAGCTTTCTGTGTTCCGGGACGTACTCTCCAGGTGCAGGCGTGATGGCTTCGATGCTGTTGCCCTCGGCGGGGGAGAGCCCTTCCTGCACCCGGGAATCCGTTTGTTCACCGAGATAGCCTCTGCAGAGGGGTTTTCCGTCACGATCACCACCAACGCCACGCTTCCCGATGTCATCCCGTCCTGCAGCTCCATAAGTTCCCTGTCGGTATCCGTGGGAAAGGGGGAATGGAGGGCGGTCCTGGCGGGCGCCACCCGATACCCCTTCCCGGTGACGGCTAACATTCTTCTCCTGAGGGATGGAATGGCTCAGGTGAAGGACTATACCGCCGACGTCCTCGGGCTCGGATGTGACCGGCTCCTTTTCCTCTCGTATAAGGGTGCGGATGGGCGGTTACGTCCCGCCGACGAAGATCTGCTGAGGCTCGTGGCCTTCTCCCAG
>JACIXY010000104.1 GCA_014360195.1 Bacillota bacterium
GGTCCTTGTAGTCCACGCCGTAGGTGACGGTGACATCCAAGGTGATGCCGCAGCACAGCGGGACGTTGATCCCGGAGAACGAGATGTAGTCGAACCCACCGACCTTCGTGAAGTGGATCTCGGTCGTGTACTCGATGCCGCAGCACAACGGGGTCTTGTCCAGCCAGAGGTAGAGGTCATAGAGGCTGGTGCCCGTGCAGCAGTCCACGAACGACGCCCGGACGTTGAGCGGCGCGACGCCTGCAGTCAGGATGTACATCATCCCGAAGCTGCCGGTCTGCGCACACGGGCTGGCGACAAGGATCGGGTACTCACGGAACGGCCGGTTGAACGGGAACACGGCGGTGCTGGTGAAGAAGTTGGCGTTGTAGTCAGTGTCCCAGTGCAGAACCTTCAGGCCGATGTTGATCCCGCCGAAGTCGAACGCCGTGACGAGGCGGCTGCCCATGTACTCAGGGACGTTGGCCTCAAACCACATGTTGCCGGTGATCGAGAACGGCCCGAACACGCCCTTCAGGGCGAACTGCTGGCTGATCAGCCCGGACGCCGCAAAGCCAGTCGTGCTCGTGATGTCAAACCCGCCGACCGTGTAGGTCAGGCTGAGGGTGCTGCTAAGGGTGATCGGTGACGGAAGAATGCACGCCGTGGCCGTCCAGCTGCCCTTGAGGGCGATCTGAGAGAAGCCTGCAAAGCCGATCGTACAAAGCGCTACTGCAATCGCGAGAGCCCGCTTCATGGATCCATCCTCCTTGTACCTAGGTCAATTTCGGTTTGTACTGCCTTCCGCACATTCGGGATCCCGAAATCCCGCAAGAACGTCTGTCCTCTTCTTACGGTACACCACCTCCCTCTTAGGCGGATACGGGGGTCATGGTAGCGATCCGTCTGTCCCCTGTCAAGACTCCAGGGGTGATGGATGTTACCGACGCGCCTTCCGGCGCGGGGCCGGTGCCGACGGCAATGCGACCACTGTGGGAAGAGGACAACGCGGCCTGCCCTGGCCGGTGGTGGGGGTGACTCGGGCCGGT
>JACIXY010000105.1 GCA_014360195.1 Bacillota bacterium
GATCACCAGCGTCTTTCCCCCAGGCGAGCGCGGCAAGGCGCTGGGGATAAACTCGGCTTCGGTGTACACCGGGCTCTCCGCGGGGCCGTTCCTCGGCGGGCTGCTGACCTATAACCTCGGGTGGCGCTCGATATTCCTCGTGATCGTCCCGCTCATGGCGCTAGTCCTACTCCTTACATCAACGTCGATGAGGGGGGAGTGGAGGGAGGCGAAGGGCGAGAGCTTCGACTTCGTTGGCTCGGCGATATACGGCTTCATGCTCGTCTCGACGATCTACGGGTTCTCGATCCTCCCGTCGTACGCCGGGGGAGTGCTGTTGGCAGCAGGGCTCATCGGGCTCGTCGCGTTCATCAAGTACGAGTCCTCTGCGAGGAGCCCTGTCCTTGACATAAGGCTCTTCAGGGGGAACAGGGTATTCACCCTCTCGAACCTCGCGGCGCTGATCAACTATGCGTCCACCTCCGCGGTCACCTTCCTGATGAGCCTGTATCTGCAGTATGTGAGGGGGCTCGATCCCCAGGGCGCAGGGTTGATCCTCCTGTCCCAGCCCATAGTGCAGGCTTTCCTCTCCCCCATCGCAGGCAGGCTCTCGGACAGGGTCGAGCCAAGGCTGATCTCCTCTGCGGGGATGGCGATCATCTCTGCAGGGCTCTTTGCGCTGGCTACAATCTCAACAGAGACGCCCCAGTTGCTGATAGTGGCGAACCTGGCAGGGCTCGGATTCGGCTTCGCGCTCTTCATCACCCCGAACACTAACGCGATAATGAGTGCGGTCGAGAAGAAGTACCTGGGGGTTGCGTCGGGGACGCTCGCTACGATGCGCCAGGTCGGGCAGACGCTGAGCATGGGCTTTGCGATGATGGTACTCGCGGTTTACGTCGGGCCTGTCCAGATTACACCTCCGCTCTATCCTGCGTTCATGAGCAGCCTCACCGCCATCTTCGTCTTCTTCGCCCTGCTCTGTATTGTCGGGATGGCGGCCTCGCTTGCCAGGGGCAAGGCGCTGAACAACAGGGACCAGAAGCCGACCCCTGG
>JACIXY010000106.1 GCA_014360195.1 Bacillota bacterium
CCCACACCACCCGATTCAGCCTCCACCCCGCCAGGTCACTTTGCACCTCCTCCACCACCCCGGCATCGCAGGTGTTCCCCGGCCACGCCCAACACCTCACCGGGATCCCCTCCTTGGTCACCGCCAGCCCAATCACTATCTGCGGAAGATCCCCTCGCCGGTCCTTGGAATGCCCGTAGCGCCGGAAGTCGTCCTCCCCCTCGATCTCAAAGTACGTGGTCGTGGTGTCAAAGAACAGGAGGTCCACCTCCAGGTTGAGCAGGCTCGCCGTGGAGAAGAACACCTCCTGCTGGATCGCTTCTGCGTGCTCGATCAGGAAGTCCATGGCCCGGTACAGAGCGTGGACGGATACCTCCGGGAGCCCCTCGATGTGCACCTTTCGGCCCACCCACCGCTCCAGGGCAAGCTTGGAGCAGGGCGAAAGCGCCCGGCTCGCCACCATGGCGAAGATGAGCCGCTCCAGGTCGATCTCGTACTTTCGCTGGCGAAGGAGGGCCTCCAGGACCTTGTTAAGCTCCAGCCTCCTCCACATGGCCTCCAGCACGTAGGAGCCCCCGTAGGCGAGGTCCTTCTCCACTCCCAGGTCCTTGCCCAGGCCCTGAAGTTCGGCGTTCACCTGGGCTCGGTCGGCCGGATCGAGAAACCGGGCCAGGGACCGGATGAGCCGCTTGAGCTGTGCCTTGTCGATCTGGTCCTCCCGACCCAGGTGGCAGAGGATCTGGTCGCGGGGCCTTCCGGTCTCAGGATCGCGCACCTTATGCGCCAGCTGCAGGTACCGAACCCGGGTACCATCCTTGCCCACCCGTGAGATCTGCCGGATGTACATGTCCACACTGTAGCGTTGTCGCTGACTTCTGTCAAGAGCTATACGTCAAAATTTAGTGTCTACACATTCCCGGCTTTTCGGCGGGCCGCTCCGATGAAAGTCACCAAGGAATCTAGCATCTTCGGACCCCGGAGAGCTGGCATGTCCCTACCACTGTCGAACCCCAGTGAAGGG
>JACIXY010000107.1 GCA_014360195.1 Bacillota bacterium
TGACACGGTGAGATCCAACATTGCCCCTACGTCACCACTCACTTTAAGGGGCCAGTCGCCCTTAGGATAAGACGCTTTCAGCCCCTCGAAGTAGCTGCATTGGATCCTGTAGTACTCATCGACCACGTCGTCAGAGAAGTCGGTTTCGTCGCCGGCGAGCCAAAGCTTCTCCACGTTGTGCTCGGTGAGGAAGGAGATGACCTCCTCTGGGATCTCCCCCGGCTCCGTCATCAACACGGGCCACAGGGAGCGGTAAGCGAATGGGATTACCCCCAGGCCATGGGCCCAGCGCGTGGTGACTATTATCGCGTTGACCGGGATTCCATAGCCTCGGATCTTCGCGGCGATCCTCTCGGCGACCTCATGGGAAAGCGAGGCGGGATCACGCGCCTTGATCACGTTCTGGAAGCGGAGATCATCGGTATCGAGCTTTTCAAGCTCAGACGTGAGGCCGATGAGGACGAGATCATCCGTTAGGGCACGGAAGGCGTTGTGGTAATCGGCCAAAACCTCCTCCCGGACGGCGACAAGGGCCATGCGATTAAAGGACGCGTATTCGGCGGCAACAAACAAGCTCGGATAGTCCACCGGGGCGAAGACGACCCCCTTGGCCCCGAGCTCCCGGAGGAGGTGGAGGGCGAGCTCCCGGGAGTAAGCAGAGAGGTCATAGAAGGCGGAGGGCCTGAGGATCTCCACTTCCTGGGCCCCCAAGCGTCCCTTCCAATCGCACCGGAGCGCGGCCAAACGACCGACGACGTAGACCTTCCGGACTCCAAGGCCCTTCTCCCCCACCAACAGAGCCCTCACCTTTTGGAGGTCCTCATCTTGGGCGGAGGTGACAAGGAGCGGAGCATTCAGGAAACAGGCCAGCACGCTCCCCAGCATGGCGTCGCCATAGTCTTCAACTGTTGCCAGGACCACCTTGTCGTTCGCGGAGTAGGCGGGGTACGCGGCGCTGGCATAGACGCCTGCGGTGTCCACCGG
>JACIXY010000108.1 GCA_014360195.1 Bacillota bacterium
ACAGGGAAGAGGATATCAACCATCCCATCCCCATTGAAGTCACCCAGGTGAATCTCTGTACCCCACGGCTCCCTCTCGATGACCGGACCGAGGACAAAAGAGCTGTCCCGCTGGAACCAGACTTCAACCCCCTTGGATGTAAGCACGACGAGGTCCACCAGGCCGTCGTTGTCCACATCCACGAGCTTCACCTGCAGGACTTCGCCCAGGACGGAGCGGAGCCAGACGGGCTCGGAGAAAGTCGGTTTGAAGCCGCGGTATTGCCCAATCATCACCCCGACTTCGTCTGGATCACGGACTACAACGATGTCAGGGATCGCATCCCCATTGACGTAATCGAGCCGCATTGATCTTGCTCCGGCAGGGATTCCCAGCACAAGCTCCGGGGGCGCCCACTGGAAAGGGCCTGTTCCCCTAAGCTGCCACACCTCCCACGCCTGGGTAGTGCGCACCCCGAGCACCAGATCAAGTTGGCTGCCCCGAGGGTTAATTGTCGAGAGGGCCCAAATACGAATGTGGAGTCCGGACTCATCCCTACCGGGCAGAGGAAGCTCCAGGGCCTGAGCCCTCCACAGGAAACGATGCCCCTTGTTCTCGAACACGATGAGCTCGTGGAACCCCGTTTCGGTGTTGATCACCGCCACAACGACATCCAGGTCCCCGTCACCATCCAGGTCCCCTACAGTACCGAGGAGGGGAAAGAAGTCACCCACCGGCTGGATGTCGCGGAAGCCATCCCTCCGGGGACCTACATGGAAGGAGTACGGGCTTGGCATTCCCTCTCGGAACATGCCGCCTTCTTGCCCCCATAGTAGCCCTAGGTACTGACGGTCACCCCAGATGATGTCGAGGTGTCCGTCACCGTCCAGATCGCACGTGCTCAGGACCCGGACGTGCTCGGCAGAGCGAAACACAAGGACAGAGCCAAGGACAACCGCTGGAGGTAATCCCTGCCCGGCAGCTGCCGCAAGCACCGC
>JACIXY010000109.1 GCA_014360195.1 Bacillota bacterium
CTCGAGGTCGAACGGATGAATGCGCCCTCGCCGGCCATAACCGTCGAACCGGAAGCGGACTTCGCCCTCGGAGCGCGCTGCACCGTCATGGCTATTCTCCACCGCCTCGAGCTCGCGGCCCAGCATCATCGAAATCAGCGCCTTGCGGTCCAGCGATGCGATGTCGCGCGTGCCGATGAGGCAGCCATTGCGCAGGACGGTGACACGATCGGCAACCTCGTAGACCTGTCCGAGAAAATGCGTGATGAAGACGATGCCGAGGCCCTTCGCCTTCAGCTCGCGCATAATGCGGAAGAGCATGGCCACTTCCTGCGCGTCGAGACTGGCGGTCGGCTCGTCGAGGATCAGCACCTTGCCGGAGAGATCGACCGCACGCGCGATCGCCACCACCTGCTGGATCGCGACGGAGTAGACGGAAAGTTCCTGCCTGACGTCGATGTCGATCCCATAGCCGAGCAGCAGTTCGCGGGCGTCCGCATTCATGCGCCGGCTATCGACCAGCCCGAACCTGCGCGGCTGGCGGCCGAGATAGAGGTTCTCCGCCACAGTGAGGTTCCCGAGCAGGTTGACCTCCTGGTAGACCGTGCCGATGCCGAGCGACTGCGCAGCGCGCGTGTCTCTCGGGTCGATCTCCCGTCCGTCGAGTGTGATTGCACCGGCGTCGCGGCGGTAGGCTCCCGTTAGGCATTTCACCAGCGTCGACTTGCCCGCGCCGTTCTCGCCCAAGAGCGCGAGGATCTCCCCCCGCCGCAAGTCAAAATCGACATTGTCGAGCGCGGTTGCCCCAGGGAAATATTTGCAGATCCCGGTTGCCGTCAGAATGGAATTGGAATGCTCGGTCATTTGCGGTCCCGCGCTGATCGCAATGGTCCCACCGGAGGCGCCTGGCGCCTGCCGGTGGGAGTGTCGGATCCGGCCGCGTTCCGTTCATATGCGAAGGGAGCGTGGCCGGGACATCAAAGCGGCAATCAGTA